>DATKQX010000052.1:0-80046 GCA_035532495.1 Saccharimonadales bacterium (SeqCode)
AAGGTTGAGCATCACCCCGATGTCCCCGAACTGGAGGTCGAGATCGACCAGCGCAACCCGTGACTCGGTCTCGACGGAAAGCGCCACCGCCAGGTTGGTCGCGAGCAGCGTCTTCCCCACCCCGCCCTTGCCGGAGAAGAGCACGATGACCTCGCCGAGCGCCGCCGGGCGGGGCGCGCCGCTGCCCTCCGGGACCGCCGCTCGGGCGAAGGTCCCCTTCTTTTCCTCGAGCTGATGGACGCGACGGATCGCCGCGACAAGCTCGTCGTGGCTGAACGGCTTGATCAGGTACTCGCGCGCGCCCGCCTGCATCGCGCGGCGGAGGTAGTCACGCTCGCCCTGCACCGACATGATGATCACCGGTGAGGCGGGTAGCTCCTGAGCGAGCCGTTCGGTGAGCTGGATCCCGTCCATGATCGGCATGTTCACGTCGGTGAGTACGATGTCGGGCAGGAGACGGTGCGCCTCCTCGAGGCCCTGCTTGCCGTCCCCGGCCGTGCCGATGACCTCGATGTCCTCTTCGAACCCGAGCAGCTTGCGCAGATTGTCCCGCGTGCTCGCGATGTCGTCGACGATGAGAAGCCGGATCAAATCGAAGGCGACCTCAGCCCACCGTGAGCCGTGCCGCCTGCACCGGGTCCACCGGAATGCCAGGACCCATCGTGGAGGCCACGGTGACCGTCTTCACGTACGTGCCCTTGGCGCCGGTTGGCTTGGCGCGGACGATTGCATCCATCAAAGCGGCGAAATTGTCGCGCAGTTTGTCGTCGTCGAACGAAGCTTTACCAATCGCGCAATGAATAATGCCCGTCCTGTCATTTCGGAACTCGACCCGACCACCTTGGACATCCTGGATGGCTTTGGCGATATCGAACGTGACCGTGCCCGCTTTGGGGTTCGGCATGAGTCCCCGAGGCCCAAGGATCTTCCCGAGGCGGCCGACCATACCCATGACCTCCGGAGTCGCCAGGGCGACGTCGAAGTCGATGACACCCTCCTGCACCTTCTTCACGAGGTCTTCGCCCCCGACCACATCGGCGCCGGCCTCGATCGCCTCGCGGAGTTTCTCCCCCGTCGCGAAGACGGCGATCCGCCGAACCTTGCCCGTGCCATGGGGCAGGGTGACGGTGCTTCGGACCACCTGGTCGGCGTGGCGAGGGTCGATGCCGAGACGGACATGCGCCTCGATCGATGAATCGAACCTCGTGGTGGTGATCTGACGAACCAGGCTCATCGCCTCGGCCGGCGGGTAGTACTTCCCGTCCTCGATGGCCGCCGCCGATTCGCGGTACTTCTTACC
The DNA here is from genome assembly GCA_035532495.1 of Saccharimonadales bacterium (SeqCode). Lineage (GTDB taxonomy): Bacteria > Chloroflexota > Dormibacteria > Aeolococcales > Aeolococcaceae > Palsa-851. The sequence goes on from DATKQX010000052.1 coordinate 1,301, forward strand.
GTGTTGGGACATAGGACTTCTCCGTGGTGTTGGCGGGCGCGTGGCGCCCTCCCACTGTGTGGCTCAGTTGACGTTCAGACCCATGGATCGCGCCGTTCCTTCGATGATCCGCATGGCCTGCTCGAGGTCATGCGCGTTGAGGTCGGCCTGCTTGATCTCGGCGATCTCGCGTACCTGCTGCCGCGACAGCGTGCCCACCTTGGTCCGGTTCGGGATCCCCGAGCCCTTCTCGACGCCGGCGGCCTTCTTCAGCAACTCGGCCGCGGGCGGAGTCTTGGTGATGAAGCTGAACGTGCGGTCCTCGAAGACGGTGATCTGTGCGGGGATGACACCGGACTGGTTCGCGGTGCGCTCGTTGTACGCCTTGCAGAACTCCATGATGTTGAGTCCGTGCGGGCCGAGCGCGGTGCCCACCGGGGGCGCCGGCGTCGCTTTGCCGGCCTGCAACTGCAGCTTGATGACGGTCTTGATCTTCTTCTTGCTCATAACCTTGTGTCCTATCGCAACCGCTCGACCTGAAGCAGGTCCAGCTCGACCGGGGTCTCGCGCCCGAACATGTTCACGAGCACCTTGAGCTTGCCCTTCTCCACGTTGATCTCGGTCACCTTGCCATGAAAGTCGGTGAACGGTCCATCGATGACACGAACGTTCTCACCCACCTCGTACTCGACGTTGACCTTGGTGGGGGCCTCGGCCTTGACCTGCTTCTGGATGCCGCGAATCTCGTGTTCCTGCAACGGGACGGGCTTGTTGCCCGAGCCCACGAAGGAGGTGACGCCCGGCGTGTTGCGGACGACGTACCACGACTCGTCGGACATGACCATGTTCACGAGGATGTAGCCGGGGAAGATTCGCTTGCTGACCTTGCGCCGCTGTCCGTCCTTGATCTCCATGACCTCTTCGGTCGGCACGAGGACGTCGAAGATCTGGTCGTGCATGTCCATTGACTCGACGCGCTTGAGGAGGTTGGCGCGAACCTTCTCCTCGTGTCCCGAGTAGGCGTGGACGACGTACCAGCGGGCGTCCTTGGCGGAAACGGCGTTAGTTACCACGATGCTCATTCTCCCACGGCGGCTACGGCGACACAGTTGGAAGGGGTGCGGCCGTCACCGGTGCCGCGATGGCCGTGGGCGTCGCGATCGGCGTGGCATTTGCAGCCTGCGAGGTCACCGCGTGCTGTACGCCGATGCTCAAGAGGTAGTCCGCACCACCGACGAGCGCCGCGAAGATGATCACGGTCGCGATGACGATCCCCGTCATCCGGAACAGTTCGTCCCGCGCTGGCCAGACGACCTTTTTGAGCTCCTCCCACACGCCGCGGAAGTAGCCGGCAAGACCGACCCGTCCCGATCCACCTGATCCGGCGGCGGGCAGGGCGGGCCGAGGCGGCCGCGGGCCTCCCGGTGCGCTTCGAGCCTTGGCCATGGATGCTGATGTCTCCTGGTGACGGTGCGGGGGCGGGCGTTGCCGGTGGCGTGATGGCAGGGGCGGCACGACTCGAACGCGCGACCCTCGGTTTTGGAGACCGATGCTCTACCAGCTGAGCTACGCCCCTTCGGTTACTTGGTCTCGCGGTGCTGCCTGTGCACGCGGCAACGTCTGCAAAACTTGCGCAACTCCAGGCGATCCGGGTCGTTGCGCTTGTTCTTGACCGTCGTGTAATTGCGTTCCTTGCACTCGTTGCATTGCAACGTGATGATTGCGGAACCGCCCTTGGATGCAGCCACGTGTCAACGCCTCAACACAAAAGAGACCTAGCGGCGCTAGGTCGACGAGGAGTTTACCACAGATTCGGGGGCCGCTTAGACCCGCCGAGGCAGGGTCCGCGGGCCCGAGGACCCAGAATTGCGGGCGTGAGCCAGGCGATCGAAGACACCAACCGGCGTCTCCTCCGTGCGCGTGACGCCATGGACCTCACGTACGGCCGGCCGCTCGATATAGCCGCACTTGCCGGTGTCGCCTGCATGTCCGCCGCGCACTTCAGCCGTTCGTTCCACGCGACATTTGGGGAACCGCCGCATCGGTACCTGCAGCGCCGGCGCGTCGAACGAGCGCTGTTCCTGCTGCGCTGCACCGATCGGAGCGTGACGGACATCTGTCTCGATGTCGGTTTCACGAGCCTCGGAACCTTCAGCAAGACGTTCCACGCGATCGTCGGTCAAACGCCGAGGGAATACCGGCAGCGCCTCCCCGTCGTTGCGGTGCCGACATGTTTCGCCATGGCGTGGACACGACCGAGCAGTTTTGGAGAAGACGCCCGCGGATCCAACCGATAGCGTTACGGAAAGCAGTCACCGCGCTCCAACAAAGGGGATCTCGCAATGCTCAGCAGTCTTCGCATCTCGCAGATCTACGTGCTGGACCAGGACGAGGCAGTGGACTTCTACGTCGGCAAGCTTGGTCTCGAAATCAACGTCGACCAGGATCTCGGCTTCATGCGCTTTCTCACCGTCAACGTCCCCGGCGACCCCGACCGCCAGATCATGCTCGAGAAGCCCGGCCCGCCCGCGATGGACCCCGCGACCGCTGACGAGGTTCGCTCGCTGCTGACCAAGGGGCGAACCGGGGGGCACCTCTTTTTCGCGACGATGGACGCTCGCACGACGTACGACGAGCTCCAGGCCAAGGGCGTCGAATTCACCCAGGAACCGACTGAGCAGCCGTACGGCATCGACTTCGGGCTGCGTGATCCGTTCGGCAACCACATTCGCGTCGCGCAGATGGCCCCAGCCATGACCGCCGCCGGTTGATGCCGCCCGCGCGTGGATCGTCACGGGGTCGCCAACCCCCCGTCAGTCGATTCGGACTACGCTGTGATCAAGCAATCGCCAACCCCGGGGGACGTCATCATGCATCCGTTGCTCAGCCCGAAGAACCTGGTGATCGCCGGTCTCGGCGCCGCCGTGATCGGACTTGGCACCGTCGTCGCAGTGGATCGCGTCGCGGGCGCCGCGGCGCCGAAAGCACAGACGGCATCGCTCTCGGCATCGACGATCTCATCGCATCTGCCCACCTCGAGCTTCGCCTCGCTGGGTCAGTTCAAGAACGAGGCGTCGAAGGTCTTCGACTTCTTCACGACCGATACCAAGTTGACGTGGCAGCAGATCGGCGCCGATCTCATGCGCGGCGAGAGTCTGGGTCGGATCGCCGGCGCCAACTCGGCCAAGGTCCAAAGAGATGCCCTGACCGAGTTCACGGCTGGGCTCCAACTCGGTGTCACCAAAGGCGTGATCACGCCGGCGGAGGAAGCTCGCCTCGTGAGCGACGCAAAGGACGCTATCTCAGTCCTGATGGCCGCGAAGTTGAGCGCTCTGGTTCCGTCGGGACGCTGACGGGCCTGCCGCGCAGGTCCGCGATCGCCTCTGCCGCGAGCGGCGGGTGCAGGAGGCACTCCTTGTCCGAGTTCCCCTCCCACCACCAGCGCCCGGCTCGCTCATGCTCCCCCGGCGCCGTCGCCCGCGTGCACGGGGCGCACCCGATCGACGTGTAGCCTCGCGCGTAGAGCGGATGCGCCTCGATCCTCCGCTCCGCCAGGTACTCCCACACCTCCGCCCCTGACCACCCCGCCAGCGGCACCACCTTCGTGATGTCCCCGTGGCCTCGGTCCGAGGCCACCACCGGCGTCGCCGCCCGCGTCGGGGTCTGCTCCCGGCGCAGCCCCGTGATCCAGGCGTCGTAGGGCTCCAGCGCCCGCGCCAACGGGTTCACCTTGCGCACCGCGCAGCACTCGTTGCGCAGCGCCATCGAGCGCCGGAACTGCATCGTCCCGTGCTCCCCGGTCATCGTCTCCAGCTCCTCGGCATCCGGCGAGACGATCCGCAACCGGATCGGGTAGCGCGCTCGCACCTGCTCGATGTACTCCAGCGTCTCCTCGTGGAGCCGGCCCGTGTCCAGGGTGAGCACCTCCGGCTCCGCCGTGATCCCGCACGCCAGGTCGATGAGCACCAGCGACTCCGCCTGGAAGCTCGCCACCAGCGCCACCCGCCGAAACCGCTTGTACGTCCAGGTCAGGATCTCCTCCGCGCTCCCGTCCGGCGCGAGGATGCCGGTCATGCGCTCAGCCCTGTCGATATGCATTGGATGGCGAGGGTGGAACCCGGGCGTGGGGTGTCAGCGCAAACGAGCACATCGCACATGATCGGGCAATCGACCCGATCGCGAACAGATGCGCCCGAGATTCGGCACCGCCGTGCGAATTTCCCAGGTATCCATGCCGGTGTCAGGACGCTCACTGGCTCAGCCAGAGATGGATCGCTGCCTGAGCACGCCAGGGCCGCCAGCGCTCGGCGATGCCCGCAACGTCGCGGGCGGCGATCGCGGTGCCGGTGAGACGTTCGAGCCCCCTGCGGAGGCCGAGATCACCTGCCGGGAACGCGTCGGCCTCCCCCATCCGCAGCGCGAGATAGTTCGCCGTCCACGGCCCGAGGCCTGGTACCGCGGCCGTCGCGCGCACCAGCTCCTCCAGCGGCAGGCTCCCGTCCAGGCGAAGGGAGCCGGCGTCGACCGCCGTTGCAAAGCTGCGGATCGCGTTCACGCGCGTCTTCGTGAGGCCGATGCCGGTGAGATCTGCGGTGGCGAGCGTGCCGGGCGCCGGGAACAGGTGCGTGAGGCCGAACGGAGTGAGCCCGGGAACCGGGGTTCCCGCGCGTTCGACGAGGCGACCGGCAATGGTGCTCGCTCCGGCGACGGAGACCTGCTGCCCGATGATGGCGCGCACGCCGACTTCGAACGGATCCCAGACGCCGGGAACCCGCAGACCATCATGCGAGCGGATCGAGGCGGCGAGCAGCGGATCGCGACGCAGCGCGGCGGCGGCCGCGGGGAGATCGGCATCCAGGTTGAAGAGGTGCCGGACCTGCTGAACGACGTGGATGAGCCCGTTCCAGTGCGGTAGATGCGCGATGAGGCGGAGCTGCCCGGGACCGGCCATTGCGACCTCGATTGCCCCGGGGTCACCGGCGATGCTCACCGTCCGCCGGTAGATACCGCCGGCGACGTGCTCGACGCCCTTGATCGCCCGCGTCGCCATGTACGCGAGCATGGCATCCCAGTCGAGCGCGCCGTCGAAGCTGAGACGGAGCGGCAAACCGCCGTCGGCGACCAGGCGATCAGCGTTGCGCCGGCGCGCGCGCAACTCGCGCGGCGCCGCACGAAAGATCTGGTGGACCGTCCGGTTGAACTGGCGAAGGCTGCCGAAGCCCGAGGCGAATGCGATTTCGGTGACGGAGAGGTCGGTGTCGTCGAGCAGGCGGCGGGCGAAATGGGCGCGGCTCGAGCGGGCGAGCTGCACCGGTGTCACGCCGACCTGGTCCTGGAAGAGACGGCGCAGATGGCGCGCAGAGAGACCCAGCCGCGCTGCGACGGCTCCCTCGGCGTGTCCGCCGTCGAGCCCACCTTCCACGACGAGGCGGATGCCCCGGCAGACGAGCTCGGACGAGACCCCGGTCACCTGCGCGGCCTCCCGATATGGCCGGCAGCGCATGCACGCGCGGAATCCGGCGACCTCAGCGGCCGCTGCAAGATCGAAGTGGCGCACGTTTGACGGATTCGGGCGCGCCGAACAGCCGGGACGGCAATAGATGCCGGTGGTCACCACCGCGGAGAAGCCACGCATGCCGTTACTTGTAGCGCGGGCGACCGGTCGGACACCGGCCACATCCGGACGCGGCGCGGATCTGTCCGAGTTTGGCCGGATCAAGCTCGTCACCGCCGCGCATCCTTGGCCGGTGCACACCCACTCTGCCTGTGCCGGCTGGGCGATGACCCCGCTCGGCCGGGTGCTCCTGGTCGTCTCTGACGAGCATCTCGCCGGGCTGTACTTCGACGAGCATCCCCGGACCCCGGCGCTCGAAGGGCAGGAGCGGCGGGAGAGCGATGCCGTTATACGGGTCCGCACCGAACTCCATGAGTACTTCGACGGAATCCGTATCAGCTTCTCCACCCCGCTCCTGCTCGAGGGAACGGCTTTTCAAATTGCCGTCTGGAGGGCGCTGCTCGAGATTCCTCCCGGCACGACAGCGACGTACGGCGAGATCGCCCGCAAGCTCGGCAGGCCCCTGGCCGCTCGGGCCGTCGGGGCTGCCAACGGCCGGAATCCGATCTCGATCATCGTGCCGTGCCACCGGCTGGTTGGGGCTGACGGCGGCCTCACCGGCTACGGCTGGGGGCTTGATCGCAAGCGCCGGTTGCTGGAGCTCGAGCGCAGGACCTTGGGTTGCCGAGCGGAGGTCAGCTCGGCGAGAACGTGATCTCGACCGTGTCGAGCAAACCCGGTACGACGGGTCCCGGCGCGGTGGTCTTGCCGTTGGCGGAGGCCTTCCCGTTGGTGGCCGGTTTCCCGTTCTTGGCCGTCTTGCCGTTGGCGTGGGCGCGGTCATCCGCTGACATCACGGCGTGGGCGGCGCTGCTGCCGTTCCGGCCACATCCGCCGCCGTTGAAGAAGTCCTGCAGCACGGCCAGTTGCCGGTGGACGGCCGCCTCGTTCCAGCCGTGGCCCTGATCGCTGTCGGTATAGACGTGCAGATCGGGAAGCCGGGCGATCAGCACCTTGAGGCGTTCGACGTCGACGAGCCGGTCGTGGTTGGCGACGATGATGAGCGTGGCCGCCGCGCGCGCGGCAACGACCTCGACGTCATCGCGATGCAGGCAATCGTTGAGCCACTCCCGAGCGGCTCGAGGGTCAGCGCGTCGCTGATTCTCGTAGTTGATGTCCGCCGTGCGGTTGTCGACGTCGCCTTCAACGATCACAAAGCGCTTGTAGAGATCGCTGATCCAGCGCTGGCGGCTCAACCAGACCACCGCGTCCCACATCGGACGCCGGCTGAGCAGGCGCACCTGCTCCCGGTAGCGTCCGCGCATCAGGTCCGGGGACAGCAGCGGGGTATGGAGGACGAGACGCTCCGCTCGATCGCCGGCTCGCCTGGCGAGCGCGCATGCCACCGTGGCCCCGAGGCAGAGCCCACCAACGTCGAAGCGGTCGATCTCGAGGTGGGTCAGCAGGTCGAAAACGAGATCAGCCATCGCCGCGGACGTGTGCCGCCCCCGAAGCGGCGGGGACGCGCCGTTCCCGGGCAGGTCCGGAATGATGAGTCGTCGGTAATCGCCGAGTTCGCTGAAGCGGCCGCCGAACTCCTCGGCTGAGCTGAGGAATCCGTGGCAGAGCACCAGCGGCTTTCCCCGCCCGGAGACAAGGTAGCGAAGCGTCTGACCGCGGATCGTGACGAAGCGCTCGTCCATCATCGGCGGATCGACGTGAGGTGTGGACGAGACCCGAGCGGCCAGGTGCGCGTCAAGACTGGTCGCCGTGCATCAATGGCGTCATTAAACCCGCTGAGAAGCCCCGTGTGTGGTCCGCTGGCGTACAGACGGCGAGGTTCGGCCGCCTCCTGTCCCGCGTCCGGAGAGCAAAAGCGGTCGGCAAAAGGACGTTGACCATTATCGACGGAGGTACCACGCAACTGATTGACGTCGCACTCGCCACGTGCTCGCTGCTCCCCGACCTCGATGATGACGAACGGCTCCTCATCCCGGGGCTCGCCGCGCGCGGACTCGTCGCCGAGCCTCGCGTCTGGGACGACCCGTCGGTTCCGTGGGATGCGTTTCGCGCTGTCGTCGTACGCTCGACATGGGATTACTCCGATCGTCATACGGCATTCCTCGAGTGGTGCGCGCAACCGCGGCTGTTGCTCAACACGCTGCCGGTGATCGCATGGAGCACGGACAAGCGCTACCTGCGTGAGCTGTCCGCTGCGGGCGTTCCTGTCGTTCCGACGACATGGATCGATCCTGGCACGAGTGACGACGACGTGCACATTCCAGACGGCGACGTCGTCGTCAAACCCTCGGTCTCCGCGGGAGGTCGCAACACGTCCCGCTACCGGCCGACCGATCGCGACCAGGCCAGAGCGCACGTCGCTCGTCTGCTCGCCACGGATCGCACCGTGCTCGTGCAGCGATACGTCGAGTCGGTCGACACCAATGGCGAGACCGGGCTCATCTTCTTCGAAGGAGTCTTCTCGCACGCGATTCGCAAGGGCCCGGTGCTCCGCGCTCACAGCGTCGCTACAGACCAACTCTGGGCGCCGGAGGAGATCTCCGTCCGCGTCCCGGATGCGATCGAGCGCGCGGTCGCTGAGCAGACGCTCGACGCAGTACCGTGGCCGCGCAACGAGCTCGTCTATGCTCGCGTCGACCTCGTCCGCGGTGACGGCGGGGCACCGCTGCTGCTCGAACTCGAACTCGCTGAACCCTCGCTCTTCCTGGGATACGGCGACGACGCGCCGGCGAGGCTTGCGGCAGCGATCGCCGGCCGCATCCGCGATGCAGCGCCGTGACCTTCGACCGTCAGTGCTCCGCGGCCCCTGCGCTCATGCCACCAGAGGATCCGTTGCCGCGGACTCCGAGGGCTCGATGTGTTGCACAACCGGACCATTCCTCGTTGCGCGGTCCCGAGAAGCCCGCTCAGCGCGATTCGTGGAGATCAATCGCGTGACCAGCGCGCTGAAGGTCTCATCGGGACCGAGCGGTTCCTGCCGAGAGTTCGCGATGCGTGCGGTCATGTCCTTTGCCTCAGTTCTCGTCAGGCATGCCAGCAATGCTTTGCGCATCCACGATCGCCGTCGCTCCACGAGCCTCAGCATGAGTATCGGACGGTCGCACCACGCACCAGCCTCCTCTATCGGAGCATCCCTACTGGCATTTCCCTTGCAGTCAGGGCATAATCTGCGCACAGCTCGCGCAAAGTCTGTCCGTAACCGCACATAGTTCGAGTGGGAATCCTCGCCAAGACAATGACCACTCCCGCAACGACCACGGACGAAGGATTCAGTCGTAATCGCATCCTTTCCGCGCTTCCAGCCCTCGAGCGTCAGCAGGTGTTCGAAGTGGTTGAAAACGTCACCCTTCCGATCAAGACGGTGCTGTTTGAACCCGGCGCCCCAATTGACGCGATCCATTTCCCCATAGACGGGGTGATCTCCCTGGTGACGCCCCTCAACGACGGCGCCATCGTCGAAGTCGCGACCATCGGCAACGAAGGCATCGTCGGGGTCCCGCTGGTGCCCACCGGGGGGCTCGCGGTCCGCGCGATCTCGCAGGTCGCCGGCCATTCCCTGCGCATGGAAGCCACCACCTTCCTCGACTGGGCGGACCGGAGCAACGCGTTCCAGGCGCTCGTCGAGAGCTACACCCAGGCGCTCTTCGGGCAGATCTCGCAGGCGGCGGCGTGCAACCGCCTCCATTCGAGCGAGGAGCGTCTCAGCCGCTGGCTCCTCATGAGCCACGATCGGGTCGGCTCGGACGAGTTCATGATCACGCAGGAGTTCCTCGGGCAGATGCTCGCCGCGCGGCGATCGACCGTATCGGTTTCCGCCGGCATCCTGCAGCGAGCCGGACTCATCCGGTACGTCCGCGGCCACGTGACGATCGTCGACCGCGCCGGGCTCGAGGCGGTGTCGTGCGAGTGCTACACCGTCATCAAGACAGAGTTGGATCGGGTGGCGTGGCACGCACCGCGACCGGACGGGGCCTCGACCTCCTAGAGTCCCCGCTCGCGGTGATGACCCAGGGATTCGTGTGAGCGTCTCGCCGTCCGGCCGGGAGTACGCACTGGTCAATGGAGACCAACGCGCAGTGATCGTCGAGGTCGGCGCCGGACTTCGCTCCTACCGGTCCTCCACAACGGACGTCGTCGACGGATTCCGGCGGAGCGAGCCGGGCGAGGGGGGACGCGGCCAGATACTCCTCCCGTGGCCGAACCGAATCGCCGATGGGCGCTACTCGTTTGGCGGACGGGAGATGCAGTTGCCGGTCAACGAATCCCGGACCGGGTGCGCGATTCACGGCCTCACTCGGGCGCTGCCATGGGCGCTCGTCGACGCGGCGATGGACACCACCACCCTCTCCCTCGACCTGTGGCCGTCCACGGGTTATCCATTCGCACTGTCGCTGGCGATCACGTACGCACTGACCTCCCACGGTCTCACGGTGCAGACCACGGCCCGGAACACCGGCGACAATCCGTGCCCTTATGGCGCCGGGGCCCACCCGTACGTGCGGGTTGACGATGCGCATCCCGTCGACGCTTCGCTGCTGCACATGCCGGCGAGCGCCACGCTGGAAGCCGATGCCCGCGGGATTCCGACCGGCGTCACGTGCTCGGTCGAAGGAACGGACTTCGACTTCCGTACGCCGCGTCGAATCGGGTCGCTGCTGCTCGATACCGCGTACACGGCACTGTCAGCCGACGCCGATGGTATCACCCGGATTTCGCTCGCCGCGCCGGATGGGGATCGAGTCGTGACCGTCTGGATGGACGCGACCCATCCCTTCGCGATGATCTACAGCGGCGACACGCTCTCCGATGTGCGGCGCCGGCGGCACGGGCTCGCCATCGAGCCGATGACGTGCGCGCCCGACGCTTTCAACTCGGGATTCGGTCTGATCACGTTGCAACCCGGCGAGTCCCACGTCAGCACATGGGGCATCAGCCCGGCTCACTGAACGCGACGACTCGCGGCTGTTGCACCATGGACGCGAAGATGCCCTCACGCCGCGCCAAGAGCGCCCGAAAGCACATCGTCCTCATCGCTCATGACAACCGCAAGGCCGATCTGCTCGAGTGGGCACGCTTCAACCGCGAAACCCTGTCGCGGCATGACCTGTACGGCACCGGCACCACCGGTGCGATGGTTGCCGATGCCCTGGGCCTCCCCGTGCATCGATTCCTCACGGGCCCGCTCGGCGGGGATCAGCAGGTCGGCGCCGCAATCGCCGAAGGACGGATCGATCTGGTCATCTTCTTCTGGGACCCGCTCGAGCCCCAGCCGCACGACGTCGATGTGAAGGCACTCCTCCGAATTGCGGTCGTCCACAACGTGCCGATCGCCTCCAATCGAGCAACGGCCGACTACATCATGTCGAGCTCGTTGATCGACGAGATATACCCGCGGTCGCTCGACGGGGTCAAGCCCCGGGAACCGGTGGTCTGACCGTAGTCCTCAGCCTGTCCCGATCATGCGGGCCAGCGACACCGGGTTGAACACGTGGAGCCGTCGCGGCGCTGCCGACAGCACCACCGAGTCGCCGACCTTGAGCACGTTGTCGACGTCGACGATTGCGACCACGTCCTGACCGCCCGAACTGCCGTGAATGAGCACGTCGTTGCCGAGGAACTCGATGACGTCAAGCGTCACCGTGACGTTGAGACCAGGTCCCGCGAGCGCGCCGACCTCCAGGTGCTCCGGCCGGAAGCCAACCGTCACGATGTCAAGGCCGCTGTCCCGGAGGAGAGCCGACAGCGTCGGGTCCGGTTGCAGCTCACTGCCCTCGCCTTTCAGTGTTACGACCCCGCCTTCGTTGGAAACCTTGAGGTCGATGAAATTCATCGACGGCGAGCCGATGAACCCCGCGACAAAGCGGTTGAGCGGCGCTTCATACAGCTCTTTCGGCGTCCCAACCTGCTGGAGCACCCCCTCGTTGATGACGGCGATGCGATCGCCCATCGTCATCGCCTCGACCTGGTCGTGGGTGACGTAGATCATCGTGGCCTCGAGCCGGGTATGGATGCGCGCGATCTCCGCGCGCGTCTGCACGCGCAGCTTCGCGTCGAGGTTGGAGAGCGGCTCGTCCATGAGGAACACCGACGGCTCGCGGACGATCGCGCGGCCGAGTGCCACGCGCTGACGCTGGCCTCCTGAGAGTTGCCCGGGCTTGCGGTCGAGGAAGCGCTCGAGGTCGAGGATCTTGGCAGCCGCCTCAACGGCCCTGTCGATGTCGGCCTTCGGTGTCTTGCGGAGCTGCAGACCGAACGCCATGTTGTCGCGCACGCTCATGTGCGGGTACAGCGCGTAGCTCTGGAACACCATGGCGATGTCGCGGTCCCGCGGCGGCAGATTGTTGACCACACGATCGCCGATGCGAACCTCGCCGCTGGTGATGGTCTCGAGCCCGGCGATCATGCGAAGCGCCGTCGTCTTCCCGCATCCCGACGGGCCGACGAAGCAGATGAACTCACCGTCCTTGATGTCGATGTTCAGCTTGTTGACGGCGAGGGCGCCGCCGTCGTACCGCTTCGTCAGATCGTCGAGGACTACGCCGGCCATGACACGCTCCTCATTTGACCGCCCCGGCGAGCACGCCTCGGACGAAGTATCGCTGGAAGGCAAAGAACACGATCAGCGGCACGACGATCGAGATCATCGCACCGGTGGAGATGATCCAGTAGTTGGACGACAGGAAACGTGTTTGCCCGTACAGGAACAGCGTCAGTGTCTGATGCGTGTTGTTGGCGAGGAACACAAGGGCCACGAGCAGATCGTTCCATACCCAGATGAACTGGAAGATCGCGAGCGATGCGGCCGCCGGCAGGCCGAGCGGCATCACCACCTTGCGGAACAGCGTCCACTCTCCAGCGCCGTCGATCCGTCCCGCTTCAAGCAGGTCGTGCGGAATGCCCGTGTAGAAGTTGCGCATGAGAAAGATGCCAAACGGAAGGCCAAAGGCGACGTGGAAGATGATCACGCCGATCACCGTGCCGAAGATCTTGACGCCGGTGGTGTCGCCGATGAAGTTGTACAGACTGGCGACGGGGATCAATGCCATCTGGAGCGGCAGGACCAGCATCGCGACGATCAACAGGAACACCACCGTCCGTCCGCGCCACCGTCCGAAGACGAGCGAGTACGCGGTAATGCTCGATATCACCGTGACCAGGATAGTGACCGGGATGGTGATCGCCAGTGATGTCGTCAGCGAGTCGAGCACGCCCCCGGCCTGGAATCCCGCTGAGAACAAGGTCTTGTAGTTGGAGAAGGTGAGCTGCGCGGGAGCGGTGAACACGGTCCACCATCCCGACTGCTCGAACGCGCTCTCCGGACGCAGCGAGATGATCGCGATCCCGATGGCGGGTACGAGCCAGAAGATGGCGATTGCCGCAAGCACCACGTTGATGACGAGGCGGGACGGACGGAAGCGCGTGCGCCGCGTCGGCGCCGGCTTGGCCACGGGCAACGACGCAGCCTGGACGACACTCATCCTCTGATCCTCTTGAGATTCATCAACATTGCGGGGACGACGAGAATGAAGAGGATCACCGCGAGCGCGGCCGCGAGTCCCTGCCCATTGTTGCTTGCGAAATTGTTGTAGATGTCGAGCGCGATCGTGCTCGCGCCGCTCTGCGATGACGGTGTCGCCATGTTCAAGATGATGTCGAAGATCTTCAGGACGTTGATGAGCATGGTGACGAAGACCACGACGAGCACGGGGCGGAGCATCGGCACGGTGACGCGGCGCAACGTCTGCCATTCCGACGCACCGTCGATCTGCGCCGCCTCGAGCACCTCGCGGTTGAGTGCCGCAAGTCCCGCACCGATCACCACCATCGCGAACCCTGCCCAGATCCAGAGGTACGCGATGATCATCGCGATGTCGACGATCGGCAGGCTCAGGACCGCCTGCAGCGTCGGGTTCAGCGAGCCCGTTGGAGTCAGCGATTGCGTGCCGAGAAAGAAGATGCCGTTGAAGCCGGCCTGGAAGTTGTTGGCCGTGATCTGGATGCGATAAATGCTCGACCCGACGCCGGCAAACGAGAAGCTCCCATCCGACGCGGTCGTTGTCGTCGCCCCGACGGAACCGTCAGCGCTCAGCAGGGCAACATGCATCCCCGCAATTCCGTCCTCGTCGGGGAACACCTGACCGCGTGCCGTCGGGTGCGACGGCGAGAAATCCCGCCATACCAGACCTGTGATCGCACCGCTTGATGAGGACGGTACCTGCGCGGTCGTCGCATGGTTCGTCTGGAGCACGGCCGGGCTGATCCCCGTGAGCCCGAGCTCGATGGTGCCGCCCGCGGTCACCGTTGATTTGCTTTGCAGCGTTCCTCCGGGTCCGGACTCCACGCCGGTGGCAGCAAGCGCGCCCACACTCTCCCCCGCCGACGTGTCGACGGGATACAGACCCGGAGGATTGACCCCGTTGGCGACGCCCTGCACCGCAGCGTTCACCACGCCGGTGTGCGGATCGTTGAAGAAGATCGAGGCCCACGTGAGCCCGGCGGCGGTCGCGCTGAACACGAGTGGCATGAACACGATGGTCTTGAACGCCGTCCCCCAGCGAATCCGCTCCGTGAGCACGGCGAACACCAACCCGAAGAACGTGACCAGGAAGGGGAAGACCACCACCCACACGACGTTGTTCTTGAGAGAGACGATGATGTCCGTCGTCGAGAAGATCGCCTTGTAGTTGCCGAGCGCGATGAATCGGGTGCCGGAGCCGTCGAACAGACTACGGACAATCGTCGCAATGAACGGGTAGACGACGATGATCAATAACCAGAGCGCGCCCGGCAGCAGGAAGAGAAGTGAACCGAGATGGCTCTTCCAGCCACCGCCACCGACCGGCGCACCAATCGTCGGAACGACGTCCTGCTTCGGCTCAACCGGCAGCGCGTCCGCTGTCGGATCGGCAACGCTCACGCGACATCCCTCAGCACAGTTGGCCCGAGATGCTAGTCCGCTCGACGGTCGAAGGCAACACCGGAGATTTGTCGGCGTACCGATCTCGCGGCCCGGAGGGCGTTGTTGAGGGGTATCCCCCGATAGGGTGAGATGCAATTCGATCGGTTGCGTTTCGGGTGCATGTGGAGTACATAGGTCTCGACGCGGTGATTTGTAAGGAGAGCGGGTCCAATGGGTTCGCCTCTCCGTAGAGGAGAACGTATGACGCAGGTCAGCACCCTGGGAAAGCTGGCAGTCGTGACCGCCGGAGTGCTCGGAATTGCGACGGCGTGCGGCTCGACCAGCACGACGCCGCCCGCGAGCTCGAGCGGCTCATCGAGCAACAAGATCGGCGGCTCGGTCACCGTCTGGGGCGAGTGGACAGCACAGGAGCAGCAGAATTTCCTCGCGGCACTCGTGCCGTTCCATACGCAAACGGGCATCACCGTCAACTATTCAGGGAAAGGCAGCAACATGGATACCGCGCTGAATTCCGCGGTTTCCGGCGGTTCGCCTCCGGATGTGGCGTTCGTCCCTGATCCCGGTACGCTCAACAGCCTTGCCAAGGCTGGAAAAGTCAAGGATCTGACCAGTCTGCTCGGCAACTTGACGTCCAACTTCGGCGCCGCGTGGAACACGCTCGCGAGCTACAGCGGCAAGCAGTACGGCGTGTGGTTCAAAGGTGCGAACAAGAACACCATCTGGTACAACCCCGCGCTCTTCACGGAGGCGGGCATCAGCACGCCGCCGACCACGTGGGAGCAGTTGCTCACCGACGCAGGGCAGTTGAAGGCCGCCGGTGTCACGCCATTCTCACTGTGCACCGACGTCGGCTGGCCGGTCGCGGACTTCTGGCAGAACGTCTACCTGAAGACCGCGGGTGCGGATAGCTACAACAAGCTCGCGACGCATGCGCTCAAGTGGAGCGACCCAACGGTGACGACGGCGTTCACCACGCTCGGTCAGCTGTTCAGCAACACGTCGTACCTCGCCGGTGGCCTGAACGGCGCGCTCGCCAACTCCTACCCGCTCTGCGTCGACAAGGTCTTCCCCAAGGCCGGATCGCAGCCACAGGCGGCGATGGTCTTCGAGGGCGACTTCGTGGTCAGTGAGATCACCGGGAACTCGAAAAGCTACGCAGCTGGAACGACTGGAACCGGCGGCGCCGCGTGCACCACCGACGCGAGCAAGACCCCGTGCTACGACTTCTTCCCGTTCCCGGCACCATCCGCGGACAGCGCCAACCAGAATGCGGTTCAGGGTGCAGGCGATGTCGGGATGATGCTCAATGCCACTCCGCAGGCCCAGGCGCTGATGAAGTACATCGCGGGACCTGAGCCCGGATCGATCTGGGCAAATGCCGGTGGGTTTGCATCACCGAACAACAAGGTGACCGGCGACTCGTACCCGGACGCAGTGTCGAAGGCGGACGCGGCGGCACTCGTCAACGCGACCAGCTTCGTCTTCAGCCTCGACGATCTGCAGGGAAGCTGGGAGCCGATGATGTGGGCCGACCTGCTCAACTTCCTGAAGAACCCGACGAGTTCGAACATCGCCACCGTCGAGGCGACCATGGATCAGCAGGCGACAGCGGCCCTGGGCCACTAGCCGCAACCACCGTGTCGTCACGGCCAGCCCGGCCCGGTCACCGGTCGGGCTGGCCACGTTCGTTCTGCGCCGCAACACCACGTGATGAGCGCTCGCGTGGTATGACCTGCACATGCCATCCGTGAAGCGTCCGTCGCTGGCACTCTTCGTGAGCGAGCCCGGTCGGGCGCTGGCCGACTATGGCGCGATGCTCGCGACGTCGCCGGTGTTTCTGTTCGCGCCGCGAGGCGATGGCCATCCGGTGCTCGTCATGCCGGGACTGCTTGCTGAGGACGCGTCCACGGCGACACTCCGCTGGTACCTGCGGTCGATCGGGTACGAGGTCGGCGGCTGGCTTCTCGGTCGTAACCTCGGTCCGACGCCCGAGATCATGAGCGGTATGACGGCGCGTCTCGATGAGCTGCACGCGGCGGCCGGCAGGACGGTCAGCCTCATCGGGTGGAGCCTCGGCGGCATCTTCGCGCGTGAGCTGGCACGTTCCCGGCCGCAACTCGTCCGCCAGGTCATCACCCTCGGCAGCCCATTCGGACTCGACAACGTGCATCACAGCCGCGCGGGCGGCGTCTACCAGCGGCTGACCGGCCAGCACGTCAGCGCCGGCTCGCTGCCGCCGCGCCGACACCTACGCCGCTCGATACCCGTCCCGACGACCGCCGTCTACTCGCGACTCGATGGCGTGGTGCCGTGGGAGGCGTGCATCAACACCCCTGGCCCGCGCTGCGAGAACGTGGGCGTCTACGGCAGTCACCTCGGACTGGGCCACAACCCGGCAGTGCTCTGGGTGCTGGCGGACCGCCTCGCCCAGGCCGAAGGTGCGTGGCAACCATTCCGTCCCCCGGCGATTGCCCGTCATCTCTTCCCTGAGCGAGGCGAGGCCGAAGCGGCCTGACGTGACCGCCGCGGAGTCGACCGCTTCCGGGAGCGCGATGCCCGGCGCGGCCTGCCGCCTGCAGCGGCGACGAGTTCGCGCATCCCCGACTCGATGCCGTCCCGGAGCACGTCGATGTCGGCGACGGTGTCGTAGTCACCTGTGATCCCGAAGAACAGCCTGCCGCAGTACGAGAAGATCGCGATGCTGACGCGCACGCTGCCCATGATCGGCACATACGGATACGAGTAGACCATCGGTCGTCCGGCGACGTAGAGCGTGTACTGCGGCCCGGGGACATTGGTCGTGACCGTCTGCAACGCGCGTTGCGGCGTTCGAGCGGCGAGACGCGCTCCGAGCGCCAGCAGCATCGGCGGCGCGAACCCGGCAAGACGCACGAGCGCGTCGCCGGCGACCGCCTGCTTCGAATCCTTGAGGGTCGACAGCTGCGCCGAGATCGATGCGAGACGCTCGGCCGGATCCTCGATGGACACGGGCAGGCCCGGGAACATCCCGGATACGCGATTGTTGAACGTCCCACGCTCATGCTCCGCGCGGACGGACACCGGCACCAGCGTGCGCACCACGCGGTTCGAGAGATCCTCGCCGCGATGCTCGAGCAGTGCCCGGAAACCTGCGGTGATGGACGCGAGCACGACATCGTTGACGGTGCCCCCAAGCGCGTCGCGCACGAGCTTGACGTCATCGAGAGTCGCCTCTGCCCAGCTCCAGCGCCGATGCGGACCGATCGGACCGTTGAGCGAGGTGGCGGATCTCTTCCCCCAGTCCGCCAGAGAGCGGACCAGCGTGGCGGCCTCGCCGATCCGGGTCCGAGGACCGGCGGTGAGCTGCAGGACATCGGCGACGTTGCGCAGGCTGCCAAGCGGGTCCGCAACGGTCCGGAGTGCGGCCGCCGCTGCGAGACGCAACGCGCCGGGTTCGGAATCCGGGAACCACTCGTCGGGTGGCTCGAGATCCGGCGCTTCCTGGCTCGCGTCGAACATCACGGTGAGCAGGTCGGTGGCGGCGACGCCGTCGACCATGCAGTGATGCACCTTCGAGATGATCGCCCAGCGACCGTCTTCGAGCCCCTCCACCATCCAGAACTCCCAGAGCGGCTTGCTCCGGTCAAGGACTTGCGCAAAGACACGGCCCGCCAGGTTGCGCAGTTCGTCGCGACCGCCGGGCGGCGGAACTGCCGTGTGGCGGATGTGGTACAGGATCTGGAAGTGCGAGTCGTCGACCCAGACCGGCCGTCCCAGACCGCCGGGCGCGAAGCGGACCTTCTGGCGGTACCGCGGCACCAGCGGCAATTTCGCGGCAATGAGCCGGACGAGGTCCCCGTATGCCGGGGCCGGCCCGTCGAGCACGGCAACGGATCCGATGTGCATCGGGTTGTTCCCGTTCTCGACGTCGAGGAACATCGCGTCCTGCACGCTCATCACGTCCACGTCGTGTCCCTCCATACGCCATGCGCCCGATAAGTTGATCGCGGCGAGGCCAGCGATAGGGTGCGATCATCACCCATCGGAGCAAGGAACGTCAGGTGCAAAAACTCAGGTGAGCGAACGTCACGGGAGCGAACGTCACGCCCGATTCGGAGCGAGGCGCTGTTGGCAATCCGCCATCGCGCTTGTGGGACTTGCCCTTTCGGCGTGTGGTCAATCGAGCGTCGCCACAGCGCGGCCGGCCACCACCGCCTCTGAGCTCAAGTCGTACCTCGCGACGATCGAGCCGATCCGGCTGGGCGTCAACGCGCTCCTCAACAATGCCGACCCCATCATCGAAGGGTTCAAGAGCAAGAAGCTCACCGATGCGGAGGCGTCCGCGCAAATGGGGGCACTCGAACAGTCCTTCGCCACGTTTACCGTGGAGGCCAACGCATTGCAGCTCGCGGATCCGGCGCTGGCGGCGATCAACGCGCCGTATGCGCACACGTTCATCCTCGAGGACTCGTATTTGAATGCGCTCGTGAACGGGCTCGCCGAGGACAACTTCGACAGCCTGCCAAACACGCAATCCGATCAACGCGCCGCGATCATCGAGTGGCGCGTGCAGCTCGAGGTGCTTGCGCAGAGGCTGCACGTGTCGCTGCCGGAGGATCTCCAGCAGGCCGGGCGCGGCGAGATCGCACCGTCGGTGTCCGGCGCCAGCTGAGCTCAGCGCACGACGCGCGATTTCCCACGCCTCGCGCTGCACGGCATGCACTGCGCCGCCCACGGCACGAGGGCCAATCGCTCGTCGGGAATGTCGTTGCCACAGACGACACAAAGTCCGTACGTGCCGGCGTCGACCCGCTCCAGTGCCTGGTCGATCTCCGCGACGGTCGCATAGATCGTGCGCGCCTGGTACGCGTCGGTCATTCGCTCCACGGCATAACTCGTGGCGTCACCGATACGCTTGCCGAACCCGAGATTTGCGATCTCTGCCGGGTCATGCATCCCGAGTTGCTCGACCTTCGCGACAATCTCCGCGCGCTTCTCGCCCAGCAAAGCACGAGTCTCCTCGGTCGTCGGCGGTCGACTCACGACCCGGAGGACGCGACGCGGGTGATCCGCATTGCCTCGCCTTCGCGGACATATCGCGTCGCGCCGGCGGAACGATAGAAGTCCCGGGCACGCTGTAACTCGGTCTCCGCCTCGACGTGTCGATGCTGATCGAGTAACGCCGGTGTCCAGAGCGACGCGAGCCAGGCCTGGAGCGCGCCGATCCCCGCGGGATCGATCTCATAGAGCCGGCGGGTGCCCGACGGCCGGTCAAGCACAAGACCAGCCGCCTTCAGGACGCGGAGATGCTGGGAGACCGCGGGGCGGCTGATCGGGAGCCGGTTTGCGAGGACGCCGACGGGCATTGGACCCTCTGCGAGCGCTTCGAAGATGCCGCGCCGAGTTGGATCACCGAGCGCATCGAGCACCTGCGATCGGTTCGTCATCACTTACCGTAAGCTACTACTTACGGATGCCGCTGTCAAGCGGTCGCCAACGCTGGATGGATATGGCGATCCTCCGCCGGAAAGCGACCATTCCGTTGTCAACGAAACGCGCGCGAGACAGCACACTCGTCGGGTGCTTCCACCTGCCCCGGATCTGCGCCTCGACGTTCTCACGCAACTTGGGCACCGCCTCCCGCGGACCCGTGGTCCTGAGGAAGCAGCGACGGAAGTTGTGACGACTCTTGCGGCACTCGACGTCGCAGCGATCGTCAGCTCCGTCGAGTCGGACATCGCGGTGGTCACGGCAATGCATTCGCCGTCGAGCCTCAATGGGCGTCTCTCGGCCCAGATGACGGCCAGCGTCGTCGGGATGCGCATTCCGCTTGACGGCGTGGAGTCCCTTCGCCAGCCCGTGCGCCTGCGCAAGCTGTACTACGGGTCGGCGGATGCTGCCGCCACCCTGCGCCGGCTCACCACGGACTCCGCGCTGGCCAAGGCCCTCCCGAATGCCGCCGACGAGCGCTCGGTGCTTGCCGTGCCCGTCACCTGCCGCGACCGCGTCGTCGCAGTCCTCAGCGTTTGGGGTCCCGGCTGCAGTCCCGAACTCGGCCCGACCCTGGAGGTCGTGGCGGCAATGCTCGCCTCGGCCTGGTCGACGGAGGCACAGCCCGCGATCGGGCGTTTCGAGGCGCAGCCATCGGCGGCCCCGGACCCGGAGCTTCGCGGCATCATCGACTCGCTCCTCTGCGGGGGCAAGATCGTCGCGGCGCTGCAGCCGATCGTCCGGCTCGTCAATGACACCGTCATCGGCTACGAGGCGCTGGCCCGCTACCCACCACTCCCTCGTGTTCGCACGCCGGACGAGCTCTTCGCGTCGGCGGCATCCCTGAACATGCAGAGCGCGGTTGACCTCGCGTGCGTCAGCGCGGCACTGCGCGCGGCATCGAACATCGGCGAGGCGGATCTCTTCGTCAACGTGCTCATCGGCACGCTCGTCGATCAGCGGGGTGTCGCGGCCCTCGACAAGGCGGTGCATGATGCGCGTGTCGACCCCGCATCGATTGTCCTCGAGTTCAGCGAACGCGAGCCGGTTCCGGACCTTGCGCTGCTGCAGCGGATCGCCGCCGAGCTGCGCGCCCGAGGGTTCCGCATCGCCGTCGACGACGCCGGCGCGGGGCACGCGAGCATGCGCGTCATCGCTGAGTTGCGACCTGAATTCATCAAGGTCGATCGCTCGCTCATCCAGGCGGTTGACGCCGACCGTGCGCGACGCGCGCTCGTCGTCGCACTGCTGTCGTTCAGCGGCCATATCGGAGCCCGCGTCATCGCTGAGGGCATCGAGACGGTTCGCGAGCGTGAGACGCTCCAGTCGCTCGGCGTGCAATTTGGACAGGGCTGGCTGCTCGGCCGACCGGTGCTGATGCACCAGCTCGAAGGCAACAACGAGGAGGTCGTCGATCCGACGTGGTTTGCGCGCCGCCCGGTGTCGCCGACGCGCGTCGGCCTGAGCGATTCACCCGAGCCCGAGGGGTTGCACGCCGTCCCTAGTCGATCGAATCACGGCAAACGGGGGCTTGCGCGCGCACTGAGCGACGCCGCACTCGCTCTGCAGAGCGAGCACGATCCGATGCGCATCCTCGGCGTCATGGCCGACCAGATGAGTCGGGTCGTGCAGGTGACGGAGATGGCGATTTTCGTTGCCGACTACGAGACGTTCCGCCTCGTTCCCGTCCTCGCAACGGGCGTTGACGCTGACGAGATCCTCGCCGACAGCATGTCGCTCGACGCGGGCATCACCGGCTGGGCGTTCGCAAAGGGAACGCCCCAGAACATCCCCGACACATCGAAGCATCCACTCGCGCGTCAGATCCCCGGCACAGCATATGTCGAGGAGTCGTTGCTGCTCGTCCCGCTCGTGGCGACCGAGCACAAGCTCGGGATCATCAACTGCTGGCGGCTTGGAGTGGGACAGTTCAGCGATCGCGAGCTCGAGGCGGCGTCACTGTTTGCGCACGTCGCCGCGTCCGCCTGGCGCAACGCGCAGCTCTACGGCGAGCTCGTCAACGCCGCCATGACCGATCCGCTCACGCGCCTCTACAACAGCCGCTGGCTACGCGACACAGGCGAGCGGGACCTTGCGCGCGCGGAGCGTGAGTCCAAGCCGCTTTCGCTGCTGCTCATCGACCTCGATCATTTCAAGGCGGTCAACGACAGCAGCGGTCACGCCATCGGCGACCTGCTCCTGCAGCGTGTCGCGACGCAGCTCCGGACCACCGTCCGCGGCGCGGACGCCGTCGTCCGCCTCGGCGGCGAGGAGTTCGTCATCCTGCTCCACGAATGCAGTGCCGACGCCGCCCTGCACGTCGCCCAGGCGGTCCGCGCCGCAGTGCGCGACGTCGCGGTGCCGGACGGATGCAGTCTCGACCAGCTCACAGCGTCCGTCGGCGTGGCGACATATCCCGATCACGGCCGAGATCTGGACCAGTTGCTCGGCGCCGCGGACCGCGCCATGTATGCCGCCAAACACGAAGGTCGTGACCGGTCGGTGCGAGCGTTGCCGCCGGCCGACAGCGCCAAGATCATCACGTTGCCACGCCGCCGCCCTCCGCGAAGGCCCACGAAGCTCGTCGCCGGGAACTGACCCTCAGGGGATGTCGCGGCGGATCGTGAAGATCCATCCGGACGCGGCGAAGAGCAGCCCCCACCCGAGCAACACGACGCCGCCGGCCCAGGGGACGAGCAACGACGAACCGGAGCGCCCGGCGCCCGTGATCGCGCTGGCCGCGGCGCCGGGGAGGTAGGGGTAGATCTCCTTGACCAACGGGACGATCGAAACGAGCGGCTCGAGGACGAAGAGGTACGCAAGCGCTCCGATCACGGCGGTGATCTGATTGCGAATGAGCACCCCGAGACCGATCCCGACGACGGCGAAGATCGCGATGACCACGATCGCGCTGAGCAGTGACTCGAGAACGCCGCCATCGATCCAGTGGATGGTGTCGCCCTTGGCGCCCAGCCACGGGATCATGATCGCGGCCGTCAACAGCGCGCACACGATGCCGTAGATGATCCCGATGAGCGCGGCAACGAGCATCTTGGCCACGATCACGAGGCCGCGTCGCGGTTCGATGAGGAAGGTCGGACGTGACGTGAAGTGGCGAAACTCGGTGGTGATCAGGATGATCCCAACCACGATCGAGAACAGGTAGGCGCTGCTCGCGGACGCCGCGATCGACTTCTGCACGGATGCATCGCTCAGCGGGAGTTGCACACCTCCGCGGACCCCGTTGCTGGCGATCTGCGCCACCACGCCGAGCGCGGCCAATGCCATCGCCCCGAGGAGCATGCCCCACCCGAGCTTGATGCTCGTCACCTTGCGCCATTCGGCGCGCAGAAGCCGGGTCACGGTTCGGGTCTCGGCAGGTCCGGGATGTCGGACGTGAGGCGGAGG
Organism: Saccharimonadales bacterium (SeqCode); assembly: GCA_035532495.1. GTDB lineage: Bacteria > Chloroflexota > Dormibacteria > Aeolococcales > Aeolococcaceae > Palsa-851. Next base: position 24,652 of record DATKQX010000052.1, read on the forward strand.
AATGTCTCCTCGAGGGTCGAGCTGCCGGTGCGCAGCTCATGAATCTCGACATGCGCGTCCCAGGCCGCGTGGCCGACTGCTTCGAGCGTCACGCCCGCGCCGCCGACGGCGACGGCACCATCCTCGCGCTGCTTCAGCGTCGCGTGGAGCGAGGCGAGGGCAGCACCGAGCGCGTCCGGTGTCGGCGTGCGGACGACAACGCCGGTACTGGCACCCTCGAGATCGTCAAGCCGTCCCGCGTAGATGAGGCGGCCCTTGGCGATGATCACCACGCGGTCGACGGTCTGCTCCACCTCCGACAGGACATGGCTGGAGATGAGGACGGAGCGGCCGTCGACGTCCGCGAAATGGCGGAGCAGCCCACGAAGCCAGACGATTCCCTCGGGATCGAGGCCGTTGGCCGGCTCATCGAGGAGCAGCACCCGGGGATTGCCGATCAGCGCGGTGGCGAGGCCGAGACGCTGGCGCATCCCGAGCGAGAAATCGCGAACCGCGTACTTGCCGGCCTGGGTGAGCCCGACCAGCTCGAGCACCTCATCGGCGCGTTTGTCAGGGATACCGGCTGCCGCGCAGAAGACCCGGAGGTGGTTGCGGGCGGAGCGACCCGGGTAGAAGCTCGTCGCCTCGAGCACGGCGCCGACCGTCCGGCCCGGCGCCGGAAGGTGAGCGTAGGCGACGCCATTGATCGTCCCCTTTCCGGCGGTGGGTGTCGCGAGCCCGAGGATCATCCGGAGCGTCGTCGTCTTGCCAGCGCCGTTGGGACCGAGGAAGCCGGTGACCGACCCTGGCTCCACGGTGAAGCTCAGATCTTCGACCGCCTTCACCTGACCGAATACCTTGGTGAGGCCGTCGGCCACGATGCGGCCCTCGGCGCCAGAGGTCACAGCAGGCGGGCTCAGCGCGAAGCGACCTCCGCCCCGAGATGGACGTGGGCCCAGTCGCCGAGCGCGACGAGCGCCGGCCGCAACGCTTCACCTCTCGGCGTCAGCCTGTAGAGCGACGCGATCGGTGGTCCTTCGAGCACCTCCCGGGTGACCAGGCCGGCATCCTTGAGTTCGGACAGCCGCGCCGAAAGCATGCTCTCGGTGATCCCGGGGATTGCGCGGGCGATCTCGGCAAAACGTGCCGGACGTTCGAGGAGCACCCCGATGACGAGGCCTGTCCAGCGCTTGCCAAGCACCCCGAACACCGACGCAAGCGCCGCGTCGCAGCGAATGGCCGCTGCCTCGCAGATCTCATCCATAGCGTCATCGTACTGCCTGGTCGGCCCGCCGGATAGCGACTTGCGCAACCGGAGCGACATGGGAAACACAAGCCCGGGGATTGAACGACGCGCCGTGCCGGCCGAAACAAAGCTGTACGGACAGACGGGTAAGTGCGTCAGCGAACAGACCGCACGTTCGGACTGCACCACGCTTACCGCAGGGGGGCCTCCTGCTCGCTCCAACCTGAAGGGAATCCCCCGACGTGTCAGTTCCGCTCTCGGATCGAGCGCCCGTGTCGCCGCCTCGCGAGGGCATCCGCGACGGGGGGCGTGGGCACGTGCATGTAATTGTCGGTCGCAAGATCGACAAGCCGGTGGCAGCCGTTACGAGTGCCGACTCATTGCTCATCGCGACGCTGTCGCTCTTCAACGAGTCGGATGACATCGACGCCACCCTGCAGCAATGCCTCGGGCTCGTGACCGCGGCGACGGACGGCGTGGCCGGCGAGATATGGCTGCGGGCGGGAGAGGCGCGCGACGTCGCCCTCCGATACGCGTCCTCAGATGGCTCACCTGTGATGGTGGCGTTCGAAGCACAGGGCCGCGCCCTCGGTCTCGGACCCGGGCCGGCCATGGTGAGCCAGGTGGTGCGCACCGGCCGCGGAGGATCAGGCGTATCGGTCGCTGATGGCTGGGGTGGTCGGGCGGATGCAGCTTCCGCCGCCGACATCCACGGTGCTCTGACGTTCCCGATCCGAGCCAGGACCGGCGTCATCGGCGTCCTCGCCCTGTTCCGCGAGGCCACCGCGCGTCCACACAGCAGCGTGATCGACACCATCCCGACGATCTGTCACCACATGGGGCGATTCGTCGAGCGCATCCGGGCAGAGGGAGCGATCCACGAAGCGGCGATGGAGCTTTCGGCGCTCGCATCGACGGATGCCCTCACCGGGCTGAAGAATCGGCGGGAATTCGATCGCGCGCTCCGGACGATCCCCCGACTGCCGTTCACCATCCTGTCGCTGGACGTCGATCGCCTCAAGGAGATCAATGACACGGACGGCCACTCGGCCGGTGACGCGCTCCTCCGCGTCGTCGGACACACCTTGGGGCTGCTCGTGCGTGGCTGGGACGTCATGGCGCGTGTCGGCGGCGACGAGTTCGCGGCGCTCCTTCCGGAGGTCGGCGTTTTCGGCGCAAACCTCGTGGCCGAGCGCATGCGGCTCGCGATGCACTCACTCAAGCTCGCCAGCGGTCCGGTGCGCATCACCGTCGGCTGGAGCGCCGCCTCGGCGGGCTCCGATCCCGTTTCCGTCTGGCAGCGTGCCGACGAGTCGCTGTATAACGCCAAGCGCGCCGGCGGCGACCGGGTTGCCGGGTCCTCGTACGAACGAGGCGAAGCGGGCGACATCGCCGAGCGTTCCTACTCCGACGTGGTCATCCGCATCCTCGACGGGGGTCCGCTCACAACCATGTTCCAGCCGATCGTCGACCTCTCGGACGGCGCGGTGATGGGATACGAGGCCCTCGCGCGTCCCGAGGGGTTCGCGGCCATGGACTCGGTGGAAGCGGTGTTTGAAGCGGCACGCATCGGTGGACAGATCCGCGATCTCGACTGGGTGTGCCGCAAGCTCGCCGTCGAGGAGGCGAGGAGCCTTCCCGCGAACGTGCCGCTCTTCCTGAACATCAGCGCGGCGGCGTTGCTGGACCCTGTCCACGGGGTCGACCAGCTGTTGCTGCTGCTCAAAGCGGTCGATCGCGATCCGAGCACCGTCGTGCTCGAGATCACCGAGCACGAACGGATTCGCGACTACGAGGCGCTCGCGCGCGTCCTTGCCTCCTACCGCTCCGAGGGCATCCGCTTCGCGCTCGACGACGTCGGCGAAGGCCACTCGACGCTCGAGCTGCTCGCAGCATCGTCGAGCGAGTATCTGAAGCTGGGGCGAAGCCTCACGATGACGTCAACTCGCATCGGCTCCCGAGCCGCCATGGACGCGACGATGGCATTCGCGCGCGTCAGCGGTGCGGTGGTTATTGCCGAGGGTGTCGAGAACGAGTTCGTCGCCGACCGGATGAAGGCCAGTGGCATACGCCTCGGACAGGGCTTCGGGTTGGGCAGGCCGACGATCGCGAGCGACGTCGAGGATGTTGCGACAGCCCTGAGCGACCGCGCCGCTCTCAGCGCGCTGCGACCGAGAACAGCCGCCTCTCGTCAGCTGGCGGGCTGAACCGGCCCCAGTTCCTTGAGGAGCGCTGCGCTGGCGCGCACGAATTCGGCGTCGACTCCATCGATCAGCCGTGCGTCCTCGGCGGCGTCAGCCGCATTGGCACGCGCGTGCAACTCACCACAGCGAGCCGCAAGTGCAAACAGTTTCGAGTGATGTCGCAGCACCCGGATCGCACAGTCCCTGGGAAGGCAGAGAAACCCCTGACGTGGGCCAACACCGCGGGCTACATCGCACATCTCCGCTCTCTAACCGGCGGTGATCAGCACGACCGCCGCGAATGCGATGCCGACGGCGGCGACCTGCGGAACGCGGAGGCGTTCTCCGAGGACGATCATCGAGCACAAGACTGTCGACACCGGGTACAGGGACACCAACACCGCCACGATGCTCAGCAGCCCGCCGTGGACGGACAGCAGGTACAGGGCGTTGGCGGTGACATCGAAGACACCGGCACCGATGATCACCAACGGGTTGGTGCGGCCGAAGGTCGGCACGCGTCGCGCGCCGGCTGACGCGGCCACCAGGACGAGCACTGACGCGGCTCGTGCGGTGACCAGCGGCCAGAGGTTCGCGTCCGTCGACGTCCGTGCCAACGCGACGTAGAACAGCCCGAACCCGATTCCCGCGCCGACCGCCAGCACCAGCGTCGTTCGACCGATGCGCCCACCCCTGCTCCCGCCAGCGCTGAGGAGTGCTACAGCGATCACCGCAAGCAGGATCCCTGCATACTGCAGCGCCGCCGGCCGCTCACCCCCACCGACCCCGACGACGACCGGGACGACGACCGCAACGACCCCGGTGACCGGCGCGACAAGCGACATCGACCCCGACGCAAGTCCGCGGTACAGCATGGCGACGCCGGCAGCTCCGGCGAGTCCGCCCAATGCGCCGTACCCGAGGTCCGCTTCGCTCGGCGCCCCGCCGATGATGACGGCAACGACCAGCATGCCGATGAGACCGATACCCTGCGAGAGCACCAGCACCGACAGCAGTGGCGTGGTCCGATTGGCGAGCCCGCCGAGAAAATCGCCACTCCCCCAGAGCGCGGCCGCCGCGAGCGCCAGCCCGATGCTCAGGCCGTTCTCACCGCAGCCGCCGTCCGCAAACCGAGCTCCTCGACGGCGACCTCGCGCATCAGATACTTCTGCACCTTGCCGGTGACGGTCATCGGAAACCCATCGACGATCTTCCAGTAGCGAGGGATCTTGTTGCTCGCGATCCGGTTGCGGCAGAAGGCTTCGAGCATCTCACCCGTGAGCGCCGCACCCTCTTTCGGTTTGACCCAGGCCATGACCTCCTCACCGTACCGCTCGGATGGCACGCCGATCACCTGCACGTCACTGACGTCGGGATGACCGTAGAGGTACTCCTCGATCTCGCGAGGATAGATGTTGTCGCCGCCCCGGATGATCATGTCCTTGATCCGGCCGACGATATTCACGTAGCCCGCATCGTCCATGGTTGCAAGATCCCCGGTGTGCATCCACCGCGCGCCGTCGATTGCCTCGGCCGTCGCGTGGGGATTGTCCCAGTACCCCAGCATGACGCTGTACCCGCGGGTGCACAGTTCCCCCGCAGCACCGCGAGGGACACAGTGGTTCGTGCCTGGATCGACGATCTTCACCTCGACGTGCGGATGCACGCGGCCGACGGTGCCGACGCGTTTCTCGAGTGGATCGTCGAGCGCGCTCTGGGTCGACACGGGCGACGTCTCGGTCATCCCGTAGCAGATGGTCACCTCGCGCATGTTCATGCGCGATTGCACCTTCTTCATCACTTCCACGGGACACGGCGAGCCCGCCATGATCCCCGTGCGGAGCAGGCTGAAATCGAAGCTCGCAAAGTCAGGGTGATCGAGCTCAGCGATGAACATGGTCGGCACGCCGTACAGCGAGGTGCAGCGTTCCTGCTCAGTGACACGGAGCACAATACCGGGCTCGAACGCCTCAGCCGGGACGACGATGCAGGCGCCGTGCGTGGTGCATGCGAGGTTGCCGAGCACCATGCCGAAGCAGTGATAGAACGGCACGGGAATGCAGACACGGTCCGCGGCGGTGTAGTGCACCGCCTCGCCAATGAAGAAGCCGTTGTTGAGGATGTTGTGGTGCGACAGCGTCGCGCCCTTCGGAAATCCCGTGGTGCCGGAGGTGTACTGAATGTTGATCGGGTCGTCACACTGCAGGCCCGCCTCTGCGGCGGCGAGTGCGTCCTCCGACACGGCCTCGGCGTCACGAAGCAGCGATTCCCATCCGTCCTCGAGGACAAGCCCCTCCCGGAGATCCGGACAGGCGCCCTTCACCGCGCCGAGCATTCCCACATAGTCGGACTGTCGGAAGGAGCGCGCGAGCAGCAGGAATGACACGCCGGATTGTCGCAACGCGTACTCGAGCTCGGTCGTGCGGTAGGCGGGGTTGATGTTGACGAGGATCGCGCCGATACGGGCCGTCGCGAACTGGACGACCACCCACTCGAACCGGTTCGGCGCCCAAATACCGACCCGGTCGCCCTTGGTGACGCCGTGCGCGAGCAGCCCGCGCGCGACGAGTGACACCTGCTCCCAGAGCTGGCGGTAGGTCGCTCGAAACCGCTGATGCGGCACGACGAGAGCCTCGGCATCCCCGTGATCCTCGACGGTGCGACGCAGGTTCTCGCCGATCGTCTCGCCGAGCAATGGCAGGGCGCTGGCTCCCGACGCGTAGGAAAGCATGCCGGTGTCCCTCCGGTTCAGGCGCCGTTCAGCAGGCGTTCGCGCCGCACGCGACAACGATACGCCCGGCGTCAGATGCTGTCGCAGATCACCCCGGCGGTTCGTCCAATCGCGCCTGTGAGCGCGCTCTCGTCCGATCCACCGAACCCGAGGACAAGCCGGGACCGAGCCTGCTCACGGTGAGCCGACGGCGGCCGCCGCGAACGCCGCCATCGACGAGAAGGTCCAATCCGGGCGAACCTCCCGCTCCGGAGGCGGCGTTGCGCCCCACCCTGGACGGCCGTCGCGCCGGTTGATCCACACCGTCGGCAGGCCGGCCCGGTGCGCCGGAATGTGGTCGTGGAAGAGACTCTGCGCAACGTGCAGCAACCGTCCAGGCTCGACACCCAGCTCGCCGGCCGTATCGAGCAGGACTTCGAAGTTGCGCGCCGCCGGCTTGTATGCGCCCGCATCTTCCGCGGTGACGATCGCGTCGAAGCGGACGTTCAATCTCGCGTTGCTGCCTGCGAAGGACGCCCGATCGACGTTCGAAAGAATGATCAGCCTGTAGCGCGTCGCGAGCAGGGCGAGCGCCGCTGACGAGTCCGGAAACGCCGGCCATTCCGGAACCGAGCGTGCAAATCGTTCGCAATCGCGATCGGTTGCCGCTGCCCCGACGGCCGCGGCGACGTTTCGCATTGCTGCCGCAAGGATTTCGGGATACAGCGACAACGGCGACTCCTGCTCCTCACGTGCCTCCGCGACCGCGTAGCGCTCGAGCAACGCGTCCCTGCTGAGTGGGATCCCGTTGCGCGCAGCCCAGGGAGCGAGCGCAGCGCCGATGCCGGCTTCCCAGTCGATCAGCGTGCCGTAGCAGTCGAAGCTCAGGGCCTCGAAATCAGCGAGGGTTCTCACACTGCTGCCTGCCTGAGATCGCACTGGACCGCGTGCACTCGCCGACGGTACCGAAATCGGGCTCTCGATGCGAGAGCCCCCCGAACCGCCGCGCGGGGAATAGGCTTGGCCACCGTGGAGCGATATGCCGACGGGCCCGCGTACCTCGGGCCGACGACGTTCTGCCGCGTCCCGCAGCTGACGACAACCGATCAGCTCGACGAGGTCCGTCCGGACATTGCTGTCGTCGGCGCCCCCTGGGACGACGGGGTGACGTACCGGCCGGGTGCTCGATTCGGACCCCGGAGCGTCCGCACCGCGTCATATCAGTCCGCTGAGTGGCATCTCGAGCTCGAGGTGGCGCCGCTCGACATCCTCCGCGTCGTCGACTACGGCGACGCGATGTGCATGCCCGGCATGGCAGAGATCTCGCACACGGCGATCCGCGAACGAGTCGGCGAGGTGGCGCAACGAGGCATCGTCCCGATGGTGATCGGCGGAGATCACTCCATCACGTGGCCGTCAGCCACCGCGGTCGCCGCGGCATACCCGCCGGGAAGCCTCGGCATCGTGCACTTCGATGCGCACGCGGACACGGGGGACCATCAGTTCGGGAATCTGTACTCGCACGGTTCGCCGATGCGGCGTCTGATCGAATCGGGGGTCGTGCCGGGACGCAATTTCGTACAGGTCGGCCTTCGCGGGTACTGGCCGCCCAAGGACGTCTTCGATTGGATGCGCGAGCAGGGCATGCGCTGGCATCTCATGGGCGAGCTCCGTGATCGCGGCGTCGCCCCCGTCATCGAGGACGCGATCGCTGAGGCGCTCGACGGGCCAACCCACATCTACGTCTCCGTTGACATCGATGTCCTCGATCCGGGTTTCGCCCCCGGGACTGGCACGCCCGAGCCCGGCGGCATGCAACCGGTCGACCTCCTTCGCGCCATCCGTCAGATCGTGCTGCGCACCGACGTCGTGGCCATGGACGTGGTCGAGGTCTCCCCGCCCTACGACTGGGCCGAGATCACCGCACAGAACGCGCATCGATGCCTGCTCGAGGCGATCTCGGCGCTCGCGGTCAGGCGCCGGGACGGGACGGCTGCGAGGGATTGACGACCTAGTCCGGCACCGCGTGAGCGATCGACCGGACCGCGGCACGTCCGGGGAGCGCGATGGCGAGCGGCAGCCCCAGGACACCGATGGTCGCGAGCGTTGCCAGTGCCAGGTACGCGTTTCCCATCACCGCCTGAATCACCAGGACGAGCACGACCCCGCCGAGGTTGCCCGACATGAGCAGGAAACCGGCGGCCGCCCCTTCGCGAGCCGATCCGGCATGCACGGCGGACCAGTCGAGCACAACCGGAAGGCACGCCATCAGCAGGAACCCGGTGGCGAACAGCCATATGGTGAGCCAGACGACATCGTGACGCAGGTCCGTTGCCGCGAATGCGACTGCGGTGAAGACGAGCGCGATGATCAGCATCGGACGGCGCTGATCGCGTGAGGCCACCAGCGGCGGCAGCACCGCGGCGCCGAGGATGCCGCCCGTCGTGAGCACGGCGATGAGGTTGCCCGCGGCCCCGCCCTCACCGAACTTCGCGAGCACGGGCTGCAACCACGTCGCCACCGCGTTGTACACGCCCATGCCGATGAAAATGAGGCCGGCGAGCAGCCACATGAAGCGATCTCTGACAAGCCAGCGCAGGCTCACCGACGTCGACGCGTCGTCCGTGTAGGCGGCCGGAACGCGCAGCAGCAACAGCATGAGGACGGTGGCGATCACTGATGGGATCGCCTCGATGGTCAGCACCAGTCCAAGACCGCCCGCGCTGAACAGCGGTCCCGCGATGAGCACTGACGCGAGGATGCCGGCAAACAACGCAACGCTGCCCACCGCGATCGCGGTCGCGCGCTGGGAGCGCGGGAAGTAACGGGCGGCAACTTTCGTGATGCTGTTGAGCACGAACGGCTGACCAGCCGCGATGACGAACTGCCCGACCAACTGCACCGAGAACGATGCCGGGGCGATGAGACGCAGCAATGCCCCGCCACCGGTGAGCACCGCGCCGATCCCGAGTGACTGGGTGAAGTGCGAGTCCAGGCGGCGGCCCACCGGGAGCGCGAGCACGACGTAGACCAACGGGAAGATCGCCGCGAGGTCGCCGACGGTGCCGACGTCGGTGTGCAGCACCTTCGCGGTCTCGGTGTCGATCGCGGCAAAGCTCAACCAGAGGAGTTGCGTGCACGCGGCGAGCAGCGCGTAGATCGCGAGGATCGCCCAGCGAACCGCCGGCGCACGCGCGGTGTCGGTGCTCACGCGTTCAACTTCGCGTACATCCCGTGGAGCCGATGGTACAGGCGCCGATACTCGCCATACATCCGCTCGTACACCGCCCGTGCGGGCGGATCCGGATCGAAGGTCCGAGTGACTCGCACCCGCGCCGCAATGTCCGCAAAGTCCATCCGGCCAAGCGATATTGCCGCGAAGAATGCCGCGCCGCGTAGGTTCGCGTACATCGGATCGGCGACCTGCTCGATGCGCCGGTTGAGGATGTCGGCGTGGATCTGGCACCACAGGTCGGAGATCGCGCCACCCCCGAGGATTCGCAGCACCGGCATGGGGCGCTTCGTGAACCGCTCGACGGCGTCGAGCAGCCAGCGGGCGTTGAACGCGACCCCTTCCAGGACGGCGCGGACGAGATGGCGGCGCTCGGTGGTCATCGAGATGTTGAGGAAGGCCGCGCGCAGGTTCCTGTCCTCAACGGGGCTGCGCTCGCCGTTGAGCCAGGGTGTGAACAGCACGCCGCCGGACCCGGCTGGCGCTGTCGCGGCAAGCGTGGTGAGCCGGGCGTACTCGGATGCTGGAGCCGCGCCGTCGCCGCCCGCGCCGACCGCATCACGCAGCCACTGCAGGCAGAGTCCCGCAGTCTCGTGGTTGTTGGCGACGAGATATCCGCCGGGACGGACCCCGGGGACCGATGCGATCTGATGGAACACGTCGGTGCGCTTGAACGGGACCTCGCAGCCGATCCACGACGTCGTGCTGATCGTCATGTGCCCGGCATATGGCGCCACTGCCCCCGATCCGAGGTAGGCGGTGTGCAGGTCCGGGATCCCGGCGACCACCGGAACCCCGCTTGGCAGGCCAAGCTCCGTCGCAACGGCCGGCGTGATCTCGCCGAGGATGCTGCCCGTCGGCAGGAGCTCGGGGAGCTTGGCCGCCTCGCGGCCGGAACGGCGCACGAGTGCCGGCCGGTAGCCGTGACTGCCGCTGCGACGGTTGTCGGTGAGCCACGACAGGATCATCGACGCCGGGGTTGCGGCGCGGCGGCCGGTGAACCGCATTCCGAGGTAGTCCAGCGGCTCCAGGAGGGTCGCAGTGCGTCCGTACAGCTCGGGTTCGCGCTCGCGCAGATGCAGGGCGTGACCGAGCGGGTCGGCCCCGTGCGGTGACGGTGCCCCTCCCGTGAGGCGCAGCCAGCTCACCAGGTTGCCCGGCGAGTACCCGACGATGCTGACCGCGCCGCCCATGCGCTTCGAGGAGAGCGGGGCGCCGCGCGTATCGGCCCAGAGGAGGCACGGTCCGACCGCGTCCCCACTCGCATCGACAGGCACCGTCGAGCCCCACTGGCCGGTGATCCCGACGCCGACCACTCCGTCTCGCGGCACCCCGCTCGCGAGGACATCCGTGACGCCTTCGCGAATTCCGTGCCACCAGGCGCTCGCGTCCTGGACCGCGCCGCCGTCATCGCTGTACGCCGTCTCGACGCGGCGGTGCGCGACCGCCAGGAGCTCCCCCTCGAGTGATATCGCGCCCGTCTTCGGTCCCCCGGTCCCAAGGTCGACCGCGAGGATCCAGGGCCCGGTCATCGCCTCAGGGGACCACGTCATACATGGCGTCGAGCGCGGCGGCGAACAGGAGATCCAGGGCCTCGTTGCCCTCGGGCGAACCACCGAGGCCGTACAGCGCACCGCTCGTGGCCGGCCCCAGGCCAGGCGTCTTCGCGTATGCCACGGCGCCGCGGAGGTCCTCGAGGAACGCATCGGCGACCCCATCCGCGGTATTCGGCCGAGTCACGCAGAAGTGCAGCCCGGGCGGCAGCTGGAGGGCGTTGAGCCGCCAGCCCTTGCTGATGAGGTGGTCGTTGACGTGATAGATGTCGATGCCGCGGCCGCGGAACGCGATGATGAACGTGGGATCGCCGAATACCTCCAATTCGGGGATCGCGGCGATGCCCTCGAGGATGGTTGCCGCAGTCTCGAAGATCCGCTCGGCGATCTCCATGTAGCCCTGCTCGCCAAGGCTGAGCATCGCCGCCCACGCTGCAGCAACCACGCCGCCGGACCGGCTCCCCGACAATCCCGGCGACATGTAGATGCCGCCCGGCCAGTCGGGGTAGCTGAAGTACTGGTAGTGGCGCAGCGCGCTGTTCCGGTAGAGAAGCACCGAGGTGCCTTTGAGCGCGTATCCGAATTTGTGGGTGTCGGCGGAGATGCTCGTGACGCCGGGCAGCCGGAAGTCGAAGGTCGGGACCGGGTAGCCGAGCTTCTCGGCCCAGGGGAGGATGAATCCGCCCATGCAGCCGTCGACGTGGAGGCCGAGGTCATACTCGAGCGCCAGGGCCGACAGCTCGTCGATCGGATCGATGAGCCCGTGCGGGTAATTGCCGGCGGAGCCGACGATCGCCACGGTGTTCGACGTCACGTGGTCGCGCATCCACTCGACGTCGGCGCGCCAGTCCTCGCCCACGGGCGCCTTGATCAGCTTGATCCCAAGCATGTACGCAGCTTTCTGAAGCGCCACGTGCGCCGTCACCGGGATGATGACCTCGGGCTCGGTGATCTCCTTCTCGATCCTGCCGCGCTCGCGGTACACGAGCATCGGGTTGATCAGGCTCTCGGTGCCGCCGAAGGTGACCACCCCACAGACCTCCTCGCCGGGGTGGTGCGACGGGATGGCCTCGCCGTGGAGCAGTGACGCGGTCATCGCCACGATCTCGCCCTCGAGCTTGGTGGCGCTCGGGTACATGTCGCGCTGCAGGACATTGGCATGCGCGAAGAGCCCGTAGGCCTCGATCAGGAAGCGGTAGTGGTCGCGCCCACCGTGATAGATCGATCCCGAGACGCGCCCAGCATTCCCGATCCGGTCCTCCTCCTCCGCCATCGCGCCGAGCTCGGCAAGGATGCTCGCTCGGGAGCGGGGCTCCGTGGGGATTCGGTGGTGGGCCTCGAAACGGTCACGATACGGATGGAAGTCGATGAGACCTCCGAAGTCCTGGGAATCGTCAGCCAATGTGTGCGCCTCCTCGCGCAGAGGATTGTGGCGCGCCACCGCGTCGCGAGGCGTCTATGCTCGGCCGCGATGGCTGATGACGTCGTGGTGGTCGAGGCATCGGGTCGCGACGTGCAGATCACCAACCCGGGAAAGGTCTACTTCAACGAGCGCGGCGACACCAAGCTCGACCTCGTCCGCTACTACCAGTCCGTCGAGGAGCCGCTGCTCCGAGCCATGGGCGGCCGCCCCGTGCTGCTGCAGCGATTTCCCAACGGGGCGAGCGGTCCGTCGTTCTTCCAGAAGCGGGTGCCCGATACTCGACCCGACTGGCTCGAGACGACGATCGTGAGCACACCCAACGGCACGACGTCACGTGCGCTCGTCGCCGCCGACCTTGCCCACGTGCTCTGGGCGGTGAACATGGGCTGCCTCGGCTTCCACGTCTGGCCCTCGCTCGCCTCCGACCCCGAGCACGCCGACGAGCTCCGCATCGATCTCGACCCGAGCCCCGGTGTCACCTTCGCGATGGTGCAGGAGGCGGCGCGCGAGGTCCGCGCGCTCTTCGACGAGCTCGGCGTCGTGTGTCTGCCCAAGACCACCGGCAACCGCGGCATCCACGTCTACGTCCGGCTGCAGCCGCGCTGGACGTCGTACGACGTGCGTTCCTCCGCTGTCGCGGTGGCGCGCGAGCTCGAACGCCGGCGTCCAGACCTCATCACCTGCGCGTGGTGGAAAGAGGAACGCGGCAGGCGAGTATTTGTCGACTTCAACCAGAACGCCCCGCACAAGACCATCTTCGGTGCGTGGTCGGCGCGGGCGAGGCCGGGGGCACAGGTGTCGACACCGTTCGCGTGGGAAGAGCTCGAGGGCATCGACCCCAACGTGCTCACCATCGTGACGGTGCCTCCACGGGTGGCACGCGACGGCGATCCGTGGATGGCGATGTCGACGGCACCGCAATCGCTCGAGCCCGTATACGCGCTGCACGAGCGGGACACCGCCGCGGGGCTCCCCGATGCGCCATGGCCGCCGCAGTACCCGAAGATGCCCGGCGAGCCGTCGCGGGTGGCGCCGAGCCGGGCGCGTAAATCCGAGGCGGACTGAGGCATTTCGCGGTCAGCCCCTGCTGGGACGCTCGCGCCTGCAGTCATGGGGCAGCCCGCGGCCCCGATCGCGATTCCGCCGACACCGACGCGCTCAAGCGTTCCATGATGCGGAGAAGGTCAGCGCGACCACGGTCACTGAGGAGCGCGCGTCGTCGGGATCGGGCTCGCGCGCCACGAGCCCAGCCGCACTCATGCGATCGAGCAGCCTGGACACCCCGGACGGCGCACATCGCCCAGCTCGGTCCCGCGCGCAGCGCCTGGTTTCGCGACCCGGACGGCAACGTCCTGGGCCTGCGTCAGGCATAGGGGCGCTCAGTCGACCCGGCGGATCACCGCGCATGCCGCGGTGTCGCCGCCGTCGATGAACCAGACGGCCGTCGCCGGGTGACCCCGAGCGATCGCAAGCTCCAGATCGGAGGTCAGGTCAAGCGGGCGGCGATACTCGAGAACCCCTCGCACCCGCCCGCCGATGGCCCCGCTGTCCGGGCCCGTTGCCAGTGCGCTCTCAAGTGCCGCCCAGTAGACCGCGTTGTTCGCGTGACCGAGGGTGTCGAGGTCGGACACCCGGATGGGCCAGCGAATCCGCATCGCCGCGGCCGCAGGCTCGGGTGGGAGTTCGAGCTTCGCCGACACCTTTCGTCCGAGCCCGGATGCGCCGTACAGATCGTCGAAGGCGGTCGGAAGGCGCGCCGGACGAGAGGTCACGCGATCGAGCAGCACCCAGATGCTCTCCGCCTCCGCGTGACCTCCGGCATCGCCGGTGATCGACGTGCGTCGTGCGGCCCAGTGCGATCCGGACCCACTCGCCCAGGTGGCCAGGGATACGGCCCGATCAACGCTGAACGGCCGCTCGACCTGGATCACGGTGCGCCGGACGACCCAGGTGAGCAATTCGTCCTCAGCTCCCGCGTCCGCGACATCATCAGACGCGATGTCCTGCATATACCGTGCCAGGGCATCGAGCCGGAGACGGCCGTCGACTGCCACGTCGGCGAGCCGGATCGTGCGCCGCGAGCGAAAAACGCGACCGATGCGAGGCTCGGGGACGAGCGGCGATTCCATGACGGACGGCGCGCCGGCCATTGCTCGGATTGTGACCGGAAGGTTTGTCGACTCGGACAATGGGGTAGGATGTCAGCATCACCTCAGTTCACGGGGTGCATCGCTCGTGGTCGTCATTCCTTCTCGAACGGACGCGCTGCGTCTGTAACTTGCGTTCGAGAAGGAATTGGAGAGACCAGAGTGACTGGTACCATCAAGAAGGTCGTCGCCGATCGCGGCTTCGGCTTCATTTCCGCTGAGGATGGACAGGAGTACTTCTTCCATCGCAGCGGCGTCGACAGTTCGTTGAACTTCGACACACTGGCCGCCGACGAGCGCGTGAGCTTTGAAGTGGAGCGCAGCGACAAGGGGCCCCGCGCCGCCCAGGTTCGCGCAGCCTAAGTCGCGCCTGAGGGTGTGCAGTCACCGCCGAAAGGTGGTGACTGCGCACCTTCACCATTTCGTAAGGGTGGTCGCCGTACCCTTGGGAACATGCCCCGTTACTCGCAGCTGGACTCGGCTCGTCTTCGCAGAGACCTGGGCCTTGCGCGTGCAAGGAAGATCATCGTCTACGCCGGGGTTGGGGCCGCGGGACTCACGACGACCATCGCACTCCTCGCCGCAGCGACCGCCCCGGGCCGGTCCACGGCGACGGGCTCCGCGACCACGCAGACGAATGCCGGTGGGCCGACGACCGGGGTGACATCTCCGGACTTCGTACCGCCGGGCAACCTTCCGCTTGCGGGCAACGGCGGCGTCCCCATCGCGGTGTCCGGCGGGTCCTGATCCCGTCAGTCCAGTGATCGCGGCAGCTCTGGGGCCGACGCCCATGTGGTACGCGACGCGCGCGAGCGGCTTCACAGCGCTTGTCCTCCTGAGCGCAACGGTTGCCATCGGTCTTGTGACGTCGATGCGCAGGAGTGGACGCGGATGGCCGAGGTTCGTCGTGCAGTCGGTCCACCGAGACCTGTCGCTGCTTGTCGTGCTCTTCCTGCTGGTGCACATCGTCACGTCCGTGCTTGATCCTTTCGCGAAGCTCTCGGTCCTTGACGCCGTCGTGCCATTCATCGCTTCCTACCGCCCACTCTGGCTCGGGCTCGGTGTGGTGAGCATTGAGTTGCTCATCGCGATCATCGCGACGAGCTTTGTGCGCCACCGCTTGAGCTGGCGGACGTGGCGCATCGTTCACCTGCTGGCGTACATCAGCTGGCCGATCGCTGTGATCCACGGCATCGGCACGGGAAGTGACACGAAATCGGCGTGGGCGCTCCTGCTGGTGACGGTCTGCGTGGCTGTCGTCATCGGCGCTCTCGTGTGGCGATTGACCCAGATCGGACCTCACTTCAAGGCGCTCGGATGGCTCGGCATCGCCGCCGGGCTGACAGGGACCGCCGCCCTGATCGCCTGGATGGCGATCGGTCCACTGCAACCGGGCTGGGCGAAGGCCGCCGGCACGCCGGCCGACCTGCTCGCCGGGTCCTCGACCCGCGCGACGGGCTCCACGCCGGCGCCGATCCACGCCTTGACAGTCGGGCTCAATGACGCCGTCCGCGGATCGCTCGCACAGTCCCAGACAACCGTCACCGCCACCATGGTTGACACGCGCGATACGACGCTCAGTGTCGTGGTCCTCGCGAGGGCCGACGGCTCAGGACAGCTCTCGCTGTCGCAGGCCGGGACGTCGCTCTGCAACGCGCCTGTATCGGTCGGCACAAGTGCGATCACCGCCCAATGCGGAACGGTGCTCGTCAGCCTGCAACTGCAGTCCGACGGCACCGCGATCAACGGCACCATGACGACGCGCCGGGCCGCGGTGACACCCTGATGCAGACGATCACCACGATGCAGCGATTGCTCCCGGACGCACGCACCCCGGAGAGTCTGGACGCGCACGTCGACGTGTTCGGACCGCGTCCGGTCGTCGATCCTCGCACACTGATCGAGGCTCTCGACGAGAGTGGGCTGCGTGGACGCGGAGGCGCGGGGTTCCCCACCGGGACCAAGTGGCGCGCCGTCATGCAGCACGCCAACGGTGCCGGGGCGGTCGTGATCGCGAACGCCGCAGAGCGCGAACCGGCGAGCCACAAGGATCGAACGTTGATGTTGCTCCGGCCACATCTGGTGCTTGACGGACTCGAGCACGCCGCCGAGACACTCGGAGCGCGGCGCGCAATCGTCTACACCTCGCGTGCCGACGACGACATGCGCCGCACGCTCCAGGCGGCAATCACTGAACGCCGGCAGGTCGCGGACACGCGCGTCTTCATCGAGGTCGCAACGGGGCCGAATCGCTACGTCGCGGGCGAGGAGACCGCCCTCATCGCTCGCGTCTCAGGGCGCCTGGCGAAACCACGCGTCGTGCCTCCGCGCCCGTACGAGAACGGCGTCGACGGGATACCGACTCTCGTGCAGAACGTGGAAACCCTGGCACACGCGGCCCTCATCGCTCGTCGCGGAGCGAGTTGGTTCCGTTCGGTCGGCACCACTCGCACTCCTGGGACGGCATTGGTCTCGGTCACAGGTGCCGTGGCATCTCCGGGGGTGTTCGAGACTGATGCGACCGCCACGGTCGGCGACCTTGCCGGACGTGCCGGTGGGGTTATCGGCGAGCCGAGTGCAGTCATGATCGGTGGGTACTCCGGCCGCTGGGTCACCGCCGCCGCTGTGATGAACGTTCCAATCGACATCGATTCGCTTCGATCCGCAGGCGCCTCGCTCGGCGCCGGCATCCTCGCGTTCCTCCCAGTGAACGCTTGCGGCGTGGTTGAGACCGATCGGGTGCTGACCTACCTCGCGTCGGAGAGCGCGCGGCAGTGCGGCCCCTGCCACGTCGGACTCCCCGCGCTGGCCGACACGTTTCACCATGTTGCGACCGGTCGCGCCCGGCCGGCGGCGCTCGACACGCTCTTGCGATGGTCAGGCGACGTTCTCGGCCGCGGCGCGTGCCAGCATCCTGACGGGGCGGCGCGTTTCCTCATGAGCGCCCTGCAGGTCTTCGGGGCGGATCTGCGCCACCACCTGCGTAACGGTGCGTGTCGCTATAGCGGCCAACCTCCGCTGCTGCCCATTCCCGAGTCCGAGGCCGGCTGGTGGTGAAGTTGCGCCTGAGCGTTGATCCGATCAAATGCAAGGCGCACGGCATGTGCGACGAGCTCATCCCCGAACGCATCCGGATGGACGACTGGGGCTACCCCGTCATCGACCCACGCGCCGTGTCCCCGGAGCTAATCGACTTCGCTCGGCGAGCCGTCGGCGCGTGCCCTCGTGGCGCGCTGAGCATCGTCGCGATCGGTGACTCGGGTGCGCGAACCGTGCCAGACCACCCCGACTGACGTTCCGCCGCCCGGGACGTCTTCGATCTCCCACCGCGCGTGGGTTGCTCCGACGATCGCGTTCGCGATCGCGAGACCGAGTCCGGCGCCGTCACCTTCATTCGTTCCGCGGTGAAACCGGTCGAAAATCCGGTCGCGGCGCTCTTTCGGGAAACCCGGACCAGTGTCCGTGACCAGGAGGCGCACGCGCTGCCGGTCACGCGCAACACCGACGCTGACCCGACCGCCCCGCGGCGTATACCGACACGCGTTGTCGAGCAGGACCCCGATG
Organism: Saccharimonadales bacterium (SeqCode); assembly: GCA_035532495.1. GTDB lineage: Bacteria > Chloroflexota > Dormibacteria > Aeolococcales > Aeolococcaceae > Palsa-851. The sequence continues at coordinate 42,689 of DATKQX010000052.1, forward strand.
AGGCGATCGATGTACTCCGCCGGAGCGTCCACGAGCGCCGGGTCGGTGGGGTCCGCGACGTTGTCCAGGCGGATCCCCTGCCGGTCCGCAATCGCAACAAATCGACTGACGCTCACATCGACCGCTGTTGCGAGATCAACAGGCTCCGCAACAGGGTCGGGCGGCATCGAGTCGAATCGCGAGAGCCAGAGAAGGTCCTCGACGATCGTGCGCATGCGTCGCGTTTCCGCAGCGACACGATCGATCGTCTCGGCGCCTTTATCGCCCGAGCCAAGATGTGCAAGCGCGAGTGATGTCTCGGCCTCGATGACGGCAAGCGGCGTGCGCAGCTCGTGCGATGCGTCAGCGGTGAACTCGAGCTGCCTGCGCCGAACGCGCTCGATTGGTCCGGCCGCCTGCCTCCCGACGACGAAAGCGCCGGCGAAGACGAGCACCAGGAGAATTGGGCCGATCACCGCCTCGGTGACGAGGAGCGTGGTGAACGACGTCGACTCGGCCGAAAGGCTGATGGCACCGATCAGCCTTCCACCTTGAAAGGAGGCTCCCGCGATCAGCACGTCGCTGCCCGCAAGCGAGGTCTCGGCGGGCGCCGCTGCCGCCTTGGCACGCTCCGACAGCGCGGGAGCGCCGGGTGTCGACTGGACGACGTTCCCTGCATCGTCGAGCCGCCAGACGAGGAGTGGATCATCGAGGTCGGGCTCCAGGAGCGCGCGATCGCCGGACCCGGGGATGAGCTGATGCAACTCGGCCGTAAGGCGCCTCTCTGCGGACGCGCGCACTGTATGCGCCACGACGACGTCAACCGCGATGCAGAGCACCAGGATCAGTCCAGCGACGACGGCTGTCGCGAACAACGCGGTACGCAGAGCATTCCGGGCGATACCGGAGCTCGCGCTCACCGCTCCACGAGCCGGTATCCGACGCGGCGGACGGCCTCGATGCGGACTCCGGCGTCGACGATCTTGGCCCGCGCCCGTGCGATATGGACATCGATGTTGTTCGAACCGATGGCGTCGAGTGAGTCGGGCCACGCGTGATTGGCGATGGCATCGCGGCGAACCACCGCCGGGCTGCGCCGCGCGAGGAGCTCGACGATCGCGTACTCGGTCGGCGTCAGAGCAATGGACCTGCCGTTCACCGACGCCGAGACTGCGGCGGGATCGATGATCAGCGCACCGATGCGCAACTGCACGCCGAGCGCCGCGACCGGTCGCCGTAGCAGCGCACGCAGGCGTGCGAGCAACTCGTCGAAATCGAAGGGTTTGACGAGATAGTCGTCGCACCCTGCATCGAGACCTCGTATCCGGTCTGGCGGCGTGTCGCGCGCAGTCAGCATCAGCACGGGCACGGAGAGACCACGTGCACGCAGCGACGCGACGACTTCGATCCCATCACCTCCCGGCATCCGCCAGTCGATGACGGCGATGTCATATGCCTCGCGAGTGAGGGACGCATACGCGTCGTCGCCACGTGACACGGCGTCCACTGCGTACCCCGCCTGATTCAGTCCCCGCATGAGCACGTCGCGGAGCTGGGCGTCATCCTCGGCGACGAGCAGGCGCATGGATGGACTTCACCGCGGCAGGACCCGAAGTACCCATGCCACGCAGCGTACTCTCACCGATGGACCTTCACCGTTCCGCAAGGAACCCGGAGATACGCTGCGGTGATGGCATACGTCCGTGAGCACGCATCGTGACGACGAATATCGCACTTGTCGATCGTGCGCTCGCGCTTGCACGCGTGGATTGGTCGCCATCGCCGCGCCAGCCCCGGCCCGAGTGGGTCGTCGTGGCAACCGTGCTGGCGATCGCCGGCTCGCTGCTGGCGGATGCTCTCCTCGTGAAGGTCGGGGTAGCGATATTCCAGTCGACAAATGGATATCCACATTTTCTTTTCGGTGAGTACGCGAAGCTCACCGTCATCGGCGTCGTGGTTGGGTGCGCCGGCTGGCCGATCGTCACAAGAATCAGTTCCGCGCCACGCTGGCTCTTCAGCCGCCTCGCGGTGCTCATCTCGCTTGTCCTGTTGCTCCCCGATGTCTGGTTGCTGCTGAGGCATCAGCCGCCGCTTGCAGTGCTCGTGTTGATGAGCATGCACGTCGCTGTCGCCCTCATCACCTACCACGTTGTCGTCCGGGTCGCTCCGGCTCGGGACCCCCGCAGGCCCCACCGGGCCGCGTTTGCGCGTCTCGACGAGGAAATGTAGCCCACGTCCGTCAGGCGCGCGCGCCTCGGGTAGAGTCGAACGCGATGCACGCCGCCGCGATCGGATTCGGGCTCGGTTTCTTCGTGGCCCTGCAACTCGGCCCGATGTCGCTCTTTCTCATTCGCTCGACGCTGCGCAGCGGATGGAGGGTGGGCCTCGCGATCGGCGCGGGCATCGCCTGCATCGACGGGCTGTACGCCGCCGCAGGCGCGGGTGGCGCCACGCCCCTCCTCAACATCCAGCCAGTGCGTCTGACGCTCGGACTCATCGGCGCCGCGGTCCTGATCTGGCTCGGCGCGTGCACGCTGTACAGTGCCGTCCGCGTGCGCGTCGGCGGTGAGACGCCGTTCGAGACGTCTACACCGAGGCGAGCATTTCTCACTGCGCTTGGTGGCACCGCGTCGAACCCCTCCACCATCGTTTCCTGGGGAGCCATGTTCGCCGCCGCCAGCACCGCCGGACTCGTGCACACCACGAGTGCCGCGGTCGTGCTCGTCGCCGGCGTCGCGATCGGCAGTCTGACGTGGGTGACGATGCTGGCCACCGGCGTCGCGCTCGCGCGACGCTCGATGAGCGTGCGCGCGGTCCGCGTCACCGACGGAGTCGCGGGTGCCGCGCTCGTCGGGTTCGGCGGCGTGCTCGCGTACACCACGATCCACGAGCACTGACGGCTGCAGCCACACGGCGCTACGCGCCGGAGCCGGTCCACTCCTCACGGTGCTGCGGCTGCGCCGCGAAGGCATCGCGAACACGCTTGCGGAGATCGGCGTCGAGGATCACGTCGGCGCCGACGCGCGCAAGCACCTCTGCGGCCTGCAGCATCGCCTGCTCTGCACGCGGGGTGATCGCGGCCTCACGAAATGCGTGCGTGTGCGGTCCGATGCCCTCGTCGGCGATCGCGAACTCCGGATGCAGGGTGGGAGCCGCGTAGGAAACGTCGCCCACGTCGGTGGACCCCGTTCGGGCCCACGGCACCACGACATCCTCCCTGAGGCCCACATCGGCCAGGTGCACGCTGGTTCGTTCGGCCAGGACGGCGTTGGAGCGTAGATCGAGGTACGTCTCCTTCTCGTCGAGCTGCAGCTCACACCCCGTTGCGCTGGCAGCCGCTTCGAAGATCGCGCGAAAGCGAACGTTCATGCCGCGCAAGTACTCACCGTCGCGAGCCCGTGTCAGGAATTCGCCGCGGGTCAGCTCCGGAATGATGTTCGGCGCTGTACCGCCCTCGATGATGAAACCGTGCACACGTGCGTCGTCGCGCAGTTGCTGGCGCCACAGCGCGATGCCGTTGTACGCGTGCACGAATGCGTCCAGCGCGTTGATGCCGTGGTCGGGATTGCCGGCTGCGTGCGCGGCCTTGCCGCGAAAGGTCCACTCCCAGTGCGTGCATGCCAGGGCGTACTGCATCGCGGCGGTGCGATCCGATGGATGGAAGATGAGGACCGCATCGCAGTCGTCGAACAGGCCGTCTGCGCAGAGCGGGATCTTGCCGCCGCCACCCTCCTCCGCCGGAGTTCCGACGATGGTCACACGCGCTTCAACGCCGCGGCCCTCCAGCGACTTCGCAAGGGCGATGCCCGCTCCGGCCGACGAGGTGGCGATGAGATTGTGCCCGCAGGCGTGGCCCAGGCCCCGCAGTGCGTCGTACTCACAGAGGAACGCCACGTGCGGTCCCGTGCGCCCCCGTCTGGCGACGAAAGCTGTCGGCATGCCCGAGACGCCACGCTCCACCTGAAACCCATGCTGCTCGATCACGCCGCTGAGCAGACGCGACGACTCGACTTCCTCGAAGCCGATCTCGGCCAGCGCGTGGATGGCCCGCGACGTCGTGAGGAGGTCATCGGAGCAGCCGCCGGCAGCGTCGTGGATCGCGGGGTAGGTATCGACGGATGCAGTCGTGGTCATGCGCCGCTCCTCGTGTGGTCGCTTCAGGCTCCCATGATCGCGCCAACGGCACGGGTCAGGCGCACGCGATGGCCGCTCACGGCCTCGCGACCGGGCTATCCTGCCGGGCGTGGATCCCGAGCTGTACGCGACCGCCGAGGCATCGTTTGCCGACTGGGAAGTCGTGAAGGATGTCGTCGACGAGTTCATCGACCTCGCCCTCAACTATCGGCAGAGTGGCCATCCCGGCGGGTCGCGCTCGAAGGTGCATCTCCTGCTGGCGACGATGCTCTCCGGCGCGATGCGCTGGGACATCCGCCGGCCGTGGCTCCCGTTCGCCGACCGATTTGTCCTCTCGGCCGGACACACCGCGCCCGTCGTCTACGCGGCGCTCGCCGCACTGAATGAGGTGCTTCGGGTTCGCGCCGCCCGTGACACCGATCCCGCATTCAACTTTCCTGACAACGGCAGATGGGCCCTGACATTCGAGGACCTGCTCATGCTCCGCCGCCGCGGAGGTCTCGCCGGCCACCCGGAGATGGCCGGGAAGACGCTCTTCTTCAAGTTCAACACCGGGCCGTCGGGGCACGGCATGCCGCCGTCCGCGGGCGAAGCGCTCGCTCTCAAGCTGGCCGGCGCCGGCGAGGTCCGCGTCTTCGTCGTCGAGGGTGAGGGCGGGCTCACCGCGGGCGCGAGTCACGAGACGCGCAACGCGGCGTGGGGACTCGGCCTCTCGAATCTCGTCTTTCTCGTTGACTGGAACGATTACGGCATCGATGATTTCCCCGCGTCGTCGGTCGTGCCGGGGACGCCTTCGACGTGGTTCGGCGCTTACGACTGGCGCGTCACCGGCACGATGGACGGCAGCGAGTGGGCGCCGGTGACGAGGGCCGTGCTCGAGGCAGCGCGCGGCGAGAATCGCGACCGCGTCCCATCCGTCGCGTGGTTCCGCACGCGAAAGGGCCGCGGCTACCTCAAGTACGACAGCAAGAGCCACGGCTCACCGCATGCAATGAACAGCGCCCCATTCTGGGAGTTGCGCCGGCAGTTCATGACAAAGTACGGCATGAACTACGTCGGGGTCGACGAGCCGGCGCCGGCGGACTCCGCCGCCGTGCGCGAGCAGGCCGCGGAGAACCTCCGCCGCGCGGCAGCGGTGCTCGCCGATCACCCCGCGGTCGTCGACGCGGTGTCCGATCGGCTGATCAGCCTTGCGGCACAGGTTCCCGATGAGATCGGCGGCGTGACCATCGGCGGTCGCGGTGCTGACGTGTTCAGCAACCCACGGCTCACCGACTTTCGCAACTACCCGCCGGAGCTGTTTCGCAAGCCGGGCGAGAAGCAACCGAACCGAGCCGCATTCGGCGCCTGGGCGTCGTGGGTGAACGCGACAGCCCAGCGCGACTACGGTCGCCCGTTGTTCATCGCGGCGTCCGCAGACCTCGCTGACTCCACGGCCCTTGCCGGCTTCGCGCGGGACTTCGGCGACCTCCCAGGCACCGGTTGGTATCAGCGCGACACGAACCCGCGCGGAGCCCTGCTCCCAACCGAGATCACGGAGTTCACGAACGCCGGGATGATCGTGGGGCTCGCGACCGTGAACCTGGCGCGCGATCCGTTCAACGACTTCAACGGTTTCTGGGGCGCCTGCTCGACATACGGGTCGTTCAGCTACCTCAAGTACGGCGAGATGCGTCTCTTCAGCCAGCTCGCACAGGACTGCGAGCTCAAGGTGGGCAAGGTGCTCTGGGTGGCTGGCCATTCGGGTCCCGAGACCGCAGAGGATTCGCGCACGCATTTCGGCATCTACGAGCCGGGTGTCACCCAGCTCTTCCCCGAAGGCAAGGTGATCGACCTCCATCCGTGGGAGTTCAACGAGGTGCCCGTCGTGCTCGCGGCTGCGCTCGCAACCGACGTGCCGATCGTCGCGCTGCACCTGACGCGGCCCGCGATCGACCTCCCCGACCGTGAAGCCCTCGGCATGCCGAGCCACTTCGAGGCCGCTCGCGGCGCCTATGTCCTCCGCCAGTTCCGCAGCGGCAGCCCTCCGATGGGAACGGTGGTCGTCCAGGGCACGACATCGACGGCGAATCTCGTGAAGGCGCTCCCGGAGCTCGATGCTCGGCGTCTCAACGTGAAGATCGTTGCCGCGATCAGCCCGCAACTCTTCCGCATGCAGCGTGCCGCCTACCGCGACGATGTCATCGGGCCTGCTGACCGGCTCGACTCGATGGCGATCACGAACCGCACCTTCAAGCTGATGCGCGACTGGGTCGACGGCCCCCTCGGCGCCGAGTACTCGATGGCCGCCGACTGGGACAACCGCTGGCGTACCGGCGGTTCAGTCGACGAGGTCATGGACGAGGCGCATCTGACGACGCCGTACATCGTCGAAGGCATCGAGCGGTTCGTCCGCGACCGAGAGAGCCGGCTGCGACGCCTCCGCGAGTTGGTGTCGGCCGCCGACCGTCGCTAGATGTCGGCTCTGCGCAACGTGTGCGGACCGTATTTGATCGCGGTGGCCTTGCCGGCCGTGTTGACGGAGAAGCTCACCTCCTCGCCGTAGTGGCCGTAGTCGTCACCCTCGACGATGGTGAAGCGGCGCGCGCCGTCCGGACGGAGCCGCGCAGCTGTGGCGAGCGGCGCCGTCTCGGTCGGGTCGACGAGGTACAGCGCACGGTTGATGCGCGCCACGATGAACTCCCCGGAGTCGCCCCGATACTGGCCGGTGAAGCGGCCAACACTCGTGCGCGTGTGGCCGTGCGCGGTTTCCGCCGCACTCTCCCACCGCCTGCTCACCCACGACACCGTGTGGAAGAACACATCGAGCGAAATCGCTGCCGTGGGTGCGGCGATGTTGGTGAGCACAGCTGCCGCGATGCGCAGGTCGGGCGAGAAGCCGATCTTGGTCACGAACCCCGGGTATCCCCCGCTGTGTCCGCGGATGCCGATCCCATCGACGTGCCAGATCATCCAGCCGAGCCCATGGTTCGGTTCCTCGGTGCGCTGCCATTGCGTGCGCTGCATCTCGCGGCGCGACAGGTCGGAGACCAGCCCGCCGGCACCGGGGAAATGGGCCTGCTGATAGCGAAGCAGGTCCAGCACCGTCGAGACGAGGCCTCCGGCGGCTGCAAACGCGCGCGCCTCCGCGTGGCGCGTCGGGCGCAGCGGCTCGCCGTGACGGCGATAGTAGTAGCCGGTGGCGAGCGTCTTGCGCACGCGCGGCAGCAGTGACGGTGCGCTGCCGGCCAACCCGAGCGGCCGCAGGATATCGCGCTGCAGCAACGCCTCGAACGGGGCGGACGTGACGGCTTCGAGTGCCTCTCCGAGGAGTGCGTATGCGACGTTGGAGTAGCGGAACCCCGTCGACGGTTCCGCGAATGTCAACCGCTGGCGGACCTCCTGACGCAGCGTGTCACGGTCGGGGAAGTCCTCGTCACCCCAGTGGTTCGAGCCGTCGCGGATCACGCCGCCGCCATGAATGAGCAGGTGCCGGATATCGATGTCTTTCGCGTGCGGCAGCTTGCGCGTCCACTCGAGGTAGGTGGTGATCGGCTCGTCGAGCCGGAGGCGACCCGCCTCGACCTGCTGCATGACCAGCGTCGCGGTCATCGTCTTCGTGATGGATGCGCATCGATAGCTTGTCTCGGCCGCAGTGGCGCGGCGGTTCCCTGCAACGTCCGAGCAGCCGAGTGCATCCGCGAGGAGGACTCGGTTGTTGTGGCTGAACCCGAACGAGATGCCCGGAACTTCGTCGGCGATCGCGCGCGATCGGATCCAGCGCCTCGAGATCTCAGCGGCGTCGGCCAGCTGAGTCGTGGTGATGGTCATCTCGTTGAGCGTATCGGTTCGAAGGCCACAGCATCACACCGTGAGGTCGGCTCGCTCCACCGCGGCCGTCGCCTCGGGGTCACCGGTGAGCGTCACGTCAGCGGTGGCGCGCCTGCCGCTCAGATACAGCACGAGCTCGCTGGCGGTACCGGTCAGCGTTGCCGTCGGTCCCGAACCATAGGTGCGCCGCCGGCCGTCCGGCAGCGCGAGGGCAAGTCCGAACGGCTTGATGCGGCGGGCAATGCGCCGAGCCGTGTATCCGGTCATCCGCCAGGACAGCGCCTCCAGGTCATCCGCCTGCGGCCTGGGACCGCCGCCGTTTGCACGCCGTGCGTCCTCGTGATGGATGAAGTACTCGAGACCGTTGAGGACATTGCGAACGCGCGGGAGACGCCACGGTACGGCCGGTGCGCCTGCCCGCAGCCGGGCGATCACCGCCGGGTAGCCTTTGGCTTTCTCGGCGGCTCGCTGCGCATCGGACCAGCGATGGAAGTGCTCGCGGAGCACCAGGTGCGCAGCGAGGTCGGCGGTCGTCCATCCCTCGCACAGGGTGGGCGCGTCCGGACCGAGTTCGACAAAGAGGTCACAGAGAGCCCGGCGCTCGCGGACGTCGATCGGCTCGGTCATGAGTCCGCCTCGGGTATGGCTGCGACTCCGTGATGCGGATGGGCCTCCCGCGTCCGATTATCGGCGAGGCGGCCGCCGCCGTGCGTTGCAGGGGTGGTAGGAGGATGCGAGTTGACGCGCCTCGTTTCGCGCTCTGTCACTCGCGGGTAACGGCACTTCGCAAACCGTCGCACACTCACTCGGTCGCCCCGCTCGGTGCGTTCCCATTGACACCAGAGAGGCGTGCACCAGAGGTACGCACCAGATGGGGACCTGGGGGTAACGACCGTGGTGACTATGGATACTCGCGCCGGCGAGACCGGGCGACGATGGCATCAGGGTGTGCCCGGTGTCGGCAGCCTGCTTCGGCGCGGCAGGCAGGATGCACTCATCGCAACCGTGGCAACCGGCACCACCCAGTGCTCGATGCGTCGGTGCACGAGCATCACCGCGAAGCCGTGTGCCTATCGGGATCGGCGTGAGCGTTCGTGCCCGACCGCGTTCTGCGCAGCGCACAGCATTTCCGTCGGCGGGGTCACGTACTGCCGTCGCCACGCCGGCACGGTGCAGGCGATCGGCGAGCTCGCGAAGAACCCGAGCGGCCTCCCCGATCTCTCGGATCGCGGTCCCGCGCTCATCAACTGGATCGCACGCGACCTCGACAAGGACATCCGCACGCTGCTCGCCCGTACGGTCCGTCGCGGCGAGAGCGTCATCGTCGACGACGCCGTCCGCCTCAAACATGACCACCGGCGGCAGGCGCGGTGGGAACGGAGCTGGCGCATCGTTGAGCACACCGGTCCGGTGCTCGCTGTGACGGTGCACATGTCGGAGGACGATGAGTCCCGCGTCCACGTCCGCGTCGGTGCGGAGATGGTCGCCGACAGCGTGCCCCCGTGGATCGCGCGTCGCTCCCAGGGAGTCGAGGTTGAAGCCGCGATTGACATCTCGCAGCGCCAGCTCTTCTATCAGATGCTCGAGGAGAACATCTCCGCAGCCATCCTCCGATTCCGTGCGCGTGAGGACAGCGTGGCCGCGTAGGCCCCGCTACATCCCCCCGGCAACGCGCAGGATCGCCCCCGTCACGTAGCTCGCCTCAGCGCCGAGGAGCCAGACGATCGCGGCCGCAATCTCGTGCGCGTCTCCAGGGCGTCCGATCGGGACGCGGCCCGCGAGCCGGTCGGCACGGCCGGCGTCACCGGCATCTGTGTGGATGTCGGTGCGCACGATCCCCGGCGCGACGGCATTCACCCGTATCCCCTGCGTCGCGAGCTCCTTCGACAGTCCGAGGGTCAGCGCGTCGACGCCTGCTTTGGCGGCCGCGTAGTGAACGTACTCGTGTGCGCTGCCGATGGTGGCCGCCGCCGATGAGATGTTGACGATCGCGCCTCCCGCACCACCGCGACCCGTGGACATCACCTGCGCCGCGCGTCGCGCGCACAGGATGACGCCCGTGAGGTTGACGTCGATGACCTCGCGGATGATGGCGACCGGGGTCTCCGCAAGGTCACCGAGATGCAGCGTCGCGCCGGCGTTGTTGACGAGACCCGTCACCGGCCCGAGTGCGTCGCACGCGATGGCGAAGAGACGCTCGACGTCCGTTTCCACCGCGACGTCGGCCTGGACGGCGACGGCGCGAGCGCCGGCGGTCTCGACCTCACGCACCACCCACTCCGCTGCCTCCTGATTGCGGCGGTAATTCACCACAACATCGTGGCCGCCGCGAGCAAGATGCACGGCGGTCGCCGCGCCGATGCCCCGACCGCCACCGGTGACAATCGTGATCGGCCGTCGGTCGGGGTCCACGCGCTGATCATGGCGCAGAGCACGTCGAGGTGGAGAGTCGAAACAGAGGCGGCTTACGACGAAGGAGGCGCCGGCTACGTCACGCAGGTTGAGCACGAGGTTGAACCTGACCTGGCTCCCCGAGGCGACGAGCCCGGCTGGCTTGGAACGCTCGGACGACGGAGCCAGCGACCCCGCGAGCATCGCGCGCCCGCCGACTGCTGCAGAGGCCGAGGCCGGCGTTCCGGAGGCCACGGTCGCTTCGCGACATCCGCGAGCTGGGGATCCTGCTCCGCGGGCTTACGTGGTGAACCAGTTGGCGACGATACCGATCAGGACTTCAGCGGAGCGGCAAATTGAACGTAGTATTGCCGGCATGACCCGGCGCGTCCTGGTCGTCATCGTCCTCGGACTGGTGGCGGCCGCATGTGGATCGCCGTCAGTGCGCCCCTCGGTGACAGCCGTCGCGTCGGCAACCCCAGCGCCGACAGCCACGGCAACGCCGACGCCATCGCCGTCGCCCCCCTCGCTGGACGTGAGTCCACTCATTCCGGAGTTGAGCGCCGGCGGTGGGCTCGACCTGCTGCAGGAGAACGGCACCACAGCCTTCTCGTTCCCGGCATCCAAGGCCTTCGAGCTGTTCTCACCGTTCGGCAACGCCTTCCTGGCTGCTCCAGTCGTCAACAGCACGCCAACCTCGATCGTGGCGATCCAGCCGGACGGGAGCCTGCAGACGCTCCAGCCGGTCACCGGAACTGAGGCCTCGACGGGGGTGGCGGGAGCGCTCGACGGCCACGCCTGGGCATGGCTCAGCGGAACCTCCTACTCCAGCCCGTGCAACAACGGCGTCAGCACCGGAACGCTCGATATGCAGACGCCGACGTCGCAACCGGCGGTCGTCGCGGCTCTCCCGGCGGGCGGCGCGACGACGGCGTGGTCACTCGGCGGATGGGCGGGTGGTGACCTCTGGGTGGTCGAGGATACCGGTTGCCCCAATACCGGTACCGGGACCACCGCCGCCTTCATCGTGCGCGACGGCAGCACCACGTTGACGCCCGTTCAATCGGCGCTCGGGACAGGATGCCGGCTCACAGCGGTGGCACTCGATGGGTCGATGCTGTGCGTCGTGCAGCCCGCCAAGCCGACCACGAAGTGGCGATTCGTCGCAGCCGACGGTGCGTCGCAAGATTTCAGCGCCGCGTCGCTTCCATCGCTGTGCGCGGGTCACGGAACCGTCGGTGACTTCGAGGGGTTCGCCCTCTCGGTCGACGGGCAGTACATCAGTGTCGACGCCGGCTGCAAAACGAGCGCTGCGCGCTTTGATCAGCTGTTCATCATCTCGACCGCCACGGGGACGGCCAAGGTGGTCGAGTCGCCCACGTATCTTGCGGCCGACTCCTGGCTGCCTGACGACGCGTTGCTCTGCGTCGACCTCGGCAACCCCTCGGCTGCGCACTCGTACCTTGTCACGCCGGCTGGAGCGGTGACGCCGCTCGGCACCGGCGAAGCCACCTGGGCGACCACTGACGTGGAGTGGTAACAAGCGTTTTCGGCGCGGGATCCGATGCTATCCTCGGTGCCGAGCGGACGTCCCCCACGGTTCCTGAGGAAATCTCCTGCGATGGTGATAGTCATCGATCCCGCCGGCGAGAAACACCAGTATCAGGGCGGACGGCACATCGAGGTGAGCGACGGCCATCTCATCGTCAAGGACAAGGCTGAGGGCGACGCGATCGGCATCTTCGCCCCGGGCAAGTGGCTCAGCGCGCATGTGGACGCGGTGCCGGCCCGGCCCGCCGGGGTCGCCGGTGGTGGTCAGGGCATCCGCACGCGCCTGGGGCAATCCATCTAAAGGCTGACCCCGAAACCCATTTTTCCTGAGGCGGGCGGGCTAATGTCAGGTATAGTTGACATATATGGCCTACCTCGCCTCCACTGCCGGCGCGGATTCCGCAGTCGCATCCATTCAGGGGGCGCTGAACGCGCTGCCGACGGGTGACCGCTTGCTGGCTCTGCGATCGCTGGCGGTGATGATCGGATCGAAGCGCGCGTCCACCGTGCTGGCCGCCCGCGCCGACGGGATGAGCTGGGGCGACATCGCCGATCGCCTCGGCATGTCGCGGCAGTCCGTCTGGGACCGCTATGCCGCCGAGGACCACGATCCGCCGCCGCCCGCCCGCGGCCGCGTCGCCCGCACGCGCACCGCGACTCACACGTCGTCCAGTTGCGCCGCCTACAAAGCCGTCACCACCCGTCAGTAACCAGGAGACCCCAGATGGTCAAACCAGTTGACGACCGTAGCTTCGACATCGACGTGCTCGGAGCCGATATCCCCGTGCTCGTCGAGTTCGGCGCCTCCTGGTGCCCGCCCTGCCGGATGCTGGTGCAGATCCTCGAGGAGATCGCCGCCGAGCGGGCCGGTTCCCTGCTCGTCGTGAGCATCGATGTGGACGCGAACGCGGCGACGCAGGCCCGATTCGGAGTCATGTCGCTGCCGACGATGTTGCTCTTCAAGGCAGGCGAGCCGCTTCGGCAGGCCGTCGGGCTCATGCCGAAGGGCCGGCTGCTGCAGTTCGTGGACGAGGCGCTCGCGACTGCCGCGTAGCGACCTCAGATGGCGATGGCGAGCTTCACCCCGAGCAGGATGAGGGGCCAGAGAATCACCGCAAGCACAGCGGACAGGATCGCCCCGATGGTCCCGACGTGGTCGAAGAAGTGATGCGTGGCAGCCACGACCACCCCGATCACGATCCAGATGATCGGTATCAGCGAGACGCTTGATCTCCGCATCGCTTATCTGCGATCGATTTCGTTCTTGACGCCCTCGGCTGCGCCCTTCACCTTGTCGGCCGCCCCGCCGACCGCGTGTTCGACGTTGCCGGCAGCCTGCTGGGCCTTTCCCTCGGACTCGCGCTCGTCGTCACCGGTGACCTTGCCCTGCAGTTCCTTCGCCTTGCCGACGACCTGATCCTGTTCACCAGACATGTGACGTCCTCCGTCGTGGCAGCACTCCGGCGGCCGGAAAGCTGCTATTTGATAGTCGCACTATCATAACACGCTACACCAGCACTGGGCTGCCTAGCTCGACGGCTCCCGCATCGCCGCTGCGCGTGCCGTCCAGAAGTCGAATCGACGCTCGAGCCGGTCGGCCTCGGCCCTGAGGATCTTCAGGTCCGTGTCCTCGACTTCAGCCCGCGCGGCATCACCCATGGACACGAGGCGCTCGTCGGTGACCATCAGCAGCCGGCGCTTGAAGTCCAGCAATTCACCGTAGACCTTCATCCAGTGCTGCGCGTCGTCCATGTGCGGGGTGCGCTCGTCCTCGCCCGGGAGGAGCCGCTCTGGCTCCACCGCGTCCTGAGCAGCCTCCGCGGCTTCGTCGGCATCGGGTGCGTCACTGCCGGGCGGGCGAACCGCGGATTCGTCGGGGATTTCCGTGCTCATGTATCCAGTCTCAGACCACCAGGTGTCAGACCACCACCAGGTGATTGATTGACGTCGACGTCGGCCAGGCCGACGGGACGGGGGATCCCGTTGGCATCGAGGAGTTGGAGGCATTCGGTGACGTATCGGGCTCCGGCCAGGTTGAGCCCGCGGCCCTGCATCAGTCGCTCGATGGCGCTGATTGACAGGATATCCCGCTCAGAGAACAGCCGCCGATTGTTCCCCGACCGCCGTGGCACGACCAGCCCGAAGTGTTCGTACATCATGAGAGTTCGGGTCGTGGTGGCCAGGATGTCGGCCGCGATGCCGATCGTGTACAGCGGCTTGTCGAGATCCCGTCCATGGCCTGGACGCACGGCCGCGCCGGTCATCTGATGTTCGCTCCTGTTGAGGGTCTGGAAGCCTGGCAGGCCCGGTCCCGGAACCTCACAGCGCAGCCGACCGATAATATGATATAGTAACTATCACTAAATCCGCCGAACGTTCGCATATCTGGAGGTTTGACCTGATGGCTCGCAAGTACACCCCCGTCGAGCTTGATCTGAAGCCGGTGCTGGAGTCACATCTCACGGAGGCCGCGTCCTGCCCCCAGTGCGGATCGCGCGTCACCCAGGTGCTCGGACGTATGGGCCTGCGGCTGGTCTTTCGCTGCGACAAATGCCTCGTCCGGTTCTTCCGCCAGCGCCCGGCGACCAGCGCGAGCTTTCTCTAGCCGTCGGGAGCACGTCGCTCACGGCCGCTCGAGCTGAGATCGTGGCCAGTTCTCGGTGCTGAGCGCCCAGCGCTCGTGGTCGCGCCAGTCCCCGTCCAGTCTGAGATACCGAGGGGAGTAGCCCTCCTTCTGGAAACCGAGCCGCTGCACGAGCGCAAGGGAGCGCGCGTTGGCCGGCTGGATGTTCGCCTCGAGGCGATGCAAGCCGAGCTCGCCGAATGCCGTGTCGATCACGAGGCGGAGCCCCTGCGTCATCAACCCTCGCCCCGCATGAGACGCGAAGGCGCCATAGCCCAGGTAGGCCGACTGGAACGCGCCACGCACGATATTGCTGACGTTCGCGTAGCCGACAAGCTCGCCGCACGACGTATGGCGCAGGAGATAGGCGACGTGGTCGTCCCGTCCGCTCAGGAGCAGGAAGCCGGCGAACCGGGCCTCCGAGTCCGGCGCCTCGATCCAGGACTGGTGCAGCGTACGGCTCGCGCGAGCCGCCGCGATGAAGTCGCCGGCATCGCCAGACGTTGGCGTCGACACAATGACATCCATCGTCGAGAGTCTGCCCTGCCGGACGCCACCCCGGAGGCGGTACCGTTGGCGAGTTGACATGGCCGACGATACGCGCGTCACCGACCTGATCCGCTTGGACCACGACTGGTTCCGCGGCAAGTTTGCCGCGCTCCAGCAGGCCCGCGGCGATGACGCCGCTTTGCCGGCGCTCTGGAAAGAGCTGTCAGACCGTCTTGAGGTTCATGCCGCCGCCGAGGAGACGCTCTTCTACCCGCGACTCCTCAAGGATGACAAGGACTCGGTCGACGACACCCAGGACGCGATCCGCGACCACAACGAGATCCGCGACGGTATCCGTGATTCCGAGGCGCACGCCATCGGCGGTGAGGCCTGGTGGAAGGCAGTCGAGGCTGCCACCAAGGCCAACACCGAGCACATGGAGGAAGAGGAAGCCGGACCACTCCGTGAGTTCGATGACTTCGCGTCGCCGGACGAGCAGGCGGATGTGGCTGCTGCCTTCGCCGCCTTCGAGCGCGACCACGCCGGACGGCGTGGGATCAGCACCGAGGACAAGGATCCCGACCGGTACATCGAGGAACACGCGCCGGGGTGATCGCGCTCCCGCAATGCCGCCTGGGGCCGCCGTCTGGGGATGGGCCTTTCAGGTTGCCTCGGGCGATCCTGCCGAGAGCGATCGCGTCACCGCGAAGGACAGTAGAAGCACGACGACGGCTATACCCGCGCCGAACAGAGCGCATTGCCAGGCGGTGAACGGGCGCTGGAGCAAGAGGACAGATGGAGGACAGCGCATGTAGGGCGGGCAAGATTGAAGCGACTGGAGTTGCGCCGTCCAGAAGCCGACGCCAGCCCCCGCCACCGCAGCTGCCGCCGACGACGCCTTGAGCGCTGTTGACCACGACGGTAGCGCCATCGCCACGGAGAGCAGAAGCAGGACGGCCGCGGCATCCGCGCCAAACAGGATGCATTGCCAGGTCGCGAACGTAGGCTTCAAATACAGTTTGATGAGCACGCAGAGCGCGTCAGATGGGCACTGGTATCGGCTCGGCGTCAACTGCGCGGTCCAGAGACCAACCCCAACCCCCACCGGCACGGACGCGAGCCGAAGGACAAGCGCGAGTGTGCGCCCCATCTCAGTGATGCTATCGCGCCGATCGGTCTCCGGAGCGACGCGTTCGCCGGCTCGGAGTGAGCGTGACCCGCCTACGCGGCGTGCGGGCGGCACAGGGATCGGAATTCGGCGCGGAGCGCGGGATCCCCATCGAAGTGACCACGCCAGTACGTGGTGCGCGTCGTCGACTCCGTCTCACGGACCCCGCGCATCTGTGTGCAGAGATGGACGGCCTCGAGGTGCACCGCAACGCCGTGCGGCTCGAGGATGCTCACGAGCGCATCGGCAAGCTGTTGACCGATGCGCTCCTGGACGGTGAAACGCCGTGCGAACAGCCGCACCAGTCGCGTCAGCTTCGAGAGACCCAGGATGTGCTCGTGCGCGATGTAGCCGATGTACGCGCGGCCGTAGAAGGGCAGGGAGTGGTGCTCGCAGAGAGCGAAGAATGGAATCGGACCCTGGACCACCTGGCTGATGCGGCAATCCGGGTCGCCGTGGCACTCGGTCGGAAATGCCTTGACGATCTTCGAGTCGCCCTCGTATCCGTCGGTGGCGTCGAGGAGCGCTCGGACGAACCGGCGCGGCGTGTCGCGTGTCGACACGTTGCCGATGGTCATCCCCATCGCCTCGAAGATCTCGGCCATGTATCCCTCGAACCGAAGCAGTTGCTCCGCGCTCACGGTCCGCGGTGTGACCGCTTCCCACGTGTGCGCCATCACATGAGCAGTGCTGCCGGTCGGGGCCGGCATGTGCGTGTCCATCGATCCTCAGTGCAGCGGGACCGACGGCTTTACGGAGACACGCCCGTGTGCCTCGCGGACATCGAACCGCGGTTGCGAGAATGTCGCAGGACCGCCCTTCACCGCACCGGTGCACACGTCGAAGATCGAGCCATGCCAGGGGCATGTGATCCTTCCCCTCTCGAGGGTGCCCTCATCGAGTGGACCGCCCGCGTGTGAGCAGACTGCGCCGATCGCGCACAGCTCTCCCTGCTGACGGACGAGCAACGCCGGCAGGTCCTCGACCATGACGCGGCGAAGCTCGTTCTCGGGAAAGAACTCGCTGGTCCCGACGTCGACGTAGTCCTCCGCGCCTTCGTAGAAGGCGTTGCGATTCACGGCGGTTCCCATCGAGAACACGACGTGGCCACCGATGTAGCCGCCAAGCAGAACGAGGATCAGTCCCGCCGTCGCGAGTCCCACCGCGGCCGGATGCAGCCCGGCACCGCCCACCCAGCGAAAGACCAGCGACACGATCTCGACGCCAGCAACCGTGGTCATCGTCAGCCCGTGCGCCAGCGCGAGGCGTCGCTCGTGACCGAACGTGTCGTGGAAGTCCGTGTAGCCGGTCACGATCGCCAGCACACCCGCGATGACGCCGACGAGCAGCGCGATGTCTCCAGCTGCTGCCGGAATGACGTGACCGAAGATGGCCAGGTAGTCGAGGACGACACCGACGGTCCATGCGCCGATCGGCAGGTCGGTCATCGCCGGATGCAGAGGGTGACCCAGGAGGGTCGTTCCGTGCAGGAGGTTCTGGAGCATCCGCCCGGGAACGCCGAGGCCCTTGTAGATGGCGCCGATGACCTTCTGAATGAAGTCGCCGAGGCCGTCCAGCCAATTCTGCTTGCGAACCAGGCGGTCGATCAGGGGCTCCGACACCGGGACACCTCGCTTGTATCGTGGTCAGTAAAACTAAGGTATGCTGCTTTTAGAGAACGGTACCAGCTTCCCCCCGTTCGGGTGAGAGGAGCGGACGTGGACCATCGCCGGCAGGAGAACGAGGGCGTCGCGACGCTCATCGCCGCGCTCGATGACCCGACGCGGCTGGCGCTGTATCGCTACGTTGCCGGTGCCGATCACGACGTGAGCAGGGACGAGGCGGCAACGGCCGTCCGAGCGCCGCGGGGCACATCGGTGTTTCACCTCGACAAGCTCGTCGATGCCGGCCTCCTCTCCCCTGTCTTCCGGCGCCTCAATGAGCGGGCCGGCCCTGGCGCCGGGCGGCCTGCGAAGCTCTATCGCGCATCCGAACTCGCCGTCGACCTCTCGATCCCACCGCGGCGATACATGCTTGCGGGCGAGATCCTGACATCTGCCCTGGACGCGTTGGAAGCGTCGGCGGCCGAGGTCGCGGTCCGCGACGCCGCGCGCGCCCAGGGTAGGCGCGCGGTCGCAGACGATCGCGCCGCCGGAGTGCCCGCACCCTCGCTCGACTCGACGTTGGGCGCCCTCGGCTACGAGCCGGAGGTGGAGGCCGATGGGGACATCGCGTTGCGGAATTGTCCCTTCCGCGCCCTCACGGTTCGATCGGAGCAGCGGACCTGTGCCATGAACCAGGCGTATCTCGAAGGCGTCCTCGAGAGGCTCGGTGACACCACGCATCGCGCCGAGCTGGCACCGAAGCCCGGGTACTGTTGCGTCCGCCTCGTTCAAACGCACCCGGATGGGCGGCTGGCTGCGTAATGACCGCAGTCGCGAACCGGGGCCCGGTTGACCGAAGCGTAGCCTGACTACCCCATGCCATCGGAGACTCCTCCCGGCGAGCCGGGCCGGATCGGCCGTGCCCTGACCGTCCTCGAGGACGGTCCCCATCCGCGACGCAGCGTCCCGGTCGCCGGCAATCTGATCCTCACCTCGCACGCCGGGCTCGTGATCGTGTTCTTGCTCGTGCTCCTGTATTTCACGGGTCTCGAATTCGCGCCGTTGCGCGCCGTGCACTTCGGTCTCGGGTTCGCGCTCATCCCGATCCTGCTCGTCAAGCTCGGCAGCACGGGATGGCGAGCAGTGAACTACTACTTCGACCGCGATCCGTATCGCGCAGCCGGGCCACCGTGGTTGTTGCCGCGGATCATGGCGATGCCGCTGACCGTGTGCGCTGTCGTCGCGACGATCAGCGGCGTCGTGCTCTGGGCGACTGGGACCGACCGTGGGACGTGGGCGACGGTGCACATCTGCTCGGTGATCTCACTCGCCGTCGTCGTGGTCGTGCACCTTGCGATGTACACGCGTAAGGCCTTTCGCGCGTCGACGCGAAGCCTCGAGCAACCGAAGACCACACGACAGGAGCGCGTCATGGTGTGGGCGCTGCTGCTCGCACTGGTCGTTGGAGCCGCGGCGGTCGGACTCGAGCCGACGTGGAACCCGTCAGCCACGCCGGCGAGCCCAACGACCCACCGTTAAGCGTTGCATGCAGCACGGAGATCCCACCCTGAGGCATACGCGTCCGTCGTGCTGGGGTTCGTTCCTGCGCAGTAGATATCGTCGACGAGCAGCGTGCCACCGAATGAGACGATCACCAGATCCGTCTTGGACGTATTCGCTCCATCGACGAACGTGACCTCGGCAACACCACCGGTTCCGGTTCCGGTTGCGGTGACGGTGATCGTTTCGGTCGGCCATTCGGGGTCCTGACCGCCTCCAACCGCATCAGCAGGGCCACCCCCGGCGTCGCCTCCCTGGATGTCCTTGGTCAGTTGCTGTTGCAGCCGCTGCGTGAACGGGCAGAGACCGAACGGACTGCCCGCGATCGGGGTCGCGCCGGTCAGGCCGCTGTCGCATGTCGTGTAGTTGGTGCCATGCCCGACGCAAACTGGATTGGGGCAGGGAGGGAACGTCGCAGCGGCAACGACCGCGAGGGGGTCCCGGGCGTTTGCGGGAGTCGGCGTCGGCGGCACAGCCGTCGGTTCCGGTGTCGGGGCGGCAGTGGCGGCGACGCTGGGTGCCGGGGTTCGGGTCGGGCTCGTCGATCCGCCGCACCCACCGATCACCAGCAGTGCTCCGACAGCAAACGGCGCCCGATCAACCCGCATTCGCCACATCCTCACCTGCACCCAGCGATCGATCCCGGGGCGTGGTCCGGAACCTACTCCGTCGTTTGCGGAGTGTCAACGCTTGCTGGAGGGCTCGGGTGCGACTGCGTGGGTGGTCCGTGGCGTACGACTCGCTCGACAGACTCGGGCTGCTCGCCCGGTGCGATCGCCTCGAGGATCCACGTCACTCCGGCCTCTTCGAGAGACACAACCGCCTCCGGTATCGCCGCCGGATCCTCGAGCGAGAGTGCGTAGCGGATCGCGATGTCGATGTCGGGGTCGCCTCCCAGTTCCGCCAGCGTGCTCCGAATCGCGACGATGTCGTCGGGCGCCGGCGGCGATGGCGCGCCGGAGCTTGCGAAGATCGGAAAGCACCCCTGGAGGTGCGCGATCCGCACCAGTGGTCTCCGGTTCGGCCAGCGGACCGCACCCCAGATCGGCAGCGGGCGCTGCTGGGGTCTGGGCAGAAAGGGTGTCGTCGCCACGGCATAGTGCCTGCCCTCGAAGCGCACCGCCTCCCCACCGAGGAGGCGCTGGAGGAGTTCGAGCGACTCGTCGAGCATCTCCCCTCGGAGCACCGGAGACGTCTCGTCCCCAAAGGCGCTGAACTCCTTCCAGCCGTCGTCGCCGAGGCCGATTCCTGCGATGAGGCGACCACGCGATAGCTGGTCCAGGGTGGCCATCTGCCGCGCGAGCACCCACGGGCGGCGCCGGGGCAGCGGCGTGACCAGCGCGCCAAGGCGCATCCGCTTCGTCGCTGTCGCAACCGCCGCCATGGTCACCCACGCATCCGCGACCGCCACGCCCGGTCGGGCCAGCATGTGGTCCCAGAGGAAGAAACCATCCCAGCCGGCATCCTCGGCGGCCGTCGCGAGCGCCATCACCCTGCGCGGGTCGGCGAACTCCGCAAACGGCGGCAGGAAGACCCCGAAGCGCACGTGCCGATTATGAGAGCCTGTCGACGAGGATCCGATGGTTGTCGGTGTCGGCGTTGAAGAGGTCGGTCGCCGTTGGGTCCGTGGTGCGCCCTTTTTGACGGTTGTCTAGTGCAGCGGCGTCGGACGAGCAACAAGGATCCCGGCCGCGGCGCCAAGCGCCGTCGCGACAGCGAGGGCGACAATTGACCACAGGAGCTCGGGCTTGTTCGTCATGACGAACACGATGCCAATCCCGCTCGCCAGCCGCGTCACCCAGGAGATGACGAAGGACGGCGCCGACAGGCGCTCGAGCGCGGCTGCATCCGTCTCGGTCTGTCCCACGGCAAGGCTGAGTCGGATGCCGTTGACGGCACCCGCAACCGCAACGAGGACCCAGGCGACCAATCCCACCGCAATCCACGGCACCCATCCCCAGGTGCTGAACATCATGTAGAGGCCGGAGACGAGGATGGTCACGACAGACGCCGGTCCGAAGATGCGTGCCAGGCGCGCGACGCCCTCCCACTCACGTACCTGAGCGTTCGTGGTCCCGCGGCGCAGGTGGAAGAGGGCGATCCCTTCCGACGTGAACGCGGTGAACAGGAGGAGCGCGCCGACGAGGTGCACGAACAGCGCGAACGAATAGAGGCTCATACCATCACCTTCCCGCCGGCAATGTCGATGGTCACGCCGGTGATCCACGATGACGCTGACGAGGCGAGAAACAGCGCAGCAGCTGCGACATCGTCCGGCTGACCGATACGGCCCAGTGGGAACGTCGCGCCGAGTGCGATGCGATCCGCCGCCGACACCCATGCGCGCATGCGATCGTTCTCGACGGCGGAGGGAGCAAGGCAGTTGACGCGGATGCCATCCTTCCCGAACTCGCCGGCGAGGTGACGGGTGAACGCCACCACGCCCGCCTTGGCCGCCGCGTACGCTGCCGAGGACTTGGCCGCTTGCCGCGCCGCCGCCGATGACATCGTCACGATCGCGCCCGAGTGCCGTGCGATCATGCCTGGGAGAAAGGCGGAGATCGTGAGAAACGTCGAGGTGAGCTCGCTCTCGAGTACCGAGCGCCAGTGCTCACCCGTCTCGCGATCGGTCGGGACGGGCATGCCGTTGCCGCCGGCAAACGTCGCAAGGATGTCGACGGAACCGAGTTGCAGCTCAACCGCGCGGCGGAGCTCTGCGATGTCTTCCTCACGCGTGCAGTCCGCCGCGACGCCGATGGCTCTCGTCCCCCGCGCGGTGATCGACCCCACGGTTGTGGCGATCGCCTCCGGGTCACGGCCGACGACGGCGACGAGAGCGCCGCTGCGGGCAAACGCACGGGCGGTTGCAGCGCCGATGCCACGGGATCCGCCGGTGACCACGGCCACCTTGCCTGAAAGGTCGTCGTACCGTTCCATCATTTACAGCATACACACTGTAAGCTAGAATGCAAGCGTGAGCCCTCGCCCTTATCGGATGCAGCGCCGCCTCGCCGGCGTCGACGCGACACGCACTCGCATCCTCACCGCGGCTCGGCACGTGCTGGTCAGCGGCAGTCCCTTCACGCTCGACGCTGTCGCGCGCGATGCGGGCGTCGCACGCCTGACGATCTACGACCGGTTCGGTGGTCGCGATGCCTTGCTTGAGGCGGTGTTCGACGATCTCGCCGAGTCAGGCGGCCTGATCCGGCTTCCCGACGCGTTCGCAGACCCGGATCCGCTCGCCGCATTGGAACAGTTCCTCGTGATCTTCTGCCGTTTCTACTCGAAACACCGCCTCGTCCTGCGCCGCCTCAACGCGCTGGCGGTGCTGCGCCCGGGGGCCAGGGCGCACGCCGATCGCAATCCCCGGCGCCTGCAGGGGCTCCGCGTGCTCCTCGACCGCGTTGCGGCGGCCGGCCATCCGGGCGCCGGTGCTCCCGACATCGTTCACTTGGTCCACGTCCTGACCGGGTTCGCGTTCATCGACGAGCTGAGCGGCCCTGAGGGCGACCCCGCGACCATCGCGCCGCAGCTGGTCGCGCTCGTCTGGACCGTCGTCGGTCTTCAGACGGCGCGTGGGCCGACGAGCTCGAACGCTTCCCACATCGACGCGTAGCGACCCCTTCGGGCGAGCAACTCGTCGTGTGATCCGACCTCGACGATCTGGCCGGCGTGGAGGACGATGACCCGGTCGGCCGATCGTGCGGTCTGCAGGCGGTGCGCGATGACGACGGTCGTCCGCCCCTGTGACACCTCCTGCATCGCCGCGGCGACGTGCGCCTCGGTGACGAGGTCGAGGTTCGACGTCGCCTCGTCGAGGAGGAGGAGCGGTGGATCGACAAGCTCGGCGCGCGCCAGCGCGATGAGCTGGCGTTGCCCCGACGACAGGGACCGGCCTCGCTCGGAGAGCTCGTGGTGGTACCCACCGGCCAGGCGTGCGATGAAGTCATGGGCGCCGACGGCGCGTGCCGCGGCTTCGACGCGTGCGTCGCTCGCGTCCGGCCGTCCGTACGCGATGTTGTCCCGGATGCTCCCCGAGAAGAGGAACGCCTCCTGCGGCACGTAGCCGAGCTGCCGCCGGAACGACCGGAGGTCGACGTGCCGGAGGTCGTGGCCGTCGACTTGCACGCTGCCCTCATCCGGATCGTAGAAACGTGCGAGGAGCTTCATGACCGTCGATTTGCCTGCACCCGTCTCGCCGACGAGCGCGACCGTCTCCCCCGCCGCCACGTGCAGGTCGATACCGCTGAGCGCCTCAGGTTGCTTGCGCCATTCAGCGTCACGAGAACGCGGCACGCGAGCGTCGGCCGGCCCGTGGCGCCCAGCGCTTTCACCGAACCACACCTGACCGCCGATCCCGATGGGATAGGAGAAGTGGACGTTGGTGAGCGCGAGGTCGCCGTGCAGACGGCCGGTCGGCTCCGGGATCTCGGGATTCGGGGTGATCGTGTCGAGCTGCATGAGCTCGGCGATACGTCCGACCGAAACGCGTGTCTGCTGCCACGCGTCGAACACCTGCGACAGCTGCTGAATCGGCGAGAAGAACAGGTCGATGTACAGGAGGAACGCGATCAGTGCGCCCGACGTCAGCTGCCCGGACGCGATCAACTGCGCACCGATGCCGAGCACGATCGCGTCCGCGACTGCGGACATGAACTGCACGAATGGGAAGTACGTCGCCACGAGCCTCTGCGCCGCGACTCGCGCCTCCAGGTATCGGCGGCCGAGCCGGTGGAACTGCGCGTTGGCGGCATCCTCGTGGACGAACGCCTGCGCCTCACGAACGCCTGACAGGCTCTCCTGGAAGTCGGCGTTGACAATGGCGATCCGCTCGCGGGACATGCTGTACAGACGCGCCGCCTTCTTGCGGAACACGACGGTCGCAAGAGCGAGTGGCACCGCGACCGAGAGCGTGCACAGCCCAAGGTCGGTGTTGATGATGACGAGGGCAACGCCGACACCGACGAAGGTGACGATCGACACGAGCGCTGAGAGCAGTCCGTTCTCGATGAGTGACTCGAACTGATCGACGTCGGTCGTCATGCGTGTCATGATCCGGCCCGCCATCTCGCGCTCGTAGTAGTCGAGCGACAGGCGTTGCAGCTGCGCCCAGATGCGGATGCGCAACGAGAGCATGATTCGTTGCGCCGCGCGACCGGTGACGAAGGTCTCTGCGATCTCGTCGACGAGATCGACGAGTGTCGCGACGAGGAACACGCCAGCGGCCGCGAAGAGGACCGTGGACGATTCCTTCGACACGCCGTTGTCGATACCGATGCGCACCATGATCGGACCCGCAAGCGTCATGAGGCCGTCGATGACGACGAGCACGAGACCGAAGAGCAATGGCCGCCGGAACTCGCGGAGCAGTCGCATCAGGCTGAAATCTCTGTCGCGACGGGACTCACGTTCCAGGTCGACTGTCGCGACGTCACGCACGGGTCGGAGTCGTGCGACGCGCGCGAGCAGCTCCGGCGTCGGTGCGAGGTTGAGGCGCCACCCACCACCGCTCCCGCCGAGACCGGGGCCAATGCTGGGCGCGCCGACGCTGCGACCCCCGGCCATGCTCGCCGAGCGTTGGCCGGCGCCGCCCCACGCCGACGCGGTGGTCCCATCCGCGCCCGCCGACGCCGTCATTCGCGCCAGCGCCTCGATCGAGTCGATATGCTCGGCCTCTTCCTCGTCGAGCCCTGACAGCAACGTGCGGTACAGCGCGCTTCTCGCGACGAGCTCATCATGCGTGCCTTGCTCGACGATCCCACCCTCGGAGAGCACGACGATGCGATCCGCGAGATGCAGTGTCGAGCGACGGTGAGCGATGAGGAGTGTCGTCCGGCCGGCGAGGACTCCGCGCAGCGCGTCGTGCACCGCAGCCTCGATCCTCGCGTCAATGGAGCTCGTCGCATCGTCGAGGATGAGTACGCGCGGGTCATAGAGGATCGCACGCGCAAGCGCAATGCGCTGGCGCTGGCCACCGGAGAGGCTCAGGCCACGCTCCCCCACCGTGGTGTCGTAGCCGCGTGGCAGTTCCTCGATGAACTCGTGCGCCTGTGCTGCTCGCGCCGCTGCCTCGATCTGCGCGTCGGTGGCATCAGGCCGTCCGTAGGCGATGTTCGCGCGCACCGAGTCGGAGAAGAGAAAGCTCTCCTCGAACACAACGCCGATCTGCCGCCGCAACGAGCGCAGCCGCGCGCGGCGCACGTCGATGCCGTCGACGCAGACAGTTCCAGCCATGGGATCGTAGAAGCGTGGGATGAGCATTGCCAGGGTCGATTTGCCGCTACCGCTCGGCCCGACAAGCGCGACGCGCTCTCCCGGCGCCAGGTGCAGGGTGATCCCGCCGAGCACGGGCTCGCCGCTGCCGTACTGGAAGTGGATGTCCTCGAGGGTGACCTCACCGCGCAGCGTCGGAAGGTCGATCGCATCCGCGGCGTCGGCAATTGCTGCGGGCATGTCCAGCAACTGAAAGATGCGTTCAAGGCCGGCGCGAGCCTGCTGGCCCACGGTGAGGATGCCGGCGAGCTGACGCGCCGGTGCGATCAGCTGAGTCACGTATGTCGAGAACGCGAGGAAGGTGCCGAGCGTGATCTGGTGACGCAGCGCGAGCCATCCGCCGAGCGCGAGGATCGCAACCTGCGCGAGGGTCGGAATCGCTTCGAGCAGCGGCTGATATCGTGACTGGAGCCTGACCGCGCGCATCTGCGAGCCGTAGAGGACCCTGGCCGCGTCCGCGATGCGCTCCAGTTCGCGCTCTTCCTGACCGAAGGCCTTGACGACTCGAACGCCGTTGAGATCCTCATCCACGATCTGGACGAGGTCGCCTTCGCGTTGCTGCCCATCCCACGTGGCGGGAAAGATCCGCCAGCGCATGCGGTACGAGACGACGAGCACGCAGGGCACGATCACGACGCTGACCAGCGCCAGCAGCGGTGACAGGTACAGCATCACCACGAGCGAGAGCAGGGTCAGAAGGAGGTTGCTGCTCATGATCGGGAAGAACCCGAGCAGCCCCTGGATCAGCGTCGAGTCGGAGTTCGCGCGCGCGACGAGCTGACCGGTCGGCATCCGATTGAGGTTGTCGAAGTCCAGCGCCTGGAGGTGATCGTGCATGGCATTGCGCAGGTCGTACTGGACCGCGAGGGCCATTCGCCCACCCCGATAGCGCCGGATGTACGCGAAGCCGAAACTCGCGCCGGCGAGCGCGACGAGGAGCACGAGCCAGGGCCAGAGCGGCGAGTTGTGCGCGACGATGACGCCGTCGACGATCTGGCGCGCGACCAGCGGGACCGCGGTCTGCGACAGGCTTCCCAGCATCGCCGCGCCGAGGGAGAGCAGGACATCGCCGCGGTGCCGCAGCGTGTATCCGGCGAGCCGCCGTATCCAGCCCGGTTGCGCGGCGGCCTCAGCCAAGGGAGTTCAGATGCGTGCTATCCACTCACAGCGTTCAAACGACACGCTCAAGGATACCCTCGCACTCCTGTGCGAGGATGTCGCACGGTGGATGAGCTGTTGATCAGGTTGCTGGAAGCGCGTAGCGCCGTCATCGCCGATGTCTCGGCCGACGGCGCCGAATTGCTCGTTCGGTGGGATGACACGGGCAGCATGCAGATCTACCGGCTGCCGGTCGCCGGTGGCGAGCTGAACCAGGTGACATTCCTCACTGAGCCGATATCGGCGGCGCGCTACATCGGCCGGACGGACGCCGCCGTGGTGGCCGTTGACCACGGCGGCGACGAGAACTATCAGCTGTGGCGTCTCGACCTGCGCAGCGGAGACCTCAGCGAGCTCGTTGTTGAACCGGGTGTGAAACATGACCTCGGCGACGTCAGCCGTGACGGAGAGAGCGTCGCTTTCGCATCCACGCGTCGCAACGGGGTGGATTTCGACGTCCACATACTCGACCTCGCGACTGGGGCGAGTCGCATCGTGCTGGAGGGCGGCGCCAATATGGTTGAGTCGTTCTCCCCTGACGGAAGGTGGCTGACCGTCTTCCGTCTCGACGGCGAGGTGGCGTTGAGCGGCGACCTGCTGCTCATCGACCTGCACGCCGGCGATGTGCGCACCGTTGTCGAGCGGACCGGGGCCGGCACGGCACATGCGACGTCGTGGTATCCCGACTCGTCGAGTTTCCTCTTCAGCACGGATGCAGGACGCGACACAGCGGCGATCGCGCGCTACACCATCAAGGATGCGTCGTGGGCGTACGTCCTCGAGGGCGCGTGGGACAGCGAGGCAAGCCTGAGTGGCGACGGCCGCACGGCACTCGTCGTCCATGCCGAAGACGCGGTGACGCGGCTCCAACTCCATGACGCCGAATCGTTTGCGCTGACGCGCCACCTGTCGCTGCCCGATGTCGGCGCGGGGTTTGCGATACCGCTGGTCCCGCGGCCGTCACTGTCGCATGACGGAGCGACTGCGTTGCTGACGTTCACCTCGACGGGGAACCCGCTGACGCCGTGGCGCATCGACACCGCGGGAACCGCGGCGCCGTCGCGGCTCATCCCGGACTCCGGCGTGGTGACACCAGAGCTTGGGGTCACACCGGAACTGCATCGCGTCGCATCCTTCGACGGCGAGCAGTTCACGTATTTCCTGTATCGCCCCACGACGGCGAACCCGCCGGCCGTCGTCCTGGTGCATGGTGGTCCGGAGGCTCGCTTCGTACCCCGCTACGACCCGTTCATCATCCGGCTCGTGGCAGCCGGCATCGCCGTGGTCGCGCCCAACGTGCGCGGATCCGCGGGGTGGGGCCGTCGCTTCACGTCACTCGATGATCGCCGCCTACGACTCAACTCGGTGCGCGACCTCAGCTCGCTGCACGGGTCGCTTGCCGCGCGCGGCATCGATGCCACCCGCGTCGCCGTCATCGGTGCTTCCTACGGCGGCTACATGACGCTTGCAGCACTCGCGTTCTCCCCCGAGCTGTGGGCGGCGGGTATCGCCACCGTCGGCATCAGCAGCCTGGTGACGTTCCTCGAGAACACCTCACCGTACAGACGCCGGTTCCGCGAGGTGGAGTACGGGTTCCTCGACACCGACCGCGACTTCCTCATCGAGGCGTCGCCGATCACGCGCGTCGGCGACATGTGCGCGCCGCTGATGCTGGTGCACGGCGCCAACGACCCGCGCGTTCCTGTCGGCGAGGCGCGTCAGTTGCATGCGTTGCTCCGTGCGCGCGGCGTCGAGAGCGAACTGCTGATCTACGACGATGAGGGCCACGGACTCGCGAAACGGGTCAATCGTCTCGACGCCTATCCCCGGATGTTCGACTTCTTGCTCCGCCACCTCGGCGTCTAGCTTCGTCAGACGGGGAATTCGCGACCGAGGAATGCGGACGTCTCATCCCAGGCACGAGCTGCCGCCTCGGGATGATGAAACATGTCGGCGTTATGGTTGTCGAACGCGTGGTTTGCGCCGCTGTGCACATGGAATTCCGTGTGCGGGCGCCCCTCGAACGCGAGCTTGACCGCTTCGCGTTGTTCGGCGCTGATGTACCCGTCCGCATCACCGAACTCGAAGAGCATCGGGCAGTGCACGCTGTCCGCCCTGTCGAGCGCGTCGGGGATGGCTGAGCCGTAGTAGCAGACAGCGACGTCCGGGTCCGAGTCGGCGGCGACGAAGTAGGCGATGCCACCACCGAGACAGAAACCGATGATGCCGGCGCGGCCGTCGCTCACCTCGGGCAGCCTTCGCAGGTGCGCAAGCGCGTCCGCCGCGTCTCGAACTGCCTGCGGGACGTCGAGGCGCTGCATCATCCCGAAGGCCTGGGGTAGCGAGTCCGGCTGGCGCTCATCGAGCGCGACGTCCGGTTCGATCCGCGAATACAGAGCAGGCGCGAGCGCCACATACCCGAGCTCGCTGAGCCGGGCACAGACACCCTTGATGTAATCCGTCAGGCCGAAGATCTCCTGGATCACGATCATCCCGGGGCCTTTGCCGCTATCGGGGACCGCCAGATACCCGGCGAACTCATGACCGTCGCCGGCGTGAATGCGTTCCTCGCGAACCTGCGCCATCGCGGCAGCATACATCGCTGAGGATTGGCGGCCCTGAGGCCTGCTACGTCCCCTTCTCGCGCGGCACCGGGTCACTCACGATGCCGTCTCGATCGATGCCGCCGATCTCATCTCCGAGGCGCGGCAGGCTGTCTTCGCTGATCTTCCCGCGCGCATGCGTGGTCAGCGGCGCCTCTCCCTGCTGCGATCGATATGCGGCGCCGAGCACGATGTTGGCGATCGCCGCGATCGGCACGCCGAAGAGCGCGCCAAGGATGCCCCCGACATCAGCGCCGACGAGCAACGCGGCCATAGCGACGAGCGGATGCAGCCGTGTGACACGACCGCTGATCCTCGGCCCCACCACATACGCTTCAAGGGCGTGGCCGAGCAGACCAACGGCGGCGGCTTCGATCCCGAGTTGCGGGCTCTGCAGCAGCGCAACGACGACTGCGAGGGTCATGGCAATGACCGCACCGACCATTGGCACGAGCTCGAGAACCGCCGCGGCCACGCCCAGCACGATGGCGTAGTGGACGCCAAGGAGCGCCATGGCGGCGGTCGTGTACACGCCGATGAGCAACGACATGATCACCTGCCCGCGCACATACGCCTCCGCGGTTGATCCGACCGCAAGCGCCATGAAGTCGAAGAGGCGCGTGTGCCCGGGGAACAGCTTGCGTAGCGTGGCGATGACGGCGCGACCCTCGATGAGGAGGTAGATGGAGATGACGATGACCAGCACCACGCTGACGATCGAACCGACCACGCCCGTCACGAGTCCGAGCTGGGACGTCAGGCTGAATCCCTTGAAGCTGTTGAACACCGCAGCGATGTTGACCGGCACACCCCACTGGTTCAACTGCGTCTGCAAGTGCGTGCCGAGCTCCGGCAGCTGCCTGCCCTGGGCGATGAGCGTCGGCCCGACGAGGAACCCGACGCCGACGAGCAGGGCGAGGAAGATCGCATACAGGAGCAGCGCCGCCGGCCCGCGATGCGATCGGAACGGCCGTGTGCGTTCCGCGAGGTCGAGGACCGGGGTCAGGACGACGGCGACGATCGACGCGAAGACGAAGAGCAGCGCAACGCTGAAAACATGGCTGACGAAGGTCTCCGCTTCACGGAAGATCGCCAGCACGCCCGCAACCAGGAGCACCCAGACCAGTGCGCGGAGCGGCGTTCCAAGGCGATCCCAGGCGGTCCGGCTCGCCGGAGTGGTCGCGACTGGTGCCATTGCCAAACTGATACTATCACTATCAGGTTTCTACTAGGCGGTCTCGCATTCGTGGACGGAGGACGAGCAGATGAGCGAAGGGTTTGTCGCCGAGACGAGCGTCTCGATCGACGCACCGGCGGAAGCGGTCTGGGACACGCTGACCGATCCGGCCAAGGTCAAGCAGTTCATGCACGGCACCACGATGCGGACCGACTGGACGATCGGCAGCCCGATCACCTGGTCCGGCGAGTGGAAGGGCAAGCCGTACGAGGACAAGGGCATGGTGCTCGCCTTCGAGCCCACGACGAAGCTCTCCACCACCCACTGGAGCCCGATGGGCGGCAGTGAGGACAAGCCCGAGAACTACCACACGGTCACGTACCTCCTCGCGGAGGACGACGGAACGACCACCCTCACGCTGCAACAGGACAACAACGCAAGTCAGGAAGCAGCTGACGAGATGGCCGCGAAGAACTGGGGACCGGTGCTTCAGGGGATCAAAGCGGCCGCCGAGGAACGCTGACCGCCGGGGTTCGCGGGCGGGGCGATGCGTGCCTCAGGCCTGAGGTGGGCGCTGTGGCAGGACACTCCGTGCGCCGACGAGGAGCGAGTCGCACACCAGCGCCACGCAACGCGCGCGCTGCGCGGGAGCCATGAACGCCGGGTCCGCATGTCCGAGACCCATCATCATTGCGGACACATCGGAGATGGTCACGTCCGGCCGAATACGGCCGACAGCTTGCGCGCGCTGGAACAGCACGCCGACGGCCGCGAAAAGATCTGCCGAGATCTCGCGTTTTGCCACATCGAGATCGATACCCGATGCCACCATCGCGTCCGCCAGAGCCTTGAAGTCCGCGAACTCATCGCTCATGCGACGGACGAACGAGACGAAGGCGTCGCCGGGGTCGTCGGCCGAAGCAGCCTCGCGCGCAGCGACGACGAGCGGTGCGATGCGCGCTGCGAGCAGGGCCTCGAGCAAGGCGCCCTTGGTGGGGAAGTTGCGATACAGCGTGCCGACACCAACCTGCGCCAGGTGTGCGATCTCATCGACGGAAACGTCGACACCTCGTGTCGCAAGCAGCGTGCCGGCTGCCTCCAGGACGCGTTCACGGTTGCGCTGCGCGTCGGCACGAAGGTGCCGTTCGGCGTCGAGCGGCTCTGCATTCACACCCGCTCCTCCCCTGCCCTCGCGGTGCTCATCGCGCGTCCTGCCCTGATTTGACAAACGGAACCATCGCTCCGTATAGTACCGCATAAGCGGAGCCAACGCTCCGATTCTATCCCCACAGTGAGGACGAATGCAATGGAATCCCGCCGCGTCAATCCCTGGCTCGTCCTCGTCATCGTTGGACTCGCCCAGTTCATGGTCATCCTCGATGCGACGATCGTGAACGTCGCGCTGCCATCGATTCAGCGCGGGCTCAACTTCTCGCCGGAGAGCCTGCAGTGGATCGTCAACGCGTACACGCTGGCTTTCGGCGGGTTCCTGATGCTCGGCGGCCGTGCCGCCGACCTCATCGGCCGGCGCCGCCTGTTTCTCCTCGGCATCGTGCTCTTCTCTGCAGCCTCACTCATGAACGGGCTTGCGGGGTCGGCGGGGATTCTCGTCGCCGGTCGCGCGTTGCAGGGCCTCGGCGGGGCGCTCGTCTCGCCTGCCGCCCTGTCGGTGCTGACGACGACCTTCAAGGAAGGTCGCGAGCGGACGACCGCCCTTGGTGTCTGGAGCGCAGTCGCCGTCGGTGGTGGTGCTATCGGGCTGCTCCTCGGCGGCGTGCTCACCAGCCTCTTCTCGTGGCAGTGGGTGTTCTTCGTGAACGTGCCCGTGGGCGTCATCGCCATCGCGCTCGCGCTCCGCTACGTTCCCGAGAGTCGTGTCGAGAACGCTCGCGGCTTCGACATCGCCGGCGCGGTGTCCGTCACCGCCGGTCTTGTGGTACTCGTGTACGCGCTCGTCAACGCCCAGACGGCGGGCTGGGTGTCGGTGACGACGTTCGGGCTGCTCGCGATCGCAGCCGCGCTGCTTGTGTCGTTCGTCGTCCTTGAATCGCGCCTTCGTCACCCACTCGTGCGCCTCGGCATCTTCCGGATGCGCTCCATCAGCGGTGCGAACGCGGCGATGCTGCTCGTCGCCGCAGGCATGTTCGCGCTCTTCTTCTTCGCATCCATCTACGTGCAGGAGGTGCTCGGGTACAGCGCGTTGCGTGCCGGACTCGCCTTCCTCCCCGTGACCGGCGGCATCATCATCGGCGCGGGCCTGTCCCAGCAGCTGATCCGCCGTGTCGGCGTACGGGCAGTGGGACTGGTCGGCATGTGCATCGCCGCAACCGGGCTCATCATCCTGAGCAGGATCCCGGTCGCGGGCACCTACCTCGGCGATCTGCTGCCGGGGTTGATGATCATGGCCGTCGGCATGGGCTTGACCTTCGTGCCGATCACGTTGATCGCGACAACCAATGTCGATGAGCATGACGCCGGGCTCGCGTCGGGTCTGCTCAACACCTCGCAGCAGCTCGGCGGGGCGATCGGCCTGGCGGTGCTCGCCACCCTCGCCGCAAACACCACCACGAACACCCTCACGGCCCTCGGTCATGTCCCGAGTGCTGCGGCGCGCGTCGCGGCGCTCGTCGACGGCTTCCACGTCGCGTTCTTCGTCGGGGCGTTCCTCATGCTCGGCGGCGCGGCGATCCTCGCAGCGACGGTGCGGCGTGGCGATGTCAGCAAGATCGACGCAGCCAACGAACCTGCGCCGGCGCTCGCCGCCTGACATTCGCCGGCTCGGTGCTACGCTCGAGACCCTGGTGGTCCTGACCAGGAGAGGATCCGTCTCCATCGGAGGACAGACGCGATGGCGAAGACCCACATATATGCGGTGACGCTCACGTGGACCGGCAACACGGGGACGGGGACCAGTGCCTACGGTGCCTTCGAGCGATCCAGTGAGGTGACCGCCGGCAGCAAGGCCACGCTGCTCGCATCCGCGGATCCCGCGTTCCGCGGAGCGCCTGAGCGCTGGAATCCCGAGGAACTGCTCGTCGCCTCGCTGTCGCAATGCCACATGCTCTGGTACCTCGTTCTCTGCGCCAAGGAGGGAATTGTCGTCACGGACTACGTCGATCACCCCTCAGGAACAATGGTGGAAACTCCAGACGGCGGCGGTCATTTCGAGGAGGTGACGCTGCGCCCTGAGGTGACCGTCGCGACCGTCGACCGCCTGGACCGCGCGATCCACCTCCATGAGCGCGCTCACGACCTCTGTTTCGTGGCTCGGTCGGTGAACTTCGATGTGCGCGTGGAGCCGACGATCACGACGGCCGCGACCGCGCCGTCCTGACGCGGGGGAGAAACCGCGACACGTAACGGGCCGTTCACTCTCGGCATGATCGGATCGGTCCTTCTTCGCAGCCTTCGCGCGTGGCGGCCCATTGCCGCGGCGGTCACCGTCATCTGCGGACTGGTGTACGCGGAGGCTCAGGGAGCATTGCGCGAGGCAGCGAATGACCCCCGGTGTGTCGGAGTCAGATGGCGGCCGCGAGCGCTCCGACGATGAAGACGAGGGCGAGGTACCCGAGCGAGTAGTGGAACAGGAGCGCAGCCGCCCGTGACGTCCCGAGGCGTTGTGCCCAGCGGGCAAGCCCAAGGTACAGGGCACCGAGCGCGGCAACGGGAATGAGGTATCCGACGCCGAGCGACAACGCGGGGATAAGGCTCGCAGCGATCAGGACGACGAGGTACACGAGGATCCGCCGGTAGGTCGCTGCGGTGCTGATGAGCGTCGGGAGCATCGGGACGCGCGCGCTGCGGTAGTCGTCGCGGAGCAGCAGCGCCAGCGACCAGAAATGCGGTGGGGTCCAGAGAAACACCAGCGCGAAGAGCGCCACGGCGACCCAGCTGATGTCGCCGCGGACCGCCGCCCAACCGACGAGTGGCGGGAACGCGCCGGCAGCGCCGCCGATGACGATGTTCAACGAGGTCGTCCGTTTCAGCACCATCGTGTAGATGAAGACGTAGAACATGCCGCCGCCGAGAGCGAGTGCGGCCGAAAGCACGTTCACCGCGAGGGCGAACACGATGACCGCTGCGACGATCAGTGATCCTCCGAACACGAGCGCCTGCCATGGCCGGATGCGACCGGACGGCAGCGGGCGGCTGCAGGTGCGCGCCATCACGCGGTCGATGTCGCGGTCGTACCAGCAGTTGATCGCGCCCGAACCGCCCGACGCGAGCGCGCCGCCGAGTGCGGCCCAGAGCAACAGGGTCACCGACGGCACGCCCCGAGCCGCAATCACCATCGTCGTCAGCTCCGTGAGGACGAGCAGCACGATGATGCGAGGCTTGGTGAGGCTCACGTAATCTCGCGCGCTCAAACGCACTCGCGCCATGGAGCCCGACGCGATGCCAGGCCGCGACGGCAGCTCGAGCGCGTTGGTGGCGTCCGCGGGGATCAGGATCTCGGCGCTGGTCTGCATGCTCATGCCCTAGGCGCTCGCGCCCGAGGCGCCGAGCAGCGTGGTGATCTCGGTGTTGAAGTCGGCGACGCTCATCGTGCCAAGAGCGCCGAGGGTGACGTCGGCGACCTCACCCCGCGCAGTGAGAAACACCAGCGCGGGAGCCGACGGAATCCTGTAGTCGACAGCGAGCGTCGCCTGGGTGTCGGCGATGCTCGGATACGGCACGTCAAACTGGCGCTGGAATGCAAGGGCGTCCTTGGTGTTGTCGCGCAGGTCGACACCGAGAAACTGCACACCGCGAGGCGACCACTTCGCGTCCAGGCTGTTCAGGTCGGGTTGCTCATCCCGGCACGGACCGCACCACGATCCCCAGAACACAAGGACCACCGGATGCCCTCGGAAGGCGGTGATGCTGATGTCGCTTCCCGTCAACGTCGGCCCGCCGGTTGCGGTGACGCTCTGCGGCGGGGGTGTCGCCGTGACATGCGCCGCCCCGCACCCGGCGACACCGAACGAGGCGCCGGCGATGGCGGTGAGCGTCTGCACGCGCGTCATCGCTGGGTCACCACAGCTGTGGCACGGCGATCCTCAATCTCGAACCAGCGTATGCCCAGGTAGAGGAGCGCGACAAGGAATGGGACGCTGCCGGGAACCCACATAACTCCGGCCGCGATCTCCTGGTCGGCGAGCAGACTGAAACCGCCGGTCGGGGTGGGGTACGCGTAGAGCGGATGGGTGGCGTAGCCGATGCCGATGGCCAGGATCCAGCTGACCCCCATGCCGGCGAGGACGACGGACGCTCGCCCCAGGAGCGACAGCCGGCTCGTCATGCCGAACACGGTGATGACCTGATCCCAGAACAGCAGGCCGAGCACGAGGAACGTCAGGTGCTCGATGTCATGGACCGAAGCTATCCGCAGAGTCGTGTTGTAGATGGCCGGGATGTGCCAGAAGAGCAGGTTCACGCTGAAGAGCAGCACGACGATCGTGGCCGCTTTGCCGCCGGAGTGGAGGACGCCGGTAATGCGCCCGAGGCGCCCGCCGGCGATCGCCACAGGCCGGCCCTGGGCCGCGAGATACCCGGCCCATGCGGTGCGAAACGGATCGCCGAGCAGGATCAGCGGCGGCGCGACCAGAAGCAGGAGCACATGCTGGAGCATGTGATCCCACTGCAGGGTGATGTCGAAGAACGCGATCGGCGACACCAGGGGGAACAGGAGCGCTCCGAGCCCCAGGGCGAACGCGGTATCGCCGTTGTCCCACGTCGATGACCGGCCCAATGCAGGGGCGGCGGCTCGCCGACCTCGCCAGTACAGATATGCCGCGGTCGCGGCACCGACGATCGGTACTGGTTCGAAACTCCAGTCGAGCAGTGGGGACCAGAGCATGCTGGTCGGTTAGGTGACGAACTCGACGAGCGCGTAGACGGCAAAGCTGACGACGGTGATGTACGACCACTGCTCAACCACGGCACGCGCCTGCATGGCGGTGATCGGGGCAGTCCCTCGGACGTGACCCATCACGAGACTCATCACCCAGAGGCCGACGATGATGAACTCAGCCAGCATGACCCCATACCAGACCGTGGAGATGTCGATGTACGTCCCGTTCTGGAGGTCCCACCCGAACTGATACATCATCAATATGCGAACTGCTCCGGTGAACACGACGAAGGCGAGCGCCAGCCAGAGCAGCCCGTTCATGTTCGCAGTCCCTCGGGCGATCGCTCTCGATACCGCCCAGAGCGCGAGCAGCGCGACAATCGGGATGAGCAGCGAGACAAGCGCGAGCACTTCTGGCGGTGCGCTGACGCCACTCGGGTGCCACATGCCGCCGAAGTTGTTGGCGCGGAGGTACAGGAAGGTGAACAGGAAGCTCAGCTGCAGCGTGGTGTTCGCGCCCATCATCAGGCGGGAGCTCACGATCAGGGTCTGGTCACCTCCGGCAACCTCCTCAACGGCGGTGAGACCAGTGGGGCTGGCGACTTCACTCATGTTCAAGCTCCACTCAAAGCAGGTGCGGCCGATCCAAGATCCGTGGCCGGCTTACCCGTGTCGTAGTCATACGGGAGCGACCAGGCCGTCGGGACCCTGTCGAAGTTGAACACCGGGACCGGCGTCGGCACCTGCCACTCGACCCCGAGTGACTCCCACGGGTTGTCGACAGCTCGCGTCTTCTTGATAACGGCTTCCCAGATCAGGATGCCGAGGAAGATCGCCATCGAAGTCCCAAGACCGAACGCGAAGACCGAGGCTGATACGTTGAGCGGTTGCAGATACGAGGCGTAGCTGATGGTCCGCCGCGTCATGCCGAGTATCCCCACGCAGATCAGCGAGATGAATGTGCCGTTGAACGTGAGGAATACCGCCCAGAACTGAAACTTCAGC
>DATKQX010000053.1:0-139790 GCA_035532495.1 Saccharimonadales bacterium (SeqCode)
TGCTCGTCGGATATCCGACGCCGCTCGCCAGGCTCCGGAAATCGATCCAGACGACGACCGGACTCCCCGACTCGACCTCCGCCTCGATGGACGCCGTTGTCCAACCGGTTTGCGCAACCATGGCGTAGCCAACCTGGGTCACCACGTTCGCAATCGGTTGGTAGTACACGCCATATCCATCGCCGGGACTGAAGCCCTCAACGCCGTTGACGTTGCCGACAAAGTCGATGTACGGATCGCCCCACGTGACCCCCGCGTGATTGACGACGGGGTTGCGAAGATCCGTCGGCAGTTGGTTGAGGACCCAGTCCTGGACGCTCAGTCCCCCGGTGTTGACCGGAACACCCCGCACCGAGAAGGCCGCAGCGAGTGCAGCAGCTTCGCAGTCGAGGTTCTTGTCCTGGAGGTGCAGCGAGGGCGCCAGGTTGATCGGTATGGTGCCCCTTGCCGCTGCCTCCGCGACGGCCGGTGATCCCGCGACGCGCGCGGCACCGATGCCCAGCGCGATACCGAGCGCAACGAACGCAGTCGCAGCCGGGCGCCGCCAGAAACCCGTCACGCCCTCGACCATGCGCTCCTCATCCCGTCGGTGCCCGAACGCGCTGTAACGGTTCCGGGCACCGACGGTGGCGGAGTACGACGGGCAGCGTTACGCGGAACCGCAAGTGCCGGGCTATGGCGCGAGCACGCCATACCAGCTATCGGTATCGCGACCTACCGACGAGCGCGCGATCGGCCCGTGTAGCGCGGAACGTCCTCCTCCGGCGCCGCACCGGCGAGGCTTCCGGCCAGATCTTCGAGAACAGCGGTGAGCTCCTCAACCGATGTCGACTCGAGCCTGGCCACCGTCAGTTCCGCAACCCCGCGCCACGCCGCCTTCAACTTCGGCAGCAGCGCTCGCCCCTGGTCGGTCAACGCCACAATCAACGCGCGCCCGTCGGTCGGCGAGGAGCGTCGTGCCACAAGACCGGCGGACTCGAGCTGCTGGACGCTGAGCGTGATCGTCGGCGGCTCGTATCCGCTTGCGACCGCGAGCTGCGCCTGGGTGCGCGGGCCGGCCGACTCAAGCTCGAGCAGCACGAGCTTGTGACCCGGATGAATACCAAAAGGAGCCATCGCGGCCACGGCGAGGGCGCGGTGCCGGATGCCGATGGCGCGGATCGCCTCGTTCAGCGCGTCTGCCTGCTCGAAGTTCATCGACCGACCCTCTTGACTCTGAGATAGTTAGGCGTCTAATGTTAGACGCCTAACTAAGTCTACCCCACTCGACACGGGACAAGAGGAGACCGCCATGGCCAGCACCACACCCAGGACCCTCGCATCCCCGCACACCGCAAGCCTGTTCCGGACCAGAGCCCTCGGCGTTGCGAGCGCTGTCATGGCAAACCTGGCCCTCTGGGTCGTCGAGGGACCGATCCTCGGCCTCCATCTCAACATCCGCTTCGGGAACGCTTCCGCACAGACCATCGCGGTCGGCTTCGTCATGGGGGCGACATTGGCCGCATCGCTGATGGGCTGGGCTTTGCTCGCCATCCTCGAACGCCGCACACCCCGTGCTCGCACGATCTGGACCGCCATCGCGGTCCTCGCACTCCTCGCGTCGTTGAGCCTCCCGCTCTACGCCGGCATCGCGGGATCGACCAAGGTCGGGCTCGCGCTGATGCACCTCGCCGCGGCGGCCGTCCTCATCCCGACCCTGCGCGCCGCAGCGCCATCAACCGCTATCTGATCCGCCCACCCCGGATCCGATTGGCGGTTGCAGAACAGTGGCGAATGAGGCTGCGCGACCAGTTCTCGCCTAGCCTTCAACCAACGCCCAACCGCGGCGGAAGAGAGGTGCCGGGCGACGGCACGCAACCGGGGGGTTGACAGGGGATGAAGGCTGCTGACGGCATCAGCTGGGACGATCGCAAACGCCGCACGGTCACGGCGGTGGCGACTGCCACAGCCATGGTGCTCGCCGCCGGCGCATTTGCAACATCCGCGCACGCCGCGCCGCGCATGATCTCCGTCATCGTTCGCGCGCAGCCTGGTGATGCGGCAGCAGCGGATCAGCTCGTCACCTCCCTCGGTGGCCACGTCGATCAGCAGATCGCCTTGATCAACGCGCTTGTCGCCGAGGTCCCCGCAAGCGCCACATCGACGCTCGGCGCATCACCCGATGTCGCGCAGGTGACGTCGAACGCGCCGGTGCATCTCCTCGGGAGCTCCTTCGGCGCAACCGGCAGCGGGTACAGCCCGGTCACCGACGTCAACTCCATGTACAACATCGAGGCGATGGACGGCGCCCACACGTACTGGGACGCGGGCTACACCGGCCAGGGCGTCGGCGTCGCGTTGATCGACTCCGGCGTGACGCCGGTGAACGGCCTCGACACCCAGGGAAAGGTCGTCTACGGCCCCGACTTCTCCCCTGAATCGCGCAACTCGTCGCTCCACAACCTCGACACCTTCGGTCACGGCACCCACATGGCCGGGATCATCGGCGGCCTCGATGACAACGTGACGTCGGTCAGCTCGAGCGATAGCACCGACTTCATGGGCATGGCCCCGAATGCGCAGATCGTGAGCATCAAGGTCGCCAACGCGGTCGGCCAGACCAACGTCGCCAGGGTGCTCAGTGCGATCAACTGGGTCGTGCAACACCAGAGCTCCCTGAACATCGGCGTCCTCAACCTCTCATACGGCAGCAATACCGACGACCCGTACGTGCTGGATCCGCTGGCATACGCAGCAGAGCAGGCATGGTTGAGCGGCATCGTGGTGGTCGTCGCCGCGGGCAACGATGGCAACTACTCCGACGGTCTCGAGGACCCCGCGATCGATCCGTACGTGATCGCCGTCGGCGCCACCGACACGGAGAGCACCACCAACGTTGCCGCCCACCAGCCCGCCAGCTTCACGAGCGAAGGTAGCGGCACGCGCAACCCCGACCTGGCCGCGCCGGGTACCCACATCGTCTCGCTCCGCGATCCAGGATCGTTCATCGACGATGCATTCGGCGCGACGGCGGACGTCGGCAGCCGTTTCTTCCTCGGCAGCGGTTCATCGCAGGCCGCGGCGATCGTCTCGGGCGCTGCGGCGCTGCTGCTCAGTCAGCGGCCATCGCTGACCCCTGACCAGGTCAAGGCGCTCCTCGTCGGCAACACGAGCGCCATCCATGGCACTCCGCGGCTCACCGGCAGCGGCGAGCTGAACCTCGCGACTGTGCTAACCGTTCCGGCGCCGAACGCGGTGCAGACATGGCCGGTGTCGAATGGCGGGCGCTCCGACAGGCGGTTCTCGCCGGACGGCGCGTCGTGGTCCGGGACCTCGTGGTCCGGCGCATCGTGGTCCGGCGCGTCCTGGTCCGGGGCATCGTGGTCCGGTGCGTCTTGGTCCGGGACCTCGTGGTCCGGGGCATGGTGGTCCGGGGCCTCCTGGTCGGGCGCTTCGTGGTCCGGCGCTTCCTGGTCCGGCGCGTCCTGGTCCGGTTCGAGCTGGTCTGACTCCGGCTGGAGTTAGGCCCGTCGCGATCCGGGTCGCGGTCTCGGCCACCCGATCGGCGATAGACCTGCTACCGCTCGGAAACAGCGCAGGTACAACGAGTTTGTACTAGCCCCGCCTCACGCACCATCTGGGCATGACCAAGGAGGCTCAGGACCCCGAGTCTACGGCGGGTCCGGAACCGGCGACGCCGGCGCGGAGGGGGCATCGAGTCCACCTCCTGACCGTGGTCCTGGTGGTGGCCGCACTCTTCCTTCTGGTCGAGCTCGTGGCTCCGCTCCATGTGCTGCCGGCGCCACGCCAGATCCCCTGGTGGATGCTCATTGCGCTCTTCTTCGGCGCGGAGGTGTTCGTCGTCCACATCCAGTTCCGCCGGGACGCGCAGTCCTTCTCGCTGAGCGAGCTGCCGCTGGTCGTCGGATTCTTCTTCGCCCCGCCGGTCGTCGTCGTGCTGTCGATGGTCGCCGGGACCGCGCTGGCGCTGATGATCCATCGCCGCCAGTCGCCGCTGAAGCTGGCGTTCAACCTCGCCAACTTCACCGTCGCCAACAGCTTCGTCGCGTTGCTCTTCATGCACCTGGTCAACCACCACGACGCGCTGAGCGCACTCAGCTTCCTCGGCGTGCTGGTAGCGGTGCTCGCCGGGGGC
Source organism: Saccharimonadales bacterium (SeqCode) (assembly GCA_035532495.1). Lineage (GTDB taxonomy): Bacteria > Chloroflexota > Dormibacteria > Aeolococcales > Aeolococcaceae > Palsa-851. The sequence goes on from DATKQX010000053.1 coordinate 4,136, forward strand.
GCGATCCAATCACTGGTGATCCTGACCGCCATCTCGTTCTCGGAAGGCCGGATCGATTTCGCCGGGATTCTGTCGACGTTCGGTTTCACGCAGGCGGCGACGCTCGTCAACACGTGCCTCGCGCTGATCGGTGTTCGCATCGTGTGGCAGAACCCGTCTGAGCTCTGGTTGCTGATCATCCCGACCGTGGGTGTCTTCGTCGCGTATCGCTTCTACGTCGCCGAGCGCGAGAAGCGCGACCAGGTGGACTTCCTCTACCAGTCGAGCAAGCAACTGCAACGCACCGAGGCGGTCGACGAGGCGGTCGCAGCGTTGCTCAGCCAGTCCTGCGAGGTCTTCCGCGCCGAGCTGGCGGAGATCACCTTCCTCCCCACCCGCGAGCGCGATGCGGTCGTCCGGACCGCCGTCGACAAGGAGGAGACGACGCAGTTCATGGCGCCCGTCACGCTGGACGAATCGGAGCTGCAGTTCATCAGCAGACTGCTGCTCGACTCGCCGCTGCTGCTCAGCACGCACGGCAAGAGCGACGACGACCCGGGCGATTTCCTGGAACACCGCGGGCTGCGCGACGCGATGGCAGTGGTGCTCCGCGGTGAGAACAACATGGTCGGCACCATGCTCATCGGCAACCGCCTTGGCGAGGTCACGGGGTTCGACCAAGAGGACCTGCGGCTGCTCGAGATGCTCGCCAACCAGACCGGCGTTATCCTCGAACGAGGACGGCTGCAGCACTCGCTCTCGCAACTGACCGTGCTGCAGGACCAGTTGCGCCACGAGGCGTCGCACGATCCACTGACGGGGATGGCGAACCGGCTGCTCTTCAGCTCTCGCGTCGAGCAGGCGCTCGCCCAGACCGGGCAGCACGTCGGCGTGCTCTTCATCGACATCGACGACTTCAAGACCGTCAACGACAGCCTCGGTCATGCGGCGGGCGACGAGCTGCTTCGCGCGATCGCCGATCGCATTGGCGAGTGCCTCCGCCCCGGCGACGTCGCCGCACGGCTCGGCGGTGATGAGTTTGCCGTGCTGCTCATCGGCATCGACGAGCAGGCGACCGCGGTGCGCATCTCCAATCGGGTCATCGAGGCACTCCGCGAGCCCTTCAAGATCGCCAACGAGGAGGTGCTGACCCATGCGAGTATCGGCATCGCAACCGCGGTCGACACTGGCTGCGACGGTCAGGAGCTGCTCCAGAATGCCGACCTCGCGCTGTACACCGCGAAGAGCGCCGGCAAGTCGCGCTGGGAGCTGTTCGAACCCGCGATGTACGCGGCCGTGCAGCACCGCCACCGCCTGAAAGCCGACCTCTACCACGCCATGGAATCCGTTGAGTTCGAGCTGGTGTATCAGCCGATCGTCCGTGTCTCGACGTGCTCCATCGTCGGTGCGGAAGCGCTCCTGCGCTGGCGGCATCCCACGCGCGGAACCGTGTTGCCCGACGACTTCATCAGCCTGGTGGAGGAGACGGGGCTGATCACGCAGGTGGGAGCGTGGGTCATGCGCAGCGCCTGCGAGGAGGCACGCGACTGGCCGGTGGTCGACGGCGCCGAGCCGATCGCCGTGACGGTCAACGTTGCCATCCGGCAGCTCCGCGAGCCGGATTTCGTCGACAGCGTCCGCGAGGTCCTGCGCGACACCGGACTCCCCGCACACCGTCTCATCCTCGAGGTCACGGAGGCCGACATCATCAACGACACGGACTCCATCCTCGAGTGTCTCAACGGCGTGCGCGACCTGGGCGTTCGCATCGCACTTGATGACTTCGGGACGGGTCACTCATCACTGAGCCGGCTTCGCGAGTTCCCCGTCGACGTGCTGAAGATCGACCGCTCGTTCACGGCATCGCTCTGCGGCCCCACGCAATCGGTCGCGTTTGCGCACTCGGTGTTCAGCTTCGGCGTCAGTCTCGGCCTCAGCGTGATCGCCGAAGGCGTGGAGACCGAGGAGTGCCTGCACGCGCTGCAGGACCTCGGATGTGAGCTGGCACAGGGCTTCCTATTTGGACAGCCGTTACCGCCGCTCGCGATGCGGCGGTTGCTTGCACGAGAGCTCGAGGTGCCGACCGCGTGGATGCCGTTCGGGGCGACTCCGGTGGGAGCGGCTGCACCGACTCGCTGAGGTATCAGCTCCAGGGGTGCATCGGTTCCGAGAGCACGCCGCTCGGGATCGGCCCGGGCCGACCCAGGTAGAACCCCTGCGCCCACTCGACCCCCAGCTCGATCAGCACGCGCAAATCCTCTGCAGTTTCGACGCCTTCGGCGATGACCTTGCCGCCGATCTGCGAGGCGACACCGAGCATGCCGGCGGCGACGGCTCGCTTCACCGGGTCCTTGTGAATGTCATGGACGAGGAAGATGTCGAGCTTGATGAACTCGGGCAGGAGCCGAACGATGTGCTTGAGGCTGGCGAACCCGGCGCCGGCATCATCGATGGCAAGCCGCACTCCGTGCTTGCGCAGGTTGTCGACCGCCAGTTCCAGCGGCTCGTAGTCGGTCACCACCGCGTGCTCGGTCACCTCGACCACGAGGCTCGCACCGTGCAGTCCCGCCATGAGCTCGCTGAAGGCGTCGGTCAGCAGCGTCTGCGGCGATGCGTTGACCGACAGGAACGCGGCCGTCGGGAGCTGGTACGAGTGCGAGATCGCCTCGTGGATGGCGTGGATCTCGAGCTCCGGGCCCAGCCCGGCGGCGTGCGCCGCTGCGAACCAATGATCCGGCGGCATGACGGGCGCTGTGTCGAAGCGAGAGAGGGCTTCATAGCCGCCGACCTCGAGGTTCGCGAGGTTGACGATCGGTTGAAAGACCGCCCGGATGCGGCGGTCGGACATCACGGTGAGGATCCGCGCTCGCTGCTCCTCGGACTGCACGAGGTCGGTCGCCTCGGCGAGGACCTCGTCGGTGACGTCACGGGCCGCGGCGTAGATGGTGCCGTCACTCAGCGCGGGCGCTGCCGTCCACGCCAGCCATTTGTAGGTCCCGTCCTTGCAGCGGTAGCGATTGCGAAAGCGGATGAGCTTGTGGCCGTTGGCGATCCTCGCAGCCGCATCGATCGTCGCCTGACGATCGGCAGGATGCACGAACTCCACGAACGGCTTCTGCAGCAGCTCGCCGTCCTCATATCCGAGGGTCGCGCTCCACGCGTGGTTGAGGGTCTTGAAGTAACCGTCGGTGCCGGCGAGGCACAGCATGTCAACCGAAAGATCGAAGAACCGCTGGACCGGGGACGCTTGAGGGTCCATGGGCGGTCCCTCGAACGGTGAGAACCACAGAGGATTGTTTGGCGCCCTCATACGCCATTCTGGGGTCGCGCCACGGTGCCCGCCGGCGTGTGTGCGGCGAACCGTGACGCCACTATCCGAATGAGGCGTGCGCGCTCGTATATCGCCGGGTCAGGCCGGCGGCCGAATCGACGATCTCGCGATGGGGCGGCTACCCCCAGAACGCGTCGACGGCGGCTGCGTTCTCCGGGAAGATCCAGGACTCGGTGACCTTGCCGCCGGCGATATGCACGACGTGCGTGTAGTTGTCGTTGAGGCTCCGGCCATCCTTCTCACCGGAGACGGTCGCGAGCGCCACCGCGTGCGTGTCGTTGCCGAGCACGTCGTGCAGTTCGACCTTGAACGTGCCGTTGGTTTCCTGCGCGTTCTGCACGAAGGTCGCCAGCACGTTGTCGATCCCTTTGTAGTCGCCCGTGTTGTGGTTGTGTCCGCCGGTATGCCACACGATGTTGTCATCGAAGAGCGCACGCACGGTGTCGAGATCGCCGGTCTGAAACGCCGCGTAGCCACGCTTGAAGAGTTCCGCGTTCGGATGATCAGCCATGGTTCCTCACCTCCATTTGCCTGCGGGAGCCTGAGCGAGCCCTCGGCTCGCGGGCGCCAGTTCTACCACGCGCTCCCGGGCATCTTCAACCTCGGGGTGTGTCTGGTGGGGGTTGCCCCCCTGCGGCTGCGGCACGCCCGACATCGACTGCGCAGTGGGTACGCTAGCGGGCAGACTGTCGCCACCGACATCGTCAGTGTTCGGGCCACGGGGCCCTACTGATCCGGTGCCACTCCGCGGGATGCCGGCAGACGGCCCCTATCTCCCTCCCAAGCGTGGGTGGGGAGTGGCGACGGCAAGGCATCGCTGCTCCCCATCCTGCCGCGCTACGACCAGGTCGGGGTGAGCAGCAGGTTCCTCACGCGGTCGATGCGCGCGTCGTCAAGTCCGAGGTCGCGCAGCAGCGACGCAACGCCACCGTGCTCGGTATCGATGCATTCCATGGTCTTGACCATCGCGTCGCGCGGTACGGTGAACAGCCGCTCCACGCGGACCGGGTCCATCCCACGTTCGACCGCCGTGAGCCGATCGCGCGCGAGCATGTCGACGAGGTGCACACCGCTCAGCGCGTAATCGTCGGCGATGTCGGCGATGCTGACACCGGCGAGACGCAACACCATGCCGACGACGACCCCCGTGCGGTCCTTGCCGGCATGGCAGTGCACGAGCAACGGGGCTGAGGGTGCGTCTGCGATCGCGTTCATCGCCAGCGCGACGCCGGTGCGTCGCTCGCGCAGCCACCAGCAGTACACCTCCCCGGCCGTTGGGAGGTGATCGGGGTACTCATCGTCGTCGGTGAAGATCGGTGCATGGACGATGCGAACCCCGGCCTCCGCGAGCGGGCTCGGCCGCTGCTCACGCTCCGACTCGGTGCGCAGGTCGACCACGGTGCCGATCCCCAGATCGACGATGGCGCGCAGGCCGTCCGCGGTCAGGGTGTGCGGTGACTCGCTCCTGACGAGGCGCCTCGGCAGCGTGGTGGCACCGGACTCGGTCGGCATCCCGCCGAGATCGCGCAGATTGACGAGTCCATCGACGAGGAGCGCCATGTCCCCACCCTACCAAGCCTCGCGTCAAGGACGGAGTGGTGGATGCGCCCGCCGGTGTTGCTGTTGCTGTTGTTGCCCGTGCAGGGCCGCCCCGCGGTGCACGGTCTCCACGTGCTGGTTGGACATCCGGGAGACGCGTACGATGCGCTGAAGGATTCGCCGGAGCCGGGTCGTGTCGTCGTCGATACGGCGCACGGCACTGGTCGCGAACCGCTCCGGTGCGACATCCTCCATCGCTCGTCGCGCTTCGAGCGCGTAGGCCACGCCGCTCGGTATGCGCACGTTGTCCTCGAGCACGCAGAAGGTTCCATGGACTCGGACGGCCCGTTGCGAGAGTGCGCGGTGGAGCGTCCGCCACTCGGATGCGCTCACGATGAGCAAGCGCGCCGTCGTCCGGCGCGTCGAGGGGAGTGGCTGCGACAGCGCCGATCCGGATGCGACGGCGGACGGCGCTGCTGTATCGCGGTCACCGACCTTCCGGCACCAACCTCATCAGGCTCGCACCGCTGTGGTCGCGGGCCTTGCCGCCCGGCCGGTCAGCTCGACGCCGTCGTCGGCCCTCGCCGGGTCGTCCCAGCTCATCTCCTGGTTCATCGTCCCGTCCAGGACGCCGATCTTGTTGCTCATCACCCCCACCGCCACCCGGAGCGCGGCTCGCGCGCCGACCAGGTCCCACTCCTTGTCGACCGGCGGCCTCGATACGGCGCGCAGCAGCGAGATCACGGTGACGGCCTGGTCGAGCGCCTCGTCATGCAGCTGCTGGACTGCAGGACTGCCGAAGCGCTGGAGTTGGGCGCGACAGCGGAGCACCGCGGAGAGGTCGCCGCTGCCGTGCGCCGACGCATCCTCCTCCGGAAACGCGAGACGGCGCACGGCCCGAAGGTAGGTGTGCCAGCCAAACGCGACCTCGAGGTACGTGGATGCCCGGCGAGCGAGCTTGTATGCATCCACGGATGACTGCAGGCGGAGATCGTCGCGGGTCTGCCGCTGATGGGCGCCGATCGTCCACCCCACAAGTCCGCAAGCCGCCGCTGCCAGCAGCACGACTATCGCGGCAATAGCTATCTCCCACCATTGCGCCACCAACAGAGGATATCGCGGAAGCGAGCGTACGATCCAAAATCCCGAAACGTTCCATGGAGCCGCGAGGAGTGATTCAGGGGGCGCGTCGCTCCATCAGGACGACATCCCTCCAGATGCCGTTCAGCTGACCCAGGCGCTCACGGGTCCCGACGATCCGGAATCCGCAGCGGCGGTGGAGTTCGATGCTCGAGACGTTCTCCGGGAAGATGCCGCTCTGCAGCGTCCAGATGCCTGTGGCATCGCACTCCGCGATGAGGGTCTCGATCAATCGACCGCCGATCCCTTGCCCTCGCGCGCGCTCGGCAACGTACACGCTGTGCTCCCCGACGCCTGCATACGCGCAGCGATCCGACACCGGGGTGAGCGCGATCCACCCCACGACCTCGCCGTCCTGCACCGCTACGAACCGATGTTCCGCAGGGTGCGTCGCACTCCAGCGCTCGAAGCTCGGCGTTTGCGTCTCGAAGGTCGCGTTGCCCGTGGCGATCCCTTCCGCGTAGATCGCCGCGATCGCCGGCCAGTCGTCATCGACGAATGAGCGAATGCCGATCTCCGATTCCGCCATGCGTTCGATTCTATCCACGGATGGATGGCGATCCACATGCCGGCGACGCAGGTGCATCGGCGGTCACCTACGCGGTCCTGATCAACGGCAACTCGGGGAACGATGCGCCGAGAACTGACGTCGGATCCGCCTGCAGCCAGTCGCGGATGAGCGTCTGATAGACGCTCCGGAAGTCGACGGTGTACTTGAGGTTGCCCGAGTCGACCGTGGCCGTCAACGACGGCTGCTCACCGAGAATGCCGCCGTGCACTGGCTTGCCGACGACGAAGATCGGCGCGGCGGCACCGTGATCGGTTCCGTTGCCGCCATTCTCGACGACGCGCCTGCCGAACTCCGACCACGTCATGAGAACGACTCGATCCGCCATACCGTGAGCAGCGATGTCCTGCATGAACGCGCTGACAGCGCTGTCCACGGAGGAGAGCAGTGCGTTCTGGCGCGTGGTCTCATCCTGATGCGTATCGAACCCATCCAGGACGACGTGGCAGATCTTGACGCTCGGCTGCGTCACGATCATCTCCGCGGTGAGCTGCAACGACGCCGCCAGGCTGGTCTTGCTCCCGTGCGCGGTGTTCGTCGGCGTGTAGCTGACGGCAGGCGTGTACCTGCTCTGCGAGCCGGCCAGCGCTGCGATCCCATGCTCTGCGGTCGACAGCGCTTCGTCGAACAGCATGCCGTACACGCCCGGTGTCGTCCTGTACAGCGCCGGGGCGGCGACCTTCCGGCCCGCGCCGCCAAGCACCTGGTACGTCGGGATCGACTCGATGACACTCACTGTCGCGTTCTGGGCGAGCAGCTCCGCCGGCGCGCTCACCTGCCCGAGGGCACAGCCCGTCAGCGGATGTCCCTGCCCATCGAGCTGTGAGGCGAGGAGCGTGCCGAGCCATCCTTCGGTTTGCTGCATGCTCGGGTCCGCGTGCTCCCAGATGTACAGACCCTCGAAATGCGAGTACACGGGATTCGCATAGCCGACGCCCTGCACGATCGCGACCTCGCCGGCCTCGTACAGCGCCTTGATGCTCGGCATGACCGGGTTGAGTCCGACCTCCGCGTTGAGCGGCAGCACGTTGCTCGCGGGGATGCCGATCGTCGGACGCGACTGCAGATACGCGGGATCCGCGTACGGGATCACCGTGTTGAGCCCATCATTGCCGCCGCCCAGTTGCAGGATGACGAGCACGCGATCGTTGTGGATGTGCTCGGCAGTGGCCGCGAACACGGACTTGGCGAAGACCGGCGGCACGATGATGCCGACGCCTGCGGCGGTGATCCCGCTGACCATGAAGTCGCGTCGCGTGATCATTGCGTGGTCCTCACTTGAGCTGAAACTCAGGGCTCGAGAGCACGGCGTAGGAGCGGTCCTGGTTGCTATGACTGGCGTTGAAGACCGCGGCGGTATCCGGCCCGACGACGTTGTCGAGTTGCGCACGCACGGCATCGACCGGATCGGAGAAGCCGCGGCCGCTTGCGACGACAGACGCTGCGAAGTTGAGGCGCGCCAGCCAGCCGCCTGAGGACACCCAGCCCTGATTCGCGGGCCACCCGGCCACGTTCGGCATGTCGTACAGCACCTGGTTCATTCCCGCGCCGGCACTGACGCAGGTGGCAGCGAGGTCCGGGCGCCCGATCGCGCGCATCGTCGCGACCATGTAGTCGGCGGGACCGCGGACGAGCGACCGATAGGCGTCGGGGGAGGTGAACGCGGCATTGGTGAAGATCGCCCGCATCAGCGTCTTGATGTCGTAGTTGCTCTTCCGGAAGGCCGTTGCGACGCTGTCGATGAGCTGCGTCGACGGATTCGGCGTGCAGAACTGCCTGAGCGCGAGGCGCGCGATGTGCGGGGCGCACGATGGCTGCGCGAGGATGATGTCGAGTATCTGGCTCGGACCCAGATTGCCCGTTTTCCCGAGGAAGGTCTTGCTCCCGTCGTCGTGCTGCTTGGTGTTGAGCACTCCCTTGAACGTGACGCCCTGCGCGATGAGTTGCGCGATCGCCGCCGCATATGCGGCGGGCGTCGAGCCCTTCAGCTTTGGCGGAGTCACCCTGCCACCGTCGGCGCCGACCAGGGTGGTCCGGATGCCCGAGAGCGCTCGAGCTCCCTCGCGCACATCGCTCTCGGTGTAGTTGTTGACTCCAAGGGTGAAGAGCTCCATGAGCTCGCGGCTGTAGTTCTCGTTGGGGGCGGCCGCTGTGCTCTCCTCGAGGTCGAGATAGCGAATCATCAGCGGGTCAAAGGTCACGGCGTTGATGAGGCTCCGGAAGTCACTGCGCCCCATCGACCGGTACAACTCGTTCTGCTGCAGCACCAACGGCAGTCGCGCGGCTTTGCGGTAGTCACTCGTGAGCAACCCGTGCCAGAACAGCGTCATGCGCTCCGGGAACTGCGCGGTCGTCGTCGCCATGTGCTCGTACCAGGCGCGAACGACCTGCTGGTGGTTCGTGGGATCGGACATCCCGGGCAGCGGCTGAGGCTGCTGGTTGAGGAGCATGTCCACGAGGTCCGGGTATGACATCGAGGCGGCGGCGTCCAGCTCGGCGCCGGTGTACCCAAAGCCGGCACGGCGCAACAGGTGCCCGGCGAGTCCGGCCTGCATGCCGAGCGGGCTTGGCCATGCCCTATCTGGGCCCGCCGCCGAAGCCACGTTGCGGGAGACGTCGGGGAGTTGCTGGGTGAGATATCGGAAGCCCACGGCGCCCGCCACGCCGCCGGCGGCGATGCCGAGGACCTGGCGGCGACTCAGCTGCATGGTGACGTTGCCCATGCGAGGAGTTTCCGTTTGGGAACTGAGAATTTCCCTGTGCTCCGACCGCTGTGGGCGAGGTCTCAGGAAACTCTCAGCCGCGCGAGAAGGCTGTCCGCAGGTTCCTTGACGTTGGGAGGAGTCCTGTCGGAGGATCGGTCGGATGCCGTCCTCCATCCTCCGCAACCGCCCGCTCCACGAACGATATGGACCAGAGGCGGCGTCGGTGTTCGATGCCGAGGAACGCCGGCGGTTCTACGGGCCAGATGGACGGCCGACGGATCCGGAACGTCTCAACTGGGAGTTGCTGTATCGCCTCGAACCTGCGCTGTACGAGCGCCTCATTGCCGGCGAGCACATCCACCCCGGCATGGTCCAGTGGTTGCCCGCGCAGAGCGCCCGCGTGCTCGAATTGGGTGCCGGTGGCGGGCGCCTGACGATGCAGCTCGCGTCGCGGTGCCGCGAGCTCATCGCCACCGACCCGGCACTACCGCTGATGAGCCTGTTGCACCGCAAGCTCAGTGCTGCGGGCGTCTGCAATGTGCAATGCGCCCGCGCCTTCTTCGACTCTGTACCAGTGGCAACGTCGACCTGCAACGTCGTCATCTCGTGTTCCGCATTCTCGGCGCGCACCGAGCGAGATCCCGAAGAGTGCCTTCGGGAGATGGAGCGATGCTGTGTCCCGGGCGGGATGATCGTGGTTGTCTGGCCGGAGGACACCGGCTGGCTGGAACATCACGGATTCGGGCGAGTCACGTTCGATGGGGACCTGGCAGTTGATTTCGGCACGATGCGCGAGGCGCTCGCGTTGACGCGCATCTTCTATCCCGAAGCCGTCGACGCCGTGCGGCGCGGCGGCTCGGCGACCATTCCCTACGACGTGCTCGGAATGCACCCACCCCGCGAGCTCTGCTGGAGGACGGCGGACTAGGCTCGAGCGGAACATCCTGCTGCTGCACGTCATCTAGGTGGCGTCGTTGAGCCAGCGATAGCGGGGATCGATGAACACGCGCATCGCGCGCTGTTCCCCCGCCAGGATCCACAGGTAATACAGGTTGTGGCCCGGAGCGGCCACAACCGGGTGGAAGCCGGCGGGGATCGCCGCTGTGTCGCCGTCGCGCACAATCCGCAGGTCCTCCCGGCCGCTGTCTGTGTCGTAGCGGAGTTGCACGGCGAAGCCGTCGGCCGGATCGACCCGGTAGTAGTAGACCTCCTCGAGCCTTGCCTCATCAGCAGAGTCACGATCGTGCCGGTGGGGTGGGAACGATGACCACGTCCCAGTCCCGTTGTGCACCGTCTCGCCGACGAGGAGTCGCGACGCCGGGTCGTCGGGTCCGAGGATCGTCCGGACAGTACGGCCCCAGCTCTCCGTTCCGACGACCGCGACCCGCTGCGCACCGGCCGGGATCACCCGCGCGGGCCCCGGTTCCTGCGCGCTGACCGGGGCGGCGACGATCGCTACCGTGAGGCCACCGGGCGTCGGATCCGCCACCAGGGCGGCAGACGATGCGGGAGGCAGATACACCGCGTCACCTGGTCCCTCGAAGACGTCGGCACGGCTGCCGATGGACACGGCGTCGTGCCCGTCGAGCGTCAGGTTCGCGCGTCCGGACAGGACGACCACCAGCCGTTCCTCACCCGTCCCAATAGCGATGATTTCCCCCGGATCCGCGGTGGTCAGGTCGAGCCAGATGTATTTCGTCTGGTCGTTGGCCCGGATCAACGACGTCGTCTTCACGACGGCGCCCCGTGGTCCGGGTCCGGGAGCATGACGTTGCGCACGAATGCATTCAAGTCATTGCACGCCGCGACGAACTGCCGCAACGTGCGCCGTGTCGGGGCGAAGCGGTCGAACGCATCGACGCTCATGCCGTCCTCGGCGTACGCGCAACGGAAATCGGCGAAATGCGTGAGCAGCGCGTCCACGATCTCTGGATTGACGGCATCATCGATGCGTGGCTTGACCTCGATACCGCTGGCGTTGAGACGTCGCTGCCATCCGTACGTCGGCGACACCACCGCGTCGGCGCCTACGAGCTCACTCCAGTGCATGTGGTTGCGAAACGCGGCCGAGAGCAACCGAATGCGATACCCGCGCTCGCGAAAGAGCGCATACGCTTTCTTGAAGACGGCGACGCCCGCCCACTCGAGATAGCCGGGATCAACGCTGATCCCGTCGCGCTCCATCACGACCTTGAGCCAGTCGTCGAGCCGGCCGACCATGATGGTGCAGACCGGCCCCATCGACGCGATGTCCTGCCCGGCTTCCTCGCGCCGGCGAAGACCGCGCTCGACCGCCTCAGCGACGGCGACGCACTGCGGCAGCGTGAAGCACACCGTCGCGTTGATGCTGACTCCCGCAAACGTGGCGGCCTCGATCGCTGTGATCCCGGCCCGAGTGACCGGGATCTTCACGATCATGTTCGGAGCGAGCCGGTTGAAGGCGAGCGCCTGCTCGACAATGGCGTCGCTGTCGCGGAAGTGCCGGGGATCGGTCTGGATCGAGAGCCGCCCGTTTCGACCGCCCTGCGCCTCGAAGATCGGCTCGAGGAGCTTGGCTGCCCTTATTGACAGCTCCTCGACGAGCTTCCAGGCGATCGTGTCCTCGGTGGCAGTGGAGAACTCGCGGACCAGGATCTCCGTCCGGGCCCGCCACGTGGCTGGGTCACCCGCGAGCACCGCAGCGGCGATCACGGGGTTGCATGTCGCGCCGACCGCGCCCTGCACCATCGAGTAGGTCAGCTCCGGGATGGAGGCGGAGTCATTCCAGAGGCACGTCGGCGTGGTCCGTGTCATCCGCAGCAGCGCACTGATGCCATCCATCGCCACGAGCCTACACGCCCGTCCGGTGGAAGCCGAGTTAGATCTTGCGGGCGCTCCGTCTGCGGCCCCGCGAGATGACGACCATGCCGCTGCCCAGGATCGCCAGCGCCGCACCAAGTACGATGCGCGGTCCCATCGGCCCGCTCCCGGTTGTCGGATCTGCGACGCCGTTGATCACGGAGAGCGCTCCATCCTGACCGCTGCCGATCGCGTTGGTGCCGTTGTAGTCGGCGTCACCCGAGTAGGCGGCCTTGACGTCGTACGTTCCGGGCGGGAGTGTGACCTTCGTCGTGCAGCTCGTCGCCGGGAGTGTCGCGGTGCACAGGACGGTGCCGCCGTACGTGAACGTCACCGTGCCGGAGGCGCCGGCCGGAAGGCCGGTGACCCAGAGCGCCACGGGCGCGCCGGTGATCGTCTCGGTCGGTGAGACGACGACCGTCATCTGCGTGTCGGCCTTGATGACCGTGAACTGCGCTCCCGTCGCCGTCGCCGAGGAGTCGTTGACGTCGCCCGAGTACGACGCGGTGACCGGGTACGTCGCCGGCGTCAGGGTGACGGCGGTTGCGCAGCTGGTGGCGGCAAGCGTTGCCGTGCAGAGCGTCACTGTGCCGGAGGTGAAGGTCACCGTTCCCGTCGCGCCGGCAGGAAGTCCCGCCGCAGCGAGCGTGTCTGTGGAGCCGTACACGATCGTGAGCGGCGATGCCGTCTCGGTCAGGAACACATCGGCCTTGGTCACGGTGAAGCTCGCGCCCGTTGCGGTGAGACCGAGGTAGTTGCTGTCACCGGAGTACACCGCGCTCACCGGGTACACGCCCGGTGCGAGAGTCGATGCGCTCTCGCAGTCCGTCGCCGGCAACGTGAGCGTGCACAGGGCGGATCCGTGCGAGTGGAACGTCACGGTTCCCGTCGCGTCACCGGGCAGCCCGGACGCAGCGAGCGTGTCCTGCATCCCATAGCTGATCGTTGCCGGAGACGCGGACTCGATCAGTGACGGATCGGCCTGCGTCACGGTGAAGGTCGCACCCGTCGCAACACCCGCGTTGTAATCGCTGCATCCGGAGTACGTCGCGGTCACCGGGTACGTGCCCGCTACCAGCGTGGTCGAGGTCTGGCAGCTCACGGCCGGCAGCGTCGCGGTGCAGAGCGTGGTGCCACCTGACGTGAACACGATCGTTCCGGTCGCATCAGCGGGCAGCCCGGTGGTGGACACGGTGTCGCTCGTTCCGTATGCAACGCTCGACGGCGCGGCTGATTCAGTGAAGGACACATCCGCGGCGGTGACGGTGAAGCTCGCGCCGGTTGCGGTGGTGCCGTTGTAGTTGCTGTCCCCGGAGTATGTCGCCGTCACGGGATAGGCGCCCGCGTCCAACGAAGCCGATGTCTGGCAGCTGAGCGCGGGAAGCGTTGCGGTGCAGAGCGCGCTGCCGCCGGACATGAAGGCCACGGTTCCCGTCGCGTCACCAGGCAGTCCGGCAGCCGAGAGCGTGTCCTGAGCGCCATGGGCGATCGTTGCCGGCGACGCCGACTCGGTCATCGCGATGTCGGCTTTGGTGACGGTGAAACTGGCGCCGGTCGCAGTCGCGCTGTTGTAGTTGCTGTCACCGGAGTACGTCGCGGTCACCGGGTATGCCCCTGGCGCCAGCGATGTCGCGGTGTCGCACGACGTTGCAGGAAGGGTGGCGACGCAGAGGGTCGATCCTCCCGACGCGAACGTCACCGTCCCCGTCGCGTCCGCGGGCAGTCCGGTCACCGACAGCGTGTCGGCCGATCCGTATTGAATGCTCGCCGGAGCCGCGGACTCACTGAACGGGGCGTCAGCCTTCGTCACCGCGAAGCTCGCGCCGGTCGCGACGCTCGCCTTGTAGTCGGCGTTGCCCGAGTAAGCCGCGGTCACCGGGTAGGTGCCGGGCGGGAGGGTCGTCGAGGTCTGGCAGCTGGTCGCGGGCAGCGTTGCGACGCACAGGGTGCTGCCGCCCGAGGTGAAGGTCACTGACCCCGTTGCGCCACCTGGCAGTCCGGTCTCGGACAGCGTGTCCTGCGATCCATAGCCGATGGATGGTGGCGACGCCGACTCGGTCATCGATGTCGTCGCTTTCGTCACTGTGAAACTCGCGCCGGCTGCGGTGGTCCCCGTGTAGTTGGAGTCACCGGAGTATGTCGCGGTCACCGGGTAGGCGGCGGGTGCCAGCGATGTCGACGTCGCGCAGCTCGCCGCAGGCAGCGTCGCCACGCACAGCGTCGATCCACCCGAGGCGAACGTCACAGTCCCGGTCGCGCCGGCCGGCAGCCCTGAAACGGAGAGGGTGTCGGCTGTGCCGAACGGAACACTCGACGGGGCCGCAGACTCGGTCATCGTGGTGCTGGCGAGCGTGACGCTGAAGCTCGCGCCACTTGCGCCCGTCCCCGTGTAGTTGGAGTCACCGGAGTAGACGGCGCTCACGGGATACGTGCCCGGAGTCAACGTTGTCGGGGTTGCGCAGCTCGTCGCCGGCAGCGTTGCGACGCAGAGTGTCGTACCACCCGATTTGAACGTGATGGTGCCCGTCGCGTTCACGGGCAGCCCGCTGGTGGACAGTGTATCCGCCGTGCCGTACGGGATGGTCGCCGGCGCAGTGGACTCGGTCATCGATGTGCCGGCCTTGGTGACGGTGAAGCTCGCGCCGGTCGCGACGGCACTGGTGTAGTTGCCGTCACCCGAGTACGTCGCCGTGACGGGATAGAGCCCACCAGCAAGCGTGGTCGCAGTCAGGCAACTGGTTGCGGGCAACGTCGCGATGCAGAGTGTTGACCCACCGGACGTGAAGGTCACCGTGCCCGTTGCAGCACCGGGAAGACCGGCAACCGCCAGCGTGTCCTGCGAGCCGTAGACGATCGAGCCGGGTGTGGCCGACTCCGTGAACGACGGTGTCGCCCTGATGATCGTCAGCGGAGTCGTCGTGATCTGCGATGCGAAGTGCGCGTCGCCCGAGTACGACGCCGTCACGGTGTTCGCGCCGACCGGCGCGGTGTTCGTGCTGCAGCTCAACGCGGGCAGCGTCGCGGTGCACAATGTCGTCCCACCGATGGAAAACGTCACCGTCCCGGTGGCGCTCGAGGGGAGCGCGGCCGTGTACGTGACCGATTGCAGGTAGGTCTGTGGCGACGGCAGTGCTGTCGCGGTGAACGCGCTGACGCTCACAATGTCGTTGCTCACCGCGGGAAGGGCATCCGTGGATGAGATGCGCGCGCTGTTGGTCACGCTGCCGCTCAACCCTGACGAGAGCGTCACGGGGACGGCGATGTTGGGGAGCGAAGTGCCTGCCGCAATGGCCGAGCCGGGCGTGTATGTGCACGTCACCGTCTGACCCGCCGTGGCGCACGCCCAGTCGGCGCTGCTCGTTGCCGTGCCCGGCGTCATGCCGGCGGGCAGTGTGTCGGTGACGGTGAGCATGTCCGACTCGGATCCGCCACTTGCTGCAACGCCGGGCGCGATGATGAAGCCGGCCGTGTTGCCGGCGAGCATGTGCCCGCTCTCGTTGTCGGAGACGCCGATGGACAGATCCGGCACCGCGCCGACGAGCGTCGACGCCACCAGTTGGTTGACCTCGTGGTACTCATTGGAGCCACCGGTCGACGCGGTCCATCCGAAGGTGAGCTGGTACGGGATGCCCGTCACCGGGTTGATCCACGATGAGGGGAACGTCGCGAGCGCCGCGTTGTTCGACGTGGTGGGCAGCGCGCCGGTCAGGGTTTGCTGCGTCGCCGTGCCGAGCGGCGTGTATGCGATGAGCCAGGAGCTGGCCGGCACCGAAAGTCCGCTTGCGGTGGTGGTCACCGCGCCGGATGGGTTGATCGCCATCTCGACGGGGACCATGACGCCCGTGCGCGAGGTCGCGGACTGTTTGTCGAGGGTGAGGCCGGGGCCGAGGTTGCTGATCGTGCCGTTGGCGCTGCCACCGCCACTTGACTGGTTGTAGGTGGTCGCGGTGGTCCCGAGGATGCAATACCCGACGGTGCCGTTACCGGGTCCGCGTGCCGTCACCGACTCGGGGTATGCCCTGTTGGCGACCAGCGGCGAGGGGATCGTGCATCCCGACCCGCCCGCGAGCGGCGTGTTCTCAAAGTTGCCGTACACGTCGAGGGCAATGCCGAGATACCCATAGGGCATTCCCGGGGCGCCCGCCCCGCCCGATGCTGCGGCGTAGCCGAGGTTGCCGCCGAGCGGGCCGGTGCTCGCGGGCGGTGTCGGGTTCGCGGGGTTGGCTGCGTCGAGGGAGAACACGATGCCGTCGGCGCCGGTCCCGTTGTATTGATAGGTCTCGAGGGTGACGTCGAGGCCCTGCGTGGTCGGGAGGCTCGCCTGATAGAACGCTGCGCCCACCGTGCTGCCCGCGTTGGTCGTCAGCCGAAGGGCGCCGTTACCGGAGGTGTCAGGCGGCGAGGCGCAGTTCGGGATCGACGTGGTCGCCGAGACCGGTCCCGCGGTGAGGCACGCGCCGTTGGTCACGCCCTGCCCGGCGGGGAGGGACCACTGGCCGGCCGCCGTCGAGTTGTTGGCGAACGTTTCGCTCTCGAGCGGCGAGCCGGCAGCGAACGCGTTCGTCGGCAGCAACGCGACGATTGTCGCGACCGAGGTGACAACGCACATCGCTTCGCGGATCCGCCGTGCCATGGCGCGGCGGGAGGGCCGGGTCGAGTGAGAGGTGCTCACAAAGGATCTCAATGAACGGTGGATCGAAGATGCCGCTCAATCTATGTGAGACCAGACTGTCTTGTCGGTGTTGTCATCATCCGAGGGTCGATCTGTGACGTCCGCTGCGACGGGCTATGCGGTTGAGACCCCTCGTTGTGACGCCTCGACGACCCGCTTGAGCCGTGCGAGATTGCCGCGCCAGATGCGGGTGAGCAGCGGCCGGGCAACCCACTCTCCGACGGGGCCACCAAGCCACCACGGAAAGGTGAGCTGCTCCTCCCAAGAGAACCTTGTTTGTTGGTCGCCCAACCAGCTGAGCGTGAAAATACCGGTGCCGCGCACCACGCCGACATGGTCGACGCCCAACGCGTGACCGGGGACCCAGTGCGTGATCGACATCGCGTCTGTGAGGCGGATCGGTCCGATCCGGGTACGGCATTCGAACCTCGTGCCGACACCGGCGTGCTGGTCGGTGGCAAAGGTGATCGCCACCGCATCGGCCATCCACACCACGTGGGTCTCGAGGTGTTCGATCGCCGCCCACGTCGTCTCGGGCGTGGCGGCGAACGTCGCGCCAATCCGCATCGTGCTCGTCACGGGGCCAGCACCTGGGTTCGGATCAGGAGCGCGCTTCGTGCGCGCGCATCACCGTCATGAGCTCGTCATGGGGGAGGGCGTACGCGACGACGTCATCGCCGCCCGTCATCGTCTCCGCAGCGACGAGTGCATTGACAATGGCCTCCTCAGTCGCCTCGATCGCCGCATAGAACAGCGAGTCGATCACGGGATCGGCAAGCATCTGCACCGTCGACACTGTGGCCTGGGCGCTTTTCGCCATCCAGTCCGAGGACAGCCCTCGATTCGCCGTCGAAAACGCGATGCAAAGGTCGCCGCTCCAGTTCTCGCCGGCGCCGCCGGTCCGCCCGACACCGAGCATCGCGCGCGACGCGAGTCGGTTGCACTGCGTCGGCAGCAACGGTGCGTCCGTCGCGACCACGACCAGGATCGAGCCCAGCTTGCGCGAGGGATAGAGGCCGCCGGACGCGCCCCACAACTGCGCTGCCCCGGAGGGAATGGGGACGTCGGACACCGGGAAATGCTCGCCGACGGGGACGCCGTTGATGCTGAGACGCTCTCTGTGCCCGTGGTTGGCTTGCACCAGCACGCCGAGGGTGTAGCCCCCAATGCGTGCGTCGGTGACTCGCGATGCGGTACCGATGCCACCTTTGAACCCGTGACAGATCATGCCGGTGCCGCCACCGACATTTCCTTCCGCAACGGCTCCGCTGCGTGCAGCGGCGAACGCTTCGCTGACATGCTCCGCATGCACGTGCTGTCCCTCGACGTCATTGAGAATGCCATCCCACGTCTCCAGAACGACAGGGGGCGTGCCGAAGCCCAGCGAACCGCGTTCGGTGATGCCGTGCGCAACGAGCGCGTCGCACACTGTCCCAACCGACCACGAGCTCGTCATCGCGATCGGGCCGCAGAGCTTGCCGCCTTCGCGGAGGAACTCTAGCCCCGTCGGATGCGTCACGCCGCTCAGGATGTTCACGCCCGCGAACACCGCGTCGCTCCACACGTCGCCGTCGTACGGGATGACGATCGTGACTCCGGTGCGGACCGGCCCCTCACCCCGGACACGCCTGCCCGAACCGCTGATGAGCGTCGCCTGGCCGACCGCCACACCTGCAACATCGGTGATCGCGTTGTGCGGGCCTGTCCGAAGACGGCCGATGATGATCCCCAGGTCGCGCGCACGCGTCACGGGGCCGGGTCGGTCACCGGGAACCCTGGCAGGTCCTGCACATGCTCGAGTAGCAACTCGGCGACACGCGTGCGGTCGCGCGCGACGAGCGCATCGAAGAGGTCGCGATGCGCCTTGGCGACACCGACGAGCTGCGCGTGCGTGGGCATCGCCTCACGGAGATGGGTGTAGAAGTACGCGCGCATCCTCGGCGCGATCGATCCCCAGATCTGGGTGGTGTGCGGCTGTCCCGACCGCGACATGACGAGCGCGTGAAAGGCGACGTCGTCCTCCACGAGGCCGATGAGGTCGCCGCCGCGGACAGCCTCCTCCATGCGCTCGATGATGCCGCGCATCTCGGTCACGTCGTCCTCGGTGAGGTTGTCGAGCGCTTGATCGAACCCGAAGCCCTCGAGCGTTGCCCGCATCGGGATCAACACCTGGCGCACCTCAAGCGTCGAGATCCGCGAGACGAAGGACCCGCGGTATGGGAACGACATGACGAGCCCTTCCTGCTCCAACTGTCGCAACGCCTCACGCAGAGGGCCCCGACTGGTACGCATCCCCTGTGAGATGTCCTCCTCGACGAGGCGCTCGCCCGGCTTGAGTGTCCCGGTGAGGATGGCGTCACGCAGGGACGAAGCGACCTGCTGACGCAGCGACCGCTCGGCGGGCTGGACCAGCCGGTAGCGCTCGCCGTCGGAAAGCCACCGTGATTTGACTGCGGAGGCCGATTGTCGCGGGGTCATGCAGTCATCCTACTTCACTTGAAAGCGTCGATTGTTGACAGTTGTCAACACGGGAATGTAGGGTCCTTGCGATCGGTACGTCGCCCTTCAGCCCCCGAAGGCGTGCCGAGAGTCGGAGAATCGGGCCGAATGGCCGAGATGCGCCGTGTGGGTGAGGTGAGCGAGGTCGCGGACGTCACCTACGCCTTCTTTGTGGATGGCATGGCCCTCACTGTGCGCCGTTGGACCGAACACGCCGACGACGGTGACGAAACCGGTGCGCGGATCGAGCTACAGCGTCTCCACGAGGACCGGAGTCAGGGGTCGGAATTCGCCATGCCGTCCGTCGTGCTGGGGGCGCCGATCTGGCGGGCGGACCTCTTCCGCCGCGGTCCGGGGGAGACACTCGAGCGGGCGCACCACCACCCTCGATTTACGAACGGGGAGCCCTGCGCCCGGGTCTGGCTCCCGGACCAGGATGCAGCCGAGCTTTTCGCGTGGACAGAGGGCGTGCTCACCGACGGCCTCGAGTCGCTCCTCACCGACGCCGGCGCCGCTGATCTCTACGGGGCTGCCACCCAGCGACAGCTCGCGGAAGTCCTCCCGCTGGCGATCCTCGCGATGAGATCCTGTCTGGGGGACGTCATGGCATGGGGTTGAGTGGCGCGAACGTGCTGACCGTCGAGGCTGCGCAGCGCGAGTTCAGCCCTGATGTCATCTTTCTCAACACTGCCACCCTGGGATTGCCGCCGCGGCGCACGCTCGACGCTCTCCGCGCCGCGCTCGATGTGTGGGCGAGCGGTCGCGCGAATCCGGTCGCGTACGACGACGAAGTTGCCAGAGCGAGGAACAGCTACGCGCAGCTCGTGGGCGTCGACGCGACACTCGTCGCGCAGGGCGGTCAGGCTTCGGTGTTCGCCGGCCTCATCGCCGCGTCGTTGCCCGACAACGCCGAGGTGCTGACCTCAAGCGGGGACTTCACGAGCGTTGTCTTTCCTTTTCATGTCCAGGCACGCCGCGGCGTTCGCGTTCATGAGGTACCGCTCGAGGAACTGGCCGGTGCGATCACCGACAGCACGACGCTCGTCGCGGTTTCCGCCGTGCAATCCGCGGACGGTCGCGTCGCCGATCTCGATGCGCTGACGCAGGCCTGCGCTGCCACGGGGACGAAGATCATGCTCGACACCACGCAGGCGACCGGATGGCTCCCCATCGACGCCGGGCGGTTCGCCTACACGATCTGTCATGGCTACAAATGGCTGCTGGCGCCACGTGGAACAGCATTCCTGACGATCCAGCGCGAGCTGCTCGACGACATAACGCCGCACACGGCCGGGTGGTATGCGGGCGCGGATCGCTGGAACAGCATCTACGGCGCGCCGCTGCGACTGGCGTCGGACGCTCGCCGCTTCGATGTCTCACCGGCCTGGTTGTCATGGGTCGGCGCTGATGCGTCGCTCGCGCTGCTCTGCGAGGTTGGCAGGGACGCATTGCACAGCCATGCCGTCGGTCTCGCGAATCGGTTCCGTGCCGGCGTTGGGATCGCCCCGTCCAACTCAGCGATTGTCTCGGCGCTGGCGGACGATCAGGTGCCGGGCCTGATGCGGGCCGCGAACATCGTCGGGGTGACCCGCGCAGGGAGGCTGCGGCTCTCCTTTCACATCTCGACCAGCGACCAGAACGTCGACAGTGCGATCGAGGCACTCTCCGGGCATCTGCACCTGTAGGACAGGCCACATTCCGGGGGCACGTATGATGCCGTCGAGATGACAGACATTCCTGCTCAATCGGTCGCTGTCATCGGGTTCGGACGTTTCGGACGCCTCTGGGCGTCGATGCTCCGAGACGATTGCGAACTCGTGGTCTTCGACTCCGCGTCGGCGTTGCGCGAGGCCGCCGCCGAGCAGGGGTTCTCGTCCGTGCCGCTGTATACGGCGCTCGCAGCCGAGGTCATCTTCTACTGCGTCCCGATCTCGGCATTCGAGACGACGCTCCACGAGCACGCACGGTACTTCGCGAATCTCGAGGGAGCGCGAACACTCATCGACACGCTGTCCGTCAAGGTGCATCCACGCGATGTGTTCGAACACCATCTCCCGGAGACGTACGAGGCGCTGCTCACGCATCCGATGTTCGGGCCAGACAGCGTCGCCGTCGGCGGCCTTGCAGGGCAGATCATCGTGCTCGATCCCTACCGCATGAACGACGCGGCCTTCGATGCGTGGAGGGCGTATTTCGAGCGCAAGGGTCTGATCGTCGTGACCATGGCCGCGGACCATCACGACCGCCTCGCGGCGGAGAGCCAGGGGGTCACGCACTTTGTGGGCAGGACGCTCGAGCGCTTCGGTTTCACACCGACACCCATCGACACGCTCGGGACACGGAAATTGCACGAGATCACCGCGCAGGTGACGAACGACACGCAGCAGCTGTTCGTCGACCTGCAGACACACAATCCCTACACGAGTGCGATGCGCGTACGACTTTCGCATGCACAGGACAGCGTCTTCGATCAGCTCCTGCCCAATCGCGTCGTCACAGACCGCCTGATCGTCGGTATCCAGGGGGGGCGCGGCAGCTTCAACGAGGAGGCGGCGCGTCACTACCTGCGAGGGAGCGAGGCCGGCCCCGTTGAGCTGGTGTACCTGCATACGACCGAGCGTGTGCTCCGCGCGCTGCACGAGGGCAGCGTTGACCGCGGCCAGTTCGCGATCCACAACTCCGCCGGCGGCATGGTCGGTGAGTCCGTTGCCGCCATGGCGAGGTATCGCTTCGATATCGTCGAGGAATTCGAGATCAAGATCTCGCACGCGTTGATGATGTCGAGCACCGGCGACCCCGCGGCCGTTGACACGGTGATGACCCATCCGCAAGTGCTCGCGCAGTGCCGCGCCACGCTGGCGAACAAGTATCCGAGTCTGCGCCAGACGAGCGGCGAAGGCGACCTCATCGACCATGCCAAGGTTGCGGAGCTCATCGCCGATGGCGAGCTCGCGCCCAACATCGCGACGATGGGAAGCAGCGTGCTCGCCAATATCTACGGACTGCGCGTCATCGAGGACAACCTGCAGGACCTCGGTGAGAACTTCACGAGCTTTCTCTGGGTGCAGCGTCCGGGAAACTGACGTCGGTCCGTTACAGCGCAACGGCGGTCAAGGTGCTGGTGCCATCCGGCACAATTGCACGTGTAGGACGGCCCACCAGCGGAGGGCGGAGTCATCGTGTCGGACGCGCGCGGGGCAACACGGTTCCCCACCGGTTTCGTGTGGGGAACCAAGACGTCCTCGTACCAGGTCGAGGGCGCGGTCGATGCCGGAGGCCGAGGTGCCTCCATCTGGGACACGTTCAGCCACGGGAGCGGTACGACCCGCAATGGCGACACCGGGGATGTCGCGTGCGATCACTACCGTCGCCTGGACGAGGACCTCGACCTGCTGGCCGATCTCGGTGCTCGCGCGTACTGTTTCTCAGTCGCCTGGTCGCGCGTGCAACCCACGGGGAGCGGGCCGGCGAACCAGCAGGGTCTCGACTTCTACCGTCGCGTTGTGGATGGGCTCACGCAACGCTCCATCATGCCCGTGCTCACGCTCTACCACTGGGATCTGCCGCAGTCGCTCGAGGATGCTGGAGGCTGGGTGTCTCGCGACACGGTCGGCCGTTTCGCGGAGTACGCGTCGCTTGTCGCCGGCGCGCTCGGCGACGTCGTTCCGATGTGGATCACGCTCAACGAGCCGTGGTGCTCGTCGTGGCTCGGCTACGGCACCGGTGAGCATGCGCCGGGCAAACGCGACCACGGGTTGGCCGCTGCCGCGACGCACCATCTCCTGCTCGCGCACGGGGAGTCCGTCAACGCGCTTCGCGCGCAGGTCTCGTCTGCGCAGGTCGGTATCGGCTTGAACCTCCAGCCGATCAGAGCCGCGACGGATCACGAGGAGGATCGCGCCGCGAGCCGCCGCGTCGACGGCAACCTCAACCGCCTCTTCCTCGACCCGCTCTTCAAGGGCAGCTACCCGTCCGACATGCTCGAGCACTACGCGGCCTTTTCGCCCGGATTCGATGTTGCTGTCGACGGTGACCTTGAAGTGATCCGCCGGCCGATCGATTTTCTCGGGGTGAACTTCTACTCGCCCACGACCGTCTGTGCACCCACTCGTTGCGCGGAGGCGCGCGCCGCCGGGTACTGGATTCCCGAGCCCGACCGTCGGGAGCGCGTCGGCGACCTGGGCGCGGTACAGGTGCTCAACGCCGAATTCGCTCGCACGCAGATGGGGTGGGAGATCGAGCCGGCCGCGCTCACCGAAATCATGACGCGGGTTCGCGATGAGTACACGACCATCCCCCTGTACGTGACCGAGAACGGCGCGGCATTTGACGACTACGCCGGACCTGACGGTGCAATTCGTGACGGCGAGCGAATCCAATACCTTGAAACGCACATCCGCTCGGTCCACGACGCCATCGCTGCCGGGGTGGATGTCCGCGGCTACTTCGTCTGGAGCCTCCTCGACAACTTCGAATGGTCGCATGGATACTCGAGACGTTTCGGGCTCACATGGGTCGACTTCCGCAGTGGCGAGCGTATCCCCAAAGCGAGCTTCGCCTGGTATCGGCGCACGGTACGTGCCAACGCGCTCGACACCTGACACAACGCCCAACTCGCGCTCGGCGACGCACCGCTCAGCTCGCGGCGACCAACTCCGCTTGCACGACGGCTTCGACGTCGACGGTCGAACCCGCGGGTGCAGGTGGCACGACGTTGCCCGCGACCGTCCGGCCACCGACGACCAGGCTCGTGACGCGCCCGGTCAGCCCGACGGCTTTGCGAATGCGGATCCGGTAGGTGGCGCCGCGAAATCGCCGCGTCATGGTGAATCCCGGCCACGCGGCGGGGATGACCGGGTCGATGCGAAGCCCCTCGTGTTCCGGGCGGATCCCGAGGATCCATTGAGTCACCGCGACGAAGTTCCATGCAGCGGTGCCCGTCAGCCACGAGTTCTTCGCCTCGCCGTGCGTCGCAGCGTCGCGGCCGGCGATCATCTGCGCGTACATGTACGGCTCGCAGCGGTGCACCTCACTGATGCGCTCGCGTGCCGACGGGTTGATGCGCATGTAGTAGTCGAAGGCGGCGTCGCCGTTGCCCGTCATCGCCTCGGCGATCATGATCCAGGGGTTCGTCTGACAGAAGATGCCGGCGTTCTCCTTGTAGCCGGGGGGATATGACGAGATCTCCCCGAGCTCGATGCGGTACTGCGAGTAGGCCGGCTGCAGCAGGAGCGCACCGTGCTCTGTTGCCAGCAGTTCGCGAACGCTGTCGAGGGCGCTGCGAGCCCTGCCGTCGTCGAGCCCGACGCCGGCGATCACGCACATCCCCTGTGGCTCGATGAAGATCTGGCCCTCGTCGTTCGCAGCCGATCCGACACGGTTGCCGGAGTAGTCATAGGCGCGGAGAAACCAGCGGCCGTCCCATGCGTGCTCCGCGATTGCGGCCTCCATCGCCGCCGACCATCTGAGGCACTCGGCGGCTTGGTCACGGTGACCCAGGCCTTCATGGATGGCGGCGAGCTCACCTGCGGCGAGGACGAACTGGCCGGCGATGAATACGGACTCGGCACCGCCGCCCTCGCGGTTCTCCGTCGTCTGAAATGACTCTCCCGGTGTGTCGGAAAAGCAGTTGAGATTGAGACAGTCGTTCCAGTCGGCACGACCGATGAGGGGCAGCGCATGGGGTCCGAGCCGATCGATCGTGTAGCGCAGGCTGCGCTGGAGATGCTCGAGCAAGGGCGTGGCACCGCTGGCGTCGCTGTTGTACGGCACCAACTCGTCGAGGATGGCGGTATCGCCGGTCTCCCGCACGTACGCGGACACACTGAGCACGAGCCAGAGCGGATCGTCGTTGAAACCGGATCCGATGTCGTTGTTGCCGCGTTTCGTGAGCGGTTGATACTGGTGATACGCACCGCCATTCGCGAGCTGTGTCGACGCGACGTCGAGCAAACGCTCGCGGGCTCGTCCCGGCATCATGTGGACGAATCCGAGCACGTCCTGATTCGTATCGCGGAATCCCATGCCACGCTTGACTCCCGACTCGAACAGCGAGGCTGACCTGCCGATGTTGAACGTCGTGACGCACTGATACGCATTCCAGATGTTGACCATCCGGTTGGTGTGATCGTCGGGCGTATCGACATGCACCGCCGCGAGCAGCTCGCTCCAGCGATCGCGGAGCTGGACGAGGCCGTCATCGACGGTCTTCGGCTGTAGCCAGCGCTGCAGCACGGGCTGCAGGCGTCGCTTGTTGATGGTCTGCGTGTCCGGAGGATCGAATTTGTCGTCGCGTGGATTCTCGGCGTAGCCGAGCAGGTAGACGATCTCGCGCTCCTCGCGCGGCCCGAGGGTCAGCCGAACGTGATGCGAGCCGTGCGGCGCCCACCCATGCGCGACCGAGTTGCCGGTGTGGCCGCGCTCGACGGCAATCGGACGGTCCCAGCCCCGATACGCGCCGAGGAACGAGTCGCGATCGGTGTCATAACCGGCGATCGGCTCGGAGCATGCGAAGTATGCGAAGTGCGCGCGTCGCTCGCGGTACTCGGTCTTGTGATAGATGACGCCGTCGACCACCTCGACCTCGCCGGTGGAGAAGTTGCGCTGATAGTTGGTCGTATCGTCCTGCGCATCCCAGAGGCAGAACTCCACCGAAGAGAAGAGCGACAGCTCGCGACGATCGTCGTGCAGGTTGGTGACGCGCACGCGCCAGACCTCGAGCGTTTCCCCGAGCGGCACGTAATACAGCGTCGATGCGCGGATACCGTTGCGGGCCGACGTGATCGTCGTGTACGAGAGTCCGTGCCGGCACTCATAGGAGTCGAGCGCGCTTTGCGTCGGCTGCCAGGACGGCGACCAGAAGTCGCCCGTCACGTCGTCGCGTACGTAGATGTATCTGCCACCGAGGTCGAACGGCGCATTGTTGTGCCGGTAGCGCGTGAGCCGCCGGAGCCGCGCGTCGCGAAGGAATGAGTACCCACCTGCGGTGTTGGAGATCACACCGAAGTAGTCCTCCATGCCCAGGTAGTTGATCCAGGGAAGAGGGGTATCGGGCCGCGTGATGACGTACTCGCGGCGCACGTCATCGAAATGTCCGTACCGCACGATGACTCCTAGTGAGCGTGGTTGCTGCACCCGCGTTCAGCGGGTTGGCGTCCGGCCGGCGCGTTGCCGGCCGGACGTTTGCCCACCTGCTGGTCAGGCAGGCGGGGTCGGAGGGCGCTCGCTGAAAATCACGCGGGACTGAGATGCATGAGGATGTACGGAAGCTCGGGGTCGTTCGGCGACGGATCCATGTATGGATTCGAGCCGTCCGGCCATCCTTTGATATGCGTGCTGCTGTAGACGTTCCAGTCAGCACCGTACAGGAGCGGTACCTCGGGAGCCTGCTCGGTCATGATCTGCTCGAGCGCCTGTACCGCAGTCGTGATTGCCGCGGTGTCGCTCGGGTTGGTGCCCTCGAGCGTCGTCAGCGCCTGGTCTGCCGCATCGCTCTTGAAGCCGCCGTAGTCTCCCGCTGACACGGGCTGCGTGCTGTCAAGCCAGTTCTGGTACTGCACGAACGGAGTCGGGCCGCCGTTGCCCCAGTGGATCATCGACTGGAAATTCCCTGCGGTGTAGTCCGCGTACCAACCGGTGTCCGGGTTGTCTCCCTTGGTCGTGCAGTTGATGCCCTCGGCCTGCAACTGCTGCGAGATGAGCTGGGCATCCTCCCAGTAATCAGAGTACGGGACGGGATCCTCGATGTTGAAGCTGATGATCTGCCCACCCTTGCTGTAGCAGTTGGCGGGCGCGCTCGCCGTGCAGTTCCCACTGCCCGTCGGCGCCGTATACCCGTCCCCGGTGAGGATCGACTTGACCGACGCCGCATCAGCGTTCGGCTTCAGGTCGTTGGTCGCTGCCGACGTGAGGTACTGCGCGAAGTTCGGCAGGATCAGTCCGCTCGACGAAGTCGCCGGGGCTTCGTATCCGGACTCGCCGAGGAGGGCGAGTGCGGTCCGGTCGATGCCGGCGCTGATCGCCTTCCTGACCTGGGCGTCACCGAGTGCTCCGTATTTCACGTTGAACCAGAGCGTCACCGTGTTGCCCGAAGCGAACCAGTAGTGATTGGTCGTCGGATTCAGGGAGACGAAGTTCTGCTGGATGTTGGCGATATCGTTTCCGGCCCAGTCGAGCTGCCCCGCGACGAGCGCGCTGCTTGCCGCGTCGTTGGTCGCGTAATAGGGAACGTCCACCTCGGAGATCGGCGGGACGCCGCCCCAGTACTTGGGGTTCGCACCGAACTTCACCACCTGCGTGGAGAAGGTCTTCAGCGTGTACGGGCCGGTGCCAACCGGGTTCGCGGTGACCGCGCTCGCCGGACTGGAGATCGACGACCAGAGGTGCTGCGGGACCATATACGTGGAGCCCGCGATCGAGAAGAGGTTGGTGAACTGGGCGGTGCTGAAGTGCAGTGTCACGGAACTGCCCGCCACGGTCGGATCACTTGCCTGCGCAGGGATCCCGCTGTAGTTCGCGGCCTTGTTGTTCTCGATGGTCTTGAACGTGAACGCGACGTCCTGCGCGGTGAACGCCTTGCCGTCGCTCCAGGTGACGTTCGGCCGGATCGCGAACGTGAGGTCCTTGCCGTCAGTCGAGAACGTATAGCTCGTCGCGAGCCACGGATGGCTCTGCGCCGGGTTCAGCGCGTCGAACTCGTAGAGCGGCTCATAGATGAGGCTGCGAAGGTTCATCTTGGTCGCGAACGACGAGCTGTTGAAGGGGTTGAAGTCCTGCGTGAACGTCACCCCGGTGTTGGACTCCTCGGTGAGCACCGCCTTGGTTGCGGGACCGGTCGAAGGGGTCGAACTGCCTGACGTGCACCCCGCGATCGCGAGCGCGGAGGCCACGGCCATCCCGGTCGCTAGTTTCCGATTCATCGATTAGTATCTCCTGTGGGCGCCGGCATTACTGGTGCCGCGCGCTGTCGGTTAATGCGTAGCTGCTGCCGACGAGGGGCCGCCGGATCCTGTGACGTCACTTCATCCTCCGGTTCCTCCCGCGCTCAATTTCTGCAAGTCCTTCTCCGTGTGTGTCGTGTGCGGCTCTGGTTGGGCCTCGGTCGCGTGCCGGTCTTCGGCGGCGACGTGCAGCCAGCACGCGGCGGTGTGCCCCGGCGCGATGTCGACGCTCGGCGGCGCGACGCGGCTGCAGATGTCCATCGCCTGCGGGCAGCGCGGATGGAAACGGCAACCGCCCGGGGGCGCCAGCAAACTGGGCGGCGCACCGTTGCCCGCCAGTGCTGGACGGACGAGACGATCCGGGTCGGCAGCCGCCGATAGGAGGAGCTGTGTGTACGGATGCGCCGGGCGGTCGGTGAGGTCCACGCTCGGCGCCGACTCGACCACCTGGCCGGCATACATGACGACGATGCGGTCGGCGAGGTAGCGGGCCGACGCGATGTCGTGCGTGACGTACAGGATCGCCATGTGCTCGCGATCGCGGAGATCGGCGAGGAGGTTGAGCACGCCGAGGCGGACGGAGACGTCGAGCATGGAAACCGGTTCGTCGGCGAGCAGCACGCGAGGACGCACCGCCAGCGTTCGGGCGATGGCCACTCGCTGACGCTGGCCGCCCGAGAGCTCGTGCGGGAACTTGTCGGCGAACTGGCCGGGTGGCGTCAGGGCCACGCGCTGGAGCAGGTCCGAGACGGCGGCATCGACGTCGGGGCCGGCCATGTGGTGGATCCGGAGTGGCCGGACCAGGTGGTAGCGGACGCGATGCACGGGGTTGAGCGACGCGAACGGATCCTGAAACACCATCTGGACCTGCGACGCGTACTTCCGCGTGCGCCGCCCCTGTACGGCGACACCGTCGAGCAGGAGCGTGCCGGAGTCGGGCGTGAGGATGCGGGCGAGCATTCGGGCGACGGTGGTCTTGCCGGATCCACTCTCGCCGACGACCGCGATCACCTGTCCAGCGTCGAGGCTGATGGAGATGCCCTCGACGGCGCGCAAGCGTGCCCGGCGCGTGAGCGGTCCGCGGCCGCGGCGCACCCAGAAGCGCTTGCTGAGGTCGCGTCCCTCCAGCACCGGGCGGGCGACGGCGGTCGCGGTCGGGGTATCGACGGCGAGGGCAGTCATCGGCCGGCTCCGGCGTTCCCGGCGAGGCCGGCCGATGCGCCTGGCACCGCGGTGATCACGGGATAGGGGAGCGCGAGTTCGTCCGGCATCGGTACGCCCGGCTCGTGCAGCCAGCAGGCCACAGCGCGTCGTGGTTCCGTCCGCTCCAGCGTTGGAGTGTCGACCTTGCACCGGTCCATGACCCATGGGCAGCGCGGGTGGAAGGGGCAGCCGGGTGGAATGTCTCGCAGGTTGGGTGGCGACCCCGGAATCCCGACCATGGGCAATCGCTCGCCGTGCATCGGTGGGAAGCAGTTGAGCAGGCCGTGCGTGTATGGGTGGCGGGGTGCGCGGAAGAGGGCGGTCGCGGGGGCTGACTCGACGAGGCGGCCGGCGTACATCACCGCGATCTCGTCGGCGAGCTCGACAAGCAGCGACAGATCGTGCGTGATGAACAGCGCCGCGAACCCGAGCCGGTCGCGCAACCGCATGAGCTCCTCGAGGATCTCGCGCTGTGTCACGACGTCCAGCGCGGTGGTGGGCTCATCGAGGATGAGCACTTGCGGCGCCAGCGCCAGCGCCATCGCGATCATCGTCCGCTGGCGCATGCCGCCGGAGAGCTCGTGGGGATAACTGCGCAGCCGGTCCGCGTTCATCCCCACCATCCCGAGCAGTTCGCCGGCGCGATCGCGTCGGGCCGACCGCGACAGACCGGGACGATGCACGCTGAGGACGTCATCGAACTGAGCGCCGATGGTGGCGACCGGGTTGAGCGCGTTGAGCGCGCTCTGCAGGACCACGGCGATCTCGGACCAGCGCACCATGCGCAGCTCCCGGTCAGCGGCGGCGAGCATGTCGATGGTCTGCGCCTTCCCGCCTCCGCTGATCGGCTTGGAATGGAAGAGCACCTCGCCCGCGGTGATGACCGCAGGGGCACGGAGCAGGCGCAGGATCGCCATCGCGAGCGTGGACTTGCCGCTGCCGCTCTCGCCGGCGAGCCCCACCACCTCGCCACGGCGCAGCGTGAGGTCGCATCCGGTGACGGCATGTACCGCGTCGTCGCCGAACCCGTAGTCGACGCAGAGACCCTTGATCTCGAGCACAGGGTCGGCGAGCGCCGGCGCGGGCACGACCGGCAGGGCACCGGCCGCGTTGGGGACCCGGTCGAGCTGGCTCATCATGGCGCGGGCTTCCGTATCACCGGCGTGAAGCCGAGCTTGGGCCGCCTCCGGATACCGGCTCGCCGAGCGTCCTTCCGCGACAGGCCGGCGTCGCGCAGCCGCGGGTTGATGAATTCGTCCATGCCGAAGTTGAGCAGCGCGAGGCCGCACCCGAGCAGCGCGATGCAGAAGCCCGGCGGAGCCCACCACCACCACCACCCGCTCGCCGGCGCGCTCTCCGCCTGCGCCTGCATGAGCATCAGGCCCCAGTTCCAGATGTTGCTGCCGGCGAGACCGAGGTAGGCGAGCGCGACGTAGGCGCCGAGGGCGTAGAGCGTGGTGAAGAGGAACGATGACGCCGCGATCGGCACCAGGTTCGGAAGAACCTCATACACGATGATGCGGAAGCTGCTCTCACCTGAGACGCGTGCGGCTTCGACGAATTCGCGGTTGCGAAGCGAGAGCGTCTGCGCGCGCAGCGTGCGCGCGCCGTAGGCCCAGCCGGTCACAGCGACGATGAGTGCGATGAGCACCGGGCTCGAGTCCGCGCCGGGGACATAGCTCGCGAGGACGATGAGCAGCGGCAGGCCGGGAATCGCAAGGAAGACGTTGGATGCGAGCGACAGCCCGTCGTCGGTGAAGCCACCGATGTAGCCCGCGGTGACCCCCACAACGATCGACAGCAACGTTGCGGCAGCACCGGCGAGGAATCCCACCAGCATCGTCGCGCGGGCGGACACGAGCAACTGCGACAGGACGTCGTTCGCGTAGATCGTTGTGCCGAGCAGGTGGCCGCGCGACGGCGACAACGGGAGGATCTGTGGCGATCCGAACAATCCGTGCGCGGGGACGATCTGCACCCACCTGAGGTCCGTGTGCGTCGGGCTGTACGGAGCGATGACCGGTCCGATCACGGCGAGCAGCGCGAACAGCAACAGGATGACGAGACCTGCGATGACCTTCGGGGAGTGAGGCAGCCGCAGCGCACGAAACCGGGGGACGGCGGGCGCCGACCCACCCGCGATCGGGGCGGAGGTGAGGCCCTGGACCGTCGTGCTCACTCCGGTCATGCCTCCTGGCGGACGCGCGGATCGAGGCTGACGTAGACGATGTCGGCGAGGAAGTTGGCCAGCAGCACCACGAGCGTGATGACCAGGAAGATCCCCTGGACCATCGGATAGTCCTGGTTCGTCACCGCGTGAAAGAGCAGGTAGCCGATGCCGGGATAGCTGAAGACGATCTCAACAAGCAGCTGGCCGGCGACGACCAGGCTGATGGCCAGCGAGAAGTTGGCGACGCTCGGCAGGATCGCGTTACGCGCCGCGTACCAGACCACCTTTCGCGCGGGTAGGCCCTTGGCGCGCGCGACGAGGACGAAGTCCTCGTCCATGGTGATCACCATCATGTTGCGCATTCCGAGCATCCAGCCGGCGATCGACGTGAGCACGATCGTGCTCGCCGGGAGCACACCGTGGTCAATGAGGCTGACCAGGTAGGCCCAGTTCAACCCAGGGGTCACGCTCTCAACGCCGGTTGTCTGATAGCCCTGGCTGATCGGAAACCAGTGCAGCCCGGTTGCGAACGCCATCAGGAGCACGGTGCCGAGAAAGAAGTAGGGGATCGCCTGGAAGAACGTGGCGCCGGGGATGAGCCAGTCGAGCCAGGGACTCCGCATCCACCCGAGTCCGATCCCGATGAACGTGCCGAGCAGAAAGCTGACCACGGTCGCGACTCCAAGCAGGCCGAGGGTCCATGGCAGTGCTGCACCGATCAGGCTCGTCACCGGCTCGAAGCTGTTGCCCCACGACACCCCGAGGTTGCCGTGGATCAGATCACCCCAGTAGTGGACGTACTGGATCCAGATGCTGTCGTTGATCCCAACACCGAACTGCGCCTTGATCGCATCCACCACCTGCGCGTTGACGAAGGTGAGATGTCCGATCGCCGTCGCGACGGGATTGCCCGGTACGAGCCGGGGCAGAAAGAAGTTCACAGTGAGCGCGACCCACGCTGCAAGGAGGTAGAACCCCAGGCGCCGGAGCAGGACGCGCACGACTTACACGGCCTCCGGCATCCGTCCCGATGAGAGGCGTACCTGGAGCTCGGTTGTGAGAATGACGCGTCGCGGTGCATGCATCGCGTCGAGCAGCAGCCGTGCCATCTCGCGCCCCATCTCCTCGATAGGCTGCCGTACGCTGGTCAGCGCGGGGCTCGTGTTGGCGGCGATGGGATCATCGTCATAGCCGACCACCGCGACGTCGTCGGGAACTCGCCGACCGGCCTCGGCGAGCGAGCGCAGGGCGCCCGCGGCCATGAGGTCCGACGCTGCGAAAACCGCGTCCAATGTCGGGCTGCGCTCGAGGAGGCGCTGCATCGCGCGCTCCCCGCCCTCGTGGGTGAAGTCGGCAGACTCCTCGATCGCGCTGTCGAGCGCCAGCCCCTCCGCCTCGAGCGCGGAGCGGTAGCCGATCAGCCGATCCCGCCCGGGGGAGGTGTCCTGCGGGCCGCTGATCGTTGCGATCTGCCGCCGTCCGCGTCCTGCGAGATGTGAGACGGCTGCGAATGCGCCACCGACGTTGTCGATGTCGACGTAGGTGAAGAGATCGGCATCCTCCGGCCGGCCGCCCACGACGATCGGGATGCCTCTTGCAGCGAGCCGTCCAGGGAGCGGATGGGTTCCATGAAGGGAGACGAGGAGGACGCCGTCGGAGTGACCGGCCGCGACGTATCGCTCGAGGCGATCGAGGTCGGTCGGCGACTGTGGGGCCAGGAGGATGAGCTGCTTGTCCCGCGCGGCAAGGACGTCACTGATGCCGCGGATGAGCCGGGGGAAGAAGGGGTCTCCGAAGATGAAGCTGGTCGGCTCCGAGATCACCAGCGCCACCGCGTCGCTGTGCCCGGTCGCGAGCGCGCGCGCGGCGTGGTTCGGGATGTAGCCGAGCTTCCGGGCGGCGCGCTCGACGGCCCGCCGGGATTCGGGGCTGACGCGCGGGTTCGCCGTGAGAACCCGGGACGCGGTCGCCCGTGAGACGCGGGCCAATTCGGCCACGTGTTCGAGGGTGACCTTCGAGTTTGGGGCCTCGTTCATGGGAGCGGTTCCACACTGTAAGCTCCGCCTCGACCGCTGTCAACCACTCTCTTTTCTCGTGTGGGATGAACGAGATCCCGGTCGCAGTCGGGGCGGATCGCCAGGCTGGACGTGCTCGCCCGGCACCTGCAATCCTAGCTCGCGTGGAAGCGCGTCCTCATCAGGCGGCCAAAACCTGACGTTCCATCGTGCCGCTCGCCGGCGAGACGCATTGACACAGGACATCCGACCCATACACTCCGAGGTTCAAATGTCCACCCATCCAAACGGCAACCCAGTCGGAACGCAAGCCGGAAGGCCCTGGTCGTGGCCGGAGATACGCCGAGGCACGCCCGTGCGTGTGCTCATCGACCTCCTGCAGTACCTGATCGCGCTGGTGCTGCTCGTCCTCGCCGCTGTGGTACTCGTGCGGAGCTTCGCCGACTTCCTCGGGTCGTGGGGCGGCTATCCGCAGACCCTGATCAGCGCTGTTGACGGCGTGCTCGTCGTGATCATCCTCGTCGACATCATGCGAACGGTGCTCACCCACCTCGAGGGATGGGCATTCCCGTTCCGACCGTTTCTCGTCATCGGCATCATCGCGGCGGTGCGAGACATCCTTGCCGTCTCGACGCGGCTGACGCTGTCATCCGGCGGATCGACAGCGGGCGAGATCCCGATCACGCAATCGTTGATCGAACTCGCCACCAGTGCCGGCGTCGTCCTCATCCTTGCAGTGGCGCTCTTTCTGACGCGAGAGCAGAACGTTGAAGGTGAGACGGCAACCGACCAGTAGCCGCGTCAGAATCGTGCGGTCTCCGGCGGCGGTGGCGCAGAGGAGCAGGGGTGACTGATGCGGTGACACGGATGCTCGCGGACGACGTCGCCTCGCGGGCGTTGGGGATCGTTGTGTCAGACGTGAGTGCGGGCGCCGCGAGCGCGACGATGACGGTCCGAGCCGACATGGTGAACGGTCACAACATCGCGCACGGTGCCTTCGTCTTCGCGGTTGCAGACACGGCATTCGCCTGCGCCTGCAACAGCCACGGGCCGCTGACGGTGGCGGCCGCGGTCAACATCACCTTCGTCGCACCGTCGTACGCGGGCGATGTTCTCGAGGCGCGCGCCGTCGAACGCACACGATTCGGCCGTTCCGGTATCTACGATGTCACCGTGCGTCGCGGTGATGACGTCATCGCGGAGTTTCGTGGCACGAGCCGGACGATCGGCAACGACAGCGCGTGAGCAGACTCGGTACCCCGCCGCCTGGCGATCTGCTCGATGCCGGCGAACGCCTGACACGCGTGCAGTTGCTTGACCTCCAGCTCGAGCGGCTGCGCTGGTCGCTGCACCATGCGTACGCGAACGTCGCCCACTACCGCAACGCCTTCGACGCCGCAGGCGTGACTCCGGACGACTGCGCAACGCTCGCCGACCTCGCGCGATTTCCCTTCACCACCAAGCACGACCTGCGCGACAACTATCCCTTCGGCATGTTCGCTGTGCCGCGGAGCGACGTGCGTCGCATCCACGCCTCGAGCGGCACCACCGGGCGCCCAACCGTCGTGGGCTACACGGATGGCGACCTCGACACGTGGTCGGATCTGATGGCGCGCTCCATCCGCGCGGCGGGAGGCAGGCGCGGTGACATCGTGCACGTCGCCTACGGCTATGGATTGTTCACGGGCGGTCTGGGCGCGCACTACGGCGCCGAGCGCCTCGGCTGCACTGTGGTGCCGGTCTCGGGCGGGATGACGCCGCGCCAGGTGCAACTCATCAACGACTTCGAGCCGTCGATCATCATGGTCACGCCCTCGTACATGCTCGCGCTCCTTGACGAATTCGAGCGCCAGGGACTCGATCCGAGGAGATCCTCGCTGCGTATCGGCATCTTCGGCGCCGAGCCGTGGACGGAGGCGATGCGCACCGAGATCGAGGATCGTCTCGACATGCACGCGGTCGACATCTACGGCCTGTCGGAGGTGATGGGTCCGGGGGTCGCCGAGGAGTGCGTCGAGACCAAGGACGGTCTGCACATCTGGGAGGACCACTTCTATCCGGAGGTGATCGATCCGGAGACGGGAGACATCGTCCCCGACGGCGAGCCGGGGGAGCTCGTCTTCACGTCGCTGACGAAACAAGCGATGCCGATCATCCGCTATCGGAGTCGCGACCTCTCGCGGCTGCTCCCGGGCACGGCGCGTCCAGCGTTCCGCCGCATGGAGAAGGTCACCGGCCGGAGCGACGACATGATCATTCTCCGAGGCGTCAACGTCTTCCCGACCCAGCTCGAGGAGATCGTGCTGCGCACGCGGGGTCTGTCGCCGCATTTCCAGCTGGTGCTCACCCGCGACGGGCGGCTCGATGCGCTGGCGGTCCGTGTGGAGGCGCGCACTGACTGCCCGCCCGAGCGGCGTGACGGCGCCGCCCGCGATCTCGCCCGCGAGGTCAAGGACCGCGTGGGGGTCACCGTCGCAGTCGAGGTTCTCGATGCCGAGACCCTGGAACGCTCAGCCGGCAAGTTGCAGCGGGTGATCGACCGCCGGTCGTAGACTTCGGCAGCCCGCCGATGCTCCAGGCCTGGCGGGCCACGGGAGGTTGCTCCAGGTGGATCGGTTTCTCCTCTATCGGACCTACGATGAGCTGGAGGTCGGGCAGACCCAGCGCACGCGAGGCCGCACCATCACCGAAGGCGACATCGTCAACTGGTGCGCGCTGACCGGCGACTGGTTCTACCCGCACATCGACAAGGTCGCGGCCGAGCGCTCGATGTTCGGCCGGCGCGTCGCTCCCGGGATCATGGTGTTTGCGCTTGGCACGGGCCTCGGCGTCCCAGCTGACGCGACGACGATCCTCGCCAACTACGGGTCGGATCGTCTCCGCTACACCGCGCCGACGTGGATCAACGACACCATCTACCTCGACATCGAGGTCACCGAGAAGTCCGACGAGGACGGCAGATCGGGCCTCGTGACATACCGCTGGGACATCCTCAACCAGAACGGCGTCACCGTCTGCGCGAGCCAGTTGAAGATCCTCACCGCCAAGGAGCGCGCGCCGTATGCCGGGATCTGAAAGCGCGCGACCGGTGCTGCTGAGCATCGACGGCGGCGTCGCCGAGGTCGTGCTCAACCGCCCGGACAAGATGAACGCGATGAACCTCGCCATGGTGCACGACCTCGTCGAGGCGATCGAGCAGGCGCAGGCCGCCGGCGCGCGTGCGCTCCTTGTTCGCGGTGAAGGACGCGCGTTCTGCAGTGGGCGCGATCTCGCCGACGCGGACCCGCTCCACGAGGACGGTCAGGCGATTCTCCGTGACATCTTCAACCCGCTGATCGAGCGCATCGCAGATCTGCCGATGCCGACCATCGCGGCGGTCCAGGGCGCGTGTCTCGGCACCGGCCTCGGTCTCGCGCTCGCCTGCGACATCGTCTACGCCGCTGATGACGCGCGCATCGGATCGCCGTTCGCGCGCATCGGCGCGGTGCTCGACAGCGGCGCGCACGCCGCGTTCGTTTCGCGTGTCGGACCGCATCGCGCGCTCGAGCTCATCTACACGGGCCGGCTGCTCTCCGGGGGTGAGGCCGAGGACTGGGGCCTCGTCAACCGCAGCGTCGCCGGTGCGGATCTCGCGCGACGCACCCGCGAACTTGCGACGTCGATCGCACGCGGTCCGACCGCCGCGCTCCTCGAGTCGAAGCGGATCGTGCGCAGCATCCTCGACGAGCGGACGTCGTTCAAGGAGCTGCTCGACGCGGAGGCCGCCGCGCAGGGTCGAGCGTCCCGGACGCACGACTACCAGGACGGGATCTCCGCCTTTCAGGAGAAGCGCAAACCGTCCTTCACGGGCCGGTGAGCAGGCCATGACCGACCTCGGCACCTCATTTCCCAGCCTCATCTTCGACCGTCCCGAGGACGGGATTCTCGTGATCACGATGCGGGCGGAGGGTCGCCTCAACGCTGCCGACGCGGGGATGCACCGCGACCTCGCGGAGGTGTGGCGCGCCGTCGACACCGATACGGCGACGCGTGCCGTGATCATTCGGGGCGCGGGCGGAACCTTCTCGTCGGGCGGCGACTTCGACCTCATCGAGGAGATCGCGTCCGACTTCAGCGTACGGGCGCGGGTCCTGCGCGAGGCACGCGACCTCGTCTACAACGTCATCAACTGCAGCAAGCCCGTCGTGTCCGCGATGGACGGCGTCGCGGTCGGAGCGGGGCTCGTTGTCGGGCTGCTCGCGGACATCTCGATCGCGGGGCACGCCACGCGTCTCATCGATGGCCACACGCGCATCGGCGTGGCGGCCGGGGATCATGCCGCGATCATCTGGCCGCTGCTGTGCGGTATGGCGAAGGCGAAGTATCACCTGCTGCTGTGCGAGCCGGTGACCGGCGTCGAGGCGGAGCGGATGGGACTGGTCTCACTGTCGGTGCCCGACGCCGAGGTGCACGCAAAGGCGCTTGACGTCGCCCGCAAGCTCGCCGCCGGGTCCCCAACGGCGATCGGCTGGACGAAGTACGCGCTCAACAACTGGCTGCGGGCGGCCGGGCCGATCTTCGACAGCTCGCTGGCGCTCGAATTCCTGGGGATGACGGGTCCCGACGTCACCGAGGGTGTCGCCGCCCGCCGTGGCAAACGCGCGCCCGACTTCGGTGCCCGCGGTCCGCAGGGGTAGGATCGATGCACGTGAGTGTGGGTGTGGCGTCACTGACCAAGGCCGCCTGGCAGGACGTGGCAGCGGAGGGATCACTGGGTGAGCCGGTCACCCACGACGTCGATCTCAGCCACGATCAGTTGCGCAGCCTGTACCGCCTCATGGCCCTCAGCCGCCGCGTCGACCGCCAGGCGATCAACCTCACCCGCCAGGGCGCGCTCGGCGTCTTCGCGTCCAGCCACGGCCAGGAGGCGGCGCAGGTCGGGTCGGTGTTCGCGCTCGAGGCCGACGACTGGCTGTTCCCCACCTATCGCGAGACTGTGGGAACCTTCGCCCGCGGCGTCGACGTCGTGGAGTTGCTCGCGCTCTTCTCCGGGAGCTGGCACTGCGGCTTCGATCCGTACCAGTACCGGGTTGCTCCGCTCACCACGCCCCTTGCAACCCAGGCCCTCCACGCCGTGGGCCTCGCGATGGCGGCGCGCATCAAGCACGATCCGATTGTCGCGCTGACGTTTTTCGGTGACGGGGCCGCCAGTGAGGGAGACGCCCACGAGGCGATGAACATTGCGGCGGTCTCCGGCGCACCTGTGGTCTTCGTTGTGCAGAACAACGGCTACGCGATCAGCGTTCCGTATCGCCTGCAGACCAAGGCCTCTTCGATCGCGCTGCGCGCGGCCGGCGTCGGCATGCCGGGTATCCGCGTCGACGGCAACGACGTCATCGCGGTGTACGGCGCGGTGCGCGCCGCTGTGGACCGAGCGCGCCGCGGCGACGGACCGACGCTCGTCGAGGCCGTGACGTATCGCCTCGAGGCACACACCACCGCAGACGACACCACGCGCTATCGCAGCGACGACGAGGCCGCATCCTGGCGTGCGCGCGATCCCGTCGACATGTTCCTGCGCGTACTTCGCGAGGGAGGTGTTGTCGATGACGCCTACGTCGCCGAGATCGACGCCGAGGGCGAGGCCGTCGCGGCACGCATGCGTGACTTCCTGTTCGAGGCTCCGCCCGGCGATCCGCGTGAGATGTTCGACCATGTGTACGCGACGCCGACGCCGCAACTGGAGGCGCAGCGCGCGCTCCTCAACCAGGAGTTGACCGCCGGCGAGGAGACCTCCTGATGGAGCTCACCATGGCGGGAGCGCTCAACGCCGCGCTCCGCGACTCGATGCGTGAGGACGACAGCGTCGTGGTGTACGGCGAGGACGTCGGCAAGCTCGGCGGCGTCTTCCGCGTCACCGACGGGTTGCAGGCGGAGATGGGCATCGACCGCTGCTTCGACAGCCCCGTTGCCGAGTCCGGCATCGCCGGTACGGCGATCGGCATGGCCATGTATGGGCTCCGCCCAGTGGTCGAGATGCAGTTCGACGGCTTCTCGTATCCCGCGCTCAACCAGGTCATCAGTCACGTCGCGAAGTACCGCAGCCGCACGCGCGGCCGCGTCGGACTGCCACTTGTTATCCGCATCCCGTACGGCGGTGGCATCGGCGCAGTGGAGCATCACTCCGAGAGTCCCGAGGCGTACTACGCGCACACTGCCGGCTTGACGGTCGTGTCGCCGGGCACGCCCGCCGATGCGTACGCCCTCTTGCGCGCGTCGATCGCGTACGACGACCCGGTCATCTTTCTCGAGCCCAAGCGTCGCTACTGGCTGAAGGAGGACCTCGACCTGCCGGTCACTGCGCCACCGATCGGCGAGGCGGTCGTTCGCCGGGTCGGGACCACCGCGACGCTCATCGCGTACGGCCCGATGGTGACAACCGCGATGGAAGCCGCAACTCGTGGTGCAGCGGAGAGCGGCTGGGAGCTCGAGGTGGTCGATGTGCGCACGCTGTCGCCACTCGACATGGACACGCTTGTCGCCAGTGCGACCAAGACCGGGCGCGTGATTGTCATGCACGAGGCGGCGCGTTTCGCCGGGTTCGGCGCGGAGATCGCCGCGGAGTTGAACGAGCGCGCTTTCGGTTATCTCGCGGCACCGGTCCTTCGCGTGACGGGATGGGACATC
Source organism: Saccharimonadales bacterium (SeqCode) (assembly GCA_035532495.1). GTDB lineage: Bacteria > Chloroflexota > Dormibacteria > Aeolococcales > Aeolococcaceae > Palsa-851. The sequence goes on from DATKQX010000053.1 coordinate 44,400, forward strand.
CCGTATCCGTCGGCCAAGATCGAGCGCCATTTTCTGCCGGACGCCGACCGCATCCTCGACGCCGTCGCGCGCCTGCTCGAGTACTGATCGATGCTCACCCTTCGCGACTTTCTCATGCCCGATCTCGGTGAAGGGCTCACCGAGGGGGAGATCAACCGATGGCTCGTCGCCGAGGGCGACGTGGTCGTTGTTGATCAGCCCATCGCCGAGATCACCACTGAGAAAGCCGTTGTCGAGGTGCCGACGCCGTTCGCGGGTCGCGTGGCCACGCTGCATGGGGTCGAGGGCGAGAGCATCGCCGTCGGCATGCCGCTGATCAGTATCGAGGTGGCAGGCGGCCCGTCGCAGTCGGCGTCCGGGAATGTGCTCGTCGGCTATGGGACGAGTGATGTGGCGCCGCGTGCGCGGCGAAGTGTCGCGTCAGCTGCTGCCGCCACTCCGGCGAGCGCGAATGCCGGCCCCCCGGCATCGCCGCTGGTTCGCCGTCTCGCGGTGGAAATGGGCATCGACCTCGCGACGATCGCGGGGAGCGGACCGGGAGGCATGGTGACGCAGGCCGATCTCGAGCGCGCCCGCACCGCAAGCGGGTCGAAGCCTGCCGGCGCCGCGCCGGCGCTGTCCGGTGGTGCGCGCACGCAGTTGACCGGCGTCGATCGCGTTGCGGCGGAACGCCTCACGCGCTCGTACCGCGAGGCGCCGACGGCGACCGCGACACTGGCCGCCGACGCCACCCGCATCATGGAGTGGCGCTCAGAGCCGCTGGGCGGATCGAGCGGCGTCCGGATCACACCGTTCGCGGTCATCCTTCGGCTGTGCGCGGTCGCGCTGGAAGAGTTCCCACGACTCAACGCGCATTTCGACACCGCGGCCAACGAGGTCGTGACGTTCACTCCCATCCATCTCGGTGTCGCTGTGCAGACCGACCACGGCCTCGTCGTCGCGGTCATTCGGAACGCCGCGAAGAGGTCGCTGCCCGACATCGCGGCGGACCTGCAACGGCTCGCAACCGCCGCTCGCGACGGCTCGATCGATGCAGCGGAGATGCGCGGGAGCACCTTCACGGTGTCCAATTTCGGCGCCTTCGGCGTCGACGGCGGAACCGCGATCCTCAATCCACCGGAGGCTGCGATCCTCGGTGTCGGGCGGATTGCGACGCGTCCGTGGGTGGTGGACGACGCGGTGGTGCCGCGCCCGGTCGTGGGGCTGTCACTGGTGTTCGACCATCGGGTCGCCGACGGCGGTGTCGCCGGCGGCTTCATTCGACGCCTCGCGGACCTGATCGAAACCCCTGACGAGGCACTGAACGATGACTGAGACCACCAAGGCACCGGCGAGCGCGGGGCAGTTGCGTCGCGCGCAGGCGGACACCTGGGTGCACTTCGACGGCAGGCTGTGCCAGTACGGCGATGCGCACCTCGGTCTCCTCACGCACGCGCTGCACTACGGGACGGGGTGCTTCGAGGGCATTCGCGCGTACTGGAGCGAGAGCCAGCAGCGAATGAACGTCTTCAAGCTGCCGGAGCACTTCCAGCGGATGACCGGCAACGCGCAGATGCTGCACATGAAGCTCCCGCACAGCGTCGACGAGCTCTGCGACATCACCGTCGAGCTGATGCGACGCAACGCGTTCACGACCGACGTGTACATCCGGCCGCTGATCTACAAGGCGAACGAGGAGATCGGCATCCGCTTCCACAATCTTCGCGACGGGTTCATGATCGTGCCGGTACCCTTTGGCGCCTACGTCGACACGACCGGCGGCATCCGTTGTCAGGTGTCGAGCTGGCGGCGCATGGACGACAATGTCGCGCCCCCGCGCTCGAAGGCGACCGGCATCTACATCAACAGCGCACTCGCGAAGACCGAGGCGTTCCTCAACGGGTTCGACGAGGCGATCCTCCTAACGCAGGACGGCAACGTCTCCGAGGGCAGCGCCGAGAACCTGTTCATCGTCCGCCACGGGAAGCTGATCACCCCGCCGGCGTCCGAGAACATCGTTGAAGGCATCACGCGCGCCACGCTGATGGCATTCGCGCGCGACGATCTTGGGCTCGAGGTCGTGGAACGAAAGATCGACCGCAGCGAGCTGTACATCGCTGACGAGGTGATCCTCTGCGGCACCGGTGCGGAGGTCTCCGCGGTGATCGAGATTGACCGTCGCCGCATCGGCGATGGTGAACCTGGCGAGATCACTCGCACGCTGCAGGACCGATATTTCGCCGCCTGCAAAGGCGATGATGCCCGCCACGCCGACTGGCTGACGCCGATCACCTGATCGTCCGCCGGCCGGCGGGGGTGCATGACCCCCGCCGACCGTTGGTCAAGCGGCGAGATCGACGTTGCGGAGCGCGACTTCCTGCGCTTGCACGCGCGCTGCCGGACGAGCACTCCGCAGCACGATCGCGCCGGTGATCGCGGCAGCCGCAACGCAACCCGCCGCGACCGCGAAGCCGAGGTGGTACCCAGCGGTCAGCGCGACGTTGACGCTCGCTCCGCGCGACAGAAGTCCGGTCGTATCAGCCGCCGAGATGCTGGCGAGCACGGCGACGCCGACTGCCGCGCCCATCTGGATCGCCACGTTGGCGACACCCGACGCGAGCCCTGAATCGCTGCTGCTGACGCCGCTCATGGCGAGCAGCACGCTCGGCATGAACACCAGACCCGCGCCGACGCCCATCACGAGGAGCGCAGGAAGGACGCTGACGGCGTACACGGCGTTCACGGGTGCCACACCGAGCAGCAGCAGGCCCGTCGTCATGAGGACGAGGCCGGGGATCAGCGTTGCCTTGGCGCCGAACCGCTGCACAACGCGAGCGGTGACGAGCAGGGAGACGAGAGCGACGCAGATGTTCATCGGCATGAACGCAAGCCCGGCTCCAACCGGCGAGTAGCCGAGGACTCGCTGCAGGTAGAGGGCACCGAGGAAGAAGGACCCGAACATCCCGACGGGGAGGAGGGAGCGCACGAGGACCGCACCGGCGACGTTGCGAGAGCGGAAGAAGCGCAGCGGGATGAGCGGATGCTGCGCGCGCGACTCGACGAAGATGAACACGGCGATCAGTGCTGCGGTGACGGCTGCCATGCCGAGCGTGCGAACCGACGTCCAGCCGTTGGCGCTCGCCTCGAGGATCGCGTAGACGGCCAGTGCGGGTGCTGCTGTGATGAGCATGGCTCCCCATACATCCACGCCGCCGCGGATCCCCGCACCGCGGTGCTCCGGAATGAGGACGGTGCCGAAGACGAATGCGGCGATCCCAATCGGCAGGTTGATGAAGAAGATCCAGTGCCAGCTGAGCGCCTGCGTCAGCACGCCGCCCACGAGGAGGCCGATCGACCCGCCCGCCGAGGCGACGAACGCGTAGATGCTCATGGCGCGGGCGGTCTGCTCGCGGCTCTTGAAGAGGGTCACGAGGATGCCGAGCACCATGGAGGACACCACGGCCGCGCCCACTCCCTGCACGAAGCGGGCAGCGGTGAGCAGTCCCTCGGTCGGTGCCAGTCCGCAGAGCGCCGAAGCGACGGTGAAGATGGCGACGCCGGTCAGGAACAGGCGTCGGCGTCCAAGCAGATCACCGAGGCGCCCCGCCAGCAGGAGCAGGCCCCCGAAGCTGATCAGGTACCCGTTGATGACCCACGCGAGCGACGCCTGGTCGGCGTGCAGGCTGTGCTGAATCGACGGGAGGGCGACGTTCACCACCGTCGCATCGAGCACGATCATCAGCTGACCGACGCAGAGCACGACGAGCGCGATCCACCGCCGCGCCGCGGCTGAACGCAACGAGGTCATACCGTCCTCCCGGCGGAGACGATCGGAGGGGTTGCGGTTGTCTGAGCTACTTTCATTTGGGGCCTCCTTGTGGTAACGTTCGATGTGGATCGTACAACAAAGTTCGATGGGTGTCAAACAATGGGTTGGGTAACGGAGCTCCCGGAGGGGCATTCCTACGACGCGAGCGTCCTCGCGGAGCGGCCGGTCGCCGGTATCACCGAGTTGCTCCAGGCGCTCGCCGACCCGGTGCGCCTCACCGTCGTCCGCGATCTCGCTGAGTCGACCGAGCCCCGCGCCTGCGGCAGCCTCATCGCCTCTGTGACCAAGTCGACGCTCAGCCACCACATGAAGATCCTTCGCGAGGCGGGCATCATCCAGATGCGCGTCGAAGGAACCCGCAAGCTGACGAGCCTGCGTCGCAAGGAACTGAACGAGGCCTACCCGGGACTGCTCGACAGCATCCTGCGAACGCCCGTCACCGAGGCCGTGCCCGTTGAGGCGGTGGCCGCCGACCCCATCCCCGTCAGCTGACGGCTACTGGTCGAAGTCGAGGACGACCTCGTCCGATGTCGGGTGCGACTGACACGCCAGGACGAAACCCTCGTCGAGCTCGTTCTGCTCCAGCGCGAAGCACTGCTCCATCTCGACGCTACCGCTGAGGAGCTTCGCCCGGCAGGTCCCGCAGACCCCGCCCTTGCAGGCATACGGCGCATCCGAGCGGACGTGCAGAGCGGCGTCGAGGATGCGTTCCCCGTCGCGGGCGAGCGGGAAGGTGGACCTCCTGCCGTCGAGGACGATGGTCACCTGACTCATACCCTCCGCGGTCGTGCCTGGAGTCTCGCGAACCTGCACCGGACGCGGCGCGTCCTCGGCGTGGAAGAGTTCGGCATGCACGTGGCCGGGCTCGGTACCACGTTCGATCAGCAGCGCCCGCGCGCTGTCGATCATCTCTCGAGGACCGCAGAGGAACCACTCGTCGACGTCATCAGGACGCACCAGCTGTTCGAAGAAGTGCTCGAGATGCTCGCGGTCGATGCGGCCGTGCAAGAGCGGCACGTCCTGCGCCTCGCGTGACAGCACGTGGTACATCGCGAATCTGCCGGGATACAGGTTCTTCAGGTCCTCGAGCTCCTCGAGAAACATGATGTCCTGGACCGTCCGGTTGCCGTAGATCAGCGTCGCCGCGCTCTGGGGCTCGACCTCGAGAATCGTCGTGAGGATCGAGAGAATCGGGGTGATACCGCTGCCCGCCGCGATCATCGCGTATGACCTTGTCTGCGTCGGATCCAGCGGCGTGTTGAACCGCCCGATCGGCGTGACCACCTCGATGATGTCGCCGGCGCTGAGATGTTCGTGCGCATATGCCGAGAAGACACCGCCCGAAAGTCGTTTCACAGCAACGCGCATCCGTCCCGACGCAGGCGAGCTGCAGATCGAGTAGCTGCGCCGGATGTCGTCGCCCGCCTCGAGCGATCGCAGCGAGACGTGCTGGCCATGCATGAAGCGGTATTCCTCGGCCAGCTCCGGAGGGATCTCGAACTCCACCGCGATGGCGTCGTCGGTGAGCCGCTCCACCGCGCTGACCCGCAGCGGATGGATCGTCGCGCGCCGGTGACCCGCAGGCGCCTCACGCGACGTGACCGTCAACCCCTAGTGCTCCTTGAAGTGCGGGAACGTTTCGCGACAGTCCGAGCACGTGCGCACCGCCTGACACTGCGTCGCCCCGAAGTGCGCGACCTCACCGGTGTGCGCTGAGCCGCAGGTTGGACACGCGACACCGAGCTCCAGCAACTGCAGATCGGCGCTGCGCGCACGCGGTGGGGCGATGCCGTACTCGAGCAGCTTGCGCCGCCCCGCGTCCGTCAACCAGTCGGTCGTCCACGCCGGCGAGAGCACGACACGCACGGTCACATCGGGATAACCGCGCTCCCGGATGCTCCGCTCAACATCCTCCCGGATGACCTCGAGGGCCGGGCATCCCGAGTACGTCGGCGTGATGTCGACGACAATCGCGCCTGCGGCATCGACGCGAACGTCTCGGAGAATCCCGAGATCCTCGATGGTGAGTGCCGGAAGTTCCGGGTCGGGGATCCCGCCCACAATGTGGCGAATCTCCTCGACGCCGGTCACCACGTCTGCCCCGGATGCGATCGATGAAGGTGCTGCATCTCAGCAACCATGTACCCAAACGGCTCGGTGTGCAGCCCTCGGCGGCCGCCGGTCGGCGTCCAGGTTCCCTCCGGACGCTGCAGCGTTGCGGCGCTCAGCACCTTGTCGATGTATGCCTCCCACTCGAGGCCGAGGATCGCCGGATCGGGTGCGATACGCCGCGCGACGACGTCACGATTGACGTCGTCGGTCTCGAACAGCTCGGTGGTGTATGGGCACAGCGTGGCAAGCGCAGTCTCCATGCGCTGATGGCTCTCGTCGGTCCCGTCGCCAAGGCGCATGGTCCAGTCGGTGGCATGGTCGCGGTGGTACGTCGACTCCTTCACCGCCTTGGCGGCGATGGCGGCGACCTGCTCGTCGGTTGAGCGTTCGAGCGCCTGCCACTGCGCGAGGTGGAAGGTCGAGCAGAGCAGCTGGCGGACGATCGTCATCGCGAAGTCGCCGTTCTCCTGCTCGACGAGGAGACAGTTGACGAACTCGCGCTCGTCGCGGAGAAACACGTAGTCATCCTCGGACCGGCCGGTGCCGTCGAGCTCGGCCGTGCGCGCGTACATCGCGCGCGCCTGGCCGAGGAGGTCCAGCGCGATGTTCGTCAGCGCGATGTCGTCCTCGAGGGTCGGTGCGAGCGACGACCACTGCGCAAGCCGGTGCGAGAGCACCAGGCAGTCATCCGCGACGCGCAACGTGTACACGGCCGCCGCGTCGGCGACCACGAGGGTCACAGCTGCTGCACTTCCTTCGGGATCGAGTAGAACGTCGGGTGCCGGTACGCTTTGTCGGCGGCCGGATCGAAGAACGAGTCCTTCTCATCCGGGGAGCTCGCGGTGATCAGCGACGACGGCACCACCCAGATGCTCACGCCCTCCATCCGCCGCGTGTAGACGTCGCGCGCGTTCCGCAATGCCATCTCGGCATCCGCGGCGTGCAGGCTGCCGACGTGGTTGTGGGCAAGACCTCGCTTGCTGCGGATGAACACCTCCCAGAGCGGCTGCTGCGTGTCGGTGCTCACGCGGCGTGCTCCGCAGCGGCATGCTTGCCGGCGTATGCGGCCGCGGCATCGCGCACCCAGGCGCCGTCCTCCTGCGCCTTGCGGTGATGGGCGGCTCGCTGCCGGTTGCACGGGCCGTCGCCACTCACGACGCGGCGGAGCTCCTCGAAGTCCGGCGCGCCGAAGTCGTAATGTCCGCGCTCTTCATTCCATCGAAGGTCGGGATCGGGCGGCGTGAGCCCGAGGACCACTGCCTGAGGCGCGACCATGTCGACGAATCGCTGGCGCAACTCGTCGTTGGAGAAACGCTTGATCCCCCACGCCATGGACTGCGCGCTGTGGGTCGACTCCGTGTCAGGGGGGCCGAGCATCTCGATCGACGGCCACCACCAGCGGTTGACAGCGTCCTGCGCCATCGCGTGTTGTTCGGGGCTGCCGTGCGACAGCGCGTACAGCGACTCGAAACCCTGTCGCTGATGGAAGGACTCCTCCTTGCAGACGCGCACCATCGCTCGCGCATACGGCCCGTACGAGCAGCGGCAGAGCGGGATCTGGTTGGTGATCGCGGCGCCGTCGACCAGCCACCCGATGGCGCCGACGTCGGCCCAGGTGAGCGTCGGGTAGTTGAAGATGCTCGAGTACTTCTGGCGGCCGGCGTCGAGGAGGTCGATGAGCTCGGCTCGATCGACCCCGAGCGTTTCGGCGGCGCAGTACAGATACAGCCCGTGCCCGGCCTCGTCCTGCACCTTGGCCATGAGGATCGCCTTGCGCCGTAGCGAGGGGGCACGGGTGATCCAGTTTCCCTCCGGTTGCATCCCAATGATCTCGGAGTGAGCGTGCTGCGCGATCTGGCGGATGAGGCTCTTCCGGTATGCGTCCGGCATCCAGTCGCGCGGCTCGATGCGCTGATCGGCGTCGATCAGCCGCTGGAACTCGGCTTCCCGGGGATCCGCGGCCATCGCCTGGGTGGTCATCTCATCTCCATTGTAGAGGCGCTGCATTCCGCGCCCCGGCCGCATCCTGGACGCTCTTCGAGCACAGAAGCGACAATAGACGCAGATGACACAGGTCGCCGAGGCTGCCGTCCCGGTGCTCGAGGGCACCGATCATGTGGAGCTGTGGGTCGGCAACGCGCGCCAGGCCGCGTACCACTATCGCCGGGCGTTCGGCTTCGACGTCATCGCGTACGCCGGACCCGAGACCGGCGTCCGCGACCGGGCGAGCTACGTCCTCCAGCAGGGCAAGGTGCGCCTCGTCCTCACCGCGCCGCTGCAGCCGGAGGGCGATGTTGCCGACCACCTGCGCCTGCACGGGGACGGAGTGCGCAGGATCGCGCTTCGGGTCGAGGACGCCACCGCGGCATACGAGGCGGCGACCGCTCGCGGCGCACGCAGCATTGCCGAACCGAGCCGTGCCGAAGACGAGCACGGCGTCGTCACCTCAGCATCGATCGCCACGTTCGGCGACACGATCCACACCTTTGTGGAGCGCGACGAGTACACCGGCGTGTTCTGGCCCGGGTATCGCGCCGACAACCGGAGCGGCGGCGGCGTCGGCCTGCGCTTCATCGATCACACGGTCGGCAATGTGGAGACAGGGAAGATGGACGACTGGGTGTCGTTCTACTCCGAGGTGTTCGGCTTCACCGTCTTCCAGGAATTCGACGAGCAGGACATCGCGACGCAGTACAGCGCGCTGCGCTCGAAGGTCGCACGCGACCCCAGGACGATGATCACGATGCCGATCAACGAGCCGCACGTCGGACTCAAGAAGTCGCAGATCCAGGAATATCTCGACTACTACCGCGGGAGCGGCATTCAGCACATCGCGATCCACACCGACGACATCGTCGGCACGGTGCAGCAGATGTCCGACCGTGGCGTGGAATTCCTCGACACGCCCGGCGGGTACTACGACGCGCTCGGCGACCGTGCAGCCGGCATCGACGAGGACATCGACCGTCTGCGTTCGCTGCGCATCCTCGTCGACCGCGACGACGACGGCTACCTGCTCCAGATCTTCACGCGACCGGTCGGCGACCGTCCGACGCTCTTCTTCGAGGTGATCCAGCGCAAGGGCTGCAAGGGTTTCGGGAAGGGCAACTTCAAAGCGCTGTTCGAGTCGATCGAGCGCGAGCAGGCGGCCCGGGGCAACCTCTAGCCATTCCGGACGTCGAGCCGCAGATCCGACACGCGGTACGCGCGCTCGTCGTCGATCGCTCCGACCGGCTCGTCCTCTTCCACGCGACGCTTCCTGATCGCGAGGCGTGGTGGTTCGCCCCGGGCGGAGGAGTCGAGCCGGGCGAGTCAGACGAGGCGGCAATCGCCCGCGAGCTGGCAGAGGAGATCGGGCTGGTCGTCGACCCCGCTGCGCTGCCGGCGCCGGTCTGGACGCGCGACCACATCTTTCGCTGGAAGGACGTCGACGAGCGTCACCTCGAGCGCTTCTTCCTCGTCCGAATCGGCGAGCATGTCGTCGACACCAGCGGCCTCGACGCCGAGGAGGCCGGCATCGTCCGGGAATACCGATGGTGGACGCCAGACGAGCTGCAGACGAGTGCTGAACGGTTCTCGCCCGTGCAGCTGCCGCAGCTGCTCATCCCGCTGCTCGAGGGACGTGTGCCAGCGGAGCGGTTGGTCCTCGGCGAGTAGGCCGCCGCGCCACGCGCTCGTCGGGTCGTCCACCCGTGCGCGATTGATCAGCTCCGTGTCGGCAAGGACGTCGTCCATGGTCCAGTACTGCCACCCGTCCAGCTCCAGGGAGTGATGGTGGTAGCGGGGCTTCGCGCCGTCGCGCGGCCAGGGCTTGACGACGCCCTCGTCGCGGATCAGGGAGCATGCTTCGATCGTCACGAGCCGGCGCGACAACTGCGTGTCGGCGTGGCACATTGGGTGTGCACACGCCATGCAGAACAGAAAGACGCATACCGCGCTGCCGCCCCGGTCCGGACGTTCCCCGGCGCTCGCGCTCTTTGCGATCGTCGCCGCGGCCGGGACGGTGGGCGTCGTCATCTCGCTCGGTCAGCACCCACTTCCGGTCCCGCCCGCGCCGACCTCCCTGGTGCCCCCGCGGGTCGCACCGAGCCCCATCCCTGCCGTGCCTGAGGTCGGAACCTCCTTTGCCGTTGCGGACGATCTCGCGACCCATGACGTGGTCCTGTTCGGTGGCGAGGACAACGGCAACAACACGTGGCTGTGGAACGGATCCTCGTGGACGCTCGCGCACCCGCAGGTCAGCCCGTCGGGGCGTTTCGGCGCATCGGCTGCCTACGACCCCGCCAGCAAGTCGGTGCTCGTCTTCGGCGGCCGTACTGAGGACGGCGTCGCGGTGAACGACACATGGTCCTGGAACGGGGTCACCTGGAACGAGGTCGATTTCGGCGCCGACGGGCCTGCGGCGGGCGAGGGCTCGGATATGGCCTGGGACTCGGCGCAGCGGCAGATGGTGCTCGTCATCGGCCTGGGCGGCACCGGGTCGGGTGCTACCTGGGTCTGGACCGGATCCCACTGGCGCCGCCCGTCCGCGGGCGGACTCCCGGGCGCGTGGTTCTACAACCCGATGTGGTCCGATCCGGCCACGGGAGCGGTGACCGCGGTCGGCTGCTGCTCCGGGACGCCGTCACCAACTGGGGCTGTGGACTCCACATGGCGCTGGGACGGCAGCGCCTGGAGACAGCTGGACGCGACAACGCCTGCTCCGCTCGACGGCTCGACGATGGCGTTCGATCCGTCCCTTGGCCGGCTCGTCCTCTGCACGTGCGGATATGCGGAGCCGGCAGAGCCCGAGCTCGCCGGCTGGACCGGTCGCAGCTGGGTGGGGATGCGGACGGCCGCGCTGCCGGTGCGCGGTGGCATCGAGGTCACCGACGCCGATCGCGGTCAGCTGCTCCTGCTCGGTTCACCGGTGTCGGAGACGGCGTCGAATCCGGCGCCGGTCGAGGTCTGGTCGCTCAGCGGTTTCAGCTGGCGTCGCATCGGGTAGCGCCATCACCGTCGCCAGCGCATGGAACAAGATCAAACGCATCGAACACACCAAAAGTGTGCGAAGATGAACTCGGTGCCGACCGGCATCATCGGCGGACCGTGGGGCAGCAACCGTTGGGGAACGGCCTGTCGGGGCGGACCTGAGGGGGGACTATTGAGAGAGCAGGACGATGCGTTGGCGCCCGTCATGGACCTGATCGCTGATCTGGAAGCACTGCTGATCACCATCAAGGAGGCGGTCATTCCCGTGCTTGTCGGAACCGCCGAGCCCACCGAGGCGGCGTGGCGCGCCCGGAGGTTTCTTCGCCTCGCGGACAGGATGCTCGAGGATATGCACGACCTCCTGCGGTCCGTCTAACTCCTGAAGTCGACGTCCTTGGTCTCGACGGTTCCGGCCGTCCGGCCCGGGGCGGTCTGATAGGTCCAGTAGAGGTTCGTGTGCGCGACGATGCGCTCGCCATTCACCGCACGGACACGGATGCCGTCCATGAGCGCGAGCGGAGCCGGCTCGTCGATGGAGGCGAATCCGTGCGCGGGATCATTCGCTGCTGCCATGCGGTGCTGCTCCTCGGTCGTCGGCGCTGGTCAGCTCGCTGAGTCGCCGAGGCGTGACGATACGCCGCCTTCGGGTCCGTCCACGTTGAGCACTGATTCCCCGTGCCCGCTGCGCGTGACCACGAGAGTCGCCACCTGGTCCGTCGTGTTTCCCTCGCGGTGGATGCTGTACGGCGGCACATGGATGAACTCACCCGGCTGGGCGTCGAACACGTCCTCCCCGCGCGGGCCGCACTCCATGCGCAACGCTCCGCTGAGCACGTAGATGACCGACTCGTGATCGCCGTGATGGTGCCAAGCGGACACGGCGCCCGGATCGGTGTGCACCAGTCCGGCCCAGACGAGATCGGTCGCCACTGCCTGGTGACGGGCCATTCCCGGGGTCGCCGGCCCGTCCGAAAGCTCGTTGGCACGGACGCGGCGGATCCGCTCGCTCACGTCATCCCCGTTCGGCGCGGTAGGCCCTGAGCCACTGCAGGCTGCTCGGCGTGTCTGCGAGCGGCCGGTATTCGAGTCCCACGTAGCCTTCGTAGCCGACGCGGTCCAGGTCGTCGAGGAACTCCTCGATGGGCTGCGATCCCGTCCCCGGCTCGTGACGGCCCGGGACGTCGGCGATCTGCACGTGCGCGACGAGCGGCAGGTGCGCGTGCAGACACTCGATCGCGTCCTCGCCGGCCATGCCCGCATGGTACTGGTCCAACTGGAGCCGGACGTTCGGATCATCGACCGCCTCGACCAACTCCACGGCGGCCGCCACCGTTCCCGCCCAGTACCCGGGGATGTCGATGTTGTTGATTCCCTCGACGAGCAGCGTGACGCCCGCTGCACGCGCCAGCGGGGCTGCCATCTTGAGGTTGGCGACCGCGGTCTCGCGAGCATCAGCGCGGCTCACCGTCGGCGGCGGGATCCCGACCAGCGTGTTGAGACGCGTCGTGCCGAGCAGCCGGGCCAGCTTGATCGCCTCGCGGACGCCGTGCAGGAACTCCATCTCCCGCCCGGGCAGCGTCAGGAGGCCGCGCTCGCCTTGCGACCAGTTGCCGGGCGCCGGGTCGAACGACACCATCTCGAGATCGAAGCGGTTGAGCGTTCCCTCGAGGCGATCGGCGTCGAGCTCATGGGGAAAGAGCATCTCGACGTGGCGGAACCCGGCCGCGGAGGCGGCGGCGAAGCGGTCGTATGGACCCAGCTCCTGCCAGAGCATGCTCAGGTTGGCGGCGAACACCGGCATGTCAGCCCTCCGATCCGCCCGCGTCCCAGAACTTCACGACTGCGGCCATATCCTCCCCAGTCCAGCCTCTGCCCCCGGCGTCACGGAAGCATTGTTCGGCCACGCTGCCGAGCAGGAGCTGGACTCCCGCGTTCGCAGCTTCACGGTGGATGATCGACAGGTCCTTGGCGATGAGGCCGATCGGGGTGGCCGGGCTGAAGTCCTGCGCGATGAAGCGTGGCAGGTTGCGCAGCAACATCGCGGAGCTGCCGAACGATGTGCCGATGACGTCCTGCACCGTGCTGAGATCCGCGCCGAGGTGCACTGCGAGCGCCGCGGCCTCGGCCGACGCGGTCGTGTGCACCGCCACGAGCAACTGGTTGACGAGCTTGATCGCCTGACCGCTGCCGACCGGCCCGCACAGCCGGATCTTGGATCCGAACTGCTCGAGGACCGGCAGCGCGCGGTTGAACGTCACCTCGTCGCCGCCGACCATCACCGTCAGCGTGCCCGCGTCGGCTCCTGCCGGCCCACCCGAGACCGGAGCGTCAAGAAAGGACGCGTGCCGTGCGCCGACCTGCTCGGCGCACCAACGGTTGAGGTTGATGCTCACCGTCGAGTGGTCGACGTAGAGCTGACCGGCGACCGCGACGGCGGCCATCTCCGCATAGACATCGCGCACGGTGTCCTCTGTCGGGAGCGCCGTGAGGATCACGTCGACTCCCGGCGCCAGCTCGGCAGGCGATGCACACACCGTGGCGCCGCGTTCGGCGAGTGCCTCGAGCGCGGCATTCCGCGAGCGGTTGCAGATCGAGACCTCATTGCCGGCGGCGAGCAGACGGGAAGCGATCGGCTGACCCATCTTCCCGATCCCGACGACCCCGATTCGCATCACAGCGCCATCTGGCCGCCGTCGACCACGAGTCGATGTCGACCAGGCCCGTTGATCTGCCGTCGCTGTCCGTCCATGGTCGGATCCCCCTCAATGCCCGGGTGCGTAGCCCAGGCGTTTGTCAATGACGTTGCGCAGCGGCTCGCCGCGCAGCCACAGCTCGAGATTGATGTCGAACAGTCTGGCGATGTCCGCTTGCCAGCCGCGGTGGTCGCCGGACATGTGCGGTGAGATGAACAGGTTCGGTGTGTCCCAAAGCGGGTCGTCGGCGGGAAGCGGCTCAGGCGTGACGACATCAAGCGCGGCAGCCGCCAGCCGTCCATCGCGCAACGCTCGAACCAGCGCATCCTGGTCGAGCGACCACGCCCTGCCGACGTTGATCAGGCGTGCAGACGGTTGGAGCGCCGCCAACGCGGGCGCGTCGACGAGTTTTTCGGTTGCCGGCGTCTTCGGCAGCACCATCACCACATAGTCGGCGACCGCGAACAACGTCTGCATGGTGTCCGGCGTGGTGATGTCGCCGAAGTCCGGATCGTCAGCGCGCGCCGTACGCCCGATGCCGTGCACCACCATGCCGAACGCCGTCGCAAAACGCGCGACCTGGCGCGCGATCGGTCCGACACCGACGAGCACCGCAACCTTACCGTGCAGCGTGTCGCTCTCGCGCCTGACCCAGCGATGCTCGCGTTGGAACAAGAGCGTTGCGCCAAGGTCCTTGCTCATCATGAGCATCATGCCGATGACATACTCGGCGAGTGCTGTGTCGAAGACGTAGCGCGAGCTCGTGAGGACGACGTCACTGTCCACGAGTTCAGTGAAGAGCAGCCGATCCACGCCCGCACTGGATGCATGCACCCAGCGAAGGTTCGTGAGCCGGGACCAGTTGTCGCGCAGAAATGGGTCGCTCGGGTCCCACGTGAACACCGCGTCGGCTTGGAGCGCCTCCCTCGGTGCCGGCGAGCCATGCCCTATGAAGACATAGCGGACGCCGGCATGTGGAGTCAGCAGGGCAGTGCTCGGGAAATCGTCCTCGACAACCGCAATGACACGTTCCGATTCGTGAACCCCAAAGGAGGTGGGATGCCCTCCTCCCGCGCCGCCGCGGTACGTATCAGGCACTGGCTGTTCGTCTGGGCAGCACCTTGCGGTCATACCACACGAGTTCTCACCTTGATTGCTGCAACTGCCCCCGCTACGTCGTGACCGACTTGTCGGCGATCGCGAGCGCCTCGTTGATGACTGCGAACCCCTCGTCCAGCTCCGCTTCCGTGATGCACAGCGGCGGGTTGGTCATGACGTCCCACCAGCGCACCATCGTGTACACGCCGTGATCGAGGAGATATCGGTCGAACGCGCGCATCTCATCGCTGTTGCCGTTGAACGGCGCCATCGGCTCCATCGTCGTGCGATCGCGCACCAGCTCGAGCACGCCGAAGAGGCCGATGTTCCGCACCGCCGCCACCGAGGGATGGTCGCGGAGCAGCGCCTGGTGGTGCGCACCCATCAACTCGCCCATCTGTGAGGAATGCTCGATGAGTTTGTCCTCGACGTAGACGTCGAGAGTGGCGATCGCGGCCGCGCATGCGAGCGGATGGCTGTTGTAGGTCAGGCCACCGAAGTACACGTGCTTGTCGAAGTACTCGGCGATGTGCGGTCGTATGCCGACGGCACCCAGCGGCACATAGCTCGACGTCAAGCCCTTCGCCATCGTGATGATGTCCGGCACCACACCCCAGTGGTTCACGGCAAACCACTCACCGGTACGCCCGAACCCGGTCATGATCTCGTCCGCGATCATGACGATGCCGTAGCGGTCGCACAGCTCGCGAACGCCTTTGAGGTAGCCGTCCGGCGGGATGAGGATCCCGTTGGTGCCGGTCACCGGCTCGAGAATGAAGGCGGCGATCGTGTTCGGCCCCTCGAGCTGGATCGTCTCCTCGAGGTACGTCAGGGACCGCTCGGCGCTGTCGACGGGGCGGCCGAGGCCGTGGTACGGGTCGAGCACGTGCACGACGCCGGGGATCCCCGGCTCGTTGGGCCAGCGTCGCGGATCGCCGGTGAGGGTGATCGCTCCACTCGTGGACCCGTGATACGAGCGATATCGCGCAAGGATCTTCTGCCGCCCGGTGACGGCGCGAGCCATGCGGACGGCGTTCTCGTTGGCCTCGGCACCACCGAGCGTGAAGAACACCTTCTCGATGTCTCCCGGCAGGATCTGGGCCATCTTCTGTCCGAGGACGGCTCGAGCCTCGTGGGCCATGAACGGGCTGATGTACGCGAGCTTTTCCGCCTGGCGCGTGATTGCGGCGATGACGCGTTTGTCGCCGTGACCGATGTTGACGCCCATCAACTGGCTGTTGAAGTCCAGATAGCGTTTGCCGTCCGGCGTGTAGAAGTAGACGCCCTCGGCGTGATCGACTGGGATGGGATTGGCGTTGTCCTGCGCCTGCCAGTCGTACAGCGTGTAGCGGCGCGAGAGATGAACGATCTCGTCGGCGTTCATCGGGATGGAGCAGTCGGCGTGCAAATAGCTGGAGCCATGGCGCAGTTCTAGGATAGGCAGATCGGCAGTGTCAAGAGCGCCCGACATCCCTCACGCGCCGGACTTCCGGGCGGCCCTCCTGACAGTGAGCGGCCGCCGCGGCCTCCCCGCTCGGGTGCTATCGTCGCGAACCTGACGTGAGCAACGAGGACCCCGAGCGTGGGCGGCTGCGCGAGACCCCCGCGCTCTGGCGCCGTTGGGGGCCGTACCTCAGCGAGCGGGCCTGGGGCACCGTGCGCGAGGACTACAGCGCAAACGGCGATGCGTGGAACTACCTTCCCCACGAGCACGCACGGTCACGAGCGTTTCGCTGGAGCGAGGACGGCCTGGGCGGACTCTGCGACGAGCACCAGTTGCTCTGCATGGCATTCGCCTTCTGGAACGGGGTCGACCCCATCCTGAAGGAGCGGATCTTCGGGCTCACCGGCCCGCAGGGCAATCACGGTGAGGACGCGAAGGAATACTGGTGGTTTGTCGACTCGACGCCGACGCACTCCTGGATGCGATGGCGCTACCTCTACCCGCAGACCGCCTTCCCCTACGACGACCTCGTTGCGGAGAACGGGCGCCGAACGACGCTCGATCCGGAGTACGAGCTGGCGGACACCGGCGTGCTCAACTCGGGCTTCTGGGACATCACCGTCGACTACGCCAAGGACTCGCCCGACGATTTCTGCATCGAGGTGCGCGCGCGCAACGCAGGGACTGCCACGGCAGCGCTGCATGTGCTCCCGACGGTCTGGTTTCGCAACACGTGGGCGTGGGGCATCACCGACACCGTCCCATCGATGCGGTGGGAGAACGACCGCATCGTCGCTGACCACACGGTCATCGGCAGCCGGTTCCTGAGTGGCGACGGAAGCCCGACCCCTCTGTTCTGTGACAACGAGAGCAACGCGGAGCGCCTCTGGGGATCGGCGTCGCGCAGCGCCTTCCCGAAGGATGCGATCAACGATCATGTCGTTGCCGGCTCCGCGAGCGTGAATCCCGCACTCTCGGGGACGAAGGCCGCCCTGCATTACGTGCTCCACGTTGACGCCGGGGCGACCGCGACGATACGGCTCCGTTTCGCTCCGAACGGCGTGGCGGCTGCGACGACGGATGCCGGCGAGGTCCTTCGACTCCGGCAGGCTGAGGCCGACGCCTTCTACGCGATCGTGCTCGGAAACACGCTCAGCGCTGACGAGCAACTCGTCGCCCGACAGGCGCTCGCCGGCATGTTGTGGTCGAAGCAGTTCTATCACTACAACGTCGCGCGCTGGCTCGACGGCGATCCGGCGGGCCCGACGCCCCCGGCGGAGCGCCTCGTAGGCCGCAACGCGGGATGGCGGCACGTCGACAACGCGGACATCGTGTCGATGCCCGACACCTGGGAGTATCCGTGGTTTGCGGCCTGGGACCTGGGATTTCAGTGCGTTGCGCTCGCGCACGTCGATCCGGTATTCGCGAAGGAACAGCTCATCCTGCTCTGCCGCGAGTGGTACATGCACGCCAACGGCCAGTTGCCTGCATACGAGTGGTCGTTCGACGACGTCAATCCCCCTGTGCACGCTTGGGCTGCGCTGCGCGTGTTCGAGATCGATGGCGCGACCGACCACGCGTTTCTCGCTCGCGTCTTTCACAAACTGATCATCAACTTCACGTGGTGGGTGAATCGGGAGGACGCCGAGGGGAACAACATTTTCGAGGGTGGCTTCCTGGGACTCGACAACATCGGCCTGTTCAACAGGTCGGCTCTGACGCCGCTCGGCGGTCACCTCGAGCAATCGGACGGCACGGCCTGGATGGCGATGTACTCGCTCAACCTGCTGGAGATGGCGCTCGTGCTCGCCGCGCAGGACCGCGCATATGAGGACGTGGCGACGAAGTTCTTCGAACACTTCGCCGCGATCGCGACCGCGATGAACGAGCAGGGGCTCTGGGACGAGGCAGCCGGCTTCTACTACGACAGCCTGCACCTTGCGGACGGCACCCGTATCCCGATACAGGCGCGCTCGATTGTCGGCATCATTCCACTCTGTGCAACCACCACGCTCGGTCAGGACACGCTGCACGTGCTGCCCGACTTCGCGGAGCGGCTGCGTCTCTTCATGAAGCTCAAGCCACGCTTCGCTGCCGCGGTCTCCCTCGCGGTCGAGCCTGATGCGCGTGAGAACCGGCTGCTCGCCATCGTCGATCCTGAGCGTCTGCGCCGCATCCTCGACCACGTGCTCGACGAGAGCGAGTTTCTCAGCGACCACGGCCTGCGCGCGCTCTCGAAGTACCACGCCGAGCATCCGCTCGACCTGGAGATCGACGGCATCACCGCACGCCTCGACTACGAACCGGCGGAGTCGACCTCGCGGCTCTTCGGCGGCAACTCGAACTGGAGAGGGCCGGTATGGTTCCCCCCCAACCACCTCATCATCGAGGCGCTCCGCGTGTACCACCGTTTTCTCGGCGACGAATGGACCGTCGAGTATCCGCACGGCTCCGGGACCCAGGTGCATCTCGGCGCCGTGGCCGACGACCTCGCGCGCCGCCTGACGACCATCTTCCTCAAGGACGCGCAAGACCGACGACCAGTGGTGGCTGGCACCGACCTCTACCTGCGTCCCGACCTCGCCGACCTCATCCCGTTCCACGAATACTTCCACGCAGAGAATGGCCGGGGTCTCGGCGCCTCGCATCAGACGGGCTGGACCGGCCTCGTCGCGGACCTGTTGCTCCGGCGCACCCCCGGACGTGAGCGCTACGACGTCGCCTCGATCGCTCCGGTCTGATCGCATCGAGGCGTCTCGCGGTCCCACCGGGGCTACACTCGTGCGGCAGATGGCAGCCAGCACGAACGTTCGCGGGACTCTCGCGGCGGCGTTGACTCCGTTGACAGGTGCCGGCGGCACCATCGACGAGGACGGCATCGCCGCGGTGACCGAGTTCTACGTCCGTGCCGGGCTCGACGGCATCCTTGCGCTCGGCACCACGGGGGAGGGCATCCTCTTCTCGGTCGAGGAGCGTCGTCAGGCAGCCGACGCGTTCGTCGCCGCCGCGCACAATCGATTCGCCGTCGTCGTCCACTGCGGAGCGCAGACCACGCACGACACCGTCGTGCTCGCCGAGCATGCCGCAAGCGTCGGTGCTGCCGGCGTCGCTGTGATCCCACCGCCGTATTTCCCGCTGGACGCGGACGCGATCTGGCGTCATCTCGATGCGGCGGCCGGCGCGTGCGCGCCCACGCCCTTCTACGTATACGAGTTCGCAGCGCGGAGCGGCTACGCCGTTCCCATCGAGGTCATCGAGCGCCTGCGTTCGACCGCGCCGAACCTTGCCGGCATGAAGGTCTCGGACTCGACGTTCGACGCCGTGCGGCCGTATCTCATCGACGGCCTCGACGTTTTCATCGGCGCCGAGGGGTTGATCGCACAAGGGCTCGAGCTGGGCGCGGCAGGATCGGTGTCGGGGTTGGCCTCAGCGCTTCCCGAGGTGACCATCAACGCCGTGACGGCGGGCACGCAGGAAGCGAGCGAGCTGGCGGCGCGCATCAGGACGTCGCTGGAGGTCGCGCCGTTCCATGCCGCGATGAAATGCATCCTGCAACACCGCGGCGTCGCGATCGACGATGCAGTGCGAGCGCCGTTGCTGGCTGTCGACGAGGCCCAGCGTCAGGCATTGCATCGCCTCATCGATGACCCGAGCGGCGAAATCGCATCCATGCTCGAGGAGGCCACGGCGGCGCACTGACCCGCGTCCGAGGCATCAGAGCACCGCGGTCTCGGCTGCTCCTCCCGGCTCATCGAATCGCTGCAGGCGCAACGGATGCAGGTCGAACGTCGTGCAGCGGCCGTCGGTGATCAGCTCCGTGACCGCCTGGCCCGCAGCGATTGAGTGCATGATCCCGTGGCCGCCGAAACCGGCACACTGGATGAAGCGAGGCGCCTGCGGCGGGGCATCGACGACGGCGTGGTGGTCGGGTGTCTCCGGGTAGAGTCCGGCCCAGCACTTGCGCGCGTTGATGTGCGCGTTCTCGAGGAACGAGAAGCGGTTGCCGATGCGCGCGGCGATCGCGTCGAGGAACTCGGGGTCGAAGCTCGTGTCGAGAGTCGGTGGATCGGTGGGATCGGAGAAGCCGATGAGGAATCCCGCGCCCTCTCTGCGGGTGAGCACCCCTGTGTCGCTGTCGACCAGCATCGGCGTGACCTCGGGCATGCCGGCGATGGCCTCCGTGACCGCAAGGTTGCGCCGGCGCGGTGTCACCGGGAGCTCGACGCCGGCGGTTGCGGCGAGCGGCGCCGCATACGGGCCTGCGGCGTTGACGGCATATTCAGCGCTGATATCGCCGCTGCTGGTGCGCGCGACGACTCCGGTTGCGGACGTCGTGACGTCAAGAACCTCTGTATCGGAAAGGAGCGACGCGCCGAGGTGCCGAGCCTCATCCCAGAGTGCACTCGTCACTCCGTGCGGATCGATCAGCCCGTCGGTGGCGCAGAACGTCGCGGCGCGCAGGCCGTCCTGATTCACGAAGGGGACCATCGCCACAACGTCAGACGGCGACAGCCAGTCGACATCGACACCATGCGCCAGCTGCAGCGCTCGAGCCCGCCGGAGCGCAGTCTCACCGGCTTGGGTCCCGGTCATGAAGAGGTAGCCGTTGGCGCGAAAGCCGACATGTCCTCCGCTCAGGTCGTGCAACTCTCGCAACTTCTCGATCGTGAAACGCGAGAACTCGATGTTGATCGCAGTCGTGAACTGCGCGCGCACCCCGCCGTTGGCCCGGCTCGTCGATCCCATCCCTGGCGATGCGTTGCGATCCACCACGAGCACGTCGGCGACACCCGCCCTCGACAGCTGAAGCGCCACGGCGAGCCCGGCCGCACCCGCTCCGATGATCACCACCGACGCGGTGCGGTGCGCAGACATCTCGGCGGTCACGCGCGTCCTCGGCCGCCGCTCAGCGGTGCCCCGCGCTGCGCACCATCGCGGTCGGCATGCCGCGCAGCGAGGCGTCGAGCAGTTCCACGGGATGCAGCACGGGAAGCGGGCGTCCGCTGCGCCGCAGCGCCGCCTGGATCTGGAGCAGGCAGCCGCCGTTGCCGGCCGTCAGGAAGTCCGCATGAGCGGCGTCGACACTTGCGGCCTTGCGATCCCCGAGGTCATCAGCGGCCTGCGGCGCAACGAGGTTGTAGATGCCTGCACTGCCGCAGCACACATCGGATTCGGCGATCTCGACGAGATCGAGTCCCGGGATCCTTCGCAGCACCGCTCGCGGCTGCGAGCGCACGCCCTGCGCATGCGCGAGGTGACAGGCATCGTGGTACGCGACGCGCGCGGGCAGGGGATGCAGCCGTGCCGGCAACTGCACCTCGAGGTCCGCGAGAACTTCCATGACGTCACGGACCTTGGCGGAAAATCTGCTCGCCCGCTGCGCCCACAGTGGGTCATCGGCAAGCAGAACCCCGTACTCCTTCATCGCCGAGCCGCACCCCGCGCTGTTGACGACGACATGGTCCACGCGCATGCGTTCCATCTGCGTGATGAGCGCACGGGCGCGAGCCAAAGCCGGTGCCTCGCGTCCAGCGTGGATCTCGAGCGCGCCACAGCAACTCTGCAGCGGCGGCGTGAGCACATCGCAGCCGTATGCCGCAAGCACGCGTGCTGTCGCTCGATTGACGTGCGAGAAGAAGGCGTCCTGCACGCACCCGGTGAGCATCGCAACGCGTTGCACGGACGCTCCTTCGGCCGCGAGACGGCGCGGCGTGCGTGCCCGGAGATCAGCGAGGCGGAGGTCGGGTGCCATGCCGTCGAGGCGACGCAGCATGCGCGGCACGACGCGCTGCACCGGTTTCGAGCGCAGGACGCGCCGCAGGCCGAGCGCCTGCGTCACGGCGACCGCGGTCGCGACGCTGCGCATCCGTCGCGGATACGGCAGCAGTGCGAAGAGTGCGGCGCGTCCCGCGCGCGATCGCCAGTCCCGCGTGAACCGGCGCTCGACCTGCGGACGTACCTGCTCGATGAGCCGGTTGTACTGCACGCCGGACGGACATGCGTCGACGCATGCCATGCATCCGAGGCACGCATCCCAGTGGCGGACGACCTCCCGGTCCAGACCGATCTCGCCGCGCTCGGCGAGGTCCATCAGGACGATGCGGCCCCGAGGGGAGTCCATCTCCTCGCCCCATAGCAGATAGGTCGGGCACGCGGGCAGGCAGAAGCCGCAGTGGACGCAGTCGCTGATGAGCGCGGCGTCAGGGCGATGATGGTCGTCGAACGCAACGGTGGCGGCGCCGTCCCGAGGGTGACCGGATGTCCCTCGAGGTCCCACGCGGGCAGCCATCTCAGATGCCACCGAGCTGACGTCCCGGGCTCAGCGTTCCTGCGGGGTCGAGCCGGTGCTTGACCGAGCGCATGAGATCGAGCGCGACGCCGTCGTCCACACCGACATTGGCGCCATCGCCGCGGCGCATCGCCAGCCGCCCGCCGCTCTTGCGCACGGCCGCTGCAACATCACTCGTCGAGTCGGGAGCGCAGCAAACTTCGCCGATACCGAGCAGCGGACGGAGCACGAGCGCCTCGCACGTCCCGCCGGAGAGTGCGGTGAGCAGGGACGCGGAGCGCGACGGCAACACGGCGATTCCGGCGACGCTGCCCGAGCCCTGCCACGGAGTCGTGGCGAGCGCCGCGGCCGTGGACTCCGCCTCCTGTTGATCGAGCACGCGTCCACCGGCTGCTTGCGTCACGCGCTCGGCCTGGACGGCTGCGCCCTCCGGCGAGCTGTCGAAGCGCACGACGACGATACCGTCGGGCCAGTGCAGGTCGACGACGCTCGGCGTCACCTGCAGCCGGCCGACCGCCGCCGCGAACGCGCAGAGCTCGTCGACCGATCGCGACTCCAGCACAACGGTCGCGGACGCCGCCGGCAGCGGGTGGAGTCGAAACGCGAGCTCGGTGACGACGGCGAGCGTACCGAGCGAGCCGGTGAGCAGCTTCGCGATATCGAACCCGGCGACGTTCTTCACGACCTTGCCGCCGCTGCGTCCGATGGTTCCGTCGGAGAGCACGAAACTCGCACCGATCACGAGGTCACGCGGGGTCCCGAACCGAGTGCGGAGCGCGCCGCTCGCGGCCGTCGCCAGGACTCCGCCGAGCGTTGCCGCGGCGCCGTGCGGGGGATCGAGCATCAGGCGCTGGCGGAACCCCTCCGTGGACGCGAGTCGAGACTGCAGGCCCGCAAGCGTGGTGCCTGCGCGCGCAACACACACCAGGTCGGCAGGCTCGTGGTCGACGATGCCCTCGATCCGCGAGGTCGAGAGCACGAGGTCGCAGCGTGACGGCGGTGCACCCCAGTCGAGCTTGGTGCCACCACCACGCGGGACCACCGCGAGGTTGCGCGACGTTGCGGCGGCAAGCACCGCCGAAACCTCGGCCTCGGTTGCCGGCGAGACAACGGCGCTCGGCGAAACACCGTGGATCGCATCACCGGCGGCCGCCTCTCGCACATGCTCCGCTCCGACGATGTCGTTGAAGACGCTCAGATCGACGGCGGTGGCAACCATCACAAGCGCTCCGCGAGACCGGCTTGTTCCAGGGGGTGGGGCCGGTACATGCCGGGCACCTCACCGCACAGCCGCGGAGTCGGGAGTGCCTTGCCCGGATTGCAGAGGTCGCGTGCATCGAAGGCATCACGAACCCGGCCCATGACATCGATCGAGCTCGGGCTGAACATCTTCGGCATGTAGCACGCCTTGTCCGCCCCGACACCGTGTTCGCCGGTGATCGAACCACCCGCCGTGATGCACGCCTCGAGGATCTTGCCCGCGACCTCAAGCGCGCGCTCGCCTGCGCCGGATTGCGCGTCGTCAAAGAGCACCAGCGGATGCAGGTTGCCGTCACCGGCGTGAAAGACGTTGGCGACGCGCAGATCGTACGACGCCGACAGTCCGTCGATCTGCTCGAGCACGTCGCGCAGACGGGTGCGCGGGATGACGCCGTCCTGGACGTAGTAGCTCGGACTGATCCTGCCCATCGACGCGAAGGCGGCCTTGCGCGCCTTCCAGATCAACGCGCGTTCGGTGTCACCGGCCGCGACGCGGATCTCGGTCGCGCCGCTTGCCGTGCACGTGTCGATCACCGCACGAAGTGACGAATCCACCTCGACTGCCGGCCCGTCGAGCTCGACGATGAGCGCCGCGCCACAGTCCGGATACCCGGCGTGCACCGTCTGCTCGCACGCCATGATCGCGAGGCGATCCATCATCTCGATGGCGGCGGGTGTGACGCCCGCGCCGATGATTCGCGACACCGCCTCCCCGGCGTCGCCCATGCTGTCGAACGCGGCGAGCATCGTCTGCGTCGACTCGGGCACGCGCACGATGCGCAGCACCACCTCGGTCACGATGCCGAGCGTTCCCTCACTGCCGATGACGACACCGAGGAGGTCGTAGCCGGCAGCGTCTCGGACGGCGCCTCCGAGTTGCGCGATGCGTCCGTCGGCGGTGACGAACGTCGCGCCGAGCACATGGTGCGTCGTGAAGCCGTATTTCAGGCAATGTGCCCCACCCGAGTTCTCCGCGACGTTGCCGCCAATCGTGCACACCTGCTGCGAGGATGGATCCGGCGCGTAGAAATATCCGAGTGGCCGCGTGGCCTTGCTGACGTCGAGATTGGTCACGCCGGGTTGCACCGTCACCTGGTGGTTGTCGAGGTCGATGTCGAGAATCGCGCGCATTCGAGTGAGGCAGACCACGACTCCGTCAGCCGACGGGAGCGCCCCGCCGGAGAGTCCGGTTCCCGCGCCGCGCGCAACGAACGGGATGTTCGCGTCGACGCAGGTCCGCACGACCTCCGCAACCGCTGCGGTGGAGAGCGGCAGCACCACCGCAGCGGGCGTGACCCGGTGTCCCGTCAGTCCGTCGCAGGCATATGTCCGCAGGGCTGCCGGTGCGGTGATGAGCCCGTCATCACCGACTGCGGCGCGCAATCGGTCGAGAACTGCGGCATCAAGCATCGCCGGTCATCCCGGCTCACCTGCCAAGTGTCGCGGCGGCAACGTCGATCGTGCGCGTCGCCTCGGCCTCGGCAGCCGTTCCCATGTGCCCGATGCGGATACCGCGTCCAGCCCATGGGCCGAGGCATGCCGATACGATGACGCCGCGTCCGGCCATCCCAGCACGGAACGGTGCGTCGTCGACGCCGTCCGGGAGTGCGAAGACGCTGAGCGTCGGCGCGAGAGACGCGGCATCGGTCAGCGGCTCGAAACCCAGCTCGCCCATGCCGTCACGAACCATCGCTGCGACGCGGCGATGGCGTTCGAACCGGGCCGGTAGTCCCTCATCGAAGATGCCGTCGAGCGAGACCTCGAGCGCGCGGATCAGTGACACCGCATGTGTCGAGAAGTATCGCTTCGGGTCGTCGACCGACACATCCCAGCGGCGCAGGTCAGCGTAGTACGCGCGGATGCCGCCGAGGGACTCGCGGCGCCGTCGCGCGCGCTCGGAGACTGCGAGGATGGCAAGGCCGGGTGGTACGCCGAGCGCTTTCTGAGCTCCCGTGAGCACCACGTCAACATCCCAATCGTCCATCGTCTCCTCGACGCCGCCGGTGGCGCAGACGCCGTCCACCACGATGATCGCGTCGGGCGCCACGTCGCGCGCCGTCGCCGCGAGCACGGCACAGTCGGCGAGCACACCGGTGCTCGTCTCGACATGCGTCATGCACACGACGGCGGGCGGGTCGCCGCCGGCGATCACCTCGCGCAATGTGGCGGGGTCGGCATGCTCGCCCCACTCGACGTGGAGCACGTCGACTCGCAGACCGAGCGTCTCTGCGATCTGCGTGAACCGGTCACTGAAGAATCCGTGACTCACCACGACGATTCGATCCCCCGGAGACGAGTGGTTCACCAGCGCCACTTCCATCGCCAGCGTCCCAGCTCCCGCGAAGCAGTGCACGCGCGCCGTCGTCGACCCCGCCAGCGTTCGAATTCCCTCCTGAACGCGGAGCATGGTCGCCGCGTTCTCAGGCCCCATGTGGCTGCGCACGGGCTCCGCGAGCGCCGCCAGCACGTCCGGCGCAACCGGCGTCGGTCCCGGGATCATGAGCAGCGGAGGAGTGGCCATGCGCCGATGCATGCTCCCACACCGACACCTCGGGGGTTGTGGCTTCCGCGAGCCAGGCGGAGCTCTACGCGTTTGTGGGGACGGGCACAGCGAAGACGCGTCGCCGGGCGCTTTCGCGAGCCGCATCGATGATGGCGAGGCCGGCGATCGCGTCGGTGGCTGTCACCGGCGGCGGCGTGCCGTCGCGAAGTGCGTTCCGCACGCCCGCGTAGAACTCGCTCCATCGACCGGAGATGCTCGGCACCGGTTCGCCGTCGTCGCCGTGAAAGAGGCGTCCCCACCGATCGGGCGGCGGATCGGCGAATCCCGGCTGGTCGGGCCGCCGGCCCGCGCGCAGCGCGTCCTCCTGGCCGTCGAGGTGGGTGATCACGTACGCCCCGCGATCGCCGAGGACTCGCAGGCGCGGTCCCGGCGCCGCGGCGAGCGCGCCGGCCCAGAGGTGGGAGAGCACGCCTGAATCGTGGTGGAGCGCGAGGAACACGTCGTCGTCGGAGCCCCCACGGCGAGCGAGGATCTCGGCGTAGACCTCACTCACGGGCCCGAAGAGCGCCAGCGCCTGGTCGATCAGGTGGGCGCCGAGATCCAGGAGGAGCCCGCCGCCCATCTCGGGTGCGCGGCTGTCACGCCAGCCCGACCCCGGTGTCGGGCGCCAGCGCTCGAATCTCGACTCGTAGCGGAGCACCGTGCCGAGGCGCCCCTCCGCCAGCAGGCTGCTGAGCGTCAGGTGATCGGAGTCCCAGCGACGGTTGAGGAATGGAACGAGGAGCACCTCGCGCGCCGCGGCGTGCTCGGTGAGCGACTGCGCCCCCGCAGCCGAGGTCGCCATCGGCTTCTCGACGACCACGGGGATGCCGGCGTCGATCGCCGCGGCTGCCACGTCAGCGTGTGATCCCGATGCCGTGGCGATCACCGCGAGATCGAATCGATCTGCCGTATCCCAGACAGCCTGGGCTTGGGCGACGACGAGCGCGTCAGGGAAGTCGCGCCGTGCCTCGGCCTGACGCTCGGGATTCGCGGTCACGATCGCACCGACGCGCATTCCCGGGATTGCCGCAATGAGCGGGCCGTGGAACACCCTGCCGGCGAGCCCGTAGCCGACGATCGCGACGTTCACATCGTCGATGGGTGAGTCCTCGCTCGCGCCTTAGATCGAATCCCGGCGGAAGGCCGCGATAACGATGGGGGCATCCTCGCGGACCGCGACGTCCGTTCCATCAGTGAAGAAGATCTTGGTACTGCCGGCGGAGACCTGGCGGACCTGGGTCACCTCGTCCACGTTGATGTAGGTCGAGGCGTCCCCATCGTTGAGGTGGAGGACTACCCATTTCGCCATGGGTCGAGTCTAGTCGGGCCGCTCCATGAAGTATGTGACGGTGTTGAACGAGATCCGACAACGCGGCACCTGCTGCCGGTCGTCGTCATGACCGGCCTGCTCGACAGCGCAGAGGTCCTCAACCGCGCCGACGATCTGCGCTGCGAGTACCTCGGCAAGCCGTTCGCTCCGGAGGCGTTGCTCGCCAAGCTCGAGTCGGCCCGTCGTTTGGTCGGACATGAGTTCGCCGAGGCCATGGAATGTTCGTCGAGCGACGCACCGGAGCCGGTCATCGCCGGCTGACCCGACCGTCACTCCGCTTGGGTGAGAATGGCCGGATGGCCCACGCGGTCCGTTTTGGATACAAGCTGTCAGCCGAGCAATTCGGACCGAGCGCGTTGCTCGAGTTCACCATCGCCGCCGAGCAGGCAGGCTTTGACACGGCGGCGATCAGCGACCACTTTCAGCCATGGCGCCACACGGGCGGCCATGCGCCGTTCTCCCTTGCGTGGCTGGGTGCCGCCGGGCAGGCGACCAGCCGCATTCAGCTCGGCACGAGCGTCCTGACACCGACCTTTCGCTATCACCCGGCGGTGGTGGCGCAGGCCCTCGGCACGCTCGGCTGCCTCTTTCCCGGGCGCATCTGGCTCGGTGTCGGCACCGGCGAGTCCTTGAACGAGGCGCCGCTCGGCGTCGAGTGGCCCGATCAGAAAGTGCGTTTCGCCAGGCTCAAGGAAGCGGTGACGCTGATCCAGACGCTCTGGACCGATGAGCGCGTGACCTTCGACGGCGCGTTCTATCGAACCCGCAACGCGACCATCTATGACCGGCCGGAGACGCCGGTCCCGATCTACATCGCCGCGTCCGGCCCGGCGGCCGCGCGGCTCGCCGGACGAGTCGCCGACGGGTTCATGTGCACCAGCGGCAAAGGGATGGAGCTGTATGCGGACACGCTGTTGCCGGCGGTGACCGAGGGCAGCCGCGCCGCCGGTCGTGATCCCGCCGACCTCGACCTGGCGATTGAGATGAAGGTGTCATTCGACACTGACGCGCAGCGCGCGCTGGAGGACACGCTGCATTGGGCGGCGCTCGCGCTCTCCGCGGATGAGAAGACCGGCGTCGAGGACCCGATCGAGATGGAGCGCCTCGCCGACGAGCTCAGTGCCGAGCGAGCCGCAAGCCGGTGGATCGTGTCGACCGACCCGGACGAGCACGTGAAACGCATCCGGCCGTATCTCGATCTGGGATTCACCCACCTCATCTTTCATGCGCCGGGGCCGGACCAGCGACGCTTCCTCGAGCTGTACGCTCGCCACATCCTCCCGCGCCTTCGCCGCCTGACGAGTTGACTGCCGCCTAGCCCGACTGGGTTGGCCCGCTGCGATCGACGGTGATGCGGAGGAGCACGCGCTGCTCGCGCACCATCGCCTCGCGATACTCCTGCCAGTCCGGGTGCTCGCCGGACACCCTGCGGTAGTAGTCGACGAGTGGCTCGAGCGCCTCGGGCAGGGTGAGGATCTCGACGTTCCCCTCGACGCTGTACCAGGCGCCGAAGAACCGGTCGCTGATGGCGCACACGCTGGCGCGTGGATTGCGGCGCAGGTTGTGCGTCTTCATCGCGGTTTCGCGCGTACTGATCACCACGCGCGACTCGCCGTCAACGGCGACCGCCACTGGGGACATCTGCACCCGACCGTCCTGTCGATACGTCGCAAGCACACCTCGATGTTGCTTCCCGATGAATTCGAGCGCGCGCTCATGAGCCATCGGTCGACTCTATGCGCTGCAAGAGGGCTGCCGCCACACGCCGTTCGCCGGCGGCATCCGCCATCACCGTGTCGGCGACAAGCACACGCATGCCGAGCGCCCGGATCGGTTCCCGCAGGTCGGCGTCGACGCTGTCGATGACGATGCCCGCCGCGATCCCGGCGTAGCGTCGCGCCACGCCGAACGCATTCGCCTCCTCGCCGAGCTGCCCGAGCATCTCGACCGTCGGGCCTTTCAGCGAGCGGCCGCCGACAATCGGCGAGATCACGGTGACCCGCTCGCGGTCGAGGGAGTCGCCGAGCACCGCGAGGATCGGGTCGACGCTCACGATCGGGTTGGACGGACCGACGATCACGGCATCGGCGTCGGCGATTGCGGTCAGTGCTTCGGGCGCCGGCCGCGCGACCTCGGCCCCCGCGAAACGGATGCCGAGCAGAGGCGGCCGGGAATGCTCACGGACGAACCACTCCTGCAGGCTCAACTCGCCGGTCGCCGTACGCATCCGCGTGCGT
Organism: Saccharimonadales bacterium (SeqCode); assembly: GCA_035532495.1. Lineage (GTDB taxonomy): Bacteria > Chloroflexota > Dormibacteria > Aeolococcales > Aeolococcaceae > Palsa-851. The sequence goes on from DATKQX010000053.1 coordinate 74,187, forward strand.
ACCGGGTCGTCGCTCATCGGGAGCACCGCGACGCCGATCCCCAGGTTGTGGGCGATCTGCGCCACCGCCTCCGTGAGACGAAGGCCGCCGCGCATCAGCGTTGCTCGGAGGAGATGCATGCCGATGTCGCGGTCGCCGAGCTGGAACCACGTGTCCTCACCGAGGGTGCGGAGCATGTCGAGTGCCGCAAATGTGTCGTTGCGCACCCCGAAGCCGCTGACGGCGTTGAACACTCCAGCAAGCCGGTACAGGATTGCGTCGATGTCAGGGCTCACAAGGAGCCCCCAGAACTCGTCGTCATCAGCGGTGTTGACAACGATGGACAGGTCCGTCGCCGGGAGGACGGCGGCCATTCCCGTGGCCAGCTTCGCGCCTCCGGTCCCGCCGGAAAGCAGCGTGACCTTCAACGGAAGAGGTCCAGCTCCGGCGGGCGCACCAGCTCGTGCCCATTTCCGGACGTGCCCTCGAACACATCGAGGCCGTGCACGATCACCACTGGGACACGCCGCGTCTTTCCCATGAGCAACTCGGCGGCGGCCGCGATCTCGTCGGCCACGGCGACAACCGTTGCCTGCAGCGGCATGCCGAAGTCGTCCGGGAGGCCGCGGTAGTCGATGAGCGCCGGCAGGCCGGCGACGCCGAGCGCCACGTTGACCAGTCCCATCCTCCATGCCCGCCCGAACGTGTCGCTCACCACCACGCCGACATGCGCTCGGGCGAGCGCGCTGATCCGTTCCTGCAGGTTCCGCGCGCTCGCATCGCAGTCGAGCGGAAGGAGACAGACCTCGTCGTCACCATCGACGTTGGACTTGTCAACGCCCGCGTTCGCGCACACGAACCCCTGGTGCGTCTCGACGATGAGCACGCGGTCGGCGCGCACGACGCGCGTGCTCTCTCCCAGGATCACCTCGACGAGACGTGCGTCGGCCTCAAGGCTCCGAGCCAGCTCGAGCGCGCGCTCAGAGGGCGCGACATCGCCGAGGTTGCGCAGCCTGCCCTCGGCTTTCGACACCACCTTCTGCGCGATGACGACAACATCTCCGCTGTCGAGCGGGGAGGCTGCGGCCACGATGAGCGCGGCGAGGTCGTCGCCAGGCCGTATCTCGGGCAGTCCCTCGACGCCGCACAGCTCCAGGCTCACGCGGTTGGCTCGAGGACGCGCCAGGCAGACACGTCACTCGGTTCGTCGAGATCGAGTGCAAGGCTCGGGTCGTTGTGGATCACGAAGGTGCGTCCGCGCCGCTGTGCCTCGGCCGCAAAGTGCGGCAGCGATGCCGCGCCGAAGTGGAGCTCAAAGTCGTCGGGAGGCCGGAGGTACAGCGCGTTGGTGCCCTGCCTTCCCACAGCCGGTGCGGCGACCACCAGCGGTCCGTCCGCGTCAGTGTCAGCGAGCAGGCGTCGCAGCCCGGCGGCGTCCACCAGGGGCAGATCGGAGCTCAACAGCAAAGCCGCTTCCGCTCCGCGTCGCACAACGTCGTCCAGACCCCGACGCGCTGCGGGATTCTGACCACCGGGAGATGGTTCAACGATGACTTCCGCGCCCCGGCTGCGGGCCAGGCGCGCTGCTTCCTCCGAGCCACAGACCGCGAGCGTCTGGGACACGACCAGCGCCGCATCCAGCGCCCGCGTGGCGGTCATCTCGGCGAGCGCCCGGCGCTCCTCGGGCAGCATCGCCGGCGAGAGCCTGCTCTTGGCGGTGGTGAAGTCCTTGATGAGGACGACGATCCAGAGTGTTGGCACCACTAAACGCGACCTTCGTGCGCGAGCACGGGCTCGACGTGCTGCGGCGCCGCGACGACGTTGTCGTGCTTCAACACGTTGAGGGTCGTGACGGCGCCGACGAGCAGGACCGCGCCGACGATCTCTATGCCGTAGAACGGGAAGCCGAGACCGACCGGCGCCGGCAGTGAGAACACGAGAAACAGCGTGCACGGGTAGCCCAGCTCCGCGATCGACGCCATCGACGCCGGGGTATTCGACAGGGCGCGGTAATAGAGGAGCATCGCGAGCAGACCGGGGATCAACGCGATGCCGATGAAGCTCGGAATCTGGTGCACGGAGAACTGGCCGATTGCCCCGAAGCCGCCGTTGATGATCATCAGCACGAACAACACCGGGAGCGCGAGCGTGAAGCGCATCGCGGCGGTGGTCACGAATGACACGTTGGAGAGGCTGTAGCGCCCGAAGACAGTCCCTGACGCCCACAGGAGCACGGCGCCGAGGATGAGGGCTGCGGCGACCAACTGGCCGTGCTGCACCGAGGAAAACGGTGCGAGCGGATTCTGCGGGAAGACGATGAGATAGACACCGACAACCGCACCGGCCGCGAGCGGCCAGAAGTAGGGCTTGCGCCGCTCTTTGAGGACGATGCGGGCAAGCGCGATGCCGAACACCGGCTGGAGCAGATACAGCAGGTAGACCTCGTTCTCGACATTGAAATCCGGAGCCGCATGCGCAGGGAACGCAAAGCTCAACGCCTGCGTGAAGAGCACGGTCGCGAACGCCTGCGCACCGAGCGCGATGATGGCCATGGCGATCCACTGGCGCAGCGAGAGGTCGCGCAGCTCACGACGAACGCGGCCGATCACCGGCAGGAAGCAGAACGCGATGAGCAGCGATTCGCCAAAGACGATCTGACTCGCGGAGAGCTCGCGCGTGAGCGCAGGCCGGAAGTACGCGTCCGTCGCCCACAGCGCCGCGGCGACGGCCACCGCCAGGGCGCCCATGCGGCCGATCAACTCGCCCACCCTTGTCCCCACGGTCAGATCCCGCCGATCGAAACGGGCGAGGGGCAGCACGGATCTGTGAAGCGCACCGGTAAATTACACTCGAACGCCATTCCCACGGCGCGCGCGCCCACTGGCACACTCCGGAGATCTGATGGACCTCGACGCACTGGTCGCGATCGATGTTCACGTGCACGCCGAGGTGTCCGCATCGGGCCATCCGTCCTTACCGGTACCGCTCGCGGCGGGCGCTGCCGCGTACTTCGGCGCCGACCACCGCATGCCGACGGTGCCGGAGATCGCCGCCCACTATCGCGAGCGACGCATCGCCGCCGTCGTCTTCACCGTCGATGCCGAGGCCGCCACCGGACATCCGCCCATAGCGAATGAGGAGATCGCGATCGCGTGCGCCGAGCACGCGGATGTGCTCATCCCGTTTGCGAGCATCGACCCAGCGAAGGGCGGGTCGGGCGCGCGCGAGGCCAGACGGCTTGCGGAGCACCTCGGCGTTCGGGGATTGAAATTCCATCCCAGCCTCCAGGGGTTCTATCCAAATGACCGCGTCGCGTTTCCGCTCTATGAGGTGCTCCAGGAGCTTGGACTTCCGGCGATCTTCCACACGGGGCAAACAGGGATCGGTGCGCGCGTCCGTGGTGGGGGCGGCCTCCGCCTCAAGTACTCGAATCCGATGTGCATCGACGATGTCGCAGTCGACTTCCCGGATCTGCGCATCGTCATGGCGCACCCCGCCTTCCCCTGGCAGGACGAGGCACTGGCAGTGGCAACGCACAAACCCAACGTCTACATCGACCTCTCGGGCTGGTCACCGAAATACTTCCCCCCGCAGCTGATCCGCTATGCGAACACCCTGCTCAAGGACAAGGTGCTGTTCGGTTCCGACTACCCGCTCATCACGCCCGATCGCTGGCTTGCGGACTTCGAGGCCCTCGACATCAAACCCGATGTCCGTCCACGGATCCTCAAGCAGAACGCGATAGCCCTGCTCGGACTCGCGTGATGGTGTTGTCGCGCGCAACGGGCGTGGGATCCTGGCCTGGGCGCGCGTCGCGTAAGGCCGCGGGCCGTCCGGCGATGATCTTCGGCGATGCCGAAACAACGTACGGTGAGCTCTCGTCGCGGGTGACGCTCCTCGCGCACGTCCTGCGTGCTGCGGGCGTCCACGACGGCACGCGGGTCGCCTATCTCGGCGCGAACCATCCGGCGTTCCTCGAGAGCCTCTTCGCCACGGCCACCCTCGGTGCGATCTTCGTGCCGCTCAATGCCCGTCTCTCCGCGCCCGAGGTCGACTTCATGCTCAGCGACTCGGGAGCTTCCGTGCTCATCTTCGGGGCGGCGTGCGCGGGCGTCGTCGACTCGCTCGACGCCGCGCCACGCCCCTCGCTCATCGCAGTCGATGGTGCACGTCCGGGTGCGCTTGACTACGAGCGTGCCATCGCGGACGCGCATGAAGAGCCGATCCATGCTGATATCGACCTCGACGCGCCGTGCATGATCATGTACACGTCGGGCACGACCGGCCGGCCGAAGGGTGCGGTCCTGTCGCACAACAACATCATCTGGAACTGCCTCAACGTGCTCGTCGACGTCGACCTGCGCAGTGATGAGGTCACGCTGGTCACCGCGCCGATGTTCCATACCGCCGCACTCAACATGACCTGCCTGCCCACACTGCTCAAAGGGGGGAGGCTCATCATCGAGTCGAAGTTCGACGCAGAGGCCGTGATCGATGCGATCGAGCAACGCCGTGTGACGCTGCTGTTCGGCGTCCCCACGATGTTCGCCGCGCTCACAGAGTTGCCGCGTTGGTCGAAAGCCGACCTGTCGTCGCTTCGTCTCCTGCTCTGCGGCGGCGCGCCGGTACCGACATCGCTCATCACGACGTACCAGCAGCGAGGACTCGCGTTTGTGCAGGGCTACGGCATGACGGAGACCGCGCCCGGCGCCCTCATGGTCGATCCGGCCCTTGGTCGCAACGTCGTCGGCGCCGCCGGCGTCGCGCACTTCTTCACGGACGTGCGGATCGTGCATGACGATCTCGCCGAGGTTGAGCCCGGTGCACCTGGTGAGGTTGTCATCGCCGGGCCGAACGTCATGCAGAGCTACTGGGGGCGAGCCGATGCAACCGAGCAGGCATTTCTCGGCGGTGACTGGTTTCGCTCGGGCGACGTCGCGATCGCCGACCGGAATGGCGTCATCACCATCGTCGACAGGCTCAAGGATGTCTACATCTCCGGAGGCGAGAATGTCTATCCCGCGGAGGTGGAGAAGGCGCTCTGCGACCACCCCATGGTCTCCGAAGCTGCGGTGATCGGTGTCGGAGACGACACCTGGGGGGAGGTCGGCAGAGCGTTCGTCGTGTTGACGCCTGGCGGAGCCGTCGACGCCGCGCGACTGACCGCGCATCTGCGAGGGCGGCTCGCCGGCTACAAGATCCCGCGGTCGTTCGTTTTCGTCGACGCCTTGCCGCACACAGGTTCCGGTAAGGTGCTGAAGTCCCATCTGCCACGAGAGGAAATCAGTGACGACAACAGTCAGTAGTGTCGAAGAGTTGCAGGGCCTGACCGGCCAGCATCTCGGATACAGCGAGTGGCGCGAGATAACCCAGCAGCGGGTCGACACGTTCGCCGAGGCGACCGATGATCATCAGTGGATCCATGTGGACGCGGAACGTGCCGCGTCGGGACCGTTCGGCACCACAATCGCGCACGGATTCCTGACGCTCTCGCTGATCATCCCGATGTGGAGCGAGATCCTGCACTTCGACGGCGTGCGCCTCGCCATCAATTACGGCCTGAACAAGGTGCGCTTTCCTTCCCCCGTTCCGGTCGGGTCGAGGATCCGCGCCGGCGCCACGCTGGTCTCAGTCGAGACCGTTGGCGACGGCAGCTCGCAGATCGTCGTGGACTTCGTTGTGGAACGCGAGGGTGGCGAGAAGCCCTGCTGCATCGCCGAGGGGATATATCGCTTTTATCCCTGATGGCGTCGGGTCAGCGCAGGTCGGGAAAGTCCTCTTCCCAATACTCGTGCTCAGCGCGCTGGTTCGCCGTCTCCGCACGCAGCGTGTTCTCGCGAGCGCGGAGATCGACCCGCCGGATCTTTCCGGAGACCGTTTTCGGCAACTCCGCGAACTCAAGACGGCGCACCCGCTTGTAGCCGGCGAGGTTGCCGCGGGAGTGCTCAAAGATCGAGCGTGCGACGTCGCCGGACGGTGCGTGACCGGGACCCAGCGCGATGAACGCCTTCGGCACAGCGAGGCGGATCGCATCCGGTGACGGCACGACGGCCGCCTCGGCCACGGCGGGATGCTCGATGAGCACGCTCTCCAGCTCGAAGGGTGAGATCCGGTAGTCCGACGACTTGAACACGTCGTCGGAGCGCCCGATGTACGTGATGTAGCCGTCACCATCGCGCGAAGCGACATCTCCGGTGTGATAGTAGCCGCCGCGCATCGCGTCGTCGTTCTGATCGCGGTCGCGATATCCCACCATCACTCCGACAGGCCGGTCCGAGAGGTTGATGCAGATCTCGCCCTGGTCGCCATGACCACCGCTGGCCGGATCGATGAGCTCGATTGCGTATCCCGGCAACGGCCGGCCCATCGACCCCGCTTTCACCTGCTGTCCTGACGAGTTCCCCACCTGCGCTGTTGTTTCGGTCTGTCCGTAGCCGTCACGGATGGTGAGATCCCACGCCTGGCGCACCTGCCCGATCACCTCGGGGTTGAGCGGCTCGCCCGCGCTCAACGCCTCGCGCAGTGGGGGCTTCCAGGCTGTGAGGTCCTCCTGGATCAGCATCCGCCAGACCGTCGGGGGTGCGCAGAAGCTCGTCACCGAACAGCGCGTCAGGGTGTCGAGCAGGTGCGCTGCCGAGAACCTGGCTGTGTTCAGGATGAGCACGGTGGCCTCGGCGTTCCAGGGCGCGAAGATGTTGCTCCATGCGTGTTTTGCCCAGCCCGGACCGGCCAGGTTGAGATGCACGTCACCGGGCTGCAGGGCGATCCAGTACATCGTGGAGAGGTGACCGATCGGGTAGCTGGCGTGTGTGTGCTCGACGAGCTTCGGTTGCGCCGTCGTGCCGGACGTGAAATAGAGGAAGAGTGGGTCGGCCGCCCGCGTGAGCCCGTCGGGTGTGAAGTCGCTCGCCGTGCTCAGGAAATCGTCGTAGTGGAGCCAGCCATCGATGCGGTCGCCGACCGCGACGCGGGAGTAGGCACCGCTGACGCCGGCGAAGTGTCCCGCCTGCACCGACTCGGCGATCACATGCGCGACGTTGCCCCGCGAGACGCGGTCGCTGAGGTCGGCGGGTGTCAGCAGCGTCGACGAGGGGATGATCACCGCGCCGAGCTTGATGAGGGCGAGCATGCACTCCCAGAGTGCGGCGCGGTTGCCGAGCATGAGCAGGGTTGCGTCACCGCGTCGGACTCCATTGGCGCGGAGCCACGACGCGAGTGCATCGGAGCGCCGGGAGAGTTCGTTGAAGCTGAGGATGGTCTCGGTGCCATCGTCGTCGATGACCCAGAGTCCCGGCCTGTCGTTGCCGCGCGCGATGACGTCGAACCAGTCGAGCGCCCAGTTGAAGTGCTCGGGCTTCGGCCATTCGAAGTCGCGGTACGCCGACGCATAGTCCTGCCGGTGCGCCAGGAGAAAGTCACGCGCGGCTCTGAAGTCCATGACGACAACCTCTCTGGCTCAGGAACTCCTTGAACGTATGGCGCGAGCCGTCTCCATGAGTCGCCCGGCGCGCGCAGGGTCGACCTTACTCCACGTCACACCGTCGACCTTCAGGCTGGTGCCGACGATCACCCCGTCGGCCACCGCGAAGATCTCGTCGAGGCGTTCAGCGCTGACGCCGGTGTTCGCGAGGACCGGGACGTCGGGCACCGCGTGCTTGGCGGTCACAAGGTCACTCATCGCGAAGGGCACGCCGGCTGCCGGGCCGGAGATGAGGATCGCATCGACGCCGAGAAATGCGGCGCCGCGGGCTCGATCGGCGATCCCTCGCGTGCCCACTGCGCTGCTGAACTCGGGCGAGATGTTGTCGAAAAGCGCGACGTCGTCGGCGCCGATGGCGGTGCGAAATCCGGCGAGGTCGCCGATGGAGGGAGCGATCATGCCCAGGTCACTCTCGTACACGCCGGTGAGCACCTCCCGGATGAAGGTTGCTCCGGTGGCTCGTGCGAGTGCGAGCGTCGCCTTCGCATCCCAGAGGATGTTGACGCCGAACGGGACCGTGACCGACGTGCGCAACTCACCGATGACCGCCGCCATTGCGGCCGGAATCTCCGGTCCCACCGCGAGCTGGTACGGAATGTCGGCCTCATTGCAGAAGAGCACACCATCAACACCCGCGGCCTGCAGGGTTACGAGGTCGCGGCCGACGACATCGACAAGGTGCGACCGGCCCTGCTCGCGGTTGTGCCGCGGTCGCCCGGGCAGGGCCGGGAAATGCAGCATCGCGATGACTGGTTTCGGTGTGCCGAAACGCTTCGCGAGTGAAAGAGTCATACCGATCTCCTCTCTCCTGAATGTACCGCAGCACGGTGCTTGCCGATGAATTCGATGACAGCTCGATTCCAGGGGGCGGGGTTCTCCAGGAACGCGGCGTGGCCACCGGGCACGATTGCCCAGGCGGCGCCGGGCAGCTCCTCGTACATGCGGTGCGACAGGGACAACCTGATGATGATGTCGTCGTCCGCGGCGATGACGAGCGCGGGCGTCTGCAATGCTTTCAGCCGGTCGCTGGAGTCGTGTGTCAGCAGCGCACTGATCTGCGCCGAGAACGACGCAGCCGGCTGCACGCTGCGCTCCATGTCGTTGAGATAGGTTGCGAGACGCTCCGGTTCGTGCTCATAGAAGCGCGGGCTGAAAACCCATGGCGCCTGCAGGCGCATCATCGCCGGCATGCCGGCCGACTCGGCGATCTGCCCCCAGACATCGAAGGCCGCGCGCGTGTAGGCGTCGGGTTTTCCGTATGTGTTGGCAAGCACGACGGAGCGAAGGTCCCTCGGATAGGCAAGGGCATACTCCTGCGCGATGAGGCCACCCATGGACACGCCGGCAAGGTGGAATGGCGCGATGCCGAGAATGTCGGCGAGTGCCTTCGTGTCCTCCGCCATCTCGCGGCTCGTGTACGGACCGGGCGGGTGACTCGACCGTCCGACGCCCCGGTTATCGAAGGTCACGACACGCAGCCCCGCCCCGACGAAGTCGCCGACCTGCATTGCCCATCCGTCAAGGTCGTCGCCGACGCCGTTCACGAGCAGCAGCGCGTCGGTCCCTTCGCCGCTGATCCTGTAGTGCAGGTCGATGCCGTTTGCTTTGACAACAGGCATGGCATCAACCCTTCGACGGGTGGGCGCGAATCGCGGCTTTCCACATCTCGACCGAGGAACGGAGGTCGTCGACGACCCGTCCGTCCGGGTCCTCCCACCCCGGGATGATCTCGAAGACGAGGTCGACATCACCGGCGCCGCTTGCCGACAGCGTCGTGAGCACACGCTCCGCGTCGATGATGCCGCCGGCGTTGTGCTCGGCGGTGAACGCCCAGTGGTGATCGGCGAGGCCGTCCGACTGCTGCAACTGCACTTCAGCGAGGCGGCTCCCGAATCGCTGGATCCATGCATACGGATCACGCTCGTCGCCCGTCGTGCCGGGCACGCACTGATGCCCGACGTCCAGGCAGAGCCTCCAGGGAACGTGATCCGCGTCGCCCTCGGTGAGCAGGTCTTCGATCTGCGCCATCATCGACGGCTCGCGCACCGCGACCAGGTTCTCCACGAGGAGGTAGTCGAGCCCGGCGTTTCGCGCGTGTTCGGCAAGCGTGTTGAGATCACGCTTCAGCGTCTCCCAGCGCTCGGCGCGCCGCTCCGGGTCTGACCAGTCCGGGACGCTCATCGCACCGACGTGACCGCCTGTCGCGTTGCATCCGAGTGCGGCGGTGAGGTCGATAACGTCCCGATACCAGACCATCGCGCCCTCACGTCGAGTCGCATCGGGATGCATCAGGAGATCGAGTGCATACGCGGCGAGTCCGGTGAACGTTGCGCGCGCGTGGAGCCCGTATGCATCGAGCGCCGCTCGCGTGCGCTCGATCGCGTCGCGCCGTCCCGCGAACGTGTCGGTGCCTTCGATGAGGTCGAGCGAGAGCTCGACAAAGTCGAGGCCGAGGTCGTTGCGCACCAACGCAGCCCAGTCGGCCGGCCGCGGCCACCGCTTCAGCGCGAAACACGTGTTGATGCCGAGAGTCACGTTCATCCATCCCCTCCCGGATGACGTTTCGATTGCAGGGGCTTGGAAGTGGCGACGCTGGGGACCCGCAATGTCGCGGACGCCACGACCTCCCGATAGTGTTCGTAGATGCCCTGATACCGCTCGTGGTTCGCGGCGTTGGGCTCGATCGGTGAGTCACGTCTGCACGCGGTCGCCATCGCGACTGTGGGACTGGAGTACAGCCCGACCCCCAGGCCGGCGAGCAGTGCGACGCCGGCGCCGGTCGCATCGCCGGGGACGCGCGACACCGGGATGCCGAGCACGTCAGCCTTGATCTGGCCCCAGGCCTGCAGCGACGCCGGTCTGCCCGAGGCGCGCAACTCGGTCACCGGGGTGCTCGCGCGGCCGAGCGCCTCGAGGTGCGCTCTGATACCGAACGCGACACCCTCGAGCGTCGCGCGCGCCCAGGTCTTGCGGTCGTGGCGAACCGACAGCCCCAGCGCGCTGCCTCGCAGCATCGGATCGTCGCGCTCGCCGTCGCCGAGCACTGGGATGAAGAGGAGACCGTCGGAGCCGGGCGCCACTTCGGCGGCTTCATGGTCGAGCGTCTCGAAGTCCTCGCTGCGGGGACGGCCCGATCGCCCGCCGTACATCAGCGCGGCGAGCCACTCGACCGCTTCACCCGCGGTGTTGATCCCCACCTCGGTGACGTACCCATTCGGTCCCACCGCACTCGGGTAGTGGGTGATCGCCAGGTCGCGAGTCGGCTCGATCACCACCGTGTTGAGGCACGTCGAGCTGCCGGCCATCTCGCTCGCCGGACCCGGCGACGCAACCCCGGCACCGAACGCGCACGCGATGCTGTCGCCTGCTCCGGCGATGACAGGGATCGTGCGTGCGAGGCCGAAACGGCGCACCAGCGCGGGACGGAGCTCGCCGATGATCGTCCACGATGGGTGCGGGACGGGAAGCTGCTGCAGGTCAAGGCCCAGCGCGTCGATCAGCTCAGGCGCCCACGCGCGTTTGCGGAGGTCGAGCAGCGCACTCGCGGCGGCCATCGTCCAGTCGGTGACCGCCTCGCCCGTCAGCGCGAGCGCGAGGAACTCCGTCGGCTCGAGGAACAGGCGCGCCGCCTTGAAGACCTCAGGCTCATGCGCGCGAATCCACAGGATCTTCGCGGCGACGTGGAACGCGGCCGGGACATGGCCGGTGAGGGTGTGCAGGTATTCGGCGCCGAAGCGATCGCGAAACGCCTCCGCCTCCGCCACCGCGCGGTTGTCCCGGTAGATGATCCCCGGGCGTAAGGGTGTGCCACGCAAGTCGATCGGGACCACCGACGGGCACTGCCCCGTGAGCCCGATCGCATGGATCGTGTGGTGCGGTCCAAGGTCCGCGATGAGCTTCCCCAGAACCGCGAGCGAGGCGTCGCGCCAGCTTGTCGCGTCCTGCTCCGCCCATCCGTCGTGCGGCATCCGCGTGGGGTAGGAGCGGCGGACTTCGAGCAACCGCGCGCCGGCTGTGTCGAACGCGGTCGCGCGAGCGCCCGACGTGCCGACATCGATGGAGATAAGCGCGTCGACATGGGGCGTGGACATCGTTGGGGATCTATCCGCGGACCAGTTGCTGCGCTTTGACCTTCTCGCCGTCGAGCGTGATCAGCGCACCGTTCAACGCCCCGGTGGAGTAGTCGCTGCCCGGGTTGATCACGACCGTACGCCCGATCCGCCGGATCCCCGAGGACTCGTGGATGTGTCCGTGCAACCCCAGCATCGGCTGATACGTTTGCTCGGCGTCGCGCACCGCGGTGCTGCCGACGGCGGCCATCTGCACCTGACCGAGCGATGCCTGCACGACGAGGTTCGCGTCAAGGAGCGGCGCCTCGTCGAGCTGCGTTCCGAAGGGCGGGGCGTGCAGGTTGAACACCGCACGCTCGGGGTGCTGGAGGAGCGGCACCATCGCGTCGATGGACGCCTTGAGCTGGTTCTCGTTCTGCTCGCGGTACGTATGCCAGGGGGTGACGTTGGAGTACCCGCAGCTGATCATCTCGTGCTCATCGTCGAGCCAGACGACCCTGCCCTCGCCGTGCGTCCCCCACGGGGCGCTGTCGAGGAGCTGGCTCAACTCCTCCGGGTCATCGTTGCCGAGCATGAAATACAGGGGCACCCCCAGCGGTCGCAGACGCTCGTCCGCAAGCTCGAGCCACTCGCTGAGCCGCGCGCGCATGAGCTGGAGGAACAGCGCGTCCAGGCTGCCGGCGGCCTCCATCGACTCGAGCTCCCCGGGGTCCGCCTTGTACGGGTAGTAGCCGTGATCGGAGATCAACTTTTCGAGCGCGACGAGCTCGGGACCGTCGACGACATCGTAGTCGGTACCGACGAACCTGCACCGCCAGCGACCGCCGGGGTCGCGCACGATCGACTGGATCGCCTTGCCGGCGACATCGCCCCCAAGGATCATGACCTTCGGCTCGTAGACCTTCGCCGCGTTCACGAACTTTCGAAAACACACGTTGGAGCCGTGCAGGTCGCTGACGAAGTAGATCCGTGTTTTGGCCATCTCAGACTGGAACCGCACCGCGAACGCGCTGCACCACTGCCATGAACCGGTCGGCGCGCTCCGGGTCGACGCTGTTCCAGGTCACGCCGTCGCGCTTCAGGCTCGTTCCGACCAGAACACCGTCCGCGATCGCCAGGATCTCGTCGATCGTGTCCTCGCGAACCCCGGTATTGGCCAGGACCGGCATCTCCGGGACTGCCGTCTTGGCCTCGAGCAGCTCGCGAACGCTCGTGGATGTCCCGGTGAGCTGTCCACTGATGAGGATTGCGTCGACACCCAGATATGTCGCGCTGTGTGCCCGTTCGGCGACCGAGCGCGTGCCGATCGTGCTGGCGAACTCGGGAGTGATGTTGCTGAAGAGCGCGACCGATTCGGCGCCGATCTGCTGGCGATACGCGGCGATCGCACCGAAGTCGGGGTGCATGAGTCCGAGGTCGCTCTCGAAGACGCCGGTGAACACCTCGCGGACGAATGCGGCGCCGGTCGCGCGCGCGACCGCGAGACTCGCGAGCGGGTCCCAGACGAGGTTGACGCCGAACGGCAGCGTGAGCGTCGAGCGCACCTGCCCGATCACCGCTGCCATTCCCGCCACGGCCTCGGGTCCCACGCCGATCCGGTAGGGGAGATCCGCCTCGTTGCAGAACAGGAACCCATCGACGCCGGCGTGCTGCAGCGCGTCGATGTCGCGGCTGACGGTGTCCACAAGGTGACCCATGCCGGCCGCACGATCATGGCGCGGCCGGCCGGGCATTGCCGGGAGATGGAGCATCGCGATGATCGGCTTGTCCACGCCGAAGAGGCGGTGCAGCAGACTCACGCGGGCCCTCTGACTTCCGCTCCGCCGTTTCGCGGCGCACGTGACGTCGCGGTTTCCGCTGCGCAGACCACAATCTCGCATCCGGCGCGCTCGATCCTCTCGAGCTCCTCTGCGTCGGCCGAGACGTCGGTAACGATGACGGACACCTGCTCGAGCGGGGCCACCGTGCTCATGGCGACGTTGCCGAACTTCGAACCGTCGGCGATGACGATGATTCGCTCGGTCCGCTCGAGGCCGCCGCGAATCACATCTGCGTCACGGTCGTCGAGCTCGGTCACCCCGCGCTTTGCCGAGAGCCCGGCTGCTCCGATGACCGCGGTATCGGTGTTGTAGCGCCGGACGGCCTCGACCGCGGATGCGCCGATGCACGTCAACTCGTCCTGGCGGACGAGACCGCCGGCGATGATCACCCGAACGTTCCGCGTGCCGAGCAGGCTCGCCACCGCGAGCGACGGCGTGATGACCATGAGGTCCTCGCGGGCGGGCAGGAGCCGCGCGAAGTGTTCGACTGTGGTGCCGATCCCGAGGAACATCGAGCGCACGCCGACCGTCAGCTCGGCAGCGCGCCGCGCTATCAGACGCTTCTCCTTCGCGTGGTGCAGGGTGCGAGCGTTGGCGCCGACCTCGAACGTCCGCACGAGATGCGTCGTCGCTCCGCCGTAGGTCCGCCGGACGAATCCATCGCGCTCGAGGCGCCGGAGATCACGACGGATGGTCATCTCCGAGACCTGGAAGTCGCGCGCGAGCGTGCTGACCTCGATGGCCTGGTCCTCGGCGACCCGCTCCAGCACTTTCAGGCGCCGTTCCACCGCTAACACGTGAGCGTCTCCTCGCCTTCTGTCAGGTCGTGATCGGTTTGTGAGGTCTTGATCGGAAGTGTGTCCCTCCGTGTACAAGCCCTACTTGACACTAGTGTTCGATTATGTTCAACTCTGCCTGCTTTCGACGCGTGTGTCAAGTTGGGGGCGGTACAGCCGCCGGAGGGTCGCCATGGCAACCGCAAGCAGGCTCTTCGTCCGCAACAGCACCGGGCTGGTGCGTTCGGCGTCCGCCATCGACGCCACGATCTTCAACGCTGTCATCTCAGCGCCAGTCGGGTCGACCATCGCTTATTCCATCTTCTTCGCGCTCGTCGCATTTCCGGGCGCGGACGTTGTCGGTGTCCTGATTCTGGTTGCGCTGATCAACATCCCTGTCCTCATCATGTTCGCGCTGCTCGGCTCGAGCATGCCGAGGGTTGGGGGCGACTATGTATGGGTCAGCCGCGTGCTCTCGCCGCCAGTTGCCTTGATCTCGAACCTCTGCATGATCATGGGCGGCCTCCTGGGAGCAGCCTTCTTCGCCAAGTTCTTCTCAGTGCTGGCGCTTGGGCCGGTCCTTGTCACGCTCGGGGCAATCTTCAGCAACCATCAACTCGTGGACTGGGGGAATGCCTTCCAGACGGATCAATGGTGGATTCTCGGCGCGTCGCTGTTCATGGTCGTCCTGCAGACTCTCATCCTCATCAGCGGCACCAAGGCGACATTCCGCTGGCAGAACTATTCGTTCATCATCGCGATGGCCGGCACGCTGGTCGCGTTCTTCGTGCTGCTGGTCGGCAGCCAGACTGACTTCTTCTCTCACTTCGACGCGCTGAACAAGAGCTTTGGCGGTGGCAACGTTGCCGCCGTCGTCGCCGGAGCGCCCGGGGCGGCGTCGGCGGCGCCCAACTTCTGGAACGGCGCCGCGACATTGCCGACGCTCTTCTCGATCCAGGGTTTCATGATGTGGAACTTCTGGTCGGTGTACATGTCCGGAGAGTTGAAGAGCGCGTCGAACCGCCGCCGTCAGCTGTCGGTGATGTTCGGGGCGCTCGGCTGGGACACCGTCCTCCTGGTCGTCGGCGTGCTGCTCCTCTTCAAGGTCGCCGGTTACGACTTCGTGTACGCGCTCAACGCCGCAAGCTCGGCCTACGCGATCCCGTCCGGACCGTTCTATCCCTTCCTCGCCGCGCTGGTGTTCAACACCCCAATCCTCACCATCATCATCATGGGGTCGTTCCTATTCTGGTCGCTGCCCTCGATGATCGCCAACACGTTCATGCCGATCAGGTCGTTCTTCGCCTGGTCCTTCGACCGTCTCATGCCGGAGGGTCTGGCCAACGTCAATGAACGAACCCATTCTCCCGTCAACGCGATCCTCGTCACCAACGTCATCATCGCCGGACTGGTGATCTGGAGTGTGTTCGGGAATCAATTCCAATTGGTGCTCGGCCTGATCGTCCTCGCGGGAGCGCTGGCAGTGATCATCGTCGGTATCGCGGCGGTCGCCCTGCCGGTCCGAAGGCCGGACCTGTACCAAGGATCGCCCGCGAACGTCACCTTCCTCGGTGTTCCGCTGCTCTACATCGTCGGGGGTCTGTCGATCGCGGAATTCGTCGGGATCATCGCCATCTCGTTCATCAACCCACTCTCGGTCATGAACGGGAACCGCGACGATTGGTGGTGGATTCCAGCGTGGCTTGTCGGTCTGATCGTCGCCGGCATGCTGCTCTACTACATCCCCAGCGCCATCCGCGCGAGCCAGGGCATCAACATCAAATTCGTGTACAAGGAACTTCCGCCGGAGTGACTCACATCCCCCTTGGCTGGGAAGGGCGGTCGGTGAAGCCACCGGCCGCCCTTACCATGTTCCGATGGTGAGCGGAGGTCGGTGATGGGCGAGAGTGACGCCACCACCATCGCCGCTGACATTCGCGACGAGGCACGCCGTCTCGCGACTGCCTGCGTCGACCTCGCGCTTCCCTCGCGACTGATCGGCGGCCTCGCGATCTGGGCCCGCTGTCCGAGCTCCCACACGGGGACGTTCGCGAGGTCCTACCAGGACATGGACTTCGCCGTCGGCTCCGCCGCAACAACGAAGTTCAAGGCGCTGCTGGTGACCCAGGGATATCTGCCGGACCAGTTCTTCAACGGCCTGCACGGCGCAACACGCCTCTACTACCAGGAACCCGCCGGGCAGTGGTCCATCGACGTCGTCATCGACGAGCTGGTGATGTCGCACAAACTCGACCTCCGCGGCCGCCTCGACGGGCCGGCGCTGACCGTCCCGCTCGCGGACCTGCTGCTGACCAAACTGCAGGTGTGGGAGATCAACCGCAAAGACCTCGGTGACGCGGCGTGCCTCCTTGCCGATCACGCGCTCAGCGAGGACGATACTGACGAGGATGGTGTGAGCATCCCCCGGTTGCGATCAGTCCTCGGCAAGGACTGGGGGTTCTGCCACACGTTCGAGCGCAATGCGCGCAAGGTCGCGGAGCTGTGGTCGCAGGAGCAGCTACCGAATGCGGCCCACAACGTCGGCGACCAGGTGCGCGGTCTGCTGCAGGCTGTCGAGGACGCGCCGAAGTCGCGAGCCTGGCGGCTGCGCAGCCGCGTCGGGGAACGTCTTCGCTGGTACGAGACCCCCGAGGAAATTCGGCACTGACGTGGCGGTGACGGTCTGGCTCACGGAAGTGCCCCATCTATAATCCCGGCATCGAACTGACGGGCAAGGTGGCGGTGATCACCGGCGGTGCCAGCGGCATCGGCGCTGCTTCCTGCCGTGCGTTCGCCGCCGCCGGGGCACGCGTCGCCGTGGTCGACCGCAACGGCGACGGGTGCGAGGCGGTCGCTGCGGAGATCGATGGCATCGCGTCGCCGTGTGACGTCGGCGACGAGGCCGCAGTTGCAGCGATGGTGGCGGATGTCGAATCGCGCCTCGGTCCCATCGACATCTTCTACAGCAACGCGGGTGTTGCCACGGGCGGCGACATCCTCACCACCACGTCCGCCGTCTGGAACGATCAGTGGGCGATCAACGTGATGGCACACGTCCATGCGGTGCGCGCTGTGTTGCCGGGCATGCTCGCGCGCGGCAGTGGGTATCTCGTGCACACGGCGTCGATG
Source organism: Saccharimonadales bacterium (SeqCode) (assembly GCA_035532495.1). Classification (GTDB taxonomy): domain Bacteria; phylum Chloroflexota; class Dormibacteria; order Aeolococcales; family Aeolococcaceae; genus Palsa-851. The sequence goes on from DATKQX010000053.1 coordinate 91,441, forward strand.
GCCGGCATCCTGACGAGCCATGGCAACGTCACGTACGCCACAACGAAGCATGCCGTCGTCGGCCTCGCGGAGTGGCTCTCGATCACCTATCACCACCGCGGTATCCGCGTCACGCTCGTCGCGCCGCTCGGCGTCCGCACGCCGATGTTCGAGGAGGCGGATCCCGCGTTCGCCGCCATGGTCGCCGGCCCGATCAAGGAGCCGGAGGACGTCGCCGCGTCGGTGGTGGATGCGATTCGCGCGGAGCGGTTCCTCGTTGTCTCGGATCCGATCGCGCAGACCTGGATGGAGCGCAAGACCGGTGACACTGAGCGCTGGCTGCGGGGCATGCGGAGGCTGCAGGAGCAGATGGAATCAGGGGAGGCGGCGCCGCACTAGTCGCTCGATTCCTCGGCGTCAGGTCGGAGCACGATGTCGACGTCGACGCTGCACCAGCGTCCGGTGATGCCGGGAGGTGGCGGTTCGACGGTTTGGTCATGCTCGGTGAACGTGCGCACCAGGGACGGCTTCACGCCGAAGACAACGTCGGAGTCGAGGTACCGGCTCGCCGAGTCGAAGAGATGCGTGGTGACCGGGTCATGACCCGTCGCTGACACGATCAGATGGATATGGGCCGGGCGCCAGGGATGCCGTCCGGTGGCGGCGAGCATGTGGCCGACCGGGCCGTCATCGGGAATCGGATAGTCGACGGGTCGCACCGTTCGGAACTCGAATGCACCGTCGGGACCGGTGCAAAAGCGGCCGCGGAGGTTGTCGGACGCCTGGTGCTCGTCCTGCACGGCGTAGAGCTGGTTGGTCGCGTTCTGCCAGACATCAACGACGGCACCTTCGAGCCCACGACCGGTCGTGTCGCGAACGCGCCCGCTCACCAGCAACGGGTTCTCCCCGAGGTCCTCCGTGATGGCATCGCCGTTGGCGCGCCACGGCGAATCGGGGACATAGAACGGACCGAGCACGGTGGACTCGGTGACGTCGGCCCCGCTTCCGTGGTTGATCAGATCGACAAGCATCGAAAGCCCGAGCGTGTCGGACAGGAGGATGAACTCCTGCCTGTGGTCGCTGGAGATCTGCCCCACCGCGGTGAGAAAGCGAATCCCGGCGAACCACTCCGCGTCGGTCAGCGACGTCTCCACGGCAAAGTGATGCAGGTTTCGGATCAGGCTGGTGAGCACCGCACGCAACCTCGGGTCCCGGCAGCCTGCGAGGCTGTCGACCGCCTGCGCGGTCAGGTCGTGCCCGGTTTCGCCAGGCCCCGTCATGACGTGCCCCATTCATAGCCGACGTAGTTCTCAGCCAGACTCGTCGCCGCAGCGCGCGAGTGCACGGTGTACGCCAGTTGCGCAAGCTGCAGCTGCGCCTGGTATGCGTCGCTGTCCGGGAAGCGGTGCAGCATCGACGTCATCCACCACGAGAAATGCTGTGCGCGCCACACGCGACGCAGGCACTGCGCCGAGTATCCGTCAAGCGATGCCGTGTCGCCTGTGCGGTAGAAGCTGGTCAGCGCGTCGGCGAGGATGCTGACATCGCGCAACGCGAGATTCATCCCCTTGGCGCCAGTTGGCGGCACGATATGTGCGGCGTCGCCGGCGAGGTGGAGACGTCCAAACTGCATGGGTTCCACGACGTAGCTGCGCAGTGCGGAGATCGCCTTCTCGATGATCGGACCCTCCTGCAGAGTCCAGCCGTCGAGCGTGAAGCGCGTCTGCAGCTCCTCCCAGATCCGCGCATCTGACCAGTCATCGATCCGTTCGTCGGCAGCGACTTGCAGATAGAGGCGGCTCACGGTTGGCGAGCGCATGCTGAGCAGCGCGAACCCACGCTCGTGGTAGCAGTAGATCAACTCCTCCGATGACGGGGCCACGGTGGCGAGAATCCCCAGCCAGGCAAACGGATACTCACGCTCGTAGGCGTTGAGCACCCCATCGGGGATGGTCGATCGCGAGACACCGTGAAATCCATCGCATCCGGCGATGACGTCGCAACCGAGCGTGGTCTCGGTGTCGTCGTGGACGAACGTGATAATGGGCCGATCGCTGTCGATATCGCGCAGCGTCACCTGGCTGACCTCGAAGTAGATCGGCTCGCCCGCATCGAGGCGCAGGTTGATCAGGTCTTTCACCAGTTCCTGCTGGCCGTAGACCGTGATGCCGCGGCCACCGGTCAGCGCACCGAAGTCGACCCGGTGATCGCTGTCGCTGAAACGCAGTTGAATGCCGTGGTGGACGAGACCCTCACGGCGCATCCTCTCGCCGACTCCGGTGCGCTCGAGCAAATCGACGCTGCCCTGCTCCAGAACGCCCGCCCGTACACGGTGCTCCACGTACTCGCGCGAGCGTGTCTCGATGACGACGGAGCTGATGCCATGCAGGCGCAGCAGATGCGCCAGCATCAGCCCGGCCGGACCGGCCCCGACGATGCCAACCTGGGTCGTTAGAACGGGAACGGCCTCCGTCCCGTCTGCACGGTGATCCAGCGCAACTCGGTGAACTCATCCATCGCGAATGTGCCGCCGAAACGACCCCACCCGCTGTCCTTGACTCCACCGAACGGCATCTGCGGCTCGTCGTGCACCGGCTGGTCGTTGACGTGGACGATGCCCGCCTCGATGCGGTTTGCCACGGCCATCCCGCGGTCCGGATCGCTCGTGATGATGCCCGACGCAAGACCGTACGAGGTGTCGTTGGCGCGAGCCACCGCCTCGTCCTCGTTGTTCACCACTTCGATGGTCGCGACGGGGCCGAAGGTCTCCGTGTTCGCAAGCTCCGAGTCGGCGGGAACGTCCATGACGAGCGTCGCCTGGAAGCAGGTGCCCGTCATGCCGCCACCGGTGAGCACCCGCGCCCCGGCTGCGGCGGCCGCATCGACGCGTCGCTGCACGGTCGCGAGCGCCGCCGCGTTGATGAGCGGACCGATGATCGTGTCCATCTCCTTCGGATCACCGAGCTTCAATCCAGCCGTCTTTGCGGTCAGCTTCTCGACGAAGGCGTCGGCGATCGGGCGCTCGACGATGATCCGTCGCGCCGACATGCAGATCTGCCCCTGGTGGAGGAAGGCGCCGAACGCCGCCGCGTCGACGGCGTAGTCGAGGTCCGCATCGTCGAGCACGATCAGCGGGTTCTGGCCGCCGAGCTCGAGAACGACTCGCTTGAGATTACGTCCCGCGGCCTCGGCGATGCGGCGTCCGGTGGCGGTTGAGCCCGTGAAGTTGATGCGGCGGACCTTCGGGTTTTCGACAAGCTCGTCGCCGATCGGTCCCGCCTCACCCGGGCCGTGTGTGACGATGTTGAGCACGCCGGCGGGGAGGCCCGCCTCGGCGAAGATCTCGCCCCACAGCAGCCCCCCGCTGAAGGGCGACTCCTCGGACGGCTTGAGCACCACGGTGTTCCCGAACACCAGCGGCGCGGCGATCGACCGTGCGGACAGGATCAGCGCAGCGTTCCACGGCGCGATCGCAGCGACGACGCCGACCGGCTTGCGGACCGCCATCGCCATTGCGCCCGGCATGTCGGTCGGCAGGATCTGCCCGAGCGGCGCGTACGCGGCGCCAGCCGCCTGACGGAAGAGGCCGGGGACAAACCCCATCTGGAACATGCCGAAGCCGAAGCTCGCGCCAGTTTCGCGAGCCAGCCATCCGACAACCTCGTCGCGCCGGGACTCGAGGATGTCAGCTGCCTTCAAGAAGATGCCCTGACGGACCGCAGCGGGGGTCTGCGACCAGGCCGGGAACGCCGCGGCGGCGGCGTCAATCGCGCGCTTGGCATCGGCACGCGTGCCCGCTGCGACACGCGCGACGGTCTGGCCCGTGAATGGATCCATGTCGTCGAAGGTGCGGTGGTCGGACGCGCCGACCCACTCGCCACCGATGAACTGCGTGCATGCGCGCACGTTGCCGTCGACCGTCGTTGTCATACTGCCAACCTCCATACCCTGTGTCGCTTCATATGCTCTCGCTCGTGATCACGCTCATCCCTCACCGGCTGCGGCTTCGGGCTCGGCCGGCGCCGTCGCTTTCCGCGTTCGTAGTGTGTAACCGACGGGGAGCAACCGCAACCGGAGTCGCCGGTCGATCGCACCCCAGAGCCCATGGGGCAGGAAGAGCGCGAACGCGATGGCGACCGCGCCGAGTCCGATGAAGTACCAGGCGCCGCTGTTGCCGAAGTTCGCCTGAATGAGATAGAGAATGATCGCGCCGAGGATCGGGCCCTCGAAGGTGCCGAGACCACCCACCAGCACCATGAACAGCATGTAGGCGGTCCATTGCACACCGAACACCGAGCCGGTCTGGATGAACAGCGTATTGGCAAGGTAGAGGGAACCGGCGATCCCGCAACCGACTGCCGCGACAACGAAGAGCACGCGCTTGGAGCGCACGACGTTGACACCGAGTGACGCCGCCGCCTCCTCGTCGTCACGCACGGCTTGCAGTGAGGTGCCGATCGGACGCCGGAGCAGGAAGAACACCAGGCCGAGCAGAACGGTCGCGCATGCCAGAGTGATCCAGAACGTGTATGCCTGACGGTACCCGGGCGCGAACACGTTCAGCCCGACGAGCGACACTCCTGTGCCGCCGCCGAGGCCGGAGTCGAGTGACACGAGGATGGCGAACACTTCGGCGACGACCCACATGCCGATGGCGAACTGCCCGCCGCGCAGCCGCAGCATGATGAGCGATGTTGGGATCGCGACGGCTCCGGCGCCGAGGCCGGCGATGATCATGGCGAGATACGGCGTGAACCCGTGCTGGGTGAGGAAGATCGTGCCGTAGGCGCCCAGTCCGATGAACGCCTGCTGCCCGACGGAGATGAGCCCTCCGTACCCCGCCAGCGCGTTCCACATGACCGCCAGGATCACGAATATCAGCAGCACGGTCAGTTGCTCATCGACATCCGCGCCGAAGAAGAACGGCACCACCGCCAACACCGCGATGATGAACAGGGTGACTCCCACCGACGCCATCGACACGCGCGTCCAGCGCTGGACCCGAAAAGCTCCGGCGAGCGGGGCGGTGCGCGGGTGGATCACAGGCCCTGGCCCCGGCGAGCGAGGATCCCGACTTGCGGCGCCGCCAGGACGGCCAGGAACACGAGGTGGCCGAACAGCACCGCGTACTGCGGGTTCACCTGCTCGCCGATAACCTGCGCGACACCGAGCACGACGCCCCCGACAAGCGTCCCCCAGGCGGATCCGAATCCGCCGATCACGACAGCCTCGAATGCAAAGATCAGCTGCGTCGGTCCCGTCGATGGATCGAACGTGGAGCGGATGGCGAGGAACACGCCGCCAAGTGCGGCGGTCGCGACCGCGATCGCGGTGGCACGCGCGTAGACGGCCCGCGCGTTGATGCCGACGAGCTCGGCTGCGTCGGGATCTTCGGCGGTGGCCCGCATCTGACGGCCTGCGTTGGTGCGCGACAGGAACAGCTGCAGGCCGGTGAGCACGACGACGGCGGTCACGAAGATGAGCGTCCCGAGCGCGGAGATCGACAGGCCGCCGCCAACACTCACGCTCGCGGTCGCCAGCGACCCTGTGCTGCTCAGCAGCGAGTGCACATCCGGTGAGAACACCTGGAGCAGCACGTTCTCGATGACGATCGCCAGCCCGAACGTGGTCAGCAGCGGCACCAGGAGCCCGGCTCGCCGGCTGCGCTCGAGCAAGAGCACGTACATCGCGTACCCGACGACCCACATGCCGGGGATCACCAGCAGTGCCGCGAGAAATGGCGAGATCGAGAGCTGCGTCGCCAGCAGCCAGACGAGGTATGCGCCCACCACGGCGATGTCACCGTGGGCGAGGTTGATGATGCGCATCACCCCGAACATGAGCGACAACCCGCACGCGAGCAGCGCATAGAAGCCACCAAGCAACACTCCCTGCACGATGGCGTTCACCCAGGTCACGACGCGGCTCCCGCACTCGCGGCGCGCTGCGTTCCGAAGTACGCGGCGGTGATCTGCACGCGCGTGAGCTCCGATGCGGCTCCTTCGAGCACCACCTCCCCATGGAGCATGCAGGTGACGCGCGAGGCAACGCCGAGCGCGCGTCCAAGATCCTGCTCGACGAGCACGACCGTCGTGCCGCCGGCGATGAGCGTCTTCAGTGAGTCGTAGACCGCGGATACGGCGATCGGGGACAGCCCGAGCGACACCTCGTCGAGGAGGATGAGACGCGGGTTGCACATCAGCGCGCGGCCGATGGCCGTCGCCTGCTGCTCACCCCCGGAGAGTGTTGCGGCACGGTGCTTGCGACGCTCCCGCAGCATCGGGAAGACGTCGAGCACTCGCTCGACGGACCATTCCCCACCGCGCCGCTTCCCTCCCGCGATGCTGAGATTCTCCTCGACCGAGAGGCCGGGAAAGAGCCTGCGACCCTCCGGGACGAGCGCGATCCCGAGGCTGACCCGTCGATACGTCGGAATGCCGGTGATGTCGACGCCGTCGAAGACGATGCTCCCTGCCGTGGGGCGATGCGCGCCGGCGATCGTGCGCAGGAGCGTCGTCTTACCGGCACCGTTGGCTCCGACCAGCGCGTGCGTCTCGCCCTCCTCGATCGTCAGGGACACGCCGCGAACCGCTTTCAACAACCCGTACTGCGCGTCGATGTCACGCACCTCGAGCAGGCTCATGGTGCTGCCGCTCCGAGATACGCGTCGATCACTCGCGAGTCCGCGAGGACGTCCTTGGGCAATCCGTCGGCGATGATGCGACCCGAGTCCAGACAGACGAGCCGGTCGATCGCCTGCACGAGCACGTGGACGATGTGCTCGATCCAGATGATCGCGATGCCACGCGTCGGGAGTTGCTGGATCGTCGCCACGAGCTCGAGCGCCTCGGCGTCGGTGAGACCGCCGCCGATCTCGTCGAGGAACAACACCTTCGGGTCGGTGGCGAGCGCGCGAGCGAGCTCGAGTCGCTTGCGATCGAGCAGACCCAGGTCGGCGGCTCTGCGGTTGGCGACATCGACGAGACCGCATGTCTCGAGGACGTCGACCGTTCGTTCGTACGCACCGGCGCTGCGCCGGCCGGCGCCGAGCATCGCGCCGACGAGCACGTTTTCGAAGACGGTCATGCCGACGAACGGGCGCGGGATCTGGTGCGTCCGGCCGATGCCCATGCGACAGCGGCGATCTGCTCGCACGCCGGTCACGTCAGCGCCCTCGTAGCGGACCCGTCCCGATGTCGGACGCTGCGATCCCGCGAGAATGTTCAACAGTGTCGTCTTGCCGGCGCCGTTCGGTCCCACGACGCCGACCGACTCCGCGGATCCGAGCGCAAAGTCGACTCCGTCGAGCACGACAAGCGCGCCGAATCGCTGGGCGATGCCGCTCGCCTCGAGCAGGGGACCCGACACCGGCACGACGATACGCGCCCCAGTCTTAGCTGTAAGCGGTCAGTGTCGCCGCAATGGGGACGTTGGCATCGTTCGAGTTCTCGCAGATCACGAAGTCGATCGGGTATGCCTTCCCCGGCGTCGCGACCCACTGACCACCGATGATCGGGGTCGCGACCACGTTCGGCGGTGTCGCTCCGCCGCCCCACGCGAGATGGCCGAGCGGCGTGTCGACGGCGAGCGTCTTCATCGCCGTCGCGACGGCCTGCTTGTTCTTCGGATCGCCGCTCGCCTTGAGCGCTGCGTTGGCCACGTCGAAGAGGGCAAGGCTCGCGCCTGCCTGCTGGTTCCATTCCTTGTGGGAGCTCGCCTCGTAACCGGTCGCGAGATCTTTCGAGCTCACGCCGGTCAGCGACGAGGTGTACGGCCACGTTGGCGCCCAGTACACGCCGCTGGCGAGACCGTTGCCGATCGAACCGAGCGCCTCGACCTGCGAGGGGAAGAGCCCCGTCTTGGCGATCTGTGCGATCTTCGGCTTGTAGCCCTGTTGCGCCGCCTGCTCCCAGAACGTCACGAAGTCCGGCGGGATGGGGAAGGTGTTGAAGATCTCGCAGTTCTTCTGCTTGAAGAGCGAGATCTGCGCCGTGAAATCGGTGCTGCCGTCCGCGTACGCGCCGGGATCGACGATCGTGTAGCCGCCCTTCTTGAGCAGTGGGCCGAGCGCTCCACGGATGGCGTTGCCGTCAGCATCGTTCGGCCACATCACACCGACCACCTTGTTGGTGGGCACCTGCGGCCAGAGCTTCTGGTAGGCGCTGGCAAACTGCGCCACGCCGAAGGCGAAGTGGAACGTCCACTTGAATGGAACCGGCGCTGCCGGATTGGCCTGCCGTCCGAAATACCACGACTCCCACGGCACGACCGTGGAGATGCAGGGCACGCCGGCCGCCTCGGCGGCGTCCGCCACGGGGTTGACGGTCTCGGGAGCTGACGTCGCCAGGATCAGATCGACGTTGGATGTGTTGATCAGGTCCGACGCGGCCTGCTGAGCCCGCGGTCCCGACTGGCTGTCCTCGGTGATGATCTGGACGTCGTACTTCTTGGAGCCGACGGTGATGCCGTTCGCCCAGGCCTTGCGGGCCAGGGACACGACATAGGGATCCGGCTCGCCGAATCCCGCGGCCGGGCCTGTGAGGGGGCTGACATACCCGATCTTGATCGTCCCCGCGCTCGATGACCCGCCCGTGTTGCCCAGCGAACCGCACGCATCGAGGATGCCTCCGGCGACCATCGAGACCGATCCGGCGCCGAGGGCCTTGAGCACGCTGCGTCGAGACACCTGATGGTCGCCAATGAGACGGTCGACGATTGATACCCCGTCCGCTTTGACGAGGGTGTCCTCTTGCGACATGGCTCGCACCCCGTACTGATCCGATGCTAAATGTTCGCATAGCGAACTCACGTTCTGTGGATGAACGTATCATATTGCTGTGGCAACAGGCAACGCAACACACTGATTGACGAGCGCCCGCGCCGTCGACTTACTATTGAAGTACGGACGAGTGTTCGCTCTGCGGACATCATGAGGATCCAACGTGGCTGAGATCGTCTCGTTGACCGACGGCGTCGCCGGGGTTGTGCACGACGGCGACACGCTGGTCATGGAGGGGTTCACCCACCTCATCCCCTTCGCGGCCGGGCACGAGATCATCCGTCAGGGTCGGCGCGACCTCACGCTCGTGCGCATGACGCCGGATCTGATCTACGACCAGCTGATCGGTATGGGATGCGCGACGAAGCTCGTCTTCTCCTGGGGCGGCAACCCCGGTGTCGGGTCGCTGCACCGTTTCCGCGATGCGGTTGAGAACGCGTGGCCGCTGCCGCTCGAGCTCGAGGAGCACAGCCACGCAGGCATGGCCAACCGATACCTGGCCGGCGCGAGCGGTCTGCCGTTCGCGGTGCTGCGCGGCTACGTCGGGACCGACCTCCCCGCACATACCGACACGATCAAGCCGATCACGTGCCCGTTCACCGGCGAGGTCCTGACCGCTGTGCCGGCGCTCGCGCCGGACGTGACCATCATTCACGCGCAACGCGCGGACCGGAACGGCAACGTGCAGATGTGGGGCATCGTCGGCGTGCAGAAGGAGGCGGTGCTCGCTGCGAAGCGATCGCTCATCACGGTCGAGGAGATCGTCGACAGCCTCGATCCCAGGCCGCAGGACGTGATCCTGCCGTCGTTTGCGACGACGTACATCGCGCTTGCTCCGGGCGGCGCGCACCCCTCATACGCGCAGGGATACTCCTATCGGGACAACGCCTTCTACACCGAGTGGGACGGCATCAGCCGCGAGCGTGAAACGTTTCTCCGCTGGATGGACGAGCACGTGGTGCGCAGGGCTCCTGCGGCGTGACGGAGGAATACAGCGCCGACGAGATGATGACCGTCGCCGCCGCGCGGCAACTGCACAACGGAACGGTCTGTTTTGTCGGCATCGGGCTGCCGAGCACCGCGGCGAACCTGGCGCGGTTCACCCATGCACCCGACGTCGTGCTCATCTATGAGTCGGGCACCATCGGCGCCAAGCCGGAGCGGCTGCCGCTGTCGATCGGCGACGGCATGCTGGCCGACACCGCCGACACGGTCGTCAGCGTCCCCGAGGTCTTCAACTACTGGTTGCAGCCCGGCAGGATCGACGTCGGATTCCTCAGCGCGGCGCAGATCGACCGCTACGCCAATATCAACACCACAGTGATCGGCAGCGACTACCGGCATCCCGCCGTCCGTCTCCCGGGCGCCGGCGGAGCGCCCGAGATCGCAGCCTCGTGCCGCGAGGGCGTCGTCGTGGTCCGGCAGACACTGCGCACGTTCGTCGATCGGGTCGACTTCGTCACGTCAGTCGGTTTCGGTCAGGGACCGGGTGACCGCCAGCGCCTCGGACTTCGCGGCGCCGGGCCGCGCGTGGTCATCACCAACCTCGGCGTGCTGACCCCGCACCCGGACACGTGCGAGCTGACCCTGGTCAGCGTCCATCCCGGCGCGACGTTCGAGCAGGCGCAGGCGGCAACGGGGTGGCCGCTGGCCGTCTCACCGGAGCTGTCGACGACGGACCCGCCGAGTCCCGAAGAGCTCTCGGTGCTTCGCCGCCTGGAGGCCTCCAAGGGCGCGACGTGAGCGATGAGGTGTTCATCCTGGACGCGGTGCGGACGCCGATCGGCCGTCACGGTGGAGCGCTTGCCGGACAGCGTCCCGACGACCTCGCCGCGCACGTCATCGCAGAGCTGCTCAAGCGCAGCCCCTCGCTCGACCCGGCGCAGGTGGGCGACGTCGTGTTTGGTGATGGCAACGGCGCGGGCGAGGACAATCGCAACGTCGCGCGCATGGCATTGCTGCTCGCCGGTGTACCGCCGTCGGTTCCCGGGACGACGGTCAACCGCCTCTGCGGCTCGGGGCTCGAGGCGGTGATCCAGGCCAGTCGCGCGATCCAGCTCGGTGACCATTCCGTCTGCATCGCCGGAGGGGTTGAATCGATGAGCCGCGCACCATGGGTGATGCTCAAGCCCGAACGCGGATACGCGCGCACCAACGAGACGCTTTTCTCGACGACGCTCGGCTGGCGCATGGTGAATCCGCGTATGCCTTCCGATTGGACGATCTCGCTCGGCGAGGGCGCGGAGGTGCTGGCGTCGAAGTACGCCATCACGCGTGAGGCACAGGATGCGTTTGCGCTGCTCAGCCATCGCCGGGCCGCCGCGGCGTGGGACGCCGGTCACTACGCGGACGAGGTGGTGGCGATCAGCGGCGTCGACCTCGACCGTGATGAGTGCATCCGGGGCGACAGCTCGCTCGAGGCGCTCGCCAAGCTTCGTCCCGCATTTCGCGCAGACGGCACCGTCACCGCCGGCAATGCGTCACCACTCAACGACGGCGCGGCGGCTGTGCTGCTCGCGGACGCCGACGGCGTGAGCCGCTCCGGGCGCGAGCCGCTGGCCCGCATCGTCTCGCGTGGCGTGAGCGCAGTCGAGCCGCCGATGTACGGGATCGGACCGGTGGAAGCGGCGAACGCGGCCCTGCGCAAGGCGGGCATCGGGTGGGACGACGTCAACGTCGTCGAGCTCAACGAGGCATTCGCGGCACAGTCGCTCGCGTGCCTGCATCTCTGGCCGGAGCTCGATCCTGCGAAGGTGAATCCCAACGGTGGGGCGATCGCGATCGGCCATCCAATCGGATGCTCGGGGGCACGGATCATCGGCTCGCTGGCTCACGAGTTGCGCCGGGGTGGCGGTGGCTTTGGTCTCGCCGCGATCTGCATCGGCGTCGGCCAGGGTCTCGCTGTCGTCGTGGAGAGCTGATGCCCGCGCCGGCGCATCCGCCCAACGACACGCCCGCGTACCGGTCGAGCGAGTTGCGCGCTCCGAAACGCCCGCTCCGCGTGCTCCCGGAACGCGTTTCCGACCTGTCGACCCCACTCCTGACCGGCATCGCGATCGACCCACTCGACAACGACCTGACCCGCCAGCACGACGGCGAACCGCTCGGCGAGCGCATCACCATCGGCGGGTCGGTCAAGGACGAGCACGGTGCGGCGGTCGTCGGTGCGCTCATCGAGGTCTGGCAGGCCAATGCCGCAGGGCGCTACGCACACGCGAACGACCGGCATTCGGCGCCGCTCGATCCCAATTTCAGCGGCGCAGGTCGTTGTCTCACCGACGACGAGGGCCGCTATCACTTCACCACCATCAAGCCGGGCGCGTACCCCTGGCGCAACCATCCGAATGCCTGGCGTCCCGCGCATGTGCACTTCTCGGTCTTCTCTGACGCGTTCGCGCAGCGACTGGTGACCCAGATGTCCTTTCCCGGCGATCCGCTCCTGCCGCTGGATCCCCTGTACAACGCGATGCCGGATCCCGAGGTGCGTGAGCGACTCGTCGCGCGCTGGTCGCTGGAACTGACGCAGCCCGAGTGGTCACTCGGGTACGAGTGGGACATCGTCGTCGCTGGACGGGACGCCACCCCGCTGCACGATGATGGCGAGGAATGACGCTCCCGCTCACCCCGTCACAGACCGTGGGTCCGTACTTCGCGATCGGCCTCGGGCCCACGATCGGAACGCACGTCGTTCGTGAGGGCACGACGGGTGCGACGCGCATCTCCGGACAAGTCCTCGACGGCGCCGGGCAGCCCGTTCGCGATGCCGTTGTTGAGACATGGCAGCCGGAGGGCGTGGCGCGCTCCGCAACCGACGACGAGGGCCTGTTCGCGGTGGTCACGGTCAAGCCGTCGCGCGCAACGTCCAACGCGGCCCCGCACATCGACGTGTCGGTGTTCGCGCGCGGCCTGCTGACTCGCCTCGTCACGCGCGTGTACTTCCCCGACGAGGGAGCAGCCAACGAGACCGACGCCGTGCTGCAGTCGCTCACTCCCGAAGACCGGACGACGCTGGTCGCATCGGTCGACGGCGGCGGCCTCCGGTTCGACATCCACCTGCAGGGCGCGCGTGAGACCGTCTTCTTCGACCGCTGACGGACTCGTGGACTCGCTCTTCGGCAGCGCCGAAGTGGATGACGCGGTCAATGACACGGCCTGGCTGCAGGCGATGCTCGACGCGGAAGCGGCACTCGCCGGCGCCGAGACGGATGCCGGCATCGTCCCCGCTGCGGCCGCCGCTGAGATCGCGGCGGCCTGCCGCGCGGATCGTTTTGATCTCTCCGATATCGGACGGCGTGCGGTCGGAGCGGGCAATCCGGCCGCACCGCTGGTCAGCGATCTCACCGCCGCCGTGTCGCCCGAGGCACGGCCGTATGTCCACCTCGGCGCGACGAGCCAGGACATCGTCGACACAGCGCTCTCACTGCTGGCGCAGCGCGCTCTCGACATGATCCTTGCGGATCTGGGCGACGCTGCAGCCGCGTGCGCGGCGCTCACGGCAGCGCACCGCGAGACGTTGATGAGGGCTCGCACCCTGTTGCAGCCTGCCGTTCCCACGACGTTCGGACTCAAGGCCGCGGGCTGGCTCGTGGCCATGGACGAGGCGCGCGCGCTGCTCGCGCGCGTCAGATTCGAGCGCCTTGCGGTACAGCTGGGTGGCGCAGCGGGGACACTCGCTCCGCTGCGCGAGTCCGGCGTCGACGTCGCGCACCGGTTCGCCGAGCGTCTCGGACTGGCGGAGGCGCTCATGCCGTGGCACACGGATCGCACGCGCATCGTGGAACTCGCCGCCGCGCTCGGGACCGTCATTGGAGTCCTCGGGAAGATCGCGCTCGACGTCTCGTTGCTTGCGCAGGCTGAGGTTGCGGAGGCCACCGAAGGGCGCGGGAGCGAGCACGGGACATCATCGACGCTGCCGCAGAAGCACAACCCGGTCCGAGCCGTGCTCATCATCGCCGCCGCTGAGCGAGCGCCGGGACTGGTCGCCACCGCATTCCATGCGATGGTGCAGGAGCACGAACGGGCGACTGGCGCGTGGCACGCGGAGTGGGAGACCGTCCGTGCGCTGCTTCGCCTCACCGGGGGCGCCGGCCATCACGCCGCGGAATTGCTCGGCTCGCTGGCGGTCGACCCGAAGCGAATGGGCGAGAACCTCGGATCGGACGGCGGATTGGTGATGGCCGAGAGCATCGCCGGCCTGCTGGCAGCGAAGACCGGACGCAATGCGGCCAAGGACATGGTCCGCCGTTGCATCGATGAGGCCGCGCAGCGTCGCGTTGCCTTCGCAACCATCCTCGCGAACGACCCGGAGATATGCAGCCATCTGACCGCGGCGGAGATCGCCGCCGGGCTCGATCCCGGAGCGTATCTCGGATCGGCGCAGGAGTTCATCACGCGCGCGGAACGCGCGCACGCCGCCGTCGAGCCGCCTCGATGACGGTCGCGCTCGCGCACACCATCCTCGGGGACCGGAGCCGCCCGATGCTCGTGATGAGCAGCTCGCTGGGCACAACGCGTTCGATGTGGGAACCGCAATACGCGCTGCAATCGCAGTACTGCCTGCTCCTCTACGATCACCGCGGTCACGGTGAGTCGCCGGCTCCAGATGGTCCGTACACGGTGGAGGAGCTCGGCGCCGACGTCATCGCCCTGCTCGATCATCTCGGTGTGCACTCGGCATCGTTCTGCGGACTGTCGCTCGGCGGCATGGTGGGACTCTGGCTCGCGTCGCACCATCCGCAACGCATCGATCGTCTGATCGCGATGTGCGCGCTCGCGCGACTGGAGCCGGTGAGCCGGTACAGCGACCGGGCGCTCGCGGTTCGCGCCGGCGGGCTCGCGTCCATTGCCGGCGAGGTGGTGTCGCGCTGGTTCACCCCCGCGTTCGTCGAGCGGGTCCCAACCACGGTCGGTCGTTTCACGCGAGAGCTCACGGGGCAGTCGGCCGAGGGATATGCCAGCTGCTGTGAGGCCCTCGCCTCGTGCGATCTTCGCGACCGGATACATCGAATCGACGCGCCAACGATGCTGATAGCGGGCGCCGACGACCCGATCGTCCGACCCTCGGCGGCGGTGCTCTTCGGCGCATCATTCCGCGACGCGAGCGTCGCCGTCGTGCCGGACGCCGCTCACCTTGTCAATGTCGAGCAACCGGACATCGTCAGCCGTCTGGTGCTCGAGCACCTGGCAGAACAGCGAGGTGAAGACTGATGGCGGATGACCTTGGAGAGCAGGGGATGGTGACCCGCCGCGAGGTGCTCGGCGACGCGCACGTCGATCGGGCGACGCGCGACGCGAACGCCTTCACGGTCGATTTCCAGGAGCACATCACGCGCTACGCGTGGGGTGCGGTGTGGTCGCGACCCGGTCTGGACCGAAGGACGCGAAGCTGCATCACGGTGGCGATGCTTGCCGCGCAGGGCAACGAGCACGAGTTGGCGTTGCACGTTCGTGCCGCGATGCGCAACGGCGTCACCGTCGACGAGATCAAGGAGGTGCTGCTGCAGGTTGCCGTGTACGCCGGTGTGCCGCGCGCGAACCGCGCATTCAGCATCGCCCGCGGGGTCATCGAAGCCGGCGCCGCGACAGAGCCGGCGTCCGGCGATCCGTCATGACGGGCGCGCGCGCGGAGCACGCGGTGGGTTCGGACTTCGTGCAATCGCTGGCCCGCGGTCTCGCGGTGATCCGTGCCTTTGACGCTGAGCATCCCGAGCTCACGCTCAGCGACGTCGCGCGCGCTGCAGGGCTGACGCGCGCTTCGGCGCGTCGCTTCCTGCGGACGCTCACCGAACTCGGGTATGTGCGCAGCAACGGTCGCCTCTTCGCACTGCGGCCCCGAGTCCTCGAACTCGGATACGCATATCTCTCCAGCCTGAGCCTCCACGAGGTTGCGCAACCGCACCTGGAGCGGCTGGTGGCGACGCTGCGCGAGTCCTCGTCGGTCTCCGTGCTCGACGCGGACGACGTCGTGTACATCGCTCGCGTCCCGACCCGGCGGATCATGACGATCACGATCAGCGTCGGCACACGCTTTCCGGCGTATGCCACATCGATGGGCCGGGTGCTGCTTGCAGGGCAGAGTGACGAGTGGCTCGACGGCTACTTCTCGTCCGTGCAGCTGCGCCGCCTCACGGCGCGCACCGTCACCGATGTGGACGCGCTGCGCGCCGAGTTGCTTCTGGTACGGGGACAGGGCTGGTCATTCGTCGACGAGGAGCTCGAGGAAGGGCTGCGTGCCATCGCCGCCCCCATCCACGACCTCTCGGGCCGGGTCACCGCCGCTGTCAACGTGTCGTCCCCGGTGAGCCGGGGCAGCCCCGACCTGGTGCGCGAGGAGTTTCTCCCGCACTTGCTCGCCGCAGCTCGTGGTATCGAGGAAGACCTCCGCCACGGCACGAACGGATCGCGCTAGCGGAGCCTCTTCGAGCATGCCAATCCAGCGAGTCGGCGACATCGACCTGTACTACGAGTTCCACGGAACGGGCGACGCCGTGGTGCTCATCGGTGGGCTCGGGAATGACATCACGGAATCCCAGCGGCTCATCGCCTGGCTCGCTCGCACGCATCGTGTGCTCGCCTTCGACAACCGCGGCGCGGGTCGCACGGACAAGCCGGACATCCTGTACTCCATCGAGATGATGGCCGCTGACACCGCAGGGCTCATGAAGGCGCTTGACATCTGCGGCGCGACCGTCCTCGGCATCTCGATGGGCGGAAAGATCGCGATGGAGCTGACACTCGAACATCCGGAGTTGGTCACGCGGCTGATCCTCGTCAGCACGTCAGCCGCGGCGCGGCCGGACAACGGGCCGACCCGCATGGAGATGCTCAGCTTCCTCGCACGTTTCGTGTTCCGCGGCAAGCACCCCCAGCCGGCGTATGCGCAGGGGCGTCAGCGTCAGGCGTCGCATGCGTACGACTGCACGGACCGCCTCGACGAGATCCAGGCGCCCGCAACGATCATGCACGGCCGCAACGACCGGATCGTTCCGTTGCGCCGCGCCGAGGAGCTCCGCCACGGCATCGCGCACTCGCAGCTGGTGACGTTCCGTGGCGGGCATCTCTTCTTCATGCGCAAGGAGCGCACGTGGTTCCTCGACTCGGTCGATACCGCGCTCACCTTCGGGGATCCGGTGAAATCGGCATGACCACGCGCATAGCGCTGCTGCGCGGGATCAACGTCGGCCGCAACAGGCGAATCGCCATGGCCGATCTGCGCATGATGCTCGAGTCGCTCGGGTACGACGATGTGCGCACGCACCTGCAGAGCGGCAACGCGATCTTCATTTCAGGCGCGGGAAAGGACGCGGCGCTCGAGCAGCAGATCTCAGCCGCCATCAAGGCCACGTTCGGTATGGACGTTGCCGTGATGGTGCGGACCCCGGCCGAGATTGCCTCGGTTGTCGACTCGAACCCGTTCGCCGTCCGCGGCGCCGACACCAGCGAGCTGCACGCAACGTTCCTCGCCGCGGCGCCGTCCGCCGCGAAGATCGCTGCCGTCGACCGCGCTGCGTGCGCGCCCGACGAGTTCTCAGTTGGTGAGCGAGTGATCTACGTGCGGCTGCGCAACGGCGTCATGGGCTCGCGACTGCCCGACTGGGACAAGACGCTCGGGACCCGCACCACGACGCGGAACTGGAACACGACGACGCGGCTGCGCGAGATGCTCGAGTGATGTTCTTCGTCGTCCAACGTCGCAGCGGCCCGGATTGGCGGCAGGGGAGTCCACTCGAGGAGCAATCCGGTTGGACCGAGCACGCGGCGTTCATGGATGCACTCGTGGAGTCCGGGTTCGTGCTGCTTGGCGGACCGCTCGGTGATGAGCATCGCGTGGTGCTCGTCATTGACGCCGAGTCGGAGGACGCGGTGCGCGAGATCCTGGCGCGCGATCCGTGGGATCAGTCGCACCTCCGCATCGACAGCATCGAACGCTGGACGATCCGTCTCGACGGACGCCGCTAGCCCTTTCTGGTCCGCAGCAGGCAGAACTCGTTACCCTCCGGGTCCTCCAACACAACCCACGAGGCATCCGGGCCCTGACCAATGTCCCTGCGGCGTGCTCCGAGTGCCAACAGCCTTTCCAGTTCCTCGGCCTGCTCGCATCCCGAAGGACTGACGTCAAGGTGGACGCGGTTCTTCACCGTCTTACCCTCGGGCACGGGGATGAAGCAGATTGGCATCTCCGCGTCTTCTGTACCGTCGGACGAGATCCACCAGTAGCCACCCTCGTCGAAAACGGCGGGCCAGTCGAGGACGCGGGACCACCATGCAGCCTGGGCCTCGGCATCGCGGCAGTCGACGATGATTTCGTTCAGGACGCTCGCCATTTGCATCTCCTTGTCCGGCCAGGCAGCCCGGATTCGGCTCGCCAGCCGGTAGCGTCGGAGATCATGACACCGGGGGGCGCCAGCGGCTGTGGCGAGTGCGCACCTCGCCCTCGCGGATGAGCTGGAGCCTCGGTTTGGGGCCGTCCGTGCGCCCCGATTGCGGTTTGCGGCTGCCGGCCTTGAACGGATCCGGCCAATCGACTCCCGGCCCTGAATAGCCCTGATCCGCTGCCGCATGCAACGTCCATTGCGGGTCATACAGATGGGCCCGTGCAAGCGCGCAGAGGTCGGCGCGGCCGGCGAGGACGATGGAGTTCACGTCGTCGTACGAGGAGATGACGCCGACGGCGATCGTGGCGACGCCGACCTCGTTGCGAATGCGGTCGGCGTACGGCGTCTGATATGACCGTCCGAACGCCGGGCGCTCGTCCTTGATCACCTGACCCGACGAGACGTCGATCGCGTCGGCGCCGTGGGCGGTAAACGCCCGGGCAATCTCGACCGCGTCGTCCGCGTCGATGCCGCCGTCGTACCAGTCGGTGGCGGAGATGCGCACAGTCATGGGCTTGTGTGCAGGCCAGACAGCTCGCATGGCGTCGAACACCTCGAGGGGATAGCGCAGCCGCTGGTCGAGTGTCCCGCCGTATGCGTCCGACCGCTGATTGGTGATCGGCGAGATGAAGCTCGAGAGCAGGTATCCGTGCGCGCAGTGCAGCTCGAGCAGGTCGAAGCCGGCGCGCGCCCCGGCCTCGGAGGCAGAGACGAACTGACCGCGGATCTCTGCCATTTCCCCGGTCGTGAGCGCGCGCGGCACCTGGTTCAGCCGCGAATAGGCGATGGCGGATGGCGCAGCGAGCTCCCAGTTCGAGTCCCGGAGTGGTTCGTCGATGCCCTCCCACATCAATTTCGTCGATCCTTTCCGGCCCGAGTGCCCGAGTTGCAGACCGATGTGCGCGCTGGTGCGTTCGTGCACGAACTCGACGATCCGCCGCCAACCGGCCTCGTGTTCGTCCCGGTACATGCCGGCGCAGCCCGGCGTGATGCGCCCCTCGGGTGAGACGCAGACCATCTCGGTCATCACCAGGGCCGCCCCGCCGAGCGCCTTGCTGCCGGCGTTGACGAGGTGAAAGTCGTTGGGCGTGCCGTCGGTCGCCGAGTACATGTCCATCGCCGACACGATCACCCGGTTCTTCAAGTCGAGTGCTCGCAACCGGAAGGGCTGGAACATGGGCGGCGCATCGGGACCTGCGTGCTGCCCAACCTGACGCCGGACGCCGGCGTCGAACCACGCATCCACCTCGGCCACGAACTCCGGGTCGCGAAGGCGCAGGTTGTCGTAGGTGACGCGCCTGCTCCGGGTCAGGATGTTGAACGCGAACTGGAGAGGATCCTGGTGCACATACTGGCCGAGGTTCTCGAACCACTCGAGGCTTGCCTGCGCTGCGCGTTGCGTCGACACGACGACTGGCTTGCGCTCGGCTTCGTACGCGGCGAGCGCGCGTGTGACGCTCGGCTCCTCGTGCAGACACGCGGCCAGGGCGAGCGCGTCCTCCATGGCGAGCTTGGTCCCGGACCCGATGGAGAAGTGCGCGGTGTGCGCGGCGTCGCCGAGGAGCACGACGTTGGCGTGAGACCACGCGTCGTTGCGCACGGTCGTGAAGCTGATCCACCGCGAGTTGTTGGCGTGCACTGCGTGCCCGTCCAGGATGTCGCCGAAGAGAGTCTTGATCGCCGCGATGCTCGCCTCGTCACTCTCACCCGGCATGAACCGACGCTCGGCATGCGCCGCAAACCCCGCGCGTTGCCAGACCGCATCGTTCATCTCCACGATGAACGTGCTGCCGGTGGCGTCGAACGGATAGCCGTGGATCTGCATGACCCCGAAGCGAGTTTCGACGATGTAGAACTTGAAGGCGTCGAAGACGAGGTCGGTGCCGAGCCACATGAACTTGCAGCGGCGCACGTCGAGATGCGGTCCAAACGACTCCGCATATCGCGTTCGCGTGGCCGAGTTCACGCCGTCCGAACCCACAACGAGGTCGTAGGCCGCGGACAGGGTGTCGGGAGGCGGCGCCTCGGTGTTGAATCGCAACGTGACGCCGAGCGTGGCGCATCGCTCCTGGAGGATCTGGAGCAATCGCCGGCGGCTCATGGCCGCGAAACCGTGCCCACCTGACGTGATGACCTGGCCCTTGAAGTGGATGTCGATGTCGTCCCAGCGCGCGAACTCGCTGGACATCGCGCGGTGGATCGCCGGGTCCGCATGCTCGATGCCGCCGAGCGTCTCGTCCGAGAAGACCACGCCGAAGCCGAACGTGTCGTCAGCCGCGTTGCGTTCCCAGACGGTGATGTCGGCGCTGGGATCGAGCTGGCGGGCGAGCGCCGCGAAGTAGAGTCCGCCCGGTCCGCCCCCGACAACCGCTATGCGCATGAGAGTCGGTGCGCAACTGTAGAGTGTCGAGCGTCGTGAGTGTGCCGTCATCAGCATGCCGTCGTCGATCCATTTCGCCGACCTGACGTCGCCCCGGGCGCGGGCGATGCTCGACTCCGGGCCGGTGCCGGTGCTCCTCCTCCCGGTGGGCGCAGTGGAACCGCACGGACCCCACGCACCGCTGCGCACCGATTCGATCATCTCGACCGCTGTCTGCGAGCGCGCAGCGATCGAGCTCTCCGGTGATCCAAAGATCCGCGCGCTCGTCCTGCCGGAGATCGGGTTCGGTGTCACGCACTACGCCGCGGCATTCACCGGGGCGGTGACCATCAGCGAGGACACGCTCCACGCCCTGATCGTTGAGATCTGCTCCTCGCTGCGCGCGCAGGGCTTCCGCCACCAGTTGATCGTGAACAGCCATTTCGAGCCTGCCCAGGTGGCCACGCTGCGTCGGGCGGCGGAGACGGCGCACGTGGGGTTGCTCGATCTCACTCGCCGGACGGTCGCGGAGCAGCTGACGGAGGAATTCAAGAGCGGTGCTTCCCACGCCGGCCGCTACGAGACCTCGCTCGTGCTCGCCACGCATCCCGAGCTCATCGAGACCGACGTCATGCGGATGCTTCCAGCGTTGCGCGTGAACATGCCCGCAGCGATGGCGGCGGGTCAGACGGACTTTCTCGCGATGGGGATGGACCGGGGGTACTGCGGAGCTCCCGCTGAGGCGACCGCCCGTGAGGGCGACGCGACGCTCGCGACGCTCGCCGCGCTGCTCATCGACCTGATCCGTGCACAGATCGAGCCCGAGCCGGGCCCGTGAGCCCGACCCCGGAGCGCCTCAACCTGGCGACGTACTTTGTCGATCGCAACGTCGCCGAGGGTCGTGGCGATCGCAGAGCACTCATCGAAGGCGACAGCTCCTGCACGTACTCGAGCCTCGCGGCACTGGTCAACCAGGTCGGCATCGCCCTGCTCGAGCTTGGTGTCCATGCGCAGGAGCGAGTCCTCCTCGCGCTGACCGATTCCGTCGAGTTCGTCGCGACGTGGTATGCGGTGCAGAAGATCGGCGCGGTCACCGCCGAGGTCTACACGTTCCTGCAGCCCAAGGACTACGCGTATTACATCGACTACACCGGCGCCACCGTGGTCGTGGTGGACCGCGCGACCCTCGAACGCATGCGTGTCGCAACGGAGAGCACGCGGAGTCACCCGATCCTCCTCGTGGTCGGAGGCGGTGCGGAGCAGCTTCGCGCCCGTGAGGTGTCGTTCGAGGCGCTCGTCGCGCGCCAGCCGGCGACGCTGGAGCCGGCGGCGACGACGGCCGACAGCATCGCGCTCTGGAAGTTCACCACGGGCAGCACCGGCAAACCCAAGGCATGCGTCCATCGCGCGCGGAGCCCGATGGTCAGCTACGAAGGCTACGCCCGCGGCGTGCTCGACATCCGCGCAGACGACATCGTCCTGCCGGTGCCCAAGCTGTTCTTCGGCTACGCGCGTGACCTTGCGGCGCTGTTCCCGTTCGGCGCCGGCGGAGCGGGACTCATCTTCCGCGAGCGCACGTCTCCGGAGCTCATCTTCGAGCTGATCGCCCGCCACCGTCCGACGATCCTCGTCAACGTGCCGACGATGATGCAGGCCATGCTCGATCACCCGGGTGCGGCAGATCAGGACCTGAGCTGCCTGCGTCTGTGCACCTCAGCCGGCGAGGCGCTTCCCGAACCGCTGCACCACCGCTGGAACGACGCGTTCGGGGTCGAGGTGCTCGACGGGATCGGATCGTCCGAGGCGTACCACATCTACATCTCGAACCGGCCGGGCCGGTCGCGTCCGGGCAGCATCGGCGAGGTCGTCCCCGGGTACGAGGTCACGGTCGTTGACGACGACGAGCGGCCCGCGGCAGACGGCGTCATCGGGCGGCTCTGGATCCGGGGCGAGAGTGCCGCGCTTGCGTACTGGGAGGATGCCGGCGCGACCGAGCGGACCTTCGCAGCAGACCTGGTCATGAGCGGCGACCTCGCGGAGCGCGACGCCGACGGGTTCTTCCTCTACCGAGGCCGGGCCGACGACCTCCTCAAGGTGGGTGGGATCTACGTGGCGCCGGCCGAGATCGAGCGCTGCCTGGCGATGCACCCAGACGTCATCGAGTGTGCGGTCGTTGCCGGGGATCGCGAAGGGCTGACGCGGACCTGCGCCTGGGTGGTCATCCGCTCGGAGGCCGCCACGACCACTGAGGCACTGCAGGCGTTCGTTCGCGAGCGGCTCGCGCCGCACAAGGTCCCGCGCGAGCTGCGTTTCACGGATCGCCTTCCCCGTACCGGTTCGGGCAAGATCGACCGGACCGCCCTGCGGGAGGCGGCGATCGCGACGCGGGCGGGCGACGAAGGAGGCGCATCACGATGACGAGGTTCCGGGCATCGGCCAAGTTCACCGACCGATGGCAGCACTTCGACTTCGCCGTGGCCGATGATGTCGCCACGATCACGCTCTCACGTCCGGAGAAGCTCGGCGCACTCACGTTCGATGCCTACGCCGACCTTCGCGACCTCGTGGCGGAGCTGCCCCATCGAGGCGACGCTCGCGTGCTCATCATCACGGGGAGCGGCCGGGGATTCTGCTCGGGCGGCGATGTCGTCGAGATCATCGGTGCGCTGCAGTCGATGCAGGCGGGCGACCTCCTCGAGTTCACGCGGATGACCGGCTCGGTCGTGCGCGCGCTCCGCGAGTGCCCGCTCCCCGTGATCGCCGCGGTCAACGGCATCGCCGCCGGGGCCGGCGCCGTGATCGCGCTGGCATCTGACTTCCGGTTGCTCGCGCGCTCGGCGCGATTCGCGTTTCTCTTCACGAACGTGGGGCTCGCGGGCGCTGACATGGGGTCCGCCTACCTGCTGCCGCGAGTGATCGGGCTCGGGCGCGCGACCGAGCTCCTCATGCTCGGGGACACACTGGACTCGGACCGGGCGCTGCAGATCGGACTCGCGACCGCGGTCGTCGATGACGAGGCGTTGCCTGCGGCCGCCCATGCGCTCGCCACCCGGCTTGCCACCGGCCCTGCACTTGCGTATTCGACGACCAAGGTCCTGCTCACTCGCGAGCTTGACATGGACCTCGGCGGTGCCCTCGAACTCGAGGCCATGACCCAGGCGCTCCTCATGGGGAGCCACGACCACGCCGAGTACCACCGCGCGTGGACCGAGGGACGCGCGCCCGCCTGGGAGGGGCGATGACACCGAAGCCAGAGATCGTCGTCGCACCGGGACTGGCGCCGCCGGCCGGCTTCTCTCACGCGGTCGTCGCACCGCCCGGCAAAACGATCTACATCGGCGGACAGACTGCGCAGGCCCCCGACGGGACGATCCAGGGAGCCACCATGGTCGAGCAGTTCGACCTGGCCGCCCGCAACCTTCTTGTCGCGCTTGGCGCGGCCGGCGGCGAGCCGGACGATCTCGTCTCGCTGCAGGTGTTCGTCACCAACCTCGCCGCCTACCGCCTGGCGATGCCGGCGCTCGGCACCGTCTGGCGCCAGCATTTCGGACGCCGGTACCCGGCGATGGCGCTGATCGGAGTCACGGAGCTCTTGGATCCGCGAGCGCTCGTCGAGCTCGTCGGCGTCGCCGTCCTGGGATGAGCACCACCTATGCCCACCTCTCCGAGGCGCAGCGCGAGCTCCTGACTCGCAGCGAGCGGATCGCCCGGGAGGTGCTGGCGCCGCTCGCCGAGGCCGGCGAGCCCGGCAGAGTCAACCGGCCGCTCGTTGCCGCGCTCTCGGCACAGGACCTCGTACCCCACGTCCTCGGGGCCGGACGCGATCTGTCGGTCCTCAGCCTCTGCCTCATCCGTGAGGGCTTGGCCCGATTCTCGACCGAGGCGGAGATCGCCTTCGCGCTCCAGGGCCTCGGGTCCCACCCGATCCTGACGTCCGGCCGTCCGGAGGTGGCCGACGTCTGGATGCCACGCGTTGTTGCCGGCGAAGCGGTGGCCGCCTTCGCGCTCACCGAGCCCGGCGCGGGATCTGACGCCGCCTCGCTTTCACTGCTGGCTGATCGGGATGGCACCGGCTTCCGTCTCACCGGCGAGAAGGTCTTCATCTCGAACGCGCCGGAAGCGGACATCTACACCGTGTTCGCTCGAACAACGGCCGGCGCCGGCTCGCGGGGCGTCTCCGCTTTCGCGGTGCCTGGAGGCAGCCCGGGCTTGTCGGGGACGGCAATCCCGTTCGTGGCCGATCACCCGATCGGGCGGTTGCGGTTCGACGGCGTCTCGGTTCCGGCGACTCACGTCCTCGGTGACGTCGATCACGGATTCGGGGTCGCCATGCGCACCCTCGATCTCTTCCGCCCGAGCGTCGGAGCGGCGGCGGTCGGCATGGCCCAGGCAGCGCTCGACGCGGCCGTCGACCACGCCCAGGAGCGCGAGGCCTTTGGGCGGCCGCTCGCTGCCCTCCAGGGCGTGAGCCACCAACTCGCCGACGTGGCGACGCGTGTCCAGGCATCGCGGCTCCTCGTGCACTCCGCCGCAGCCGCACATGACGCCGGCATAACGCCGATCACCGAAGCAGCCGCTATGGCGAAGCTCTTCGCGACCGAGACCGCCGCGCTGGCGGTGGACGTCGCCATCCAGGTCCATGGCGCCCGCGCGCTCGAGCACGGGCACCTCCTCGAGCACCTCTACCGCGAGGTTCGCGGCATCCGGATCTACGAGGGGGCGTCCGAGGTGCAGCGCGAGATCATCGCGCGGCAGCTGTTCCGGCGGGCCGGTCGCGAAGCATGAGCACCGATTCGACCCGCTGACCCTGGCGCGTATCGGTGTCGAGGAAATGCTCCACGATGCGCATTCCCGCCCGGACGTAGGCCGCTTGCGCACGGTGGTTTCCGGTTTCGGTCGCCAGCGCCACCGCCGAGGCGTCGTGCTCGGCGAAGAGGTGGTCCGAGATCAGGCGGACGGTTCGCGACCCGATCCCTCTGTCCACGAGCGACCGCTCACCGATGAAGATGTCGAGCCCCCAGGCCCCGGCGGGGACCATGATCCCCACCTCGGTGAGGTACGCCTGCTCCTCATCCCAGGGATAGCACTGGAGATAGCCGATCGGCGCTCCATCGAACTCGATGATGCAGGCGGTGTTGGAATCCCCGGGCCGCGTCAACGGGCGCAGCTCCTCGATCGCGCCGTCGAGCGTCAGCGGGGGATCGTCTGGATCCCACCACTCACGGACGTGGGGACGGTTCCGCCAGTCGACGACCAGCTCGTAGTCGTCGGGGTGGTCGCGCATGCGGCGGATGACAACGTCCCCGTCCGCGACAATGACGTCATTCACAAGAGCGGGTATCGAGTCACTCGCGGCGACGATACGCCGCCTCCCCGCGAATACGATGCCAAACGTGCGTGTGCTTGTCGTCGAGGACGAACCTGAGGTCGCGGGCAGCCTTGCCCGGGGTCTCGCCGAGGCCGGAATGTCGGTCGATGTGGCGCTCTCCGCGGAGGAAGCGCTCGACACGATCCGGACGAGCCTTCCGTACGACGTCGCCCTGCTCGACGTGATGCTCGGTGGCGATCTCGACGGGACCGATCTCTGCCGCTCCCTGCGCGCCCAGGGGGCGCCGACGGCCGTGCTCATGCTCACCGCCCGCGACGATGTCCGGGACCGTCTTGCCGGGTTCGACGCCGGCGCCGACGACTACCTCGCCAAGCCCTACCACTTCGATGAGGTGCTGGCGCGTGTCCGTGCACTGTGCCGGCGCCGGCAGGGTCCGCAGGTTCGGGTGCTTCGGGCCGGGAACCTCAGCATGGACGGCGCCGCGCGGCAGATCACGGTTGGTGGTGATGTCATTGCGGCCACCCGGCGGGAATACGAGGTGCTGGAGCTCTTCCTCCGACACCCCGGGCAGGTGCTGAGCAAGGAGCAGATCCACGACGCCGTCTGGGGCGACGGGCAGACCGTCGACTCGGGCCTCGTCGAAGTCTACGCAGGCAAGGTGCGCCGCAAGCTCTCGGCGGCATGCGCCAGTGTGATCATCGAGACGTGTCGCGGGGTCGGGTACAGGCTGATCGGCGTCGGCGCCGGGATCGCCTGACATGACTGCCATCCCCTGGAACCGGGATGCGTTCACGCCTCGGCAGCTGACCAACCGCGTCGCTCGCATGGGCATCTTCGTCGGCTGTCTTACGTTGCTCGTGTTCGTGACCATCGTCGAGATCGTCGTCCCCAACAACCCGACCCTCGGCGGCTTCCTGCTGCTCACGGTCCTCTTCTCGGCATGGCTGCTGCCGACACCATTCACCGCCGTGGTCACGTTCCTGGCGATCTGCGTCACCATCTTCACCGCGTTCGAGGGCGTCATCGATCCGCTCACCGCGAAGTTCCAGTTCACCG
The DNA here is from genome assembly GCA_035532495.1 of Saccharimonadales bacterium (SeqCode). GTDB lineage: Bacteria > Chloroflexota > Dormibacteria > Aeolococcales > Aeolococcaceae > Palsa-851. The sequence continues at coordinate 118,317 of DATKQX010000053.1, forward strand.
CCGTTGTCGTGACCGCCTGCCTCAGCGAGATGACGGTACGATCCCTGGTTGCACGCGAGCGAGCCCAGGCCGCGACGACGGATCAGCTGCGCCGCTTCACCGCGGACGCCGCCCACGAGCTGCGCAATCCGCTGTCTGCGCTTCAGAGCGAGCTCGAGATCACGCTGCGCCAGGAGCGCAGCAGCGACGAGCTCACGGCCACGGTGCGCCTCGCGCTGAAGAACACCCAGCGACTCGTCAAGATCTCCGAATCATTGCTGACTCTGTCGCGAAGCGACGCCGGCGGCCTGATGACTTCCGTTGCGCGCGTCGATCTGAGCGACGTGCTCGAGGAGGCCTACGCCCGCTGGGAGGGCCATGCGTCGGCGATGGGCGTTCAGATGTCCAGGTCATTGCGCTGCGAGGCATCACTCGACGGCGATGCGCTGCTGCTCGGCCGGCTCTTCGACAACCTGCTCGAAAACGCGCTGGCACACACGCCTCGCAACGGAGTGGTCAGCCTCGCCATGACAGCGTCCCCGCCAAGCGGGTGCACGGTGTCGATCAGGGACAGCGGCCCGGGCATTTCCCCCGCGCTGCGCGCTGTGGTCTTCGAACGTTTCGCGCGCGGTGACAGCTCGCGCTCGAGGCGCACCGGAGGGGCAGGGCTGGGACTGGCGATCTGCGCTGTGATTGTGTCTGCCCATAGGGGAACGATCGCAATCGATGACGACTATGTTGCGGGAACGCGAATCGTCGTCCGACTTCCTGTTACCGAGCTTTCCGAAAGGGTTTGAGTTCGGGGCTCAATCTGAGGCTATCGCCTCGATACAACGGGCACAGCACTCATCGGAGACATCATCATGGCCGACAGGGTTACAGAGGTCAGCGAACGCATCCGAGGGATGCTCGATCGGCTCAACACTCGCGAGGAGGGTCAGGGCATGGTCGAGTACGCATTGATTCTCGTGCTCATCTCCATCGTGGTCATCGTGATCCTCACGACACTCGGCCACCGCGTGAACAACGTCTTCTCGAACATCAGCCATGGGTTGTCCACCTAAGCACTCGGCCTGACAGACGCCGTGCGGGAGCCAGGGGGTCGGGACGACCGTCAGCCTGCGTGCGCGGCAGCGACGGGCTGTGGGGCGGACGCCGGGTGCGGGCGGGTCCGCGGCAGGAACATCGAGAGGATGCCGGTCAGCGTCCAGAACCCGACGTTGAAGAGCAGGATGCGCTCGACCGATGAGACGAAGGTGCGGCCGAGTGCGACCCGCGCCGCGCTGCTGAACGCGCTGCTCACCGGGTTCGTCGTCTGCTTCGTGCCGGCGGTGGGGCAACCGGGGATCGGCTGAGTCGGATCGCTCGACGAAGCCTGCGCCTTGAAGCATCGGGTGAATGTGGCGATCGACGCCTCTGCCTGTGCGGGTGGGACGCCGGCGGCAGCAAGCTGCGCTTGCAGGCGTGGCGTCACGGTCGCGATCGCTGTCGTCGCGCGGCTGGAGAGCAACCCGAAGAAGACGACACCAACCACCGCAACGCCGATCGCGCCACCGAGTTGCTGAAACGTCGTCAGCACACCGGACGCCGACCCGGCGTCGCGCCCGGGCACACCGGCGAGGATGATGTTCAACAGCGGCGCGATCACGGTCCCGAGTCCCAGTCCGCTGACGAGAAACGAGGGGATCAGGTCCCAGCCCGTGACACCCGTGCCGGCGATGTGCAGCGTCAGCATGATGCCGAGGATGCCGATCACGAGGAGCACCGAGCCGATCGCGATCGTCCATTTCCCGAGGCGCGGTGCTACTCGCGTCGACATCGCGGACGCGAACGCCGAACCGAGACTCCACGGAATCGTGGTCAGACCGGCGTTGAGCGCGCTGTATGACAACCCGACCTGGAGCATGAGGCTGAACGTGAAGAAGAACGCGGGAATGCCCGCGATGAAGACCGCGGATATGGCGACGCCGACGCGGAATGACGGGATCTGGAACAGCGAGAGCTGCACGAGCGGAAAGCGCGTCGCCGGGAGTGACCGCTCGTAGAGGATGAAGGCCGCGAGCACAAATGGGCTGAGGCCCATGCAGATGAACGTCCACGCCGGCCAGCCGGCCACCTGACCCTCGACAAGCGGGTAGACGAGCAGCAGGATTCCCGCTGTCGCGAGGACGACCCCGACGAGGTCGAGTCGTTTGGCGTTGGGTGCGCGGGACTCGGTCACCAGCCGGGTTGCGGCGATGAGTGCCGCGATCCCGATCGGCAGGTTCACGAGGAAGATCCAGCGCCACGAGCCACCGGTGATGTCGTTGCGGATGATCAGACCACCGGCGAGCGGTCCGGTGATCGTCGCGATGCCGATGACCGCGCCGACGAAGCCGAAGACCTTCGCGCGTTCCGTCGGTGGGAAGCTCACCTGGATGACGGAGAGCACCTGCGGGTACATCAGTGCCGCCATCGTTCCCTGGAGCACTCTCGAGAGGTCGAGCATGATGGCGCTCTGCGCGAGACCGCACAGTGCGGAGGCGATCACGAAGCCGGACATCCCGATGAGGAACAGCTTCTTCCTGCCAAAGATGTCACCAAGTCGACCACCGGTGATGAGCATGACCGCGTAGGCGAGCCCGTATCCCGCGATGACGAATTGGATGTCGGCATTGTTCGCGGAGAGGTTGCTGCGGATGGCCGGGACGGCGACGTTCACGATGGACACGTCGAGCAGCACCATGAACAACGCCGTCATCACGCTCCCCAGAGCGAGCCAGCGACGCGGGTCGAGCTCGTCCACAGATGGGACCGTTGCGGGCGCCGCGCCCGGGCCGGGCGCCGCTGCGATCTCGGTAGTGTCAGTCATCTCGTGGCGATCTCCGGCAATGGGTCAGGTCGGGGCGATCATCTTGCCAGAGTCCCGTTCGAACCCCGCTCCAGACCATGTCATCTGCCCGCGAGCGGGCCATTGAGCGCGGTGTGCACGATCCCGACAGCCAGCACCGCGAACATGGTCGCCACATGGTTGCGGCGGATGCGCCGCCTCGCGTCGCGCTTCGCGCCGGACAGGCCGCTCCCCGCGAAGGCGGTGAGGACCAGCAAGCCCACCGCCGCTGCTCCGGCCCAGATGCCGATCTCCTCGCCGACCGGGAGGGCCGTGCGACCCACAGACGACAGGCAGTGACCGAGGCCGGTGAGCGTCGCCACGATGCCGAGCCAGTTGTGCGCGCGGAACCAGGCCATCGAGAAGCCATGTCCGTTGGCCACCCGCCATCGGTTCATGAGCGACGCCACGATCGCGACGCCGAAGAGCGCCGCCGCCGCCCATCCTGTTATCGAGTCGATCTGAGTCATCCACGACTGCCGCGGTGACTCCGGGTCGTGCCTCTATGCTCGATGACCATGGAGATGCAGTATCGACGCCTCGGGCATTCAGGGCTCCGCGTGAGCGTGCTCTCGTTCGGATCGTGGGTCAGCTTCGGCCCTCAGCTGGCCGGCGCCAACGCACGCGACTGCCTCGCTGCGGCATACGACGCCGGCGTCAACTTCTTCGACAACGCGGAGGTCTACTCCGGCGGAACGTCGGAGACGATCATGGGCGCCGCCATCGCCGAGCTCGGCTGGCCGCGTCATACCTACGTCATCTCGAGCAAGTTCTTCTGGGGCATCGAGGAGTCCGTCAACACCAAGAACACGCTGAACCGCAAGTACCTGCTCCACGCGGTCGACGGGTCACTGCGCCGCCTCGGCCTCGACTTCCTCGACCTCATCTACTGCCACCGGTCCGACTCCGAGACCCCGATCGAGGAGACGGTGCGTGCAATGCACGACATCATCGCCTCGGGCAGGGCGCTGTACTGGGGCACGTCCGAATGGAGCGCCGCGGACGTCCAGGAAGCGTGGGACATCGCCGAACGTCACCACCTCCACCAGCCGGTCATGGAGCAGCCGCAGTACAACCTTTTCACGCGCGACAAGGTGGAGAAGGAGTTCGCGCCCCTGTACGACAGGATCGGTCTCGGCCTCACCACGTGGAGCCCGCTTGCCTCCGGTCTGCTCACCGGCAAGTACCGGGACGGCGTCCCGTCGGGCAGCCGCGCGGCGCTGCCGGGGTACGGCTGGCTCAGCGCGATGGTCACGGACCCGGACGCCAACCGCCGGGTCAGCCAGCTCGAGACGATCGCGCAGGAGCTCGGCGTCAGTCTCGCGCAGTTGTCGATCGCGTGGTGCGCCGCGAACCCGCATGTCTCGACGGTGATCACGGGTGCGAGCCGCGTCGAGCAGGTGCACGAGAATCTCGGCGCATTGCCGGTCATCAAACGCCTCACGCCGGAGATCCTCGCCCGGATCGACGCCATCTTCTGAGCCGTCAGGACGGCGCTAGGCGGTGTTGTCGAGCACCCGCAACCAGGCCCGCGAGTCCTGCGGCGTGCCGTCCGACCATCGTCCCCCGGCGACGCGCGTGGCATGCGACGCGTTGAGCATCTGCTGGATGTCCTCGGCGGGGACCGGCTTCGAGAAGTAGAAGCCCTGCGCGAAGCGGCATCCGAGGCTCTGCAGGCGCTCGCTCTGCTCTGCCGTCTCGACGCCCTCGGCGATGAGCCCCAGGCCGAGCGTCTTCCCCATGCGGATGATCGCCTGAGCGAACGCCGTCCGCCGGGGGTCCTCGGCGATGTGGTCGACGAAGACCTTGTCGATCTTCAGGATGTCGAGCGGCAGGTCCTGGAGTGACGCGAGCGACGAGTAGCCCGTGCCGAAGTCGTCCATCGAGATGCGCACCCCGAGGGCCTTCAGCTCATGCAGGCGCGCGCGGGCGCTCTCCGGATCCTCGACCATGAAGCTCTCGGTGATCTCCAGCGTGAGATGCGACGGGGGCAGACCGGCACGCGTGAGGATGCGTCCCACCTCGCTGACGAAGCTCGGGTCGCGCAGCTGCCGTGGTGAGACGTTGACGCTCAGCGTGAACGACGCCTCGTCAACCGATGCGACTTGCCACGCCACCCATTGACGGCACGCTTCCTCGAGCACGTGGAGCCCGAGCTCTCGAATCATCCCCGTCTCCTCGGCGATGCCGATGAACTCAGCGGGCACGACCACGCCCCACCGCGGATGCTTCCACCGAACGAGCGCTTCGACGCCGATCGGCGTGCTCGTCGCGAGATCGACGATCGGCTGATAGAGGACGATGAGCTCGTTGCGGTCGATGGCGGTCTCGAGGCCGCTGCGCACCTCAAGGCGGCGCGCGACGACATCCTGCATCCCCGGTTCGAAGACCTCGAACGTGTCCTTGCCCTTGACCTTGGCGCGATACATCGCCACGTCGGCCTGACCGACCAGATCCTCAGCCGTGATGTCGCGCGATGCCGTGACCGCAACACCGATCGACGCGCTCATTGTCACCTCGCGCCCCGCGACGACGAAGCGGCGTTTGAACGCCGCGACGATCCGTTCGGCGACGCGGATGGTGTCCTCGGGATCGGCCGTTTCCTCGAGTAGGATCGCGAACTCGTCGCCGCCGAAACGAGCGGGGGTATCCGAGGCGCGGAGCACATCCTTCAGGCGATCGGCGACCTGCGTCAGCAGCACATCGCCGGCGACATGACCGAGGCTGTCGTTGATCTCCTTGAAATCATCGAGATCGAGGAACATGACCGCAAGCGACTCGTTGTCACGTTCACGCCGTGTGAGCGCGTGCTGGAGACGGTCCATGAAGAGCGCGCGGTTGGCGAGATCGGTGACCGTGTCGTGGAATGCCTGAACGCGAAGCCGATGCCCGAGTCGCGTGTTCTGCACCGCGACGCTCGTCTGCGCAGCGAACGCATCGAAGAGACGCAGATCATCGCTGTCGAACATTTCGACGTCACTGAGCCGGTTGGCGACCACGAGCGACCCGAGCAGCGTGCCCTCACCCTGGAGCAGTGTGCCCATCGCATCTCTGTAGCCGTGACTGCGCAGCCAGTCACGGACCTCGGTGTTGGTCGTGGCTTGGACCGCGATCAATCCGCGCTGGGTTTCGTCCAGGAGTGGCACGAAGTGCTCGAGTGTGGCGGCGTGCAGCGGGTTGTCACTCTGCTCGTGGTGGTGGCCGCTCGCGCTGATGACGCGCAGCGACCCGCTGCCGGTTGCCGTCGGGAGGAGCGTGACGGTGGCGATGTCGGCGCGGAAGACATTGCAGAGCTGGTCGAGCAACTCGGGAATGGCGGCACCGTCAGAGCTCGCCCGCTGGAGCACATCGCTCGATTCGTACAGATACTGCAGGCGCTGATGCTTCTGGTGCTCACGCGTGTACAGCACGTTCGCCACGCCGATCGCGGCGAGCGGCGTAACGAGCAGCAGCAGCATCACCGGCTTGTGCTCGAACATTGCGACGACCACGAGACCGAGGCTGCAGTTCGCGAATCCACCGATGAGCGCAAAGACCACGGACTTGATCCACTGGCGGTACGACAGACCCCCGGCCGCGATGGAGATCACCGAGGCGCTGAGCGCGAAACCGAGGAGTGACGCCACCGTCATGAAGAGGAGCACCCAGGGCCAGACGACCGGATCGCTCGGATCGGGAGCCCCGCCGGCGACGCGATGGACGAGCACAGTCAGCGTCTCGGCCTCGAGCGCGAAGCTGGCCAGGTTGAAGATGAGCTTCTTGGGGTCCTGGCGACGGACAAGGCCGAGAGCGATCGCGGCGCCAAGCACGCGCGCCAACACCAGCTGGTCCGGAGCCAGGACGAACAGCCCGATCACCAGCGGGATCTCGCTCAGCGAATACGACTGCGCCTCCTGCCGGAAATGGATGAAGACGCGGCCCCACTCGGTTGCCGTGAATGCGGCAACGAGCCCGGCGAGGACGATGATCGGCGCGAGCGCGAGCTCGCTGGTCTGCGTCAGCGGCGCAACGGCAACGACGTAGACGGCGCCGGCAGTCGCGACGACAAGTCCGTTGAACGCCCAGATCGCGAGCAGCCTGTTGCCGCGCTCGCGCTCTGCGGGCTCGGCCACTGGAGCGGCTCGAGCGTTGTCGACGTGCGACTCGCCGGTCACGGCGGACCGAGATGCGCCATACGGCTCCTGTGCATCGCGAGTATCTCCCGCGCTGGCCTTGCGCCGGTCTCCGGCGGCCCCCCTCAGGGGCTGTCAGAGTTATATCGCGACGCTCCAAACGCGTCATCACGCTCCGGCATCGCTGGTGTGACGGCCGATGCGATATCCGGCCAGGCGTTATCGCAGGCCGTACTCCGCCAGCAGCAGCCGTATCTCGTCGTGATGATCGCTCCACCCGTTCCAGACCGAGCGTGCCCAATCTGCAACCGCCAGGGCATGGGCGTCGCCGTCATCAACGCTGAGGACGTCGACCACGGTCACGATGCCGTGGGGAACGTCCGAGATGAGATCCGGATAGCCTCCGGGCCGGTGGGTCCATCTTCCGAGCAGGGCGGTGGTGCTGCCGGGGGCGAGGCCGAATTCGAGGGTGGCGCAGAGGCTCATCAGGTGCATGGCGACCGACTGGCGATTGCGGGGGTCCGGATTGGTCGCGTGCTGGCTCGCGTAGGAGTCGGTCCGGAGCTGGACTGTCCCCCGGTCCACGATCCAGTCACGGCTGCGGGCGAGCAGCACGCCATAGGCGTTCCAACATCCGGGCGCCGACGACATATAGGCGTGGGTGGGGCCGGCGATGTCGGCCACCTCGGCGCCGCACCCGGCGCAGATGACAGTGCTCAGTCCGGCCAGAGGGCGAGGCCGAGGGTCAGGGGTGCTGTGTGCGACGCGCCGTTCGGGTCGATCCAGGTGAGGGACACGGTCTGACCGCTCGAGAACCCCTCCATCGCCTTGTGGAGGTCGTTTGGAGACGTGATGGTGATGTTGTTGATCTCCACGATCCGGTCGTTGGCGACCATGCCGAGGCCGGCCGCGGGGGTGCCGGGGAGAACCTCGGCGACGTAGGCACCGGGCAGCGTCTGGGTCGCTGTCGCCTGACCTACCTGGATGCCGAGCTCGGCGGCGTTGCCGAGGTGGATGTGCGGTCCGCTACCGGCGCGGATCTCGGCCACGATCTGCATCGCCTTGTTGATCGGGATCGCGAACCCGGTGGTGGCGGCCGATTCCTGGTTCGGGTTGCCCGACGTGGAGCCTGCCGTGGTCATGCCGATGACCTGACCCGCGGCGTTGATCTCCGGGCCGCCGGAGTCGCCCGGCTCGATGTTCGCCCGCACCTGCAGCATGCCGGTCAGGTTCTCGGTGCTGCCGCTCTCATCGCTCGCGGTGATCTGCTGGTCGAGCTGCGAGACGACGCCGGTCACGACGGCAGGCGTGCCGCCCTTGCCGAGCGCGTTGCCGATGACGGTGAGCGGATCACCGACATTGACCTTGTCCGAGTTGCCGATGGGGACGGTGGCCAGGCCCGAGGCGCCGACCAGTTGGACGAGGGCGACGTCGTCGGAGGCGTCATAGCCGATGACCTTGACTTTGTACGTAGTACCGGTTCCGTTGATCTGTGCCGTGATGCTCACGGTGTTGTCGATGACGTGATTGTTGGTGAGCACCAGTCCCGACGACGTGATGACCATCCCGGTCCCCGCCACCTGACCGGTGTGGGCGGCCGTCAGCGCGTTGATGTCAACAGTGGCAGCATCAACGGCGGCGATGGCGGCGCTCGACGCGGTGCCGCCGTTGCCCGTGGTGGCCCCGCCCGTGCCGTTGTCACCGGTGCTGTTGGGAGCCTCGCCGCTTTGCGAGCTTCCTGCCGGCAGGGAGGTGGTTGTCGGGTTGTGTGTGAGCGTGGCGCTCGTGATCGCCCAGGCGGTGCCACCACCGGCACCGACGCAGACGACCGCCAGGCCGGCGATCAGGGTGCGCTGCATGAACGTGGAGCGACGGCGAGCGGGTGCTGCCGGCGGCCAGACGGGCGGGCCCCAATTGGGGTCGGGCGCCCAGTGACCGTACGCTGCTCCGGTCGGGTCGACCGGAGGCGGCTGCGGCGGATCGAACGGGCGGTGTTCCTGCATGTCGCTGCTCATGATCCGGCTCCGAGGTTTTCAGTTTGGTGACACTCTGCAGCATGAGGCCGGTTGCTCAGCGTGGCCTGAGCCATGTCTGTGACATTGCTGAGACCTGGGAACCGCCGTCCGGGCAGGCCCCACCTATTCTGAAATCTCCTTGACCTCCTGTGCCACGCGGGGGAGGGGCGCGAAGACGTAGTAGAGGCCCGTGAGCCCTGTGATCGCGAGCGCGATGGGTGCGTTGATGAACGCCACAGCGAAGACGATCACATACACGAGTTCACCGATCGACGTCCGGATACGCGCCTTCCGGCGCTGGTCTCGAGGCACCTGAACGTGGCTGCGCCCCTCACCCAGCGACCACTCGAAGATGGCGCCGAAGCTCAGTGCCATCCCCTCAAGGACGACGGCGTAGAGCGCCATCGCCACGTGCGAGTCCGCGCTGCCGCTGGTGAGATACGCGGCCACCGTCGCCGTCGCGAAGGGGATCAGCACCACGAAAAGCAGGAGCACGAGGTTGAGGAATAACAGGGTCCGATCCACGTAGACGATGAGGTTGAACCGCGCGTGGTGGTTGACCCAGATGATGCCGATGAGGAAGAAGCTCACGGCATATGCAGCGAACTCCGGCCAGCGGTCCCCGATGAGCGTCAGCAGCGAGCCGTGGCCTGGTCCAGGGACGGAGATATCCAGCGCGAGAAGCGTGATCGCGACGGCGATGACCCCATCGCTGAACGCTTCGAGCCGGTTCTTGCTCATGCCGGTCCGCCAGCCGCTCGTTCCATCTGCGCGGTTGAGCGTACATGCAGACGGGCGCGGGAGCTTTCATCCGGGAGGTGTTCGCACGAGGCTACCCCGGGGTACCATCTGACGGCCCCGCCCTTTCCTGCAGGGGCCGTCCTTGAACTCGTCGTTCCACTCAACGTCTCAACAGAGGTTCGAGGTTTGCCTCGTTCGCGTGATCTCATGGGTCGGCGCCCGACGCGGCGCCGGCGCGCATCCCTGAAGGCCGGACGCCAGCGGGCGGCGCGGGGGATGGTCATCGTGGCCGGTTTCGCCGTGTCGATCCTGGCCGGCGTGGTGCTGTACTTCCTCCCTGCCATCCAGGTTGCGCTGCGCGACACCGGGCAGGCGAACACCTCATTGGGTGGCAATCCGCAACTTCGCCCGGTGTCGGCCAGCGAAAGCCTCTCGTCGACTTCCCCGTTCACGCTGCTGCTGCTCGGCTCCGACAGCGATTCGAAGTTCAAGGGCGACTACCTCACGCAATCGATGATCCTGACGCGGGTCGATCCGGTCACCAAGCACGTGACGATGCTCTCGATCCCGCGCGATCTCTGGGTGCGCCTCTGCAACGGCCGCAACGGCAAGATCGACCAGGCCTTCCTGCACGGCGGCGCGCAGTGCGCGATTCAAACCGTCGAGCACGACCTCAACGTCCACATCGACTACTACGCGTGGATCGGATTGCAGGGCCTTGTGTCGGTCCTCAACCAGGTCGGCGGCGTGAACGTGATCGCCAACAACCCGGTGATGGACGACTACTACCCGGCGGACCTCTCGGGTGGGAATCCCTTTGATTATCAAAGGATTCTCGTTCTCCCGGGGGCGCAGCACATGGACGGTACGCTGGCGTTGGAGTACGTGCGCGCTCGCCACGACGATGCATATGGCGATTTCGCGCGATCGCAGCGCCAGCAGCAGATCCTCATCGCGTTGCGCGCGAAGACCAAGACTCTGACGCTCGCCGACATTCCGAGTCTCGCGAGCTCCCTGGGATCCAACTTCCAGACGAACATGAGCATCGGTCAGGTGAGCGGCCTCCTGCCGATCGCGGGCTCAGTCCCGCTCGCGTCGATCACGCAGGTGGTGCTGCTGCCGCCGTATACGAGCACCGAGGTTGTGAACAACCAGGACGCACTCCGGCCGAACTGGGCGCTGATCCGTTCGGAAGTCGCCAAGTTCTTCCCGGCGAACTGACGTGAAGCGAGCACTCATCCTGATCGGGTTCATGGCGTTCAGCGGCTTCGCCGCGAATCGCTCGCTCGCCGCCTTCCAGACTCACGGCGGCTCGGTCAGTCTTGTCAGCGCGACAAGCCCGCAGGTCCGGCTGCCTGGGACGATCTTCGTCAGCCAGGGCGGCGCCATCTACGCGATCAGCGCGTCTGGCGCACGCCGCCTGCCGTTGCCCGCCGGCGGTGACTGGATCCAGCCGCGGGTGCTCCCCGACGGCAGCCTCCTCGTCGTGCGGCGGTTCGACGAGTACTCAGACCTGTATCGCGTCAGCACGGCGGGCAAAGTCCTCGCCCAGCTGAGCGACAACAACCAGGCGACGAGCAACAAAACACTCCAGCTCGATCACTGGATCCTCTGGCCGGCGATCGGCCCCGACGGCACGAGCGTGTATTTCGCCACCGACGCGCCGAAGCCTGCACCCAGCCAGAGCTATGAGGTCGACTTCTCACTCTGGTCGGCGCCGTTGAGCGGCGACATGACGATCGCGGACCAGGGCGTGACCGGCGGGACGCGGTGGTCCGTCCCGGACGCGTACACCGGTGGGGATGTCGAGCCGGTGCCGCTCCCGGACGGGAACGTCCTGTACTCCAGCTACGCAAACACGGGCAAGGGCACCGTCGTCTCCGTTCTCGGCGTCCAGACAGGGCCGCACAGCACGATGGTGTCGCTGACCACGCCGGCGCAGAATTGCGGTGCTCCGGCGGTTGCCGCAGGCGGCGCCACCGTCGCGATGGTGTGCGACCACGGCCAGACGGCGGATCTCGAGGTCGCGACGTTGAGCGGCACCACCCTCAGCGTTCCGCGGGTGCTCGTCGCCAACTGCCTCTGCAATTCGCCCTCGTGGTCCCCGAGTGGCGACAACCTGCTCTACATGAACGCGTCCAACCCGGACGGGAATTTCGGGCTCTGGTACATCGCCAACGCGGGCAATGCGCATCCGGGGGCTGCGAAGCGTGTCACCGACACGAGCGTCGATCTCGATGCCACGTCCGCCGCGGCCTGGATGGCGCGCTGAGCCGACGTCAGCTGGAGGGCCGTGTCAGGTCGTAGACGGTCACGCCATCGACTCGCGTGGAGCTGAAATTTTGTTCCACCCAGCCTGCGATCTGGGTCGACGCACGTGATCCACCACCGAATCCCCCGCTGCCGATGAAGTAGTGGATGCGGCCCTGCGCGACGTACCGCTCGAACTGCGCGAGCGTCGGCGTCGGGTCGGTGCCGTTGAAACCGCCGATTGCCATCACCGGGTCATCGGTGGCGAGCTGGTAGCCCGCGGCTGAGTTAGCGTCGATCGTGGCTGCAACCCATGCGTAGCGCGACGCGCTGGTCTTGAGCAGCTTCACGAGGTCCGATCCGGGAGCGCTTGCGTTGAGGAAGTTGCCGCCGGGGCCGCCACCGAAGCCACCTCCGCCGAAGCCGCGTCCGCCGAAGCCGCCGCCACCGAACCCCCCGCCGCCCCCGAAGCCTGCGCCACCGAAACCGCCGCCGCCCAAGCCGCCTCCGCCACCGAAGATGGGAATGCCTCCGGGCCCGCCCCCGAAGCCACCGCCGCGACCGAAGCCGCCGCGACCGAACCCCCCGCCGCCGAAACCACCAGAGCCGCCGGTGAGTGAGGCTGTCAGCGTCGGGCCGGCAGACGGGATGGCGCCGCTGTGCGGCGTGAGAGTGGTGTCGATGGTGTACGAGGCCGGTCCGGCAAAGGCCGCGGCGAGTGCCGCGACGATCACAGCAGCCGCCAAAGCTCCGCGCAACAGCGGCATCGCGACCAGAGCGATTGCGGCCATGATGGCCAGCGCCGCAACCACAGCGGCGAGCCCCGGGAGGAATGTCGCGCTGCGCCCGAGCAGAACGGCCGACCACACGCCCGTCGCGCCGACGGCACCGGCGAGGAGCAGGCGTGCCCACACCTGCTCACGGTGCTGCCAGAGCAGGACGCTGCCGATGCCGACAAGCGAACCGATCGCCGGCGCGAGTGCAACGGTGTAGTAGGGGTGGATGATGCCCGCGGCGAAGCTGAACACGAGCGCGGTCGCTGCGAGCGACCCGCCCCACAACAGGAGCGCGGCGCGCGTACGGTCCGTCCTCGCGGCCCGTGCGGTGACGATGAGGCCGCCGGCAAGCAGGATCACCGCCGCCGGCAGCAGCCAGGAGATCTGCCCGCCGAAGTTGACGTTGAACAGACGGTCCCAGCCGGTCGGTCCCCACATGGAGCCGGCTGTTCCGGCAGCGCCGACGCTGCCGGTCTCGTTGCCGGTCAGGCGCCCGAATCCGTTGTAGCCGAAGATCAGGTTGAGGATGCTGTTGTCCTGCGACCCGCCGATGTACGGGCGGTCGGCGGCGGGCGTGAGCTGGACGATGGCGACCCACCATCCCGACGCCGCGATCATCACCGCCGCGGAGATCACGAGTTGGGTGAGCCGCTTGCGCACCGACACCGGAGCGACGAGCAGATAGACGAGCCCGAACGCGGGAACCACCAGGAACGCCTGGAGCATCTTGGTGAGGAACGCAAACCCGACGAGCGTCGCAGCCAGCACGAGCCACTTGGTCTTGCCCGCTTCGATGGCTCGGACAACCGCATAGGTCGCGGCGGTCAGCAGCAGGACGAGCAGTGCGTCAGGGTTGTTGAAACGGAACATGAGCGCCGCGACCGGCGTCAGCGCCACCGTGGCCCCCGCGAGCAGCGCGGCAGCCGGTGGGAACCACCGCCGCACGGCGAGGTAGGTGAAGCCGACCGTTGCGACGCCTTCAAGCGCCTGCGGAGCGAGGATGCTCCAGGCGTTGACGCCGAAGATCCGCGCTGAGATGTCCATGACCCAGAGCGCGGCGGGTGACTTGTCGACGGTGATGAAGTTCGAGGCGTCGAACGATCCGAAGAAGAACGCCTTCCAGCTCGTCGATCCAGCCTGCGCCGCGGCGGAGTAGAAGGCATTCGCGAAGCCGGATGCGCTGAGGTCCCAGAGGTAGAGCAGCGCGGCGATCCCGAGGAGTGCGATCAGCGAGGGGCGGACCCATGCGGCGTCTGCCTCCCGGCCTCGAACGAGCTGCTTCGCCCACCGGAACGGCGTGGCATCAGCGCCGCGTCGGGCCGCGACATCAGGTGCGGGCCACGCCGGCGGCAACGGAGGGGGCGGCGGATCGCTGAAGAACGGTCGGGATGCCATCGGTCTCAGTCTGCCGCCGCCCGCTCACGGCGATCTGAGCGGACGCTCAGAATTCGCTGTGAGGCAGGGGCGGTGTGACGCTAGGGCAGGAGGTGGTCCGGACTGCCGCCGAAGCCCACTTCGACGCCGAAGGTGTCACCGGCGACCGCGGACGAGCTGACGTCGTAGACGAGATTCCAGTAGCAGCGTGGATCAGGCGGTCCGACAGAGCTGCACACGAAGCCGCCGAGCCCCGTGAACGACGCCGGGATCTGGATCTGCATCTGGACCCACTGGCCCTGATAGATCGCGCCACCGCCTCCACCAGCTGTCTGGAAGCATCCCGTGCAGGATCCACCGCCGCTCCCCGGCCACGTCCCCAGGGTCGTGACGGCGCCGCCGCCGCTCGGCGGGCTGGCCCCGGCCAGCGATGCTCCGAGATCGGTGACCGAGTTGGCGGTAGCCCAGGTCGTGCCGTCTGGCTGTTGCAGGCCGACATACGCCGGACCGCCTCCGACGTCACCGATGTCAAAGAGATCGACGTTGATCGTCTGACCGGCATACGCTGTTGGATCGATCGCGAAGAGGGGGATCTTGAACTCGGGTGTGGACGCACCGTTGACCGGGGTGAACACCACCATGTCGTCCATCGCGGACATGGAGCAGTTCGAGCAGTTCGCCGAGCCTGGGACGGTTCCCTGGACGGGGGCCGGGCTGCCGGCGTCGGTCACGAGTCGAACGGCGTAGCCCTTGTGCGCTTCCGAGTGCGCATTCGTGCCCGTGGACGGGTTCGCACACGGCCCTGAGGTCGCTGGGCACGCCGGCACGCCGTTCCACTCCAAGGTGTCGACCTCGAGGCGGAAGTACTCGGTGGCGCCGCTGTTGTTCACGATGTAGCCGTTCCCGCCAAGTGTGTCGGCAAACTGGTCCTTGAACATCTTCTTGTCGAAGGAGTTCGACGGCGCGTACTTGAGTGCCGAGACCCACTGGTGATAGGTAGCCGGGACGGAGTCCTGCGCGTTCGTCACGTTGGTCTGCGTCGAACTGCAGCCTCCCCCGTTCGAGCAGTAGTAGAACCAGCCGCTGCTCGTCGAGAGACCTGTTGCGTTGTACGGGTAGAAGACTTCCTGACTCACCTTGGTGTCGCCGCTTCGCGAGGAGAGCGTCGACACCTGGTAGAGCGTGTACTCCATCGCCGAGTAGGCGGTATTCGGAGCGCCGGTTCCGGCGAAGCTCGAGTCGTTCTCGTGGTAGCAGTAGACGGCGGTCTTGCTGCCGTCGCACGTGTCCGCCGCGAACGCGGGATTGAAGATCTGCGGGTCGGCGGACTGCCCGTTGGGGATCGTGATCAGATAGTTCGACCCGCCCGCGTAGTTGAGGGTGGCATCCGCAGGAGGCGCGGTACCGGCCTCCGTGCTGATCTGATGAAAGTCAGGAGCTGCGGCCGCGCTACAGGCATCACCGCTGCCGCCCGGGCCGCACCCGTTGCCTGACTGCGCTGCTGACGGCGTGAACGGATCACCTTCGGAGCGCGGGTTGCCCCAGCCCTCCTGGCGCTCGAAGTAGTAGTTGTTGCCGCCGCTGCCGAGGCCTGAGGCCGGGCTCGCGCAGTAGTTCGGCAGACCCGTGCAGCTCGGATCCGAGAGCGCAGCTCCCTGCTGACCGCCAGGCTGGCCGAGCGAGATCGGCGGAAGGTACTGGGCAGTCTCGGAGCGCACGACGGTATGCGAGCCGAAGCCGACGATGCGCAGGAAGATCGTCCCGACCGTTGCCGAGATGGTGACCTTCAACTCGTTGGTCGTGGGCTCCGACGTCACCACGCACGGCGACGGATTGCCGACGCACGCATTGGCCGCGCCGGCGTTGGGGAAGCCGTCACGTGCCGCCTCGACGAGAGCGGCGTTCGTCGCGTCGGGAATGTCGCCGGGGAGATATGCGACTCCGGCAAGGGCTGCCGCTGCGGCGGCGCGCTCGATCCTGTTGCTCGAGAGGTAACTGGTGCCCGCGTCGACGGCCAGGCCGGCCACGACGAAGAGCAGGACCGAGACGAGGGCGAAGATCGCCATCGCCTGACCCTTGGCGGAGCGCCGGTTGCGCCGGTTCGGTGCTGGTCTCATGGTCTCCCTCACGATGTCGGCGCCAGCCGCATGACGGTGTATTGCGAGTCGGTCTGCGTAAAGAAGGACAGCGTCGGCGACGTGTATTTGAAGACCAGGCGCACGCCGAGCTCCGCCTCGCTCGGATGTGTTTGCAGTCGCAGCGCGAGCGTGTACGTGCACGTCGTGCACGGGAACGTCGCGACGTAGTTGGTCACGCCGTAGACATCGATGGGCTCTCCGGCCGTATACGCGCCGTTGTTCGGCGGACATGTCCCGGCGGCGAACGGCGTGGTGCCCGTGCAGCCGTTGGGCTCATAGATGTCGATCTCGGTGACCTGCGCGTTCGTCAACTGCGGTTTGACGATCGGCAGCACCTGATCGATGATGTTGCGGTCGACCTGCGCCTGGGTCAGGCCCAGGCTTGCGCCGTTGCCGAGCTCAGCCGCCAGCCGCGCTCCGGCACGCGTCGCCTGTGCGGCGGCGTCGTTGTCGTCGATCAGATTCGCCGCCGTCCATGCGCCGAGAAAAATCAGCATGAGGACGGGGAGCAACATCGCCATTTCGACCATCGCCTGGCCGCTTCGGGTGTCGCGGAGGCGCATCACTGCTGCGGCTCCAGGCGGAACAGGTTGACCGTCGTGCTGTTGAATGTGGTCGTTCCGATCAACAGCGTGTAGGAGAACTTGATGACCAGCTTCGCGTAGTCCGGCTGCGGGCCAACGTTGCGAACGGCTGGATTCCAGTTGAGCGCACCCTGGAGGACGCCTGCTGCGCTGTACACGTTCTCGCAGAGGGTGCTCCCCCCTCCGCAGGTGCTGGCATCGCTGAAGACGCCCGCGGTGACCGTCTCCTTGTAGACGTCGACCTCGGTGACCTTGACCAGTGGCGTGCTGTTGAGGCCGACGGCGTCCATCCTGGACAGCGCAATGGTGTCAGCGTTGTTCGGAGCCGGCGCGAGTGGGTTGGAGTAGTTGCCCTCTGCTGCGATCGTCGCGACGCCGATGTCGGCCGAATACTGCATGGCGTTGGCGCCGTACAGGTAGAAGCCCGCATTCATGATCGCGAAGAGCAGAAAGAAGAGGAGCCCGCCCACGATGGCGAACTCAACGAGGCCCTGCCCGCGGGACCCGCGCCTGTTCCTCCGGCTCTCTCGCGTGAGAATGGTCGATCCTCCAGATATGTAGCTCCGGCGGTGTCAGCGACACCCCTTGTCCACCCGAATGCCAGTATCGAGGCGATCTCCGCCCGGGCTCGATTGCAAGCTGTGAAGAGTTGGTTGCAAACGGTCACGGAACGCCGATACACCACTGAGCCGTTGCTTTCGGCCCCTGGTGGGCCGCCCAACCAGGCCGTGTCGGAGGCTGATGCGCCGATCGCGAGGTTGTCCGGAAGACGAAGTGCTTGCTGAAGCTGCCCCACTAGTGCAATTAATGCGCGACAAATAATTCCGTTGGACGCCGTCTGGAGGTTGTGGTGAGCGAGAGCGACAGGACCATCGACACCCTACTCGACGAGCGACGTACGTTCGCTCCGAGCGCCGAGTTCCGCTCCAAGGCGCGGGTCACCGATCAGAGCCTCCATGAGGCGGCTGAGGCCGACCCCGACGCGTTCTGGGCGGAGCAGGCGAAGAAGTACGTCAGCTGGTACCGCCCCTTCGACAAGGTCCTCGAGTGGGACCTCCCCTTCGCCAAGTGGTTTCTGGGAGGCGAGCTCAACGTCTCCTACAACTGCCTGGACCGCCATGTCGAGGCCGGTCGCGGCGAGAAGGTCGCGTACCACTTCGAGGGTGAGGGCGGCGACACCCGGACGATCACCTACGCGGAGCTCCTCGCCGGCGTCTGCCGGTTCGCGAACGCGTTGCTGAAGCTCGGGGTCAAGCGCGGTGACCGGGTCGGCATCTACATGCCGATGATCCCGGAGCTCCCCATGGCGATGCTGGCGTGCGCCCGCATCGGTGCGCCCCACTCCGTCGTCTTCGGCGGGTTCAGCGCCGATGCGGTCCGCGACCGCATGAATGACGCGGCCGCGGTGGCGATCATCACCGCCGACGAGGGCTGGCGCCGAGGCAACCTTGTGCCGCTGAAGCGCAGCGTCGATGAGGCATGTGAAGGCTCGCCGACGGTCAAGGACGTGGTGGTGGTGCGCCGCACCGGCAACGAGGTGCCGATGAAGGAAGGCCGCGACCACTGGTACCACGAGCTCGTCGAGAACGAGTCGGACGTCTGCGAGCCGGAGCACATGGGGTCTGAGGACCTGCTCTTCACGCTCTATACGTCCGGCACCACCGCGAAACCGAAGGGCATCAAGCACACGACGGCCGGCTATCTGCTCTACGCGATGTTCACCCACGACCTGGTGTTCGACATCCAGCCGGACACCGTCTACTGGTGCGCCGCCGACGTCGGCTGGGTCACCGGGCACTCCTACATCGTGTACGCGCCGCTCGGCAACGGCGTGACCTCGGTGATGTACGAGGGCACGCCGGATTACCCGAACAAGGACCGCTGGTGGGCGATCATCGAGAAGTACAAGGTCACCGTCCTGTACTGCGCGCCGACCGCGATCCGGACCTTCATGAAGTGGGGGGCGGAACATCCGCAGGCGCACGACCTCTCCAGCCTTCGCATGCTCGGGACCGTCGGAGAGCCGATCAACCCCGAAGCGTGGATGTGGTACCGCAAGTACATCGGCGGTGACCGCGTGCCGGTCGTGGACACGTGGTGGCAGACGGAGACAGGCGGGATCATGATCGCGCCACTCCCGGGCCTCACCACGCTCAAACCCGGCTCGGCGACCAAACCGCTGCCGGGCGTCGGCGCCTCGGTCGTCGACGAGGCGGGCGTGCCGGTCGCGCTTGGCGGCGGTGGGTTCGTGACGCTGACGCGTCCGTGGCCGGGCATGCTCCGCGGCATCTGGGGCGACGACGAGCGGTACAAGGAGACGTACTGGAACAAGTTCGGGAACCAGTACTTCGCCGGCGACGGCGCGCGCATCGACGAGGACGGCTATTTCTGGTTCATGGGTCGTGTCGACGACGTCATGAACGTCGCCGGTCACCGCATCTCCACCGCAGAGGTCGAGTCGGCGCTCGTCGACCATCCGGCGGTGGCCGAGGCGGCAGTCGTCGCCAAGGCGGACCCGGAGACAGGCCAGGCCATCTCGGCGTTCGTGACGCTGCGAGCCGGCTACGACGAGTCGACGGATCTGATCGCCGAGCTGCGGAATCATGTCGGCAAGCTGATCGGCCCGATCGCCCGTCCGAAGTGGATCGCGTTCACCCCGGACCTTCCCAAGACCAGAAGCGGAAAGATCATGCGCCGCCTGCTCCGGGACATCGCCGAGAACAGACAACTCGGCGATACGACCACGCTCGCCGATGCGGGCATCGTCGCGGATCTCCAGCGCCGCGCCACGGAGGAGGAGAGCAAGGAACAGTAGATACGGTCGCGACGGGGGACAGTTCGTTATCGAACACGCGCCCGGAGTGCGAATAACTCCGGACTCATTGGAGGGCTACTGACTCATGGCACAGGTTGCAGGGGCGACTCAATCGCCGGCAGTGGCGACGCCCCAGGTCACGCTTTTCGCCGGCCCGGCCCCACTCGGTCTGGTCGGATTCGGGATGACGACACTCCTATTGTCGTTCATCAACACCGGGATCATCCCGGGCACGTCGACGCCGATCGTACTGGCGCTCGCGATTCCATTCGGCGGCGGTTGCCAGGTAGTCGCAGGGCTGGTCGCGTTCAGGAACGGCAACCATTTCGCCGCCACGGCATTCACGTCATACGGCGCGTTCTGGTTCAGCTTCGTGTTCATCAACACCCTGTTCGGTGCTGAGCTTCCGAAGGACCCGACTCCGATGCTCGGGCTCTACGCCATGGGGTGGGCGCTGTTCACCGGGTACATGACTGTGGCGTCGCTCGCGGGCGCCAAGGCGGTGACCTTGGTGTTCGTGCTGTTGACCCTTACCTTTGTCGCGCTGGGCATCGGCTTCTGGGGGCATGACGCCGCCGGTGCCGGCTGGACCCAGATCGGTGGGATCCTCGGCATCGCCACAGCTGCCGCGGCCATCTACACCTCGTTCGCCGACATCTCGAACGCGGTCTTCAGGCGGACTGTGCTGCCCGTCGGGTAGTTGGTAACCGGTGACGGCGGCGCGCGGCCCCTTGTGGGCCGCGCCGCTGCCTCCCGGGGCGGGCGCGTTCAGCCCGCCGGCAGCTCGGGCTCCGTGTCGCGCGGCGGCCGCCTGAAGAGCCCGTAGCGGTTCTTGAGCATTCCTTTCGGAAGCGGGACGCACCCCCGAAACAGAGAACGGACTCCTCCGTTCTGGTAAAATGACGCGAGCGATTCGTTCGACCGGAGGTTCGAACCAACCAGAACGATCGAGTTCGCATTGGGGGGAGCGTCGTGCGTGGACGGCGGACAGTCCGATCCAGGGGATGTCTGCGTTGAAGGCGAGTCTGAGCTTCAGCGACGGAGATACTCTGCAGCTACTCCTGACGCTCAGCGTGCTGCTGGTCGCTGCCCACGCGATGGGCTTTCTCTTCGTGAAGCTGCGCCAGCCGCGGGTCGCGGGAGAGATCATCGCCGGACTGGCGCTGGGCCCGACCCTGCTCGGGTTCCTCCGGCCCGATCTGACCCATCAGCTCATCGCCGGCAACTCGTCGACCACGGCGGTGCTCGGAGCCATCTATCAGCTCGGTCAGCTGCTCCTCATGTACTGCGCGGGTGCGGCCCTGCAATCGCATCGTCGGCGCGGGGAGGGCCGGTCCACGGCGCTGATCGCTCTCATCGGCAACGTTGTTCCCTTTGGGGCAGGCGCCGCCTTCCTGCTCGTGCTCGACCCGAGCGGATTGATCGGAACAGCCAACAACAGGACGTCGCTGCTCATCGTTTTCGCCTGCGGGATCGCGGTAACGAGCATCCCCGTCATCTCGCGCATCCTGGCCGATCTGGGGCTCATGAAGACGACCTTCGCGCGCACGGTGCTTACCGTCGCGCTCATCGACGACGTGATCCTCTACGTCCTGCTGAGCATCGCCGTCGGCCTCGTGGCAACCGATTCGAGCGACGGCTTCGCGTTGCCGAGCCTGCTGTCGCTCCACCCGGGCTCACCTCTCTCCGACGCCTACTACGTGATCGCGTCGATCGCCATCTTCGGCGTGCCGCTCGTGTTCGGGCGCTCGCTCGTCGAACGGATGGGAGCGATGCGCTTCAACTTCCTCGGGCGGAGCAACGCGCTTGCCTTCCAAGTCG
>DATKQX010000054.1:0-2174 GCA_035532495.1 Saccharimonadales bacterium (SeqCode)
GAGCGAAGTGGAGGCCTGGCTGACCTCGCGTGTCCAGCTGCGGGACTCCAAGGGACGGAGGGTGGGTACGACGACGGGAAACGGCGACGAGTGGTCGTCACGACCACCGGCCAGGCGGGACTGAGACAGCACTCGGCGAAAGTCCCGCCCGCCACGTCGGGAGGGCTCAATCTCTTCGGAGCTGTCGATTCCATCGACAGGTCGCCGCCGATGTGTCTAAGAATTTCGATTTTGTCGACATATCGCCTGTCGAAACGTGACGCCGTCGTTCGACAATCTGTCAGGAAGGCAGACGTTCGGTCTTGAACGGCGCCCGGCGGAGAACGGCGGCAAGAGCGGCTGCGGGGCTGCTGCCCGAGTGCCACCAACGGCGCACGATCTGCACTGGAGGATGTGATGACCACCCCTGTGGCGACCAGGACGATTCAGACGTATCGCGTGTATATCAAGGCCACGCCGGAAGCTGTGTGGGACGGGCTCACTAGGCCGGAATGGACCGTCAAGTACGGCTACGCGCCGCTCGTCGACTACGACCTGCGGCTCGGCGGGGCGTATCGCGCCCATCCGAACGACGGGATGAAGGCCATGGGTATCACCGGCGTGATCGTGGACGGCGAGGTCATCGAGGTGGATCCGCCCCGGCGGCTCGTCCAGACGTGGCGCATGCTGATGGAGCCGTCGCTGGCGGCCGAGGGGTTCACGCGGCTGACCTACGACATCGAGCCCGTCCGCGGCGGGGTGACGCGGGTCACGGTCACTCACGACGTCACCGACGCGCCGGGCGTGGCGGCGCTGGTCGCGGGCGAGCACGAGCCGCGCGGGGCCGGCGGAGGCTGGAACGAGGTGCTCAGTGGGCTGAAGACGCTGCTCGAGACCGGCACGCCGCTGCCGTTCCAGAGCGGGCCGAACCGGTAGCTCGCCCGAAGCGTGTCCGACGATTCAACGCTGGCGTTCGGTGGCATGATCGAATGATGGGAGGACGTGATGGCATCAGCAAAGAGCCCGATTCCGGAAGGCTTTCACACGGTCACGCCGCAGCTGATTCTCGACAGGGCGGCCGAGGCGATCGACTGGTACAAGAAGGCGCTGGGCGCTGAAGAGAAGTCGCGAGCCTTGGGGCCTGACGGCAAGATCATTCACGCGGAGCTGCAGATCGGAAATTCGCGGTTCATGCTGAACGACGAGATGGGCGGCGGCAAGAGCGCGAAGGCCTTCGGCGGCTCGCCCGTGGGGTTCTGGATCTACGTGCCCGACTGCGACGCGCTGTTCAACCGCGCCGTGAAGGCCGGCGGCTCCGTCGCCCCGGGGCCCATGGGACAGCTGACCGATCAGTTCTGGGGCGATCGGACCGGCACCTTCACCGATCCGTACGGCTACCAGTGGACGATCGCGACGCGGAAGGAGGATCTCTCGCGCGAGGAAATGGATCAGCGGGCCCAGGCGTTCTTCAAGCAGTTCGCACCGCCGTCCGCGTGACTCCTGGTTACGGCCGCCGCGCCCGCCGCCGCGGCGGCTCGCTCTTCGAGCGCTGAGCTTGACCGCTCCCTTTCGCGGGGCTATTCTGCGGGTAGCTCTCCGGTGCCGCATGGCACCGTCTCCGCGATCGGAAATCGATCCGGACCGCTGCAAGCCGACGCTGCCGCAGCTCGACTTCCTGCTTCCCCACCAAACTCAGACCCGAGATGACTGCGCGCTTTAAGGCGTGCGTTCTCCGGCATCCGCGATCGAAGGCTCCGGCGTTTCCGCCCTACGCCTGCGAACTCGCCAATGCGTCGCCGCTGCGCCGTCACTCGTTGCGCAGCGCCGCCGTGTCGGCGCCGGCTCGTTTCTGCCGGCGTCGAGGATGGAAGGTCATGGCTGTGGAATCTGTGGAGCCGGTCCTCGAGAAGCACTATTCAGTCGAAGACCTGGCTGAAGCGTGGAGCCTGAGCAAGGACTTCGTGCGTCGGCTGTTCCTGCGCGAGCCGGGGGTTGTCGTGTTCTGGAGGCAGCGGCCCGGACGCCGCGTGTACCGGACGCTGCGAATACCGGCCTCAGTTGCCGAGCGGGTTCACAGACGGATGAGCACGATTGATTGAAGCGGCGGTGCAACTCGCTGTCGCTGTTTCTGATGGCCGGGTGGGCGCGGCAACCGGGCCTCGACGTCCCTTATGGCCCTCCGGCAGTCAATGCGT
>DATKQX010000055.1:0-49206 GCA_035532495.1 Saccharimonadales bacterium (SeqCode)
CTGTTAACCGCAAGGCCACTGGTTCGAATCCAGTACCCGGAGCGCCGACGTCCCACTAGCAGCACGCGGCATCGCCCGAGGCGGCGCCGTACACGAGGAACACGGGATGACCGATACCGCATCGCGGCCGGACATGACGCCAGCTGTCGCGACCCTGACCCTGCCCGAGAACGCCGAGGCTGTTGAGCCGGCGGCGACCGAGGAACTCCCCGTCCGATCGTGGTCGTGGCCGGCCGCCGCGGGCCCAATCGACGCGGTGGCCGACCCAGTCGACCTGACGGAGCCGGTGGCTGCGGAGGCGGACACTGAGGAAGCTGTCGCGGAGACGGAGATCGCCGTCACCGGCGTCGCAGTCCCCGAGAGGCCGATGCCCGGCATGACGTCGTCGCTCGGCCCTGTGGGCAAGCACCGCTCCACGTTCGCCGTGGTCGCGCTGTCGGTCGTGACACTCGGGATCTACAGCCTGGTCTGGCACAACCGTGTCAATCACGAGGTCGGCAACTTCGACACGCGGATGCACGTCATCCCGAGCAGATCCACGCTCGCCGTGACGATCCCGTGGGCGCTTGGCTGGCTCGTCAGCCTCGTCGGCGCAACCCGAATCGTTCTCGCCGTGCTCAACGTCACCCTGCCGTTCAATCCGCACTTCACCGTCCTGCAGGCGTATGGGCTCCTCGCGGGCGGCATCGTGATCCCGTATCTCACGTTGCTCCTTCCCTTCAGCGCGGTTGCATGGGTCATGACCCTGGAGCGCGTGCGGATCGTCGAGGATCGCATCGGCAAGACGACCGACGTGCAGTTGCGGCCCACTCGCGTGCTCTGCTGGTTGCTGTTCCCTGTCGCAGGGGGCCTGGTGCTGATCGCGACAGTGCAGCGCCGTCTCAACCGTGTCTGGGAGGACGACAAGGCGACCACGCCGCCGGCTCGTCCCTCCGTCAGAGCGACCGCAAGCTGACCACCCGCGCCCGCGATCTGCTCACGTTGGTGTGCCGGTTGCGGCGCCCTCCACTAGACTAACCGGTCGCGGTGGCTGTTTCGATCGCCTGTATTTCCGGAAAAGGCGGGGTGGGAAAAACAACCACCTGCGCCTCGCTTGCGGCTGTCTTTGCGGAGCGCGGCCGGCGCGTGCTCGCCGTTGACATGGATCCGCAGTCGAACCTCACGTCGGGGCTGGGCTTCAATCCATATGCGCTGACACACACCGTCGCCGACGCGATTCTCGAGCCCGACCAATCCGTTGACGAGTTGATCGTGCGCACGAAATGGGCCGGCCTGCACCTGCTGCCCGCAAATCCGGACCTCAGTGCCGTCGAAGCCGGGCTGCCCAGCTCCCTCGAC
This sequence comes from Saccharimonadales bacterium (SeqCode), assembly GCA_035532495.1. Taxonomy (GTDB): domain Bacteria; phylum Chloroflexota; class Dormibacteria; order Aeolococcales; family Aeolococcaceae; genus Palsa-851. The sequence goes on from DATKQX010000055.1 coordinate 1,339, forward strand.
TCGGAGACGCGTCTGCGTCGCGCGCTTGATCGCGACTGCCGCGATTACGACTACATCCTCTTCGACACACCGCCGAGCTTCGCCTTCCACACCATCAGCGTGCTCGCCGCGACGGACTTCATCGTCATCCCCATGCAGATGTCGGGCTATGCCGTGAAAGGACTCAAGGAGACGCTGCGCGCCGTGCATCACGTGCGCCAGGAGCTGAATCCGGAGCTGCGTGTGCTGGGGCTGCTGCCCACGTTCGTGGTCATGCGCACGCGGTTTTCGCGCGACCTGCTCGAAGGGTTGCGCGCGATTCCCAACCTGCGTGTCTTCGACACCGTCATCAAGGTGACGGTGCGGCTGCAGGAGTCGGCGCTCGCCGGCGAGCCGGTGACCGTGCTGGCGCCGTCGTCAGAGGCGGCCGTCGCGTACCGAGCGTTCGCCGATGAGGTGCTCGCCGCGCTGATCGCCGAGGGTGAGCGCGGTGTCTGAGGCGCGCTCTCCGCGGCGCCGGCGAAGCGTGGCGGTCGCGCCCGCCCTCCTGGATCCTGCCGAGCTCCCTGAGGATGCGGCCGGGCGGGTCACGCTGATCTCGGTCGAGGCGCCCAAGGACATCCTTGGAACGCCAGGAGCGATCCCGAGCGCGCCTCCTGTCGTGGCGACGCCCTTGGTGCTCGCCGCCGCTGACGGCTGGGTGATCGTCGCGATCGCCGGAGTCGTCATCGTTGTCATGTTCGTCGTGGGGATGCTCCTGACCCGCTAGAACGTGCGACGGCAGAAATACAGAGATGTGTTAGCCTGTGCGCATGCAATCGGAGGCGGAATCCCGGATCGGCGAGGCGGAGTTGCTCGCCCGAGCGCTCGGCGGATCAGCGCCCGCTGCGGATCTCAGTGCAGTCGCCAATCGTGTGGCGCGAATCCCCTGGTGGGAGCGCCGCGCGCTCGACGCGGCGGGTCTCACCCGTGAGCACGGGGTCCCGCGCGAGCGCGCCGAGCGACTCGCCGCCATGTGGGAGCTCGCCGAACGCTGGACGGATGACGACCGCCCCGCAATCGGGTCACCCCGCGACGCGCTCCTGATGCTCGACGGGCTCCGGCGGGCGCGGCGCGAGCAGGTGGTCGCGCTCCTGCTGGACGCGCGTCACCGTCCCATCCGCCTGGAGACGGTGGCCGTCGGCACCATCAACGCGTCCCGGCTGCAGCCACGCGATGTGTTCGGGCCGGCCTTGCGGAGTGACGCTGTTGCAGTCATCATCGGCCATAACCATCCGAGCGGCGATCCGGTGCCAAGCCGCGCCGACCGCGTCGTCACGTCGGCGCTGCGGAGTGCGGGTGCCCTGCTCGGCGTGCCCGTGCTCGATCATCTCATCCTTGCGCGTCGCGGCCACCACTCCTTTCGCGAAACGGAGGGGTGGGACGACGCAGCCTGAAGCTGACGAACCGATGCCGGACTGTCAGCTGAAGGCGTTCTCGCCGGTGAGTTCCTTGCCGATGATCAGCGTGTGCACTTCCTCGGTGCCCTCATACGTCAGCACCGATTCGAGGTTCGCCATATGACGCGACACGGGATACTCAAGTGTGATCCCGTTGGCGCCGAGGATGGTGCGCGCTGAGCGCGCGATATCGATTGCCGCGCGAACGTTCGAACGTTTTGCGACGGAGACCTGCACCGCCTGCAGCGTGCCCGCGTCCTTGAGCGTGCCGAGCCGGTGCGCGAGCAGCCGGCCCTGGATGATCGATGTCGCCATGTCGGCGAGCTTCAGCTGGGTGAGCTGCATGGCGGCGATCGGCTTGCCGAACGCGCGACGTGCCTTGCTGTAGTCGAGCGCGGCTTCGAAGCAGGCGCGCGCGGCGCCCATGGCACCCCAGCCGATCCCGAAGCGCGCCTCGTTGAGACACGACAACGGCCCGCGCATACCGGTCACCCCCGGGAGCACCGAAGTGTTTGGAAGCCGCACGGCGTCGAACCAGAGCTCCGACGTGACCGAGGCTCGCAATGAGAGTTTGTTGTGCACATCGGAGGTCGTGAAACCGCGCATCCCGCGCTCGACGAGGAAGCCGCGCACCCCGCCGTCAGTGCGCGCCCACACCACCGCGATATCGGCCATCGAGCCGTTGGTGATCCACATCTTGGTGCCGTCGAGCACCCAGTCATCGCCGTCGCGCCGCGCCGACGTGCGCATCGACGATGGGTCCGATCCTGCGTCGGGCTCGGTGAGTCCGAAGCAGCCGATCGCGCGTCCGGCCGCCATCTCCGGGAGCCAGCGCGACTTCTGCTCCTCGCTGCCGTACGCCCAGATCGGGAACATCGCCAGCGAGCCCTGCACCGACACGAACGAGCGCAGCCCGCTGTCACCTGCCTCGAGCTCCTCCGACGCAACCCCGTACGCGATGGCCGAGGTGCCGGCGCAGCCGTAGCCGCGCAGGTGCATGCCGAGCAGACCGAGCTCGGCGAGGCCGGGGATCAGCTCGCGCGGGAACGTGCCGGCCTCGAAGTGCTCCGGGATGACCGGCAGCGCCCGCTCGCGCACGAAGGCGCGGACGGTGTCGCGGATCAGGCGCTCGTCATCGCCGAGCAGATCGTCGACCTCGTAGAGATCGGAGGGCGACAGTGCCCGCGTCCGTGAAGCGCGCTCGGTGACAGCCATCCCCTCAGAGTACCCGAGTGACTACGCCGCGACCGGCATCCCGGCATCGACGAGCTGGCGGCGCAGGGTCTCCCCGCTCGCGAAGCCGACGTTGATGTCGGTGACCTGCCCCGCAGCATCGAGCACGATGGTGGTCGGCAGTGACATGACGAGATATTGCCGCGCAAGCGCGGGCTCGTCGGCGATGTCGATCTCGCGGATCTCGATGACGTCGTCGCCCAGACCGGCGGCCAGCGTGCGCAGCGCCGGCTTCTGCGCGGTATGGCAGATGGTGCAGGTCTCGCCGGTGAAGTAGAGGATCGAGGGCAGCTGTCGTTGCAGACGTGGCGTCTCGACGACGCTGCCAACCAGCTTGCGCTGACCGCCGCGCTGCGCCCGCAGCAGCAGCGCCGCCCCGGCCACGATCGCCAGGGCGATCAGCGGCGCAAGGAGCAGGATCATCGCGCCGGTTCGCGATGCAGCGGAAAGACCCCGATCCGGACCAGCTGCGCGTACATGATGCAACCGACGCAGATGTTGAACGCGAAGTTCAGGAAGGCGAGCGCTGCAACGATCCACGCGAGCACCCACGCGGCCAGCAGCAGATCGGCGATGACGAACACCGACGCCGCAGCGAGGAACACACCGCCAACGAGCTGCGCGAACCGGTGCGGCGCCGGGTCCTCCTGCACGATCCGCGGCTTGACGATGCCCGAGGGCCGCAAGACCTGGGTGTAGAGGATCCGTGGGACGTTGAGCGCGGGAGACGCGACGGCGGCGAGCATCATGACGGCAAGCACCGGCAGGATCCACGCGACCGCCGGATACGCCAGCCCGACGACATACCCCACCACGATGGCGATCATGAGGATCGTTTGATTCACCTTGAGAACGCTGCGGTCGAACGCTATGCGTGCCATCGGTGGAAAGCATACTGGAGAGGTCGGGTATTGCAGTGTCACCGGCTCCGTGAGAAGTGCGAGAGTCCGCAGCGATCAGGCCAATCGGCCTGCCTGATGCTGGTCGGAGGTGCTCGTGTCGCTTGACGGATCGGCCCCGCTCCGCCTCGATGAGGTGCGCGTGGGAGTGGCCTATGAGGACATGCGCGGAGACGAGCGGCGCCGAGTGGCGGACCTGAAGCGTTTTCGCCGCGTCCGGCTGGGTGAATCGCTGGCGCTGGTCTTCGAGACCCGCGACACCATTCGCGCGACCCTCGAGGAGGCGCTGCGGACGGAGCGCATCGAGGACCCCGAGCGTGTCGCCGGGGAGATCGCGGCCTTCAACGCCCTGATCCCGGCTCCCGGCGAGTTGACCGCCGCGCTGTTTCTCGAGGTCGCGGATCCCGCCGATCTCAACGCCGCGGTGATGCGACTCGACGGTATCGAGAAGACGCTGTTCCTCGAGGTGGCGGGAACCCGCGTTCGAGGCGTGCCGGATGACGTGTTCGCGCCCGGCGAGAGCGCCCTCGCTCACTACGTGCGCTTCCCGCTCGGGCCCGAGCAGCGCGAGGCCATCGTCAGTGGTTCGCCAATTGCAACCGGGACCGACCATGCCGCCTGCGCTGTCGTCGTCAGCCTCGACGAGGACCAGCGCCGGGCGATCGCCGAAGCCCTTTAGCGCCGCGAGGTTAGCGGCGGCGCGGAACGCCCCCGGTGGTCGCGATCTCCCAGTACACGTCCGCGGTCATCTCGGCGGTGTTCGTCCATGTGTACTCGGCCGCACGCGCGATGCCGGCGTGGCGCATCCGGGCACTCCGCACCGGGTCCGTCAGCACGTCGTCGAGCGCCTGAGCAAGCGCGGCCGGGTCGGCGGACGGCACGAGCGCGCCGGCATCCCCGAGGAGATCGGGAAGGTTGCCGACGGCGGTCGCGACCACCGGAACTGCCGACGCCATGGCCTCGAGCGCGGTGAGCCCGAATCCCTCGTGGGCCGACGGCACGACCACCACCGACGCACTCCGGTAGAGCGACGCAAGGTCGCCGTCGTCGACGGCTCCGCAGAGCACGAACTGCACCCGGCGCCGCCAGGCGTCGGCCGCCACCCTGTCCGCCTCGGGCCCGAGCGCTCCCACCATGGCCAGCGGAGGAGCGTCGTCGCCGAGGACTTCCATCGCGTCAAGCAGCGTGTCCAGGCCCTTGCGCGGATCACGCGCACGCAGGCTTCCCACCCAGAGGACGAACGCTCCCTCGAGACCCGCAGCCTCCGCAACCCGCGCGTCGCGGAGTTTGGGCCGCCCGGTGAACGCTGCCGACACCCCGTTCGGCACCACGTGGACACGCGCGGGATCGAGATGCAGGGTGTCGATCGCCTCCTCGCGCGTTGTCTCGCTGACGGCGATCACGGCGGCGCAGCGGCGGAGCGTGGGCGCGAGCATCGAGGCGTAGACGCCTCGTGCGGAGCCGGCGACGCCCGGCGTTGCCGAACCGCGCCATAGCTCGACGTCATGGATCGTGACCACCTGACGCGCCAATGGGAAGCCGAGCACCGGCTCACCACCGACCCCATGGACGAGATGGGGATGCCGGGCCATGGCCTCCCTCAGGACGTGCGGTTGGGCGTGCAGGAACCGTCCAGGCCGTGATTCGTTCCAGGCGGACGAGGCGGGCACCGACTCGGTGACCTCCAGGTCGGTGATCGCGTGCAGGGCGTCGGCGAGCTGTCGTGCGTACCGGCCGATCCCGGCCTCGCGCCGTCCATCGGCAAGACAGCTCGCCTCGAGAAGGACGCGCAGTGGGCTCGGCACCGAGGCTTTGTAGCAGGTCTCGACACTCGACACCGCTGGCACAATGGGTTCGATGCCGAACTCACGTTCCCTCATGCCGTTCACGGCGCTCGTCGGGCAGGACGCGATGAAGACCGCGCTGGTCCTCAACGCGATCAACCCGAACATCGGCGGCGTCCTCATCCGGGGGCAGCGGGGCACGGCGAAGTCGACGGCCGTCCGCGCCCTGGCACGCCTGCTCCCCGACATCGAGGTCATCGCAGGCTGCCGATACCGATGTGATCCGGCCGCTCCCGCGAACTGGTGCGACGACTGCCGCACCCGCTATGGCGATGGGGGCGATCCTCCGATCGTGAGCCACCGCATCCGGGTCGTCGAGCTGCCGATCAATGCCTCTGAGGATCGTGTCGTCGGCACCATCGACACCGAGGCCGCGATCAAGTACGGGGAGCGCCGGTTCGAGCCGGGACTGCTCGCCGAGGCGAACCGCGGCATCCTGTACGTCGACGAGGTGAACCTGCTCGACGATCACATCGTCGACGTGCTGCTCGACGCGGCCGCGATGGGCTGGAACGTCGTCGAACGCGAGGGCATCTCGTTTGCCCACCCGTCGCGTTTCATCCTCGTGGGCACCATGAACCCGGAGGAGGGTGAGCTCCGGCCGCAACTCCTCGACCGCTTCGGTCTCTGCGTCGACATCACCGGCCTGCGCGACATCGACGAACGCGTACGCATCGTCGAGCGTGAAGCGCGAAGGAGCGTTGACGGTGCGGGCCTCGACCTCGAGTTCGAGGGCAGCGAGGACCATCTCCGATCTGCGATCGTCGAGGCGCGACGGTTGCTGCCACGCACCGAGATCACGCAGACGATCAACTGGTTCATCGCGCTCGTGTGCGTCGACGCCGGCGCTCTCGGCCACCGCGCCGACATCGTGGTGAGCAGTGCGGCGCGCACGGTCCGCGCCTGGGAGGAGGCTGACAGGGTGGTCCGCATGCGGGAAGCGCACGACCCCGCAGGTGAGGCGGGCGAGCGCCTCGTCGTCTCGACGGCGGACGCGACCGTCGCGGCCGAGCTCGCACTCGCCCACCGGCGGCGGACCCGCCAGGACGGCGTGGCGCAGACGGCCGGAGCAAGCGCGGAACGGGCGAAGGAGCGGTTCGAGGAGATCGCCCAGGAGGCTGAGGCCGCGACCATCTCCGATCAGTCCGAAGAGGCCGGTGACCACCCACCGGATGACTCGGGGAGCGGCGAGGAGGGCGAGAGCGCCGGGCAGGTGCAGGGCAGCGAGCAGGCCACCCAGGCAGTGACGCGCCACAGCGCCGAGCAGCTCTTCGAGGGCGAGCTCTTCCCCGTGCGCAAGATCGCGTTACCCCGCGATCGGCGGACACGATCCACGACCGGCAAGCGAAGCTCCTCGCAGAGCAGCGACAAGCGCGGCCGATACGTCCGGGCGACCCAGACCGAGAAGACGACGGACATCGCGTTTGACGCCACGATGCGCGCCGCCGCGCCGCATCAGACCCGCCGTCGCGCCGAGTCACCTGCCGAGACGGGGGGCCCGGCGCTGCATCTGGAGCGCCAGGATCTGCGCCAGAAGGTCCGGCGCCGGCGCACGGGCACGCTCATCGTGTTCGTCGTCGATGCGAGCGCATCGATGGACGCCGAGCAGCGCATGCAGGCGACCAAGGGCGCGGTGCTCTCGTTGCTCCGCGACGCGTATCTCCGCCGGGACAAGGTCTCGCTTGTCGTGTTCTCGGGCCGGTCCGCGCGGATCGTGCTCCAGCCGACGTCGTCCGTAGACCTCGCCGAACAGCGTCTGCAGCGTCTGACCGTCGGCGGCACCACGCCGCTGACGCATGGTCTCGTGGCCGGACTCCGGATCGTTCGCACCGAGCGGCTGCGTGATCCCAGCGTCTACCCGCTCCTCGTGCTCATCAGCGACGGCAGAGGCAACATCTCGCTCTTCGGCGAGGAGCCGCTCGTCGAGGCGCAGCGAGTCGCGGAGCAGCTCGGTGCTGATGGCGTGCACATGCTGGTCATCGACTCGGCACGCGACCACACCACCCGTCCGATGCCCCGAGCCGGCGCGCACGGCCGGCCGCCCCTCTTCGGTGGCTATGGATTCAACGCATGCCGTGACCTCGCTGATCGTTCAGGCGGCGAGTATCTGGGCCTGTTCGATCTCTCGCAGGGGGCGATCCTCGAGGGTGTGGAGAAGAGCCTTCGAGGGCGCATGGCACAATGACCGCGATGCAAACCGGACGAAGCGTGTTCCCGTTCACCGCGATCGTGGGACAGGAAACCATGAAACAGGCGCTCATTCTCAATGCGATCAACCCCGCGATCGGCGGCGTGCTGATTCGCGGCGAGAAGGGGACCGCGAAGTCGACAGCTGTGCGATCGCTCACCAAGCTCCTCCCTGCGCTCGATGTCGTCGCTGATTGTCGCTATGGTTGCCCGCCCGATGATGTCGATCTCCAGTGCTCGGAGTGCACCGATCGTGTGGCGAACGGGGACACGTTGCCGCGCGGGCGTCGACGCATGCGCGTTGTCGAACTCCCCATCAACGCATCCGAGGATCGCGTCGTCGGCGCGATCGACATCGAAGCCGCCATCAAACGCGGTGAGAAAGAGTTCGAGCCCGGCGTCCTCGCCGAGGCAAACCGCAACATCCTCTACGTTGACGAGGTCAATCTCCTCGACGACCACATCGTGGACGTGCTCCTCGATGCCGCTGCGATGGGACAGAATACCGTCGAACGCGAGGGAGTCTCGGTGTCGCATCCATCGCGATTCATCCTCGTCGGCACGATGAACCCCGAGGAGGGCGAGTTGCGCCCGCAGCTGCTCGATCGATTCGGCCTCTGCGTCGACGTCGAGGGCATCCGTGACGTGCGCCAGCGTGTCGAGATCGTCGAGCGCCGCGAGGCGTTCGAGGAGGACCCGACGGCGTTCGCGGCGCGCTTCGAGCCGTCGGAGGATGCGGAGGCCCAGAGCATCGCGCGCGCAATATCCGTGCTCTCCGATGTCGTGGTGGACCGCAGCATCCTCGTGGCGATCGCCGCGCTCAGCATCGAGCTCGAGGTCGACGGGCACCGCGCCGACATCGTGACGCGCAAGGCTGCGCAGGCACTTGCCGCGCACGAGGACCGCGCCGCCGTCGCCATCGACGACGTCGAGCATGTCGCGCCGCTGGTGCTCGCGCACCGCGTCAAGCCCGGGTTGTCGGGGAGCCGGCGCGGAGTCGGCGACATCGCGGAGATCCTTCGTTCCGCGCATGACAGCAACGTCGCAACGGGATCCTAGGACCGCTTTCTCTTCCTGATGCGCCTTGACCGGATCCGCAACTTCAGCATCATCGCGCACATCGATCACGGCAAGTCGACGCTCGCGGATCGCTTGCTCGAGGCGACGGGGACCGTCGCGTTGCGTGACATGCAGGACCAGGTGCTGGACCAGCTCGATCTCGAGCGCGAGCGCGGCATCACGATCAAGGCGCAGGCGGTGCGGCTTGCGCACACCGCAGCCGACGGGATCACGTACGAGCTGAACCTCATCGACACGCCGGGGCATGTCGACTTCGCGTATGAGGTGTCGCGCTCCCTTGCGGCCTGTGAGGGAGCACTGCTCGTCGTCGACGCTACTCAGGGTGTGGAGGCGCAGACGCTCGCCAACGTCTACCAGGCGATCGACAACAACCTCGAGATCATCCCGATCATCAACAAGATCGACCTCGTGAACGCCGACCCGGAACTCGTGCGACGAGAGATCGAGGAGGTCATCGGGATCTCGGCGGCGGATGCGATCCTCACCAGCGCGCGCCAGGGTATCGGCATCGACGCCGTCCTCGAGGCCATCGTGCAGCGCGTTCCGCCGCCGAAGGGAGACCGCAACGGCGTGCTCCGGGCACTCATCTTCGACGCGAAGTACGACGCGTACCGCGGTGTTGTCGTGTACGTCCGGCTCGTCGACGGACGATTGGCGAGCGGCATGCGCATCCGGATGATGCACAACAAGAGCGAGTTCGTCGTCGATGAGGTGGGCGTCTTCGCGCCGGCGATGACGCGCGTCGACGAGCTGTTGTGCGGCGAGGTCGGCTACTTCATCGCATCGATCAAAAACGTGCGCGACAGCAAGGTCGGCGACACGGTCACGGACGCCGCGCACCCGACGACGCATCCACTTCCCGGCTATCGCGCGGTGACGCCGATGGTATACGCGGGGATCTTCCCCGTTGACTCCGAGGACGTGACCGACCTCAAGGAGGCATTGCAGCGTCTCAACCTCAACGACGCGTCGCTGGTGTACGAGCCGGAGTCATCGGCGGCGCTGGGATTCGGCTTCCGATGCGGATTCCTCGGTCTGCTGCACATGGAGATCGTGCAGGAGCGTCTCGAGCGCGAGTTCAACCTCTCGCTGATCACGACGGCTCCGACCGTCGAGTACCGCGTACGCATGCGCTCGGGTGAGATCATCGCGATCGACAACCCGGAGATGCTTCCCGACGCGTCGAACATCGACGCGATCGAGGAACCGCGCACGAAGGCGACGATCATCGTGCCGAGCACGTACGTGGGCGCGATCATGGAGCTCTGCCAGGAGCGGCGCGGTGAGTTCCAGCACATGGACTACCAGCCCGGGGATCGCGTCGCGGTCATCTACGACATGCCGCTCGGCGAGATCATTCACGATTTCTACGACCAGCTGAAGTCGCGGAGCCGGGGCTATGCGTCGCTCGACTACGAGATCACGGGCTTCCGCGCCGAGTCACTCGTGAAACTCGACATCCTCGTCGGGGGTCAGCGTGTCGATGCGCTCAGCATGATCGTCCACCGTGACCGCGCCAACGCTCACGGCCGCAAACTGGCCGAGCGGCTGCGCAAGCTGATCCCCCGTCAGCTCTTCGAAGTGCCCATACAGGCGGCGATCGGTGGCAAGATCGTCGCCCGTGAGACGGTTTCAGCCATGCGCAAAGACGTGCTTGCCAAATGCTACGGCGGAGACATCACACGAAAGCGCAAGCTGCTCGAGAAGCAGCGCGAGGGCAAGCGCCGCATGAAAAGGGTGGGCAACGTGGAGATCCCGCAGGAGGCCTTCATGGCCGTGCTCAAGATGGACGAGGAGTAGATGTACCGCTGATGCCACGGCCCAATCCGCCTCGCAAACGCCCCCGCCGCCGCCCCGATGCCGTGGAGCGAAGCACGCGCGCCGAGGTTTCGCTCACCAAGCAGACGGCACAGGTGAAGGAGCGCAGCGGCCCCGAGCCCAAGTCGGCAAACGCCAAGCCACAGCCCAAAGCCGCCAAGCCCGGCAAGGGCGGCCCGCCGCCGCGCGCGCGCCGCATCGATGAGCCCTTCGTCCCGTGGGCGAAACGCTCCTACGCGATCCTCGTTGCGTGCATCGCCGGCGCCGAGCTCATCGTCGGAGCGGCCGCGTTCTTCACGCTGACGGCGCCGCGCCCGGACTTCGGTCTCTACCTCCTCGGGCTCAGCTACAACCCGCTGATCGTCCTCGCAGCCGCGCTCGTTGCTGCACCGATCGCGAAGTTCATCACCAAGGAGACGCGGGCGCTGCGCTTCATGGAGTCGATCATGGCGGGCATCTTCCAGTACTTCATCTGGCTGGCCCTGTTCGTCGCCCTCACGTTCGTGGTGGGCGGCTTCGGCTCGTCATCCCCGGCGACGACCAACGGCACGCCGTCGGCAACAGCCACGCCGCTCCCCACGTCGTCAACGTCCCCAGCACCGAGCGCGGCGGCGTCCCCGTCCCCGTCGTCCTCCGCATCAGCCGCTGCAAGCAGCGCGACCGTCGTTTCCACACCGGTCGCCATCACCGGCCTGGCCATCATCGACGTATTGAGCTTTGTGGGGACGTTCTATCTCTATCCCCCGCTGTACCGGCGCATGCGAATCAAGCCGCCGCCGCCGCGCGGTTCGCGACCACCCAAGGAACCCAAGCCGGCTCCCGACGCGAAGGCAGCCACGGCATCGGGTGGGGGGTCGAATGTCGCCCGGCTCGACGAAGCGGACGCGCGTGACGCGCAACCGAAGGACCCGACGCCCTGACCGTCAGCTTCAGCGACGTGCGATCCCTGTACGTGCACATTCCGTTCTGCGAGCGGAAGTGCGAGTACTGCGACTTCACGAGTGTCGCCGGCACCACCGGATCTGAGGCGTACATGGATGCGCTGCGCACCGAGGTGGCCCGCCTCGGCGAGCTGATGGGGCGGCTCGTGCTCGACACCGTGTTCATCGGCGGCGGCACGCCGTCGCTGGTTGCGCCCGAGTCGGTTGCTGCACTGGTGGCGACGGTGCGCAGCACGTTTGCCGTTGCGGACACCGCCGAGTTCACCATGGAGGCGAATCCGTCCAGCATCAGCGAACAGCGTGCGCGTGTCTGGCGCGAGGCCGGCATCAACAGGATCAGCATCGGCGTGCAGAGCCTCGAAGCCGACGCGCTCAGGTTCCTCGGGCGCGTGCACGACGCCGACCGTGCGATCGCCGCCGTCGCCGAGGTGCGAGCCGCCGGTTTCGCGTCGATCAACTGCGACCTCATCTATGCGGTGCCGGGTCTGGGTGACACGAGGTGGCGGCGCACCCTGGAACGGGTCATCGCGGCCGGGCCGACCCACGTCTCCTGCTACGAACTGACCGTCGAACCGGGGACGCCGCTGCACACATCGGTGCGGCGAGGGCTCGTGACACCGGTGGACGGCGCGCGTTCGATTCGTCAGCATCGCCTCGCGGTTGAGGTGCTCGAATCACGGGGCTACGAACAGTACGAGGTGAGCAACTTCGCTGTGCCCGGCCAGGCCTGCCGGCACAACCTCGTCTACTGGCATAACGGCTACTACCTCGCGGCCGGGGTGGGCGCGCACGGTCACGTCCCGGCATCGGCTGCGGCAGCGCTCGGTCTTGACGCCGCGGCGGACACCGTGTCGGTTCGCTACTGGCACGGACGCGGCATCGCGGCATACGGGCGCGCGATCCGTGACGGCGCTCTGGCGGTCACCGGATCGGAGTCCGTCGGGTCGGAGATGCGTGAGCAGGAGGGGCTGATGCTCGGGTTGCGCCTCCGCGAGGGCGTGCGCATCGATCCCACCCGGGTTGCGGAAGCGCGCTCGCTCGAAGGCCTTGGACTCGTGGTCGTCGACGGCGATCGGGTCCGAGCGACCGTTCGCGGCGAGGCAGTCCTCAACCAGGTGACCCTCCGGCTGGTGGGCGACCAGGCGGCCTAGAGCTGGTACGCTTGGCACTCAACCCTGACGAGTGCTAAGTGGCCGGCGGACGGCCGCTCCCCACCGTCTCCTCTGGCCTGAAGTGCAACAAGTCCCGCTCGATCAGCGCAAGCAACAGATTCTCAAGGCCGTCGTCGCGGACTACACGCGCACGGGCATTCCCGTGGGATCGGCGTCACTTGCCGTGCACCTCGCGACCTGGTCATCCGCGACGATCCGCAATGAGCTGGCGACGCTCAGCGAGGTCGGGTACCTCATCCAGCCGCACACCTCGGCGGGGCGCGTCCCCTCCGACCTCGGCTACCGCTATTACGTGGACTTCCTCATGGATGAAGAGGATGTGCCGGCCGCTGTGCGCCGTCAGGTCGACCCGTTCTTCGCCGTCATGCCGACGGGCGTGGAGGACATCCTCGAGATCGCGGCGGCCGCACTCGCGCAGGCCGCGGACGCGGTCAGCCTCGTGACTGCACCGCGCGCGCTCGGCGATCGGGTCAAGCACCTCGACCTCGTCAAGCTGAACGACAGCCAAGCCTTGCTCGTGCTTGTCCTCGAGGGGAACCTGGTCCGTCAGCAGGCCTTGAGCTTGCACGCCCGAACCGACCAGTCGGTCCTGAGCGCGATCGCCGCCGGCCTGAACGCGGTGGTGGTCGGTCTCGATGCCACGGAGATTGCCAGGCTTCCGGAGTCGGTCGGCGTGCATGCGGCCCTCGAGCGCGACCTCCTCGGCCAGATCGTCGCCTTCATGGCTGTCAACGACGCCAAACGGGACACCCTCATCCTCCATGACGGCGTCCGCAACCTCCTCCATCAGCCCGAATTCGGCGATGTCGACCTGCTCCAGCAGGTGATCGAGGTCGTGGAGGAGGAGCGCATGCTCGCGGCGCTGATCAGTGCCGCGGACCTCGACCACGGGGTGCAGATCATGATCGGCCGCGAGAGCGGCATGGCCGAGCTCTCACGCTGCAGCCTGGTGCTGACGACGTACCGCGCTGGGCCCGAGCGCCGGGGTACGATCGGCGTGCTCGGATCGACGCGGATGGCGTACGCCCAGGTGAGCCCGCGCGTCCGCTACGTGGCGCAGCGGGTCGGACGCGCCGTCGGGCGTGCTTTGAGCTGACCGTGGGCATAGTGATCGCATGACGAAGGACGAAGCACGCGACCTCGACGATCCGCGCCCGTCGGATGAGCCTGAGATCGACGAGGCCGCGACCGAGGAAATCGACGACCGCGACGCTCGCTACCTGCGGCTTGCGGCTGATTTCGAGAATTTCAAGCGACGCAAGGCCCAGGAGATCGTGGACGTGCGCCGCTACGAGAGCGAGGACGCCGCGCGCGCGATGCTCCCGGTGCTCGACAACCTGCGCCGCGCCGTCGAGCACGCGGGCGAGGCGGGGGCCGAGGAATTCTTTGTGAGCGGACTCGAGCTCGTCGTGCGCGAGTTCGAGACGGCGCTCGAGCGTCTCGGTGTCGTGCGCGTGCCGGCTGTCGGCGAGCGGTTCGATCCCTCGCTGCACGAGGCAATCGCCGCTGAGGAATCCGACGAGGTCGATGAGGACACCGTCGTCGCGGAGCTCGTTCCCGGCTATCGATTGCACGACCGGTTGCTTCGCCCCGCGATCGTGCGCGTCGTGCACCCACGCAACGTCTCGACTGCGAAATAAGGGCGATGGCAACCGCCAAGCGCGACTACTACGAAGTGCTCGGCGTCCCACGTGACTGCACGCCCGAGCAGCTGAAGGCGTCGTACCGCAAGCTTGCGATGCAGTATCACCCCGACCGCAACAACGGGGACAAGGTTGCGGAGGAGAAGTTCAAAGAGGTCGGGGAGGCGTATTCGATCCTCAGCGACCCACAGAAGCGTCAGCGCTACGACGCGTACGGGCACGTCGCCGACGGCGCCGCGCCGCCTGATTTCGGCAACTTCTCCTTCGATTCAGCCTTCGATCTGTTCGATATGTTCTTCGGCGGCGGCGGTCGCCGGCGCGGACAGACAGGGCCGCAGCGCGGCGATGACCTGCGCATGAACATCGAGATCACGTTCGAGGAGGCCGTTTTCGGTGCCAAGCGCACCGTCGAGGTGCCGCGGGCGACCGCGTGCACCGAATGCGGCGGCTCGGGTGCCAAGCCGGGTACAAAGGCGACGCAGTGTGCAACGTGTGGTGGCGCGGGCCAGGTGCGGCGGCAGATGCAGTCGATCTTCGGCCAGGTCACAAACGTCACCGCCTGCCCAACATGTCATGGCGAGGGTCAGGTGATCACCGATCCCTGCGCGGTGTGTCGCGGACAGGGTCGCATTCAGGGCCGGCACACGGTCGAGGTCACCATTCCCGCCGGCGTCGACGACGACGTCACGCTGCGCTTGACCGGAGAAGGTGAGCCGGGGCCGCGTGGCGGACCCTCAGGGGATCTGTACCTGGGCTTCCGGGTCAAACCGCACCCGAACCTCGTTCGACGCGGGCAGGATCTCCTGTACGAGCTCCCGATCTCGGTACCGCAGGCGGTCCTCGGTGACACGATCACGATCGCGACGGTCGATGGGGATCATCCCATCGAGGTCCCGGCCGGGACCCAGCCCGGACGTCAGTTGAAGCTGCACGGGCTCGGCGTGCCGCATGTGCGCACCGGCCGCCGCGGCGATCTCATCTGTGTCGTCCGCGTCGTCGTGCCGAGCCATCTCGCGCATCACGACCGTGCCCTCTACGAGCAACTCGGCGGGCGAGAGGGCAAGCCGGCCGAGGTCAAGAAAGGCTTCTTCGACTCACTGCGCGACGCGTTCCGCGGCTGATCGGCGCGACGCACGCTCGCGATGTTTATCGCGCGAACGTCGCGGGTAAAACCCTTGTGCCGCAGGGTGTGCGGCCAGAGCAGACATCACGACAAGGAAGCATTGCGATGGCGATAGTGCGTTGGAATCCGTGGAACGACATCTTCGACCTGCACACGCAGATGGATCATCTCTTCCAGCCCGCCGCCGCGACGACGTCGCGTCAAGGCGTCGAGTACACGAGCCTTCCCGTGGACATCCGGCAGACGGATGCGGCGTTCACCATCGAGGCTTCGGTCCCCGGCCTCGCGCCCGACGATGTCGAGGTCACATTCGACGACGGCGTGCTCACGATCGCCGGCAGGCGTAGCAGCACCGAGACCACCAAGGACACCACCTACGTGCGTCGCGAACGCCGCTCGACGTCTGTGTTCCGCCAGGTCGGTCTTCCCGCCGAAGTGCGCGCGCAGGACATCACCGCAACGTTCGAGAACGGCGTGCTCCGCGTCGAGATCCCGCGTGCGCAGAAGGCCGCGCCGCAGCGCATCCCGGTGACGATCGGCGCCACGCGACAGACCATCGAACACGCGCCCAGCGCGTAACGGCCCGGTTCAGCCCCCCTCTCAAGCGCGGCGCGCCATCGGCAACGACGTGCGCGTCGCGCCCCTTTCAGCGCCGGCGCACTAGCCAGGCGGCCAGGTCATCCGGCGGCCGCCGAGCAGATGCACGTGCAGGTGATCGACGGTCTGACCGCCGTTCGCGCCTGTGTTGATCACGAGACGGAATCCGGTCTCGTCAACACCCTCGTCCTCGGCGATCGACTGGGCGACGTGCAGCAGCCGGCCCCAGAGGTGATCCTGCGCGGGGGTCAGCTCGAGGACGGACATGATGTGATCGCGTGGCAGGACGAGCACGTGGATCGGAGCCTGCGGATTGACGTCGCGGATGGCGAGCACCTCGTCGTCCTCACGCAGGATCGTTGCCGGGAGTTCGTGGGCCGCAATGGCGCAGAAGATGCAATCGCTCATGAGCGCAGCAGGGTACCGCGCAGGCAGTCGCCCTCGACGGATTCTGCGCGAACCAGGCTGAGCCCTCCCTGACGCACGCCGCGCGCGGGGTCGACGACGATCTCGTGATAGCCGGCCGTGAGGCCGTGGGCGGCGTCGCCCACCTCGTCCCAGACCACCTCGTGCACGCGGTTGCACGCGCGCTCACGGGAGGCGGCTCCGGTGCGCTGTGTGGCTCGGCGCACCTCTGCACTCCGCCGCCGTGCGATTGCGTCATCCACTCTGGCGCTGCGTTCCGACGCCGGAGTCCCCGGACGAGGCGACCAGCGAAAGACGTGTCCGGCGAGGAACCCGACGTCGTCGACGAGCGACAGCGTCGCTGCATGGTCCTCGTCGGTCTCGCCGGGAAACGCCACCATGATGTCGGTGGTGAACTCGGTGAGCAGGTTCACGGCGCGAAGCTCGCGGACCACGCGCAGGTACTGCGCGCGTCGATACCCGCGATGCATGGCCCGGAGCACCTGATCACTGCCGCTCTGCAGCGGCATATGCCAGTGCGCGCACAGTCGCGGGTGCGCATTGAGGCTGATCAGCGCAGGGGAGACGTCGTTGGCATTGATGCTGCTCAGACGGATGCGCGCATGGCCGCAGGAGTCCAGCAGCGTCTCGAGCAGCGTAGCCAGGTCGGTGCCGCGGTCACGGCCGTACGACCCGAGATCGACGCCGCACAGCACGATCTCGCCATGACCGGCACTGACGGCGGCCCGCACGCGCTCGAGCACGGCATCGGCCGGGAGGCTGATCGAGTCACCGCGGGCGCGCCAGACGATGCAGTACGTGCAGCGGTGGTCGCATCCGTCCTGCACCTTGATGAACGCCCGCGAGCGCATCCCCGCGGTTCCATGTGTCGCGGCAGCCGTGCGTTGCGACGCCATGGACAGGACGTGGTCCGCGATGCTGTCCTTGTCGCGGTTCGCGAAGATGGAGTCGATGTTCGTGTACGCGCCTGGATTGGCGTCGACGCTGCAGCCGGTGAGCACGAGGTGGGCCCTGGGATCCATGCGACGCAGGCGCCCGATGCGCTGCCGCGTCGTGGCGTCGGCCTGCGCCGTCACCGTGCAGGAGTTGAGCACGCGCACGTCCGCCTGCTCACCTTCCGGCACGACCTCGCAACCACCTGCCGCGAGCTTGCCCGCGAGATCGGCCATCTCCGCGAAGTTGACCTTGCATCCCAGGACGGTCAGTGCGACACGCAGCGGACGCTCTGCGGGGACGCTCATTGCGGCGGTGGCTCCGCGATCGAGTCGAGATCGCCGGCGCCGGCCAGCAGCAGCGCCGTCGCGACGGCGCCCGCGAGGCGGCTCGGCAGTGTTCGCGGGCCGAGGTGGACATACGCGGCGCCGGCAGCGGCCAGCGCGTCCAGGTCCGCGCCGTCGAGGCCGCCTTCGGGACCGATGACGAGCGCGATCTCCGCAAGCGACGTCGTTGCGATCGCGTGAATCGCCGTCGAGTCACGGCGTATGACGCACGCGAGCAGGTGAGCGGTTGCCGGAAGGTGCGCGAGGGCTTCGCGCAGCGACATCACCGACGACACAGCGGGAGGAGCCGCGCGACCCGCGAGTTGCGCTGCTTCGCGCGCGATGGCCTGCCAGCGCTCCTCCCGACGCGCGGCCTGCGAGGGATCAGGACGCACCACTGTGCGGCCCGTCAGCACCGGGCGGATCGATGCCGCGCCTGCCACGGTGAGCGCCTCGATGGTTGCGTCCATCGTCTGCGCAGGAATCGCCTGGAGCACGTGGACCGCGAGACGTGGTTCTCCCGACACCGGCCTGCTCCAGACGACGGCGCCCGATACCCGTGAAGGGGTGACTTCCCGCAGGACGACGCCGTGTTCGACGGCACCGCCGGCGATGACGACGATCATCTCGCCGGGACGTGCGCGCAGCGACCGCGCAAGATGCTCCGCGTCCGCGTCGATGAGCGTGGCGCGGTCGTCCTCGATCTGGGAGGTGTCGATGAAGAAGCGAGGCATGCCTGCACGCATGGTGCGGCACCAATCGCCCGGTATGGTGTCGACGTGTCTCGCGAACGATTGTCGGCCACGACCCTCGACGGCGTCCAGCTCGCCGTCTTCGTGGCGGGCGAGGGTACGTCGCTCCTCCTCATCCCGGGACTCGGCGCGCGGAGCTCGGTCTTCGATCCGATCATGCCGGACCTGAGCAGCCGCCTCCGCGTGATCACCTACGACCCGCGCGGCCTCGGCGAGTCGGGCGACGGTGGCGACATCACCCTGGCGAACATGGCGCTCGATGCGGTCGCGGTCCTCGATGCGGCGCGCGTGGGGGCGGCCGCGGTGCTCGGTGCATCGATGGGTGGATTGATCGCGCAGCACCTCGTGGTCGATCACCCCGAGCGCGTTGCGCGACTCATCCTCGCGGCCACAGCGCCCGGCGGCGGCCGTGGCGTGGCCGCGAATCCCGCCGACCGGGCCGCTCTGCTCGGCAGGGGGGCCCGCACGCCGGAGGATGCGTACCGGCAGGCGTGTACGGTGCTCTACTCGCCGCACTTTCAGCGTACGCATCCCGCGTTCATCGAGGACCAGATCACCGAACGTGCTCGCAATCCAGTGGGTCCGCGCGTCTTCTCATCGCAAATCCTCGCGATGTCGCAAGCGGACGACTCGTTCGAACGGCTGGCCGGTGTGACTGCGCCGGCACTCGTGCTCCACGGCACCGACGATGCCGTCACGCCCTACGAGAACGCGCGGATCCTCGCGCGCCAGATTCCCGATGCGACGCTGCGTCCATTCGACGGCTGCGGGCACCTGTTCTTCCACGAGCGTCCCGCCGAAACAGCTCGCGTCATCGCTGAAGCGCTCTAGCCGCTTCTCGGGATCTTCAGAAGGGAGCCGATCGGCGACGTGATGGTCGTCCCCCAACGTGACCTTGAGGAAGGGTCCGGGGCTGGAACATTCGACGGAGGTTGTCGGCGGTGGCCGACGGGTCCTCGGTGGTTGCGTCGGCGCGGGAGTGCTCGTCGCGGTTGATGGCTCGATGGCGACGACAAGAACGCGGCGAGTATGGAGCCCTGCGAAGCGTACGGACGCAGAACGCCGCGGTGCCGAAGGGTGCTGGACCCGCCCGGGGGTGTCACGCCCCCGTTTGCGTCAGGCGTCGTCTGAGCCGGTGTCGACGTCGTCAACGTCGTCGTCGAGCTCGGGCTCATGGTGGCCGGCGTGCTCGGCGACCGCCGCGCGGACGGGCACGAGTTGCGCCGGCGCAGTCGCCATCGCCGTCGTCTCCCGGATCACGGTGACCTTGATGACGCCCGGATACTGCATCTCGGACTCGATCTCTCGCGCGATCTCGGCGGTGAGCGGGGGCATGTCGGTGTCCTTGACCTGGGATGCCTTCACAAAGACGCGCAGCTCCCGCCCCGCCTGCAGCGGGAATGCGCGGTCAACACCGCCATGACGGGTTGCGATGGTCTGGAGCTGCTCGAGACGCAGCAGGTACGTGGCGAGCGTGTCGCGCCGTGCGCCGGGCCGCGACGCGGAGATCGCGTCCGCGCAGATCGTCAGCATCGCCAGGTCGGTCGACGGCTCCTCATCGAAGTGATGCGCCTTCACCGCGTGCACGATGCCGGCGTCGACTCCGAGGACGCGGAGCAGCTCTCCGCCGATGATCGCGTGCACGCCTTCGACGTCGTGGTCGACCGCTTTGCCGATGTCGTGCAGCATGCCTGCTTCGCGCGCCGTGCTCTGCGGCAGGCCGAGCTCGGCGGCGAGCACGCCGCAGAGGTGACCGGTCTCCTGACAGTGCAACAGCGCATTCTGGCCGTAGGAGAACCGGTGGTGCAGCGTGCCGACAAGCTCGGCGAGCTCGGGGCGCCCTTCGATCTGCATGAGCCAGAGCGCGCGCTCGCCCGCCTCCATGACCTTGCGCTGCGTTGAGCGCCGCGTCTTCTGGATCAGGGGCGGGACCTCGGAGGCCTGGATACGCCGGTCGACGACCTCAAGCGCAGCCTGGCGCGCGATCTCACGCCCGATCGGATCAACGGTCCGAAGCGTCGCCTGCTGCTTCTCCGTGTCGACCCCGAGCTCGGCGCCCGTCTGCTCGGCGATGACCGCGAGGGCCGACAGAATCCGCTCCTGGGCGTGATCGTCGAGGCCCTCGAGCGAGAAGGGGGAGATCCGCGGCGCAGTGTCGACGTTGGAAGCGTCCTGACGTTCGACCGCCTGGAGGATCAGGTCGTTGGCGCTCGTCTCGACGCGCTCGCCGATGATGTCGGCGACGGTCGCCTCGACGAGGGCGCCGCGCTCGGCGACGAGCTCCGATGCGACGCGATCGAGGACCAGCAGCGCCGCCGCGTCGCGATCGAGCGCGGCTTTGGCACGAAGCGTGGCTGCGATCTCCTCGCCCTGCTCGGCGACCTTGGCACGGCGTTCCTCGATCTCGTCGCGGCGCTTCCGATACGCGAAGCGACGCTCGTCGAACACCTCCCGCCGCTCCCGGAGATGCTTGTGGCGTTCGGCGATGAGGGCCTCGCGGCTCTCCACCGATGCCAGGCGCTCCGCCACCTCCTCCATCGCCGCCTCATGCGAATGGAGCGCTGAGGTGCGCGCCTCGGCCACCACGGCAGCGGCCTGCTGGTGCGCGTTGGCGAGAACCTGGCTCACCTGTGGCACGAACGACGGCGATGGCGTCCGACCTCGGGTGCCGAGCACGAGGGCGGCAACCCCGCCGGCGGCGAGCAGGGCAGCGATGACGATCAGAACGATTGCGATGCTCATATGAGGAAGGGGAACGGTCGGGTGGTCAGGCGCTGACCGCGAGATCGAAGGGTTCGCTGGCCTCGGCGATCAGCCGCTGGGCAAAGAGATTGGCGGCTGGTGGAAGGGTTCGCCGCCGATCCCAGCAGAGGGCCATGGTACGCGCGATCGGCGGGTCGCGAAGCGGGATGACCGCCACCCGAGTGCTCGGCACCGGGAGTGGCATCGGCATGAGCGTCGTTCCGAGGCCGGCTTCGACGAGACCCTGGACAATCGTGAAATCGTCACCTTCGTACGCCACGTGCGTGGTCAGACCCTGCGCGGCGAACGCTGCGTCGATGACACGCCGGAGCCCGCTTCGCGAACGGGGAAGGATGAGCGGCTCGCCGGCAACGTCCTCGAGGGTGACCGAGCTGCGCCCGACGAGCCGATGGTTGCCGGGGACCACCACCGCGACGCGCTCCCGAAACAGTGGATGGATCTCGAGGTCGACGACGCCGGTCGGCGGCGGCCCGAGGATGCCCAGGTCGTAGTCGCCACCAAGAACACCGCTCATCACTTCGGCGGTGGTGCCTTCCTCGAGCGTGAACCGGACCGCCGGATAGCTCTCGAGGAAGCGGGCCAGGCGCTCCGGGAGCCAGCGTGCTCCGACCGTGTGCAGGAAGGCGACGCAGACGCGTCCGCTCTCGGCGGCCACGGCGCCCTCAGCCTCGGCAACGGCGTCGCGGAGGTCATCCAGGAGGCGCTCGGCGCGGCTGACGAAGCGCCGGCCGGCCTGGGTCAGACGGATGTTGCGCCCGATCCGTTCGAAGAGCTGCACCCCGACCTCTTCCTCGAGACGGGCGATCTTTCGGGAGACGGTTGATTGATCCGCTTGCAGCGCTTCCGCCGCTCTGCCGAGGTGCTCAACCTTGGCAACTTCGACAAAAGTGCGGAGAAGATCGGCATTGATGCGGTCCATGCATCAATCTCACCCTAAATGTGCTGTTGATGTCAACGACCCCAGCCGGTAGGCTAGGCGGTGTGATAAGAGAACCCGTGGTACTGGAGCGTAGTCAGGTAGTCGACCCGGGGCTTCTCATCGGGAGCGCCACTGAAGAAGTGCATGCCGCTCGCCGCCGTCACCGTCGCGAGGTTGTCGAGCGTACTCGACTCCGCCGGCTGGTCGAACGGGTCGACAGCGCCATCGAGCTCTGCGAGGAAACCCACCTCCAGGGCATCAAGGAAGTTCCACCCGACGTCGCCGAACGGGCGCGGAAGGTGTTCGTCTTCGCGAAAGGCGCCGTCCGCAAGACGGGCGACGCCGATGCGATGTCCACGGTCGAGACTGCGCTGGCGCGCCGTCAGGTCAAGATCACCGAGGTCATGGACATCCTCTGGACCATCCAGGAGGTTGTCTTCGATCTGATGCTCCCCTGGCGGACACAGCTCCCCGAGGATGTCGAGCCCGAAGGCGACGAAACCTCTTTGGTCGGTTTCTGGCGCGAGTTCCGTCTGCATCCGTAGAAGGATTGAGTCGGCGCCCGTCGCGCCATTCGTCGGCGACAATCGCGTGATGTCACCACACGTCGCCGTCGACCGGATGCTCGTCACGCCGCACCGGATCAGTGTTCCGGTTGACTGGAACGAGCCGTCCGGTCCGCAGATCACCGTGCATGCGCGCGAGGTCGTTGCCGCTGAGAAGGCAGGCGATCAGAATGTCCGGCCGATCGTCTGGTTTCAAGGCGGTCCCGGTCATGAGGTCGCATTCCCGGATCACCGGGGGAGCTGGCTCGAACAGCTGCTGACGCGCTATCGCGTGCTCCTGCTGGACCAGCGCGGCACGGGGATGAGCACGCCGCTCGATGCGAGGGCCCTGCCCTTTGCCGACCCGGTCGCGTGTGGCGCATATCTCCGCAATTTCCGGCAGGACTCGATCATCCGTGACGCCGACCGCCTGCGTGCGACGCTGTACGGTGAGGACTCGGACTGGTACGTGTTCGGACAGAGTTTCGGCGGCTTCTGTTCGCTGACCTATCTCTCGCAGCTCCCCGAGCATCTGCTCGGCGTGATCATCACCGGCGGGTTTGCACCGGTGCTGCATGAGACCGAGGAGATCTGCACGCGGCTGTTCAACCATGTCGCAAGCCGCAACGCCGACTACTACGCGCGCTTTCCCATGGATGCGGAACGGGTGCGACGCATCGTCGACCACCTGGAGACGAACAGCGATGTCGACGCGCACGGGCAGCGGTTGAGCGCGCGGCGCTTCCTCATGCTCGGCGTGAAGCTGGGGCTGCAATATGGCGGTGCCGAGCTACACGGCATCGTCGAGCGCGCGGACAACGATCTCGAACAGCTCGGCATGTTGAGCGGTGTCGTCCACGAACACATCGCCGATGTCATGGCGCCGGCGACGAATCCGATCTACACCGTGCTCCATGAGGCTGCGTACTCCAACGGGCCGGCGACGCGCTGGGCTGCCGAGCGCGCTAGAAAGGCCGACGGCCGCTATGCGCTCGACGCGCAGCCCGCGCCATGCTTCACCGGCGAGGCCGTGTTTCCTTGGATGCTCGAGGAGCTGCCGCCGCTGCAACCACTCCGTGACGTCGCGGACGTTCTCGCCGAGTACGAGGGATGGGCGCCGCTCTATGACATCGAGAAGTTGCGAGCGAACAGGGTTCCCGTTGTCGGCACGCTGTACTGGGACGACGAGTACGTCGAGCGCACCATGGCCCTCGAGACCGTGTCACTGCTGGGCAACTGCCGCCCCTGGATCACCAATGAGTACGAGCATGGTGCATACCGTGTCGACCCGCAGCGCGTGGGTATGCGTCTCTTCTCGATGCTGGACGACCTCACCGCACGCGGCTAGGTCAACCGGCTACCTCCTCGCCGGCTGATCCCGCGCCACGAGTGTGAGGCTCCATACCAGCGCAGCATGCCGAGCCCGAATCCTGCATCTGTGCCGGGTTGTTACAGCAGAGGATGCCAATCTCCATCCGCGCACCGGCTCCTGGGTGTCCACTGTTCAAGGCCACTCCGTTTGCGACCCGACGTGATCAACCGATTGACCTCCAGAAGGATGCGAGTGAAGCGCACTGCACAGGTTGTCTTCGGCCTTTGTATCTGCATCATTCTTGGCGGGTGCGGCGTCCCGACAGGCGGTACGCGGGCCCTGCAACCAACGGCGGACACCGTTCCTGATGTCAGTCTGTCAGCGCGACCCTGCGCGATTCAGACCGTGGGCCTTCTGAACGTTGCTCAGCTGCCGCCCGGCCTCGAACCGACCGGGCCGCCGATGAGTGAGGTTGGTCCGCGCGCGCTCCTCGACGACGGGACAGATGGGTCGGTTGGGAATGCGAATGAGTATTTCCGGGCGACCACCACGGCGGCCGCTCCCAAGCGGGTTTCGCAGCTCGCGGAAGAGGTCACCGACTACGGCACGGTCGCTTCCGCGGATCGATGGATGCTGGGACAGCGGGCCTCGAATCGGCCGAATAACATCCCCATGTACGGCAACGGTGTCGAGGTGACCCCGACGATTCCGGCGATGGGCGACGATGCCCTTCTGTATCAGATCGACAAGGGCGCCCCGTACAGCTCGATCCCCTACTCGGGCACCTTCGTCGGCGATATCCATACCGATATCCAGGTCCGCGCCGGGGACCTGATCTACGCGCTGAGCATCGATTCCGGACCCGCTGCGAATCCGGCAACCCTGGCCGTGTCCCTCGTGCAGAGGTTGATCGCAAAGGGGCGAGCGGTCTGCGGCTGACGGCTTCACTCGTCCGCGAGCGCGGCCGCGCGGCCCTCGTCACACACGGTACGGAAATCGCAGCGCTGACACTGCCATCGCGACGGCTTGGGCGGGAACGCTCCGGTGCTCGACGCGATGGAGAGTTCGCGTGCCGTCGCTGACATGTGTCCGTGCGCTTTGCGCAGGAACGTCTTGTCGGCGATGATCCGCGTCACCGCGCCCTGCAGGTAGTGGAACTCGATGGCGACGGTGTCAGCCTGCTCGCGCTGGCTCAGTCCCACCGCGTACGCGCGAAGTTGCAGGTCTGCGCGTAACGCGCCTTCATCCTTGGGACGCCCGGTCTTGTAGTCGACGACCGTGGGGATACCGTCGAAGCGCGTATCCACACGGTCGAACCGGCCCGCGACGTCGGCGTGGTCGAGGTTGATGGTCACCGGCTCCTCGACGCTCTTGATGACGGTATCGGTCCATCCCGGCGATTCGACGTAGCGGCGCAGTTGCTCGTCGCCGTGCGCGCGCAACTCCGCGTGGCGTCCCTTGGGTCCGTGCGACTGCTCCCACGCCGACTGCCACATCGCCGCCACGCTGTCAGGGGTGACGGTCTGCGCCCCCATCCGCTGCGTCGCCGCCGCGCGAAGGACCTCATGGATCATGGTGCCGTACCAGCTGCGCGCGTCGGTACGCACCGGGAGATGCCACCGGCGCTGGTAGTTGTACCGGCGGGGGCAGTTCCGGAACGCCCCCAGGTCGGACACCGCGATCGAGAGGCGCTGCAACGCGGGGGTGCCGGCCGGACGGGGCGCGCGGAGTGCGACGGTGCTGTCAACCGCGACGTCCTTCGACAGCACCTCACCGCGGAAGGACATCGCCATGGTCAGGAACGGCGTGCACAGCTCCTCACTCGAAGGCTGTGGATATGAGCGTGCCCATGTGTAGATGAGCCGGTCTCGCGCTCGGGTTGATGCGACGTAGAAGAGCCGGCGCTCCTCATCGACGGCGACATCACCGGGCGGCGACGCTTCGGGGACCAGCTCGTCGGGCAGTTGCAGGTCGAACGACGACTTGGCTCGTCCCTGCCAGCGACGCTCGGTGCAGCGCGAGAGAAAGACGACCGGCCATTCGAGTCCCTTCGAACCGTGCGCGGTGAGGAGCACGACCCCATCCTCGATCGGTTCGATGCTCGCGAGCTCGCCCGCCTCACGGCTGTCGCGGAGGACGCTCAGGTATCGGAGCGTGGTGCTGACGCGGCGGTCGTCACTCCAGTCGGCGAACGCCTCGAGCAGCTCGCCGAACTTGTTCAGGTTCGCGCCCATCTGCAGGCGCGCGACACCGGATTGCTCGTCGACGATGCCGAGAAATCCGCTCGCCTCGAGGGCCAGCTGGAAGAGATCGCGGACATCCTCCCGCTGCGCTGCCGCGTGCAGCTCGTGAATGCTCTCGACGCACCGCCGTGCCGCCGCAAGGTCGGACTCGTCGAGCCCCTCGACCCCGGCGTCGATGAGGAGCGTGGCAAGCGGCAGGTCGTGCTCATGTGCCGCGCGCACCAGCGCCACGCGTCCCGGTGTTGCGACACCCCACCCGGGGAGCGTCAGACAGCGGAGCAGCGCCTGCGAGTCCTCTGGATCCTCGATGGCCGCGAGCAGCGCCAGGGCGTCCTTGATCTCGCGCTCCTGAAAGAACCCCCGGCCGCCGGCAACCTGGTACGCGACACCGCACTGGCGGAGTGCGCGCATCGCAGGTCGCATGTCGACGTGCTGCCGGAAGAGCCACGCGATGTCAGCGGGGCGCATGCCACCTGCGACCAGACGCGCGCATTCACGCGCAACGGCCATCGCCTCGCTGCGCTCGTCCGGAGCGCTCCAGACCTCAACGGCGGAGCCGGAGCCGCGTTCCGCGACCAGGTGCTTCTCGATGCGCGTCGCAGGACTCGCGACATTGATGACCGCGCGCGATGCGGTGACGATCTGTTCGGTGCTCCGATAGTTATGGGTGAGCACGAGCTGGCGATGCTCGGGGTACTCGCGGGAGAACCGGTCGAGATTGGCGCGGCTCGCGCCCCGGAACTTGTAGATCGACTGGTCGTCGTCGGCGACGACGAAGAGATTGCGGTGATCGGCGACAAGCGTCTCAACCAGTTTCGCCTGCGCGTAGTTGGTGTCCTGGTACTCGTCGACCATCACGTGGCTGATCCGATCCGCGACGCCGCTGCGGGCAGCCGGCTGCTCGCGCAGGAGGCGCTCCGCATAGAGGATGCAGTCGTCGAAATCGAAGACCCCAGCGCGCCGGTATCGCTCATCGAGGCGTGCGTAGACGCGCGCGACGTCGGCGTGACGCTCGAGGACGATCCGCTCAGCCGGGTTCTCGCACCCCTCCAGACGCGTCGCCGCCCATGCGGCGTACGCGTCGGGCGTGACCAACTCCTGTTTCGCGGTCCCGATGATGTCGAGGAGAGGGTCCATGAGATCATGCGGACGCAGCGGATTCCAGAGCAGTTTCGGGCGCAGCTCTTCGAGGACCGCTTCGACGTGCAGCCACTGCTCGGCGGCATCAGCGATTCGCAGGACGGGCGAGATGCCGAGCAGCCAGCCCCACTCGCGCACCACGCGGAGCGCGAACGAGTGGTAGTTGGTGAGCGGGGCCTCCTCGGCGAACCCGCCGTGCACCCGCTCCACGCGTTCGCGCATTTCCGCCGCCGCCTTTCGGGTGTACGTGAGGACGAGTTGCCGGCCCGCACCGATGCCGCTCGAGGAGAGGCGGTGAAACCGCTCGACGATGATTCGCGTCTTCCCGCTCCCCGGCCCCGCGAGCACCAGGCAGGGGCCGTCGCCATGGTCGACGGCGACACGCTGCTCATCGTCGAGCACAGCGACGGGAAGCGCGTCGGGTGGAGAGATCGCGCTCATCGGCGTCGATTCTGGGCCGCTGCTGCGACATGAGGCTGTCGCTGCCGTCGGCGGACAATTCCCGGATGGATCCGGACTCGGCCCTGGGGCAGGCGCTGCCGTGGCTGCAGCACGCCCGGCGCATCCTCGTCTTCACAGGCGCGGGGATCTCGACCGAGTCGGGCATCCCGGACTTCCGCGGGCCCAACGGGGTCTGGAAGACGACGGACCCGAATCGCTACACGATCGAGAGCTACATCAGCGACCGCGGGGTACGAGTGGAGCGCTGGCAGGCGCGTCTCGAGTCGCAGCTCACCGGTGCTGAGCCGAACGAGGCGCATCGGGCGATCACCCGCCTGCAGCAAGCCGGCCTCGCACCCGTCGTGGTGACGCAGAACATCGACGGCCTCCACCAGAAAGCGGGCACCGTCAACGTCATCGAGCTGCACGGGACATCGAGCGAGGCGGTCTGTCTCGAGTGCGCCCGGCGGATGCCGATCGACGTCGCGCTCGACCGGGTGCGCGAGGGCGACGCCGACCCCCACTGCGAGCTCTGCGCGGGCCTGCTCAAGACGGCGACGATCAGCTTCGGTCAGCCACTCGTTGCCGCCGACCTGAACCGTGCGGTCGACGAGGCGCGCCTCGCTGATGCCTGCCTGGCGGTGGGATCGACGCTCTCCGTCTGGCCGGCCGCGCGCATTCCGCTCGAGACGATCCGCCAGGGAGGCAGGCTCATCATCGTCAACGACGGAGCCACCGATCTCGACGGCATGGCATCGCTCCTCCTCTCGGGGCGGGCGGGCACGGTGCTTCCGGAGCTGGCCGGAGCGCTCCTCGGCGACCGGGAGTCAAGGTAGACTTTGCAGTCCGCGCTCCAGAAGTGCGGATCCAGTCGAAAGGAGGTGATTCCGACCGTGTCGGAAGTAAAGGTCCGCGAAGGCGAGACCTTTGAGAGCGCGTTACGACGGTTCAACAAGAAGATCAAGCAGAACGGCATCCTCTCAGAGGTTCGCAGGCGCGAGCACTACGAGAAGCCGTCCGTGCGTCGCAAGCGCAAGTTGCTTGCAGCGCGGAAGCGTCGCGTCAAGAGCACCTGACGCAGCTGCGTCCATGCGGGTGAACGTCATCCGCGATCGATCGCTCACCTCGCTCGAGCGTCGTGCTGTCGTCGAGGCGCGCCTCGGCCGGCTCCTTCGGGGATGTGGAGATCGGTTGCGCGTGCCCGCGCGCGCCAGCCTGTGCCTGCGCTTGACGAACGACGCTGAGTTGCGGGAGCTGAACGCTCGGTTCCTCGGTAACGACGCGCCCACCGACGTGCTGGCGTTTCCGGCCGACGAGCGCGCCCGGGTCGGCGACGTCGCCATCTCGGTCGAGCGCGCGCTGGGCCAGGCGAATGACGGCGCGAGCGAGCTCCGGCTTCTCGCCGTGCACGGTCTGCTCCACTGCCTCGGTCACGACCATGCGGAGCCGGGACCCGCCGCGCTGATGACGATGCTCACTCGCGAGCTCCTCCCGGGCGGCGACGTGCCCGCGCTCGAGACCGCTGATGTGTGACGAAGGGCGCTCGTGCCGCAATTGATCATCGGCCTGGGCAACCCGGGCGGGGAGTACGCGCGCACCCGGCACAATGTCGGCTGGATGTGCCTTGAGGAACTCGAGCGACGCGGCAGGTTCGGTCGCGAGCGGCGCGAGGGCGCGGCGCGCGTGCGAGAGGGGACGATCGACGGTTATGACGTCCTCACCGCGCGGCCGCAGACGTTCATGAACCTGAGCGGGAAGGCTGCCGCGCAGCTGACCAGCAAGTTCGGGACTGCGGCCGGGGACGCGATCGTCGTCCACGACGAGGCTGATTTCCCCCTCGGCCGGGTGAAGATCAAGCTCGGCGGCAGCGCTGCCGGACATCGCGGTGTGCAGTCGCTCATCGACTCGTGGCGCACCGACGCGTTTCCGCGCATCCGCATCGGGGTGGGCCGGGACGGCGACAGCAACGACCTGATCGAGCACGTCCTCGACCCCTTCACTCCCGACGAGCGCCCGCAGGTCGAGGCAGCCCTCACACGAGCGGCGAACATGGCCGTCGCGATCATGCGAGACGGACTCGAAAGCGCGATGAACATCTGGAACCGTGCCAGCCCGGACTGATTCCCGACCCACCCAGTCCGCCGTGGCCACCGCGACATTGCGGGAGCGGCTTGATCGCCTCCCGGAGCTGAGGGAACTCGCCGCCGGAAAGGGGGGCGCCGTCGGTGGGGTGCCGTCCGGCGCCGTCGGCCTGATCGCCTGGTGGTTGCGCGAGCAGGCCGGTCGAACCGTCCTGGTCGTCTCAGCAGAGGCCGAGCGCGTCTACGCCGATGCGCTCGTGTGGGCAGGGGGCTCGGGCGTCGCGATCTTTCCCGCCGGCGATACCCCACCCTTCGACAGAGTCCCGCCGTCCGAAGAGGTGACGCGCGCCCGGCTGGCGACGCTCATGCGGCTGCACGCCCGTGATGAACCGCTCCTCGTGGTGGCATCGCCACGCGGATTGCTCCGGCCGACGCTCTCGCGCGAGGTCGTCGGCGCGAGCCTGACGGAGGTCAAACGCGGGGACGTCCTTCCCCGGGACCGGCTCATTGCGCGGCTCGTCGAGCTCGGCTACCGGCGAGAGAGCGCCGTCTCGACTCCGGGCGACTTCGCCGTGCGCGGCGGCATCGTCGACGTCTTCGGGGTCGATCGTGATCGACCCTGGCGCGCCGAGTGGTTCGGTGACAACGTCGACGACCTTCGCGTCTTCGACCCGGCCACGCAGGAGTCGATCAGAAAGCTCGAGTCCGCCCAGGTCTGGCCGGCGCGCGAGCTCGACCTCGGCCCGAGATCAGTGGAGCGAGCGCTGGCGGCGGTGCGAGCGCTCGACACGAGCGCTCTGCGCGATGACGTCCGCGAGCAGTGGAACCGCGACTGCGGCCTGCTCGCCTCCGGCGTCTACGACGAGGGCGTCGACCTGTTCTTCCCATACCTCGGCGCCGACCCGCCGTCGACGCTGCTCGACCACATCGATGCGCCGGTCGTGCTCCTCGACGGCGGCCGGAATCGCCTCACCGCCACCGCCGAGCGCCACGCGATCGAGATCGAAGGGCTCCGGGTCCAGGAGGAGGCCCGCGGGGAATTGCCGCACGGGGCATCGGCCGGCCTCATCGAGGTCGACATGCTGTTCAGGGCGCTCGGAGACCACACCTGCTTCGACCTCGTTCGTGAGGCGCCAGGCGGCGCTGCAGCGGTCGACCTGGGCTGGCGTGGCGTGGACAGCTATGTGGGCCGTTTCGATGCCTTCGTTCGTGAGGCCCTGCACGAACGTGAGGGTCTCGGCTGCGTTCTGGTTGCCTCCCGCCAGCAGCATCGGGTTGAGGAACTCGCGGCCGAACACGGGGCCGACACCATTGACGCTCCGGACTTCACCGCGGCGGAGACGGCACTGCCCCCGGGTGCCATCGTCGTGGCGTCAGCCGACCTCACGCAGGGCTTCGCTGTCGCAGACGGCTCGGTCCACGTCTACACCGACGCCGAGCTGTTCGGAGCCATCAAGCGGCGGCGTTCCGTACTCGCGCGCGGGGCCCGAAGCGCGATCTCCACCTCCGCGCGTGGTTCGCGGCGCGCGGCAAGTGGAGCAGCGGCTCGTCAGGCCTTCGTGCTCCAGTTCGCGCCCGGCGACCTCGTCGTCCACCGCGATCACGGCATCTCGCGATTCGTCGAGATGCGCGCCGTCACCGACGACAGCGGCGCCGAGCACGAGTACATGCTCCTCGAGTACGCCGAGGGCGACCGCCTCTTCGTGCCGACACAGCATCTCGACCGGGTGGATCGCTACGTCGGCGGCGCCGAGTCCCACCCCAAGCTGTCCCGGCTCGGCACCGGGGAATGGGAACGCACGCGCCGCAGGGTCAAGGAGCGGACCGAGGAGGTCGCGCGGGAGTTGCTCGGCCTCTATTCGCGCCGAGAGCAGGCGCAGGGCCACGCATACGCGCCGGACGGCGCCTGGCAGCAGGAGCTCGAAGGCTCCTTCCCTTACCAGGAGACGCCCGACCAGGTGCTCGTTCTCGAGGAGATCAAACGGGACATGGAGGCCTCACGGCCGATGGATCGCGTGGTCTGCGGCGATGTCGGCTTCGGCAAGACCGAGCTCGCCGTGCGCGCGGCCTTCAAGGCGGCGATCGAAGGGCGGCAGGTGGCAATGCTCGTGCCGACGACCGTTCTCTGCCAGCAGCACTTCAGCACGTTCACCGAACGCCTTGCGGCATTCCCGATCACCGTGCGCCAGTTGTCGCGCTTCGTCAGCGACGAGGAGATCGCGCGCACGCTGGCCGGGTTGCGCAGCGGCGCGGTCGACATCGTCGTGGGGACGCACCGTCTGCTCCAGAAGGATGTCGAATTCAAGAACCTCGGACTGGTGGTCATCGACGAGGAACAGCGTTTCGGCGTGCTGCAGAAGGAGCGTTTCAAGGAGCTCCGTGTCGCAGTCGACGTGCTCTCGTTGTCGGCGACACCGATCCCGCGCACGCTGCACATGTCGCTTGCGGGTATCCGGGATCTGTCGGTCATCCAGACGCCTCCCGAGGAGCGGCAACCGATCAAAACCTACGTCACGGCTCGCGAGGACTCGCTGATTCGCGAGGTCATCACTCGGGAGCTGGCACGCGCCGGTCAATGCTTCTTCCTGCACAACCGTGTCGCGGGCATCGAGGCGGTCGCCGATCGTCTGCGCGCGCTCGTCCCTGAGGCACGCATCGAGGTCGCGCACGGCCAGATGCAGGAAGGGATGCTCGCGTCGGTGATGCGTCGCTTCGGCGACGGGGATATCGATGTGCTGTTGTGCACGACCATCATCGAGTCCGGTCTCGATATTCCCAACGCCAACACCATCGTCATCGACGACGCGCATCGATTGGGGCTCGCGCAGCTCTACCAGTTGCGCGGGAGAGTCGGCCGCGCAGGACAGCGTGCGTACGCGTACATGATGTACCCGCCTGCGCGCTCGTTGACGGAGAAGGCAGACAAGCGACTGGATGTGATCGGCGACCTCCAGGACCTCGGCGCGGGGTTCAAACTGGCCATGCGTGACCTCGAGATTCGCGGCGCCGGCAACCTGCTCGGGGAGGAACAGCACGGAGAGATCGCCGCAGTCGGACTCGAGCTGTACAACCATCTGCTTGCCGACGCGGTGACCTCGCTTCAGGGCAAGCCTGTCGTGGAGTCTCCGGCGCAGGTGACCGTGACGCTGCCGGTTGCCGCATTCCTGCCGGCAGACTTCGTCAGCGACGAGCGGCTCCGCCTGCGCTGCTACCAGGAGCTCGCCGCGTGCGTCAATGAGGCGGAGCTTGATCAGCGTGCTCGAGGGCTCGTCGATCGTTTCGGCCCGATGCCGGCGCCGACATCGGCGCTCATCGACTCCCTGCGAGTCAGGTTGCTCGCAGCGGCCGCCGGTGCGCTGGGCGTCGACACCGAGCGCGGTCGCGGTGTCGTCGTGCGCCTGACGCTCGACCACGGTCTCGACCTGCAGAGCGTCGCGCGCCAGTTTCGCGGCGTGACCGCCACGCCGTCGCAGCTGCATATCGGCGACGCATGGCAGACAACGCTCGAGCCGATCCTCCGAGAGCTCGGGCGGCTGGTCCGGGCTCGCAACCGCGACGCCTGGCAGGCGGAAACGAGCGCGCATGCGTGAGGAGTCGGTGGAGGCGCTGCGCGCGCTCAACGAGGTCATCGAGCAGCTGCGGGCGCCGGGCGGCTGTCCGTGGGATCGCGAGCAGACGCATCGCAGCCTGCGCCCGTACCTGCTCGAGGAGACCTACGAGGTGCTCGAGGCAATCGACGCCGCAGACGCCACGACGCTGCGCGAGGAGCTCGGCGACCTCCTGCTCCAGGTGCTCATGCACAGCGCCATCGCGATGGAGGAGGAGGGCGGCTTCGACATCGGCGATGTGGCGGTCGACGTGCGCGCCAAGATGATCCATCGCCATCCCCACGTCTTCGGTGACGTCGCGGTCGACGGTCCGGCCGGCGTCGTCGTCAACTGGGAGAAGCTGAAGACCGCGGAGAAGCGGGAACGACTATCGCTGCTGGACGGGGTGCCTGCAGCGCTCCCCGCACTCGCGCACGCGCAGGGCGTGCAGAAGCGTCCCGCACGAGTCGGATTCGACGAGACGCCGACAGCGTCTGTTGCGCTCGACAACGTGCATGGCGCACTGCGCCGCATCGAGGACATCGCCGGGCGCAGCGCACACGAGACTGAGCGCGGCGAGGACTGGGCAACCGAAGCGCTCGACCCGGAGGATGCCGTCGGCGACCTGCTCTTTGCGGTCGTGGCCCTGGCGCGACGCCTTCGCGTCAATCCCGAAGAGGCGCTGCGCGGACGTGCGACCCGGTTTGCGCGGCGGTTCCGGGCTCTGGAGGCGCAGGCACGGCGCGACGGCGTGGACCTCCACGATCTCGACGAGGCAGCGTGGCTCACGCGTTGGGAGAGCGCCGCGGGCTGACCATTCGCCCCGAGTGGTCGGCTCGTTGACGACCTCTTCGCTCAGGGTCCTTGTCAAAACAGCGATTGCGGCCCATCCTATGCCGACACCCGGCGCCACATCGTCCCATTCGTCTCAGACGGCGCCCAGGCAGAGGAACGCGTCATCCGTCCAACTCAACGTCCTGCACTTGACAGCCCGATCACGCTGCGGCGGATTGCCGTCGTGCTCATTGCCGGGATCTGCGGCCTGGTCGCGTTCGCCGTCTACGGCCAGGTGGCGCAGAGCCGGAATCTCGATGCCCAGGTGGCTGCGTTGACAGCCCAGAACTCATCGCTCGTGCAGCAGATCTCCGATCGGCAACGCGAGATTGCCGACGCGCAAACGGTTGCGTGGCTTGAGCAGGAGGCGCGTCAGCTCGGCTACATCTTCCCGGGGGAGCGCCTCTACGTCCTGAGGCCTCCCGGTGCCGGGACACCCGCATCGGGTGGCGTCTCGGTTCCGCTGCCGGTCTTCAAGGTGCCGGCCGTCACGACGCCGACCGCGTCACCGACGGCGAAACCCACCCCGACACCGACACCGACGCCGCAGCCGCTCATCGTCCCGACACCGACACCCACCCCGACGCCCCACTGAACGCCGGATCCTCCGGGAGGCTGCGGCCACGTGCGGTATCCTCTGTGGGCGGCGTGGAGCAGTGGAAGCTCGTCGGGCTCATAACCCGAAGGTCGTCGGTTCGAATCCGACCGCCGCAATTTCTTTCCCCAGCGCATTGCTTGGCGGTTTAGCTCAGGTGGTAGAGCAGCCGGTTCATACCCGGTATGTCCCTGGTTCGAATCCAGGAACCGCCACCACGCCCGGAGACTCCGGGGCTCTGCCGCCGCGCGAGCGCGTCGCCGCCGTCGCACGAGTGCGGCGCGCGGTTGCGAGCGCTGTGGATCGTCGCGCTGTGATCGCGCCGGGTGAAGCGGTGCTTGTCGCATGCAGCGGGGGCGCGGACTCCACCGCGCTGCTCGACGCACTCGCCCGCCTCGCCCCGCCGCGCGGGTGGCGACTGACCGTCGCCCATATCGACCACGGCCTTCGGGAAGGGTCGTCAAGCGAGGCGCGCGTTGTGGCCACGCTCGCCGAAGCTCGCGGACTGGCCTTCCGGTCGATCCGTGTGGCGGTGCAACCCGGGGGGTCCCTCCAGGATCACGCGCGCAATGCCCGACACGCCGCCCTTCGATCCGAGGCGACCCGCGTCGGCGCATCGGTGATCGCCCTCGGGCACACCGCCGACGACCAGGCGGAGACCGTGCTGATGCGCATGCTCGCCGGTGCGTCCCCCGTGGGGTTGCCCGCGATGGCCGAACGGGAGCGCGGGCTCGTGCGACCGATCCTTCGCGTCTGGCGCGACGCGACCGCGGCGTATTGCGCGGCGCTCGGGATCGAGCCGATCATTGACCCGAGCAACGCCGATCCCCGGTTTCTGCGGAGCCGCGTACGCCACGAGGTGATCCCGGCACTCGAGGCGGTGTTCCCGGGCGCGCGCCGTCGGCTCGTCGTCCTGGCGGATCGTCAGCGACGCCTGATGCGGACTGGTCGGTCCGCGGGCTCACCG
Organism: Saccharimonadales bacterium (SeqCode); assembly: GCA_035532495.1. Classification (GTDB taxonomy): domain Bacteria; phylum Chloroflexota; class Dormibacteria; order Aeolococcales; family Aeolococcaceae; genus Palsa-851. The sequence continues at coordinate 37,158 of DATKQX010000055.1, forward strand.
TGACCGGTGAACTCCGGCTGGGTGCGAGGTTCAGATCGAAGTCCCCTGGTAGACTGAGTTCGTGCCTCCGTCTCGTCGCAGCCTCACGTACATCTTCATCGCGCTCGCCGTGGTCGTTGTCGCCGCGCTCCTCTACAAGACGTTCCCGAGCGGGAGCACCAAGACCGCAACTGCAGGAACGCTCGACCAGGCGGTGCACAACGCTCAAACAGGCAGCGGTGCGACGAACACGATCAACACCTCAAGCAACTATCAGACCGAGATCCAGAGCGACGGACAGACCGTCGTCTGGTGGGACAGCAGTAACCCGCCGGTCCAGTACACGACTGTCGAGACGTCTGCCGACGTCGTCGCAAAGGAGTTCCAGGATGCCGGCTTCTACAATTACAAAGTCGATTCTGGAAGTGGGGGCAACTTCTTGCTGAGCGTGATCCTTCCCAACCTGATCCTCTTCGGGCTCATGGCGCTGATCCTGTTGTGGATCTTCCGTCAGACCCAGAGCGGGAACAACCAGGCGCTCTCGTTCGGGCGTAGTCGCGCCCGGCTCCTCGCCGGGGACAAGCCCGCGATCACCTTTGTGGATGTCGCCGGCGTCGACGAGGCCAAACAGGAACTGAACGAGATCGTCGAGTTCCTCAAGTACCCGGACAAGTTCGTCGCCGTCGGCGCACGGATCCCGAAAGGCGTTCTGCTCGTGGGTCCGCCAGGGACCGGCAAGACGCTTCTCAGCAAGGCGGTCGCCGGTGAGGCGGGCGTGCCCTTCTTCAGCATCAGCGGCTCGGAATTCGTCGAGATGTTCGTCGGCGTCGGCGCAAGCCGCGTGCGCGATCTCTTCGACCAGGCGAAGAAGAACTCGCCCTGCATCGTCTTCGTCGACGAGATCGACGCTGTGGGCCGTCAGCGTGGCGCCGGTCTCGGTGGTGGTCACGACGAGCGCGAACAGACGCTCAACCAGCTGCTCGTCGAGATGGACGGGTTCGAGACCAACCAGCACGTCATCGTCATCGCCGCGACCAACCGGCCCGACGTCCTCGACCCTGCGCTGCTTCGGCCGGGCCGCTTCGACCGCCACGTCATGCTCGACCGGCCCGACATCCGCGGTCGCCGCGCGATCCTCGAGGTCCACTCGCGCAACAAGCCGCTCGATGCGGGTGTCGATCTGGAGACGCTCGCCAAGCAGACTCCGGGATTCAGCGGTGCTGACCTCTCCAACCTGATCAACGAGGCCGCCATTCTCGCCGCGCGTGGCAATCGCAAGGTCATCGTTATGAACGACCTCGAGGAGTCCATCGCTCGTGTCATCGCGGGTCCGGAGCGCAAGAGCCGGATGATCAGCGAGAAGGAGAAGCTGACGATCGCCTACCACGAGATGGGACACGCGCTCGTCGGCACCACGCTCGAGCACACCGACCCGGTGCACAAGGTCACCATCGTCAGTCGCGGGCAGGCGCTCGGCTGGACGATGAGCCTGCCGATCGAGGACCGCTACCTGGTGAGCAAGGCCGAACTCGTCGACCAACTCGCGCAGATTCTCGGTGGACGCTGCGCTGAGGATCTGATCCTTGGTGAGGACAACATCACCACCGGCGCCTCGGACGACATCCGCAAGGCGACGAACCTCGCCCGCAAGATGGTCACGGAGTGGGGCATGAGCGACAAGCTGGGCCCGCTCACCTTCGGCGAGCGCCCGGAGATGGTGTTCCTCGGTCGTGATCTCGGCGAGCAGCGCAACTACTCCGAGGGCATTGCGTCGGAGATCGACCAGGAGGTGCACCAGCTCGTCGCCGATGCCTTCCAGCGGGCCAAGAAGGTGCTTCGCGACCGGGAGCACGTGCTCCGCGCACTTGCCGGCCGCCTCGTCGAGGTCGAGACGATGGATGCTCCCGAGATGAAGCGGATCATCGATGCGGCCGAGGCGCACAACGGCGCGGCACCCGTGAACGGGAGCGCACCGGCCGCTGACGCACCGCCGCCGCCGCCCGATCCCGAAGTCGTTCCTCCGGCAGAGGCAGCCGCCGGGGCGTAGGGGTACACTCAACCCGTCCGGCCGTTGCGCCGTCGACGGTCAGCGACCCGGGGACGCCGAGCGGCGCCTCGAGGTCGATACCACCGGCGATGGCAGGCGGCACGGCTCGGCAACGCTTGGATCCAGGAGGACCGAGACGTGGAGGGAGCACAGGCGCCATCGCTGGCCATCGTCGGGGCCGGTCGCGCTGGTTCTGCGCTGGCGATCGCAGCCCACGAGGCCGGCTATGTCGTGGCAGCTGTCGCGAGCCGGCGGGGTGAGGTCGCGCGCCTGCTCGCCGACACGGTCGGAGCTGAGGCTGTCGCGACCCCGCTGGCAGCGGCGGCATCAGCCGACCTGACGCTGCTTGCGGTCCCCGACAATGCCATCACCTCCGTCGCAGCCACCATCGCGGCCAGCGGCATCGCGCTGCACGGCCGCGGGATCGTCCACCTGGGAGCCAGGTTCGGACCTGGAGTGATCGCATCCCTGAGAACCACCGGCGCCGAGGTCGGCGTGCTGCACCCGCTCCAGGCCCTCGCCGGACCTGGCAGCGCGTCGCTGCTCGAGGGAGCCTCCTTCCGCATCGACGCCACCGGGGGTTTGCGCCCGCGTCTGCTCGCATTCGTTGATGCGCTCGGCGCCCGGCCGCTCGAGATCGATCCCTCGCAGGCGCCGCTCTATCACGCCGCCGCGGTGCTGGCCGGCAACGCTCCGCTCGCGCTCCTCGCCGAGGCCACGCGGCTGCTCGAGGCAGCCGGCGTCAGCCGCGCCGACGCGCACGAGGCACTCGCGGCGCTCCTCGAAGGAGCTGCGCGGAACGCGCGCCGTGCGGGAGCGGCGGCCGCGCTCACGGGGCCGGTCGCGCGGGGCGACAGTGACGCGATCACCGCACATCTCGAGGTCCTTGCAGCGCATCCGGAGGCGCGCGATCTCTATCTGCATCTGACCCGCGCGATGGAGTCCCTGGTGGGCGACCCCACCGACCAGCAGGCGGCGGCCGGCTCACAGGTCGCCTGACCCGTGGCCGTCACCGTCCGCGACCTGGCTGCATGGAAGGCATCGGGGACGCGCTTCGTGATGCTGACCGCGTACGACTACCCCACCGCCCGCCTGCTGGCCGAGGCCGAGGTGCCGGTGCTCCTCGTCGGCGACACCGTTGCCGACAACGTCCTCGGCTACGCGAACACCATTCCCGTGACGATGTCCGAGATGCTTCACCACGCCCGGGCCGTGGCCAGAGGAGCACCCGAGCAGCTGCTCATCGGCGACCTGCCCTTCGGCGCCTACCAGCGCTCGTGTGGCGACGCCATCCTCAACGCGACCGAGTACCTGAAGGCGGGAATGCATGCCATCAAGCTCGAGGGCGGCGGGTGGGTCGTGGAGACCGTCGCGCACCTCACGCAGCGTGGGATTCCGGTGATGGGCCATCTCGGTCTGACGCCCCAGTCGGTCAATGCTTTCGGCGGTATGAAGGTCCAGGCTCGAAGCGCGGACGGCCGCGAGCGCCTGCTCGCCGACGCACGAGCGCTCCAGGACGCCGGCGCGTTCGCCCTCGTCCTGGAGGGAATCCCGCGGGATCTCGCTGCGCAGGTGACAGCCGAGCTCGCCATCCCCACGATCGGTATCGGCGCGGGCCCGGACTGCGATGCTCAGGTCCTCGTCATTCACGATCTCCTCGGCATCACCGGCCACATCCGCGGCACCGTGCCGAAATTCGTGAAGCCGTATGCGGACCTCGGGGATCGCATCGTCGCCGCGGCGCGGGCATATGCCGACGACGTGCGCGAGGGTCGGTTCCCGGACGATGCCCACTCGTTCCACTGAGGGTCTTGTTCGGCTCGACACCCCGGCGGCCCTCCGCCGGTGGTCGATGGCGCGCCATGCCGCCGGTCAGCGGGTCGGCATGGTCCCGACCATGGGAGCGCTGCATGCCGGCCACCGGGCCCTGATCGACCGGGCGGTACGGGAGAACGACCAGGTCGTGGTCACCATCTTCGTGAACCCCGCCCAATTTGGCCCGAGCGAGGACTTCTCGCGCTACCCCCGCAGCCTGGACGCCGATCTGGCCGTGATCGAGTCGGCCGGAGCGCATGCCGCGTTTCTCCCGAGCGTCGACGCGATGTACCCGCCCGGCCAGATCACCCGGGTCCACATCGCCGGCTCGTTGGGGGAGACGCTTGAAGGCGCGAGCCGTCCCGGCCACTTCGACGGCGTCGCGCTCGTCGTCTCCAAGCTCCTCGCAGCCGGAGTCCCCGACCGGGCGTACTTCGGGCAGAAGGACGCCCAGCAGAGCGCGGTGGTCCGCCATCTCGTCCGGGACCTGGACCTGGCGGTCGACATTGTTATCTGCCCGACGGTTCGCGACATCGACGGACTGGCGATCTCGAGCCGAAATGTCTATCTCAGCCACGAGGATCGCGTGCGGGCCCGTGCGATTCCCGGCAGCCTGAGCGCAGCGCTGCGCCAATTTGACGCGGGCGAACACGGGACTGCGGCTCTGAAATCGAACGTCCGCGCCGTCCTTGACGCGGCCGGACTTGCGGTGGATTATGTCGCCGTGGTGGAGCCCGACGACTTCACTGAGGTGGAAACGGCAGTCCCCACATGCCAAATCGTGGTGGCTGCTAGAATAGGTGCCACGCGGTTGATTGATGTCGCTCGGCTGGGGGTCGACACAGCGCCCGTTGGTCGTGGCGTGTAGGGGAGATCATGCAGCGGGTCATCATGAAGTCGAAGATTCACCGCGCCACCGTGACGCGGGCGAATGTTGACTTCGAAGGGTCGTGCGGTATCGCACCCGAATTGCTGCGCGCCTCAGACATCGTTGCAGGCGAACAAGTGCACGTGGTCAACGCCACGAACGGTTCACGTGCCGTCACGTATGCGATCGAGGGAGCACCGGGAGAAGTGACCCTCAACGGTGCCATGGCGCATCTGGGGAGCGCGGGCGATGTCGTGATCCTGATCACCTACGCGCACCTCGATGCAAACGAACTGCGAGACTTTATGCCAACGATTGTGCGTGTGGACGAGCACAATCGCATTCGTGAGCAGGCGGCAATCGCGTGATCACAACGGCGAGGCCCACCGATTACGACGTTCTCGTTGTCGGCAGCGGCATCGCCGGACTCTCAGCAGCGCTGACCGCTGCACCCAGTGCCCGCGTCGCGGTTGTCACCAAAGGTGCGCTCGATGATGGCTGCAGCCGCTACGCGCAAGGCGGCATCGCCGCCGCCGTCGGCGACGACGATTCCACTGAGCTGCATTTCGAGGACACCATCGCCGCCGGGCGAGGGTTGTGCCATGCGGATGCGGTGCGTGTGCTTGTCGAGGAGGGTCCGGCGCGGATCCGCCAGTTGATCGAGTGGGGCGTCGCATTCGACACGCAGGACGGCGAGCTGTTGCTGGCCCGGGAGGCTGCGCATTCGCGTGCACGCATCCTCCACGCGCGTGGTGACGGCACCGGGCTCGAGGTCGAGACCGCGCTGATACGGCGTCTGCGCGCAGGTGGCGCACGCGTTGTCGAGCATGCGGATGTCTCCGGCATCCTGACCACGAGTGACGGCGTGTGCTGCGGCGTGTCGATCACGACAAGCGGCACGCCGGCGCAGAGCACGAGTCTGACGGCGTCGGCGGTGGTACTCGCCAGTGGCGGCGCGAGCCGTCTCTGGCGCAACAGCACCAACCCGAAGTCGGCAACCGGCGACGGTGTCGCCCTCGGCTACAACGCCGGCGCAGATGTCTCGGGCATGGAGTTCTCGCAGTTTCATCCGACGGCGCTTGCCATGGAGGGAGCTCCGCGGTTTCTCATCAGCGAGGCGGTCCGGGGCGAGGGCGCGCTCATCGTCAACCGCGACGGTCATCGTTTCGTTCTCGATGTTGATCCGCGCGGCGAGCTCGCGGGCCGTGATGTGGTCGCCCGCGCGATCTGGGACGAGCTCGGCCGCAGCGGCGAGCGCTGCGTCTACCTCGACTGCTCGCCGCTCGGCGCTCGGGCTGCAATGCGCTTCCCGACCATCGCTGCGACCTGTGCGAAGTACGGCCTCGACATCACACACGATCCGATCCCGGTCGCTCCCGCGGCGCACTATATGGTGGGTGGGGTATGCACGGATCTCGATGGCGCGACCTCGCTGCCAGGACTGTTCGCGTGCGGGGAGGTCGCGCACAGCGGGGTGCACGGGGCCAACCGTCTCGCGAGCAACAGCCTGCTCGAGTCGCTCGTGTTCTCGAAACGCGCAGCGCATGCTGCGCTCGGCTGGGCGGCCGAATCGCCACCCGCTGATGCAGCCTCCATTTCGAGAAGCCCGTCTCCGCGCGCATCCACAGTCGATCCGCGCGAGGGTTGGGACACATTGCACGACGCGCTCTGGACCGGTGCGGGTGTCGTCCGCGACGCGGCCGGTCTCGAGGCTGCGGGCCGCGCCTGCGCATCAGTGGCCGCGTCGACTGCAGGCGCGACGGCGTTGCCGATGATGCAGTTGCACGCCGCGGCGTCGACAGCATCGTTGGTATGCACTGCCGCGCTGGCTCGCGAGGAGAGCCGCGGCTGTCACCTTCGTTCTGATCTCCCCCAAGCAAGCGATCAATGGCATGGCGATCTCGTCATGCACAAGGACAGAGGAGCACGCTTTGACCGTCACCTTTAGACCCATCACCGAAGCGTTGTCGTCCGAGAGCATCGACATGCTCATCGAGGCCGCGCTCGCCGAGGACGTCGGAGCGGGCGATGTCACAACCCAGGCCGTCATCCCGGCTGACATGACCTGCCGCGGGAAGATCGTTTGCAAGCAGGACGGCGTCATCGCAGGGTTGAGCATCGCCCAGCGCGTGTTCCAGCGCGTCGACGAACGCATTCAGTTCGACGCCAAAACCAAGGATGGCGAGAAGGTGCAGGCGGATCAGATCGTCGCGCGACTGTTCGGTCCGGCACGGGGCATGATGACGGCGGAGCGGGTCGGTCTCAACTTCCTCCAGCACCTCAGCGGCATCGCGACGATGACCGCGCGGTACGTGAAAGCGGTTGACGGTACGAAGGCCAAGATCCTCGACACCCGCAAAACCACACCCGGCCTGCGGGCGCTCGAAAAGTACGCAACCCGCATGGGCGGGGCGGTGAACCACCGCATGGGCCTGTACGACGCAGTGCTGATCAAGGACACGCATCTCGCGCTCGTCGGCGGCATCACGCCGGCGCTGCGCGCCGCGCGCAAGGCATATCCCGAGATGGAGATCCACGTCGAGGTGAGCAATCTCCAGGAGCTGGAGCAGGCGCTCACCGACAAGGCGTCGCACATCCTGCTCGACAACTTCTCCTGCGGCCAGGTCCGCGAGGCGATGCAGTTGATTCGGGGCCGTGCGACGGTCGAGGTCAGCGGCGGAGTCCAGGTGACCAATGCCCGTGCCTACGCGCTTGCCGGAGCTGACTACATCAGCGTCGGCGCGCTGACGCATTCGGCGGTGGCACTGGATTACTCAATGAAGGTCACTCGGTACTGACCGACCCGCGCTGAGGCAGTGGGTCCTGGCACCGCAGGGCCCCTCGCCGCTCCGCCGCCGGCTGCGTGGCCTTTCCTCGCACCGCATAGACGATGCTTCCAACGATGGTCACTCGTGAAGGCGGCATAGTCGTCCGATGCCCCTGATTGGTGACGGGACCGCGCAGGCGATTCATTCGTTTGCCATTGCTCATGCTTGGCTGACGCCCATCGTCGTCGTGGTGACGGCTGTCTGTATCGGCTTGTGTCCGTTGGCGCTGATCATCGTTTGGATTCGCGATCGGACGCTGCGGGCGGCGGTGGCAACCTTGCTGGGGCTCACCGTGGCCGACAAACTCTGCCACTACCTGAGCGAGCTGCACCACGTGTCGCGGCCGTTTGTCGCGCTGCACTTCACGCCACTGTTCCCTCACGCGGACAACAACTCCTTCCCCTCCAGCACCGTCGCTTTCGCGGCAGTGGTGGCCACGATTGTTCTGCTCGCATGGCGGCGTCTCGGCATCATGCTCGCTGTCGGGACGGTGATCATTGCCGTCGGGTGCGTCTACGTCGGTGTGCACTACATCGAGGACGTTGTCGTCGGGGCGGCGCTGGGGATCGGATGTGGAGCGGTCTTCTGGCTGGCGCTTGGCCCGCCACCGGTGGGCCGTTTCCTTGGAGCGATCGAGGAGCGGCTGCCGGGCGCTCGAGCTACGAGCCCCAGAACACCCCGGTGATCGTGAACCCTGCGATGAGGATCACGACCGCGCTGACAGCCCCGACGAGGGGCCCCTTCCAGTCGCCGGGCCGGCGAGCGTGCGACTCGAACCCAAACACGGCGAGCACGAGCAACCCCGCCGTGATCAGCAGGCCGAGGCCGATGCTGAAGATCCCGATAAAGCCCAGGGCCCCGCTGCCTGCCGCCGCGGTGATCAGCACCACGTCTGCCGGCGCGGATCGCCCGGTGACGATCATCACCGCCGCCACCACGGCAGCCGCAACGATCCCTGCGATGTAGACCAGCAGAAACGGCACGACGCCGGGGTGGGGGGCGCTGGCGTTCTGCTGAACAATCACCGCGACGTACGCAACGTCAGTGGTGGCTGCCGCAACCGCCGCGACGACGGCCGCGGTCGCCTTCCGCCGGCGGACCACGGCGCTCGCCGAAGGCTCAGCCCGCACAGGAGACCCAGACAACCTGCCAGGCAAGCTGGACCAGTGCCCCCGAACTGCCAGCTCCCGTCGGCGTGCTGCCAGATCGCGTCAACGACAGGAATGTCGTATCTGTATCCATCGACAATGGCGCCTGCCTGGTCGATGCCGACAGCGGGTCGCCCCGTCGCGACTGTGACGGTTGTTCCCTTGGCGAGGAGCACCGCAGTCGCCACCACGGCCACGCTACCGATCCACGCACCGCCGGCGTCATCCAACCCTTCCGCGCCATGTCGTTCACCTCCTGCCGGTAATGAGGACGATCCTACGACCCCATCGCAGCGACCAACTCCTCCTGGAGGTACCCCAGTGCGATGAGCACGCCGTACTCGGGCCGCTGTTTGGTCGCGTCGGTGGCCGTGTCCTCCCAGCCGTCTCCCTCGATGCCGAGGATCTCGCCGGCCGCAACCCGGAGGTGGTTGAACGCGCGGAGCCACGCGAGGGCCTGCGCCTCCGTGAGCGGCAAGGTGTCCTCCCCACCGCTCAACGCTTCGCGAACCATGAGCACGTCGGCCTCGCGACCCTTGTCGATGTCGGGCCGGACCCAGCGGTCGTACTCGGCCTGCAGGTCGTCCTCATCGTAGGCGCGCGGGGCAGACGCCAGCGGCGCCGTCAGACGCGGGCCGAGCGAGTCGAGGATGCCGATCAGCGCCTGACGCTCACGGCTATCGACCTTGACCTGGATCCGTCCGCGGCGGCGGAGCACCGATGCCATCGGCGCCTACGCCCGTCTCAGGGCCGGCCCAGCGTCGCCTGCAGCCCGAAGGAGTGGAGCTGCGCGACGGAAACCTCCGCCTGCTCGCGCGGCTGGGTGGCCACGACCGCCCGCCCCTCGTTGTGCACCTGCAGCATCAGCTTCGTCGCCGTCGCATGGTCATAGCCGAACAGCCGTCGGAGCACGAGCACGACGTACGACATCAGCGTGATGGGGTCGTTCCAGACCATGACGTTCCAGCCGAACTCGCGCTGATCACGCTCCTGTCGATCCGGTGCCTTCGATGGCGCCGGAGCCGTCGCTGGCGTGCGCGTGGTGGTGGTCGCCATGCCACCTAGCGTAGCTCAGGTCCCGCGTTGGGGACATGGCCATGCCGGTAGATCGCCCCCCCTGTCCCCACCGCTGTCTGATGACGGAGCTCCCGAAGGGAGCGGCGCTCAGGCGACGCTGCGGAAGTCGACCACGCCGGCCCACGCGGACGGTGTCCGTGAAGGCTGCGCTGCAGGGGCTGTCGTCGGGGAGGTCACTCCATCGAGTACCGCCTGGAGCGGAAGCTCGCAGTTGTGGCACACGATCCAGATCGGCCCCGGCTCACTGACGCGCCGTTCGAGACGGTGGCGCTCGCCGCATTCCTCGCAGGTGATGGTCACTCGCATTTCGTGGCGCAGCGTCGCATGGGGACTGCGACGCCTCGCTGATGGCACTGTCGCGGGCGAGCCAAGCCGCTGCAACGAATCGGCGAAAGGGGATCGATCCGCCTCGGGTGATACACTCGGCGAGATCGTGATGGCATTGGCGCAAACGCGCCATTCGCGCCCCGGACACGATCATTTGAAGGCGAAAGCCCGCATCCCTGACCGGCGAGAGAGATTGGTCTGACGTCAGGAGCACGGCAAAGGAGCGCATTGACCTCGACGACGGCGCAGGAGCCCGAAACGCTCACCATGGAAGACCTCCTGCGGGAGGATCAGAATTCGATCAGGGCCCTGGCCCACGGCGACATCGTTGACGGTGTCGTCGTCCGCGTCGATCCCGACGAGGTCCTCGTCGACATCGGCGCGAAGAGCGAGGGAATCATCTCGAACCGAGAGCTGTCCGCGCGCGGCGAGCAGACCGTCACCCTCAACTCCGGCGACCATGTCAAGGTCTACATCATCCAGGCGGAGGACGAGCACGGCAACGTGGTGCTCAGCCTTCGCAAGGCACGCGCTGAAGGCATCTGGCAGGCCGTCGCGGAGAAGGAATCCGAAGGCGAGATCCTCGACGCCGAGGTGCGCGAGCAGAACAAGGGCGGCCTCATCGTCAACATCATGGGGCTCCGCGGGTTCCTGCCCAGCAGCCAGGTCGCGCGTCAGTTCAGCGGCAACCTGATGGAGCTCGTCGGCACCAAGATTCCGGTGAAGATCCTCGAGGTCAACCGCAAGCGCAACCGGCTCATCGTCTCGCAACGCGCCGCACAGGATGAGGATCGCGCGCGCCAGCGCGAGGAGCTGTTCGAGAAGCTGAAGGTCGGCGACCTCATCACCGGCAAGGTCAGCGGCGTGACCTCGTACGGGGCGTTCGTCAACCTGGGTGGCGCCGACGGCCTCATCCACATCAGCGAGCTGTCCTGGGACCGCATCAACAACGTCAGCGATGTTTTGACCGTCGGCGACGAGCTGAATGTCAAGGTCATCAAGCTCGACCCCGAGTTGTCGCGGATCAGCCTCTCACTGCGTCAAATGTCGCAGGACCCGTGGGACACCATCGAGAACCAGTTTCCCCCCGGCAAGGCGGTTCCCGGGATCGTCACCAAGACCAAGAAGTACGGCGCGTTCCTGCAGATCGCCGACGGCGTCGAGGGGCTGTTGCATATCAGCGAGCTCTCGTGGGACCACGTCGAGCGCACCGAGGACGTCCTCAAGGTGGGGGAGGAGGTCGAGGTCATGGTGCTCAGCGCGGACAAGGTCCGCCGGCGCATCAGCCTCTCCCTGCGTCAGCTGCACGGCGGTGGTCCGACCGGTGAGAACGGCGAGATCATCGCGCCGTCATACGACTACCCGGACGATGACGACGACGACAGCACCACGGTGACCACTGTTGCGGTCGCAAGCGCACCCGCGTCAGCCGAGACGACGGACATCGTCGAGGCAGCGGAGCCTGAGGCGGAGGCGGACGTCGCTGCGCAGACAGATGCCGGCGTCGATGCGACTGGAGCGACGGAATCCGTCGCGACCGAAGCGCCGGCAGCCTCGGACGACGCACCTACCGACGAGCCTGCGGACGAATCCGCCGGCACCCAGGCCGTCACTGCGGAACCTGAGGAGTAGGATGCTCGGCCCGGCTCTGCCGGGTGGTGTACGACGTCTCCCCGGTCAGTGCGACACGTAGCGACGCGGCCGTTGCGCCGAAGCTACCGGGCTGTTTTGCAAAGTTGCTTAGCTGTCGGCCGGGCCGGGCATAATGGGGAGCGTTACAGCAGTGCCTGGGCTCTGACCTCTTCCATCTTCGGGGAGGCCGGAAGGGCAATGGAGGCGGTTTTGTACCCGTTCGAGCGCTTCACCGAAAGGGCGAAGAAGGTGCTCACGCTTGCGCAGGAGGAGGCGGAGCGTTCGCATCACTCGTACATCGGCACAGAGCATCTGCTGCTTGGTTTGC
>DATKQX010000056.1:0-2742 GCA_035532495.1 Saccharimonadales bacterium (SeqCode)
CCAGGTGTAGCGGTAGTCCCAGTTCCGCTCACCTCCGGGTGATTCCGGAAGCGAGGTGGTGGCGGCCGCCACGATCGCGCCGGTGGGCTGAAAGGTGAGCCCCTGCAGCACCCGCCCGCTCTCGTGCACGAGGTCACGCCACGGTCCCCGGTAGTCCTGATGCAGCTCGGACCAGGACCGCCAGGCCGCCTCCGTCGCCGCCAGCTGCGCGGCGATCTCGTCCTGCGACAGACCTTGGGGAGATCGTCCCAGCTGGCGCGATAGTGCAACGCGAATCCCATGGCCTCCCCAGCGCGCAGCCGGAACTGCGCTGTCACCGTGGTGCCGTCGATCGCGACCTCAACCGGCGTCGAGAGACGGAGCCGGGCCGAGCCTCCCTGTCCGGCGACGCCGCCCTCGATGCGAAAGAGGATGGGAAAGATGAGCCCATACTCCGGACGCGGGCTGTATTCCATCTCCACCTCGACCTCCCCCTGCACAGCAACGGCGCGGCGCAGCAGCAGATGGGGCGCGCCGCGACCCAAGGCGTGCCCGCGATTGTCGGGACCAACCGCGAGCGCGTCGACGAGTTGCATGGTGCCCGCTGCGGTGTGGAACGTCGTCTCCAGCACCATGGTGCGATCTAAATATCGTCGCGAAACGCTGCTCACGCCGCGCGGGCGAATCGACCATGATCCCGCGCGGTCATCGAGCAGGCGGGCGAACACCGATGGACTGTCGAATCGGGGAAAGCACAGCCAGTCGATGGAGCCGGTGCGGTCGACGAGGGCCGCCGTATGGCAGTCGGAGAGCATCGCGTACTCAGCGATGGATGACTACTCATCGTCCGCAGTCTGCCGGGATAGAGGAATGACGCTCTCGGCCGTGAACAGTTGTGGAATGTCGATGCCGATTCGCTGATAGGCGAGCCGTGGAACCGAGATGTCGGCGATCCACAGTTCCCCGACCGCCGACGACCTGAGCAGCAGACCGCGCTTGGGCAGCGCCAGGGTGACCGTCACTGTCGCGGCAATGCAGGGATCGAGGGCTTCGCCGGAGGTGACGTCGAGCCCACTCGGCGTGTCCAGGGAAAGAACTGGGGAGCGCTGCCGATTCGCCCACCGGATCAGCTCCGCCGTCCGGCCACGCGGCTTGCCGTCGAGGCTGTAGCCGATCAGCGCGTCGATGACCAGGCCCGTCGACGATGGTGAGTCGTCGACCGCGACGTCCATCCTCCGCAGGATGTCGAGCTGGTGGGCCGCTGCCGGCGTGAGCCTCTCCGGTTCTGAGGCGAGCACCACTCGAGCATCGACACCACGGTTGACCAGGTGGCGCGCCGCCACCAACCCGCCGCCGCCGTTGCCCCCTGCGCCGGCCAGGACGGTGCAGTGCGTGGGCTGGAAACGCTGGATGGCGAGCTGAGCAAGACTCCGCCCGGCGTTCTCCATCATCTGGATCAGCTCGATGTGGAACTCAGCGATCGTGACGCGATCGATCTCGCGCATCTGCTCGGCGGTGAGGCTGGTATCGCAGGGTTCATTGGTGGAGTGCTCCGCGTCGGCGCCGTGTCGCGGCGAGCAGGCCGTGGTTGGAGACCAGGAAGGGAACGACGTAGTTCAGCAGGGCCTTGAACAGCAACCCGAGCCCTGCTTCAAGCGACCGGCTGAAGCCAACTCGGCCGCTGGCGCGGAAGCCGTGGCTCCGAGCGCTAGGCAAGTTGTTTGACCACATCGACAAGCGTCTCGCCACGCACTGAGGGCCTGGCGAATACCGCCGGGAAATGACCCTCGAGCCGGCTGCATCATCCAGTCTGCAGTCCGGCTCGGGCAGCCCCATGGATGTCCCACGAGTGAACGGCAACCAGGGCGGCGCGCGCGGGTGCGACGTCGGCTGCACGACACGCCGCGAGATAAGGTTCGGGACGCGGTTTCCATGCTTTGGTCTCCTCCACCGTCAGGGTTGCCTCGACAAGCGTCCGCAGGCCCGCCCGCTCCAGCAGTCCTTGCGTGGCCGCCGCAGCGCCGTTGGTCAGGGTCATGGCCCTCACGCCGCGATCGGCGAGGTATTCCAACGCGGGGCGCGCGTCCGGATACGGCTCGAGCTCCAACAGCGCGGCGAGGATGTGCGCTTCCAGGCGCTCGTTCGGCTCGATGCCGCTCGCGCGCAGCACACTGCTCAGACTGCTGGCCGCGACTTCGCGGAAGGGTTGGTACGTGCCGCTGGCGGCAAGGGCGAACCCGTCACGAAGAAAACGAGTGAACCAGAGTTCGAGCGCACGATCGCCGGCGCCGGCGGCAGCGAGCCGCACACCGACGGCCTCCAGGGAGAAGAGGGTTTCCACGACATCGAACATCACGACCTCGACGCGAAACTCGGACGACGTACTCATCGCGTATGCAATCCCGAGACACGACAACGAAGCGGTCTCACGTGCGCTCCTCCGGCCGCCGTGCCGGTCGCGCGCGACGGCCATCGATCGCAAAGAAGAGCTGGGCGGCGGTTTTCTGCAGTGCCCACGACCAGGTGGGATACGCATGCACGGTCTGGGCCAGACGTCCCGCGAACATGCGCGTGCGCATCGCCAGGGCGACCTCGTCGATGAGTTCGCCACCCCGCCCGGCGACCACGGTCGCTCCGAGGATGCGGCCACCGCCGACGTTGCCGAGACCGAACCGCGGACCAGCAATGAGCTTGACGAATCCTTGCGTCCTAGCTTCGGCGACCGCTCGATCCATCTCCGCCATCGGCAGGAATGCGATACGT
>DATKQX010000057.1:0-2560 GCA_035532495.1 Saccharimonadales bacterium (SeqCode)
CGCGCGGCACGGCCGCGCCCACTTTGTGGATCGCACCAGCGTCGAGGTGGATGGCGACATCTTCGTTGGTCGCCACGTGGTCATTGCGACGGGCGCCCGGCACGCCACCTTGGGCATCCCCGGCGATGAGCACCTGACCACTAGCACGCAATTTCTCGAGCTGGACCAGCTTCCGCGCCGCATCACGTTCGTTGGCGGTGGCTACATCGCCTTCGAGTTCGCGCACATCGCAGCACGCGCGGGCGTGCAGGTCCGGATACTCCACCGCGGCGGACGACCGATCAAGCACTTCGACCCCGACCTCGTCGCCACGCTGATACGGGCGACTCAAGAACTCGGTGTCGAGATTCGTCTGCAGACTCAAGTCACCGCGATCGAGCGTCAGGCTGGTCGCCTCGTGGTCCATGCGCGCGCGCATGCGCAAGAGCAGACGTTTGAAGCAGACCTCACCGTGCACGCGGCGGGGAGGGTGCCGGAGATCGACGACCTCGACCTGGAGACCGCCGGGGTGGCTCGCAGCGACGACGGCGTGACCGTCAACGACTTCCTGCAAAGTGTGAGCAACCCGGCGGTCTATGCGGCGGGTGACTCGGTTGCCAGCGGCGGGTTTCCCCTGACGCCTGTGGCCGGGATGCAGGGAGGCATCGTGGCCAGCAACCTCCTCGAGGGCAACCACGCCACACCGAATTACGCGGGGATCCCGAGCGTGGTGTTCACCACTCCACCGTTGGCGCGGGTCGGTCTCTCCGAGGAGGCGGCTCGCGCACAAGGTCTTCGCTTCGTGACGCACCACGAGGACACGTCAGGCTGGTATTCGTCGCGTCGGGTGGCAGTGCCACATACCGGTTTCAAGACGCTCGTCGAGGAGGGGAGCGGGCGCATCTTGGGCGCACACCTGTTGGGCCTGCATGCTGAGGAAATGATCAACCTCTTTGCCCTTGCGATCCGCACAGGGCTGCGCGCGAACGATCTCAAGGATACGGTTTATGCCTACCCAACGAGTGCATCAGACATAAGCTACATGCTCTGAAGGTCATGACCGCTGGCCAGAGACCGTATCCAGTCGGTCCGCACGCACTGTGATCTTCATCACGGCAGGCGGCCGGAGCGGGTCACACCATAGGTATCGACGCTCCAGACTCGCTCCCAACTCGGAGGCCGACGCAATGCCCAGCAGCCGCCCCACTCCTATTGGCGCCGTTGTGCGCGGCCTGGCTGCGGGCGTGGCAGGCACTGCTGCCATGGACCTCCATTGGTACATCCGCTACCGGGCGGGCGGCGGAACCAGTGGCCCGCTCCAGTGGGAATTCGGCGGCGAGCCGGACTGGGAGAAAGTGTCGGCGCCGGCGAAGGTCGGGAGAAGGCTCTTCGAGGGCTTCACCCAGCGGCCGCTGTCGGAGCGCTGGGCGGTGCTGACCAACAATGTCATGCACTGGGGCTTTGGCGTCGGCTGGGGAGCTGTGTACGGGATCGTCGCCGGGTCACTGCCACAGCCACGCGTCGCGTATGGGCTGGCGCTCGGCCCGGCCGTGTGGCTCTTCGGCTACGCCGTTCTCCCTCTCGGCGGTTACTACAAGCCGATATGGGAGTACGATGCGCGAACCCTCGGCACCGATCTTGGTGGCCATCTCATCTACGGCGCGGCCACGGCCGCTGGCTATCGTGCCCTGCCATGAGCGCTCCCGAGGGCAAGAGTCGTCAGCGCGCCGAGGCGGCACCCCCGGCGCAGGGCCTTGACGACATTCCGACGTGCGGGTCAAGCCCACTGCGGCGCTTCCTCTTCGTCGTCAACGGGTTTCGCGAAGTCGCGCACGACATACGACAGCGACGGCGCGATCGGGCCGCGATGCGCGCGCCTACAGATGCCCGGCGCTGAGGCCTGGGACCTTATCGTCGGCGGAGCCGGTTGGCTCGGCAACGTCGGCGGTGGCCGCATCCTCGGAGCGACCGTCATCGCTAGGCGGGGTGGCGAGCTCATCGACGAGGTCGCCCTGGCGATGCGCACGCGCATGTTCGCGGGACGTTTGGTCCGGACGGTGCACGCATATCCCGCCTGGTCGTGGGCACTGCAGAAAACAGCTGCCCAGCTCTTCTACGTGATCGATGGCCGTCGCGCGCGACCGGCACGGCGGCCGGACGGGCGCACGTGAGAGCGTTTTGTCGCCGTGTCTCGGGACCGCATCCACGATGAGTACCTCGGCAGGGTCTCGCGTCGAGGTCGTGCTATTCGACGTCGTGGAAACCCTCTTCTCGCTGGAGGCCGTCGGTGCGCGGCTCACTGCCGCCGGCGCCGGCGATGTTGCGCTCGAACTCTGGTTCACTCGTTTTCTTCGCGACGGGTTCGCTCTTGCCGCCAGCGGCACTTACAAACCCTTCCGCGAAGTGGCGGCAAACAGTCTGACAAGTGTGTTGCGTGCGAGCGGCATCGAGCCGAATGAGCGCCTGGTAGCGCACATCCTCGCAGCGCTGTCGGAGCTCGAGCCATATCCGGATGCGCGTCCCGCGTTGGAATACCTCTTCGATCGCGGTGTGAGGGCCATGACCCTGACCAACGGCGCCG
>DATKQX010000058.1:0-4301 GCA_035532495.1 Saccharimonadales bacterium (SeqCode)
GCCGCGAACTGTTCGGGCCGCTATGGGAAGAGCACGGCGTCGTCTTCGACCGTGGCAACGGCGAGCCGGTCGCGCCGCGCACCGTCGAGGCGCTGATGGCCCGTCGCGTCAAGCGTCTAGGGTTGCCGAAGCTTTCGCCGCACGGCCTGCGGCACACGCACGCGACCGTGCTCCTGAGTGACGGCGCACCGGTTCACGCGGTTCAGCAGCGACTCGGACACGGATCGGCACAGATCACGCTCAACGTCTACGCGCACGTCCTCCCGGGCAGCGAGCGCACCATCGCCGAGCGGTTCGCCGCGGCGCTGCCTCCCGTCAAGCGCGCCGGTTGAGCCGAGGCGGCATTTTTCGACGGTCTGTGTGCAAATCGTGTGCACGTGTCGAGATCCGGCCGCGGATTCCGCGCCGTGATGGGCAATCCTGGCCCGTTGCGCATAAGAAAGCTTATCCGCAAAGGCCGCGGATCCCACCGTCCCGCCGTAGGAGCCTCCGCCAACTTAGAGTACTTGCTCACCACTTGCCAAAATCGGCTAACGTTCGCCGCCGAGGGGCCAGCCGCAGTGCGCGCACGACGCCGCCCAGGATCGCCCCGCAGCCGCGGGAACCAGCGGAGCGATAGCCCCGCAAGCCGGGCAGCGCGGGAGTGCGCCGTCGTGTGCGGTCCGAGTGACGTCGCGGCGAATCAACGCGCTCGCAGGACCAGTCATCCGCTGATTACCGCCGCGGCGGTCGGCACGCTGGGTGCTCACGCCGTTTGCGGCGGGGTCGACTCGCCCTCGAGCGTGTGCTCACGGGCGGCGCGCGGCACGAGTAGCCGTCGGCCGATGCGGATAACCCGCACACCGGCGAACTCGCCACTGCGGGCCTGCTCGCACGCGAGCCAGCGTGAGACGCTGAGCATCTGTGCGGCGTATTCGACGGTAAGGACGTGGGACGCGGTGGACATTTGGCCTCCTATCGTTCTACTACTGCGCCGTACGACGCACAGTCAGAGCGTAAGAGGCGTGGAATTCACGTGTCTATTTCACCGGGTTCACGACTGTTTCACGAGTTTCGTGAAACGCGGGCGGGGAGGTACGGTGCCAGTTGAGGAATCGTCCGACGCCACCGTGATACCTTGTTGTAGATCGTTCCGGAGGCAAGAGACGTCTCAACCCAGATTTCCTTAGCGGTCTTTCCCGCGTGCCAGAGACGCGCGACATTGCGCTCGTCATTCGTGAGGGGGAGCGTCGCCAACAGCGACTCGAGCGCGGCGGCGGGCGAGGTTGCGCTGATAGTGGGGCGATGGGACGGAACGGCGCCAAACGCCTCGTTGACTGCTAGGTCGGCGAACTCCTCGGCAAACCGCGACTCGAGCCCACAACCGGGCCATTTGTCTTCGATCGTCCACGCGACGTCGATCAGCAATGGCCATGTTGGCGCCACCGCGTTCTTCCGCACCGGACCGAGCCAGTAGGCAGTCTCGACGACCTCCGTGCGCAGGGGGTCAAGGGGCAGCGCTTCGACGCTCACCGCCAGCGGCTCGGAGTCCGGCATCCATTGGCGAGTCGGACGACCGTCATCGTCTTTGGAGCAGCAGCGGGCGCGGAACTCCACCACCTCGGCACCATCGTATGTCGACTGCGTGACGGCAGACACCTCCCAGTAACGGTCACCGACCTCGGCGAGGCATCGCCCCGCGTACGTGGCGAACTGGCGGTGAAGCACGCGGGCGAAAGCCTCCGGCGTTGTCGGGAGGATCACGGAAAACGGATGCTCCGCCACACTGGGCGTCGCTGGCAAGGAAGCGGAATCCTGACGTTGCTCAGCGCCCTCTTCATCAGCTTCGGATGAGCCGGGCAGTTGATCAACCCCCCAGCGGGCCATCTCGTGCTTGGTCAGCGCCCTCTTTTCTTCCTCATACTGGTCGATGGCGGCGTCGTACCCGTTCTTGATGAATGTCCACTCGACGGCGCCGTTGGCTGGCGGTACTCGTGCGTCGTGACAGGCGTTCAGTAGGACGCCTCGAGTCCGCAGGAGTTGCTCCTGTATCCCCTCTTCCCACAGACTGCACATGGCGACATCCCAGTAATCGGCGAGCGAGTTCGGGAGAATCTCCTCGATTTCGGATAGAGAAACCGCGGCGAAACACGGATTGCCCTGCAACCGGTCCAGGAGCCACCGCCGCAGCGACGTGTACAAGGCGTCCAGCGTCTCCGAGTAGACCGCCACATGACCACGGCAGTACGTCTCGAGGGCACGATACAAGCGATCGTATGCGGCGAGGACGAAAGTGGGATCAAGCGCGGACGTCTGGCGAGCAGAGGGCGAACGGAGTCCTTCCGATACATCATCGCGAATGGCAGCGGCGTCGAGGACCTCAGCACCCAGCGCGTCGCACGCACAGGTAACCAAGTCGTCGAGGTACCCCGTCAAGCCGGGGTCGAGGCACGCCACGCTGACGACGAGCGAGCCATCGTCGCCCGGCGGCATGATCCCGAGCAAGACCAAGGGAATCGAGATGCCGCCATCGGAGATTCCCACGACGGACAACACGCGCCATCCGCCTGGGAGGTCGCGCCAGGTGACCGTGAATCCGGAAGCCCATTCGCACTGCCCGGTGAGTCGTGCGGCGTCCCCATTGACGCAAGCAGCCAGCCATTGAAGGAGGTCCCTCCGGGAGACCTTGAGCGTGAACAGCCGCTCGGGTGGGGTTTCCACGCGCTCGACTCCCTTGCAGTCGACGCCATGCTCCGGCGGCTCACGACGCACGGGGCGTGCAGTTTCCACGTCCTGGTGCGAGTCCGGAACACCGAACTTGTACACGGACTGCACACAAACGCCCACCATGCGACCCGGAACGAGCACGGAACACGACACTTCACCTGTCGCATTGGGGGCATTCTCCACATACGTACGACGGAGACTGTACCACACAATACAACACTGAGCGATGGCCGGCTGAGAGAGCTTATCCGCAAAGGCCGCGGATCCCCTGTGAGGACGCGGAGACCGCGGTGGGTGGCGGGGCCGTGACCACAATTTGGTCACACGCGTCAGCGACCAATCCGGCGAAGCGCTCGGCGGCGGCGTGGTCGCTACGCGCCAGGACGCGCGTAGACCGCTCGGCGACGCATGCGCGAGGCGCTGCTGCACCACGAGCAGCGGCACGCCGGTGCTCAGCACATGGTCGCGCCCGGGTGACGCGGCCCGTGCGGCGTGAGCGGCCGCCACCCAAGTCGCCTGACACGAACCTTGTCGCGGATGTCCCCGTCGATCATCACGCCGGCGCTCATCACGCACCCCATCGCGCCATCGAGATCGCGTGCCCTTGCGCCTCGACGGGCCCGAGGCTATCGTCGACTCAACAACACAGCCGAATCGAGCGGCGTCGGGCCGTGAGCGTGTCTACGACGCAGATCGCAACCGGTCGGATGCCGCATGGTGATGAGGGTTGCAGTGATGGGTGCCACTCCCGCCGCGATGTCTCTCGATGCTAAGTACGCCCAAACGGAAGGCACCGTCTACCTGACCGGCATTCAGGCTCTGGTTCGACTGCCCGTCGATCAGCACCGCGCCGATCTCCGTCGTGGTCTGCGCACCGCCACGTTCATCTCGGGCTACCGCGGGTCCCCGCTCGGCGGGCTGGATCTGATCCTCGAACGGGAGGCCGCACTCCTCCAGCAGCACGACATCGTCTTCTCGTCAGGGTTGAACGAGGATCTCGCAGCGACGGCCGTCGCCGGCAGCCAGCTGCTCCACGCCTTCCCCGGGCCCAAGTACGACGGCGTACTCGGGATGTGGTATGGAAAATCGCCCGGCGTCGACCGGTCGGGAGATGCCCTGAAGCATGGGAACTACGCGGGAGTCGGCAAGAACGGTGGAGTCCTCGTCCTGGCCGGCGACGACCCGCTCTGCAAGTCGTCCACTCTCCCGAGCCACTCGGAAGTCGCGCTCTACGACGCCCTCATCCCCACCCTCTATCCCGGCAACTCGCAGGAGGTTCTCGACCTCGGTCTCTACGGCTTCCTGCTCTCCCGTGCCGCCGGGCTCTGGGCGGCCATGAAGATCGTCACCAACGTCGCCGACGAGGCCGGGACGATCGAGGTCGCCCCGGATCGCATCAACCCGATCATCCCGGTCGTGGAGTTCGACGGCCGGCCGTTCGAGCCCCGGATCAGCCTCATGGCCGTGCCGCCGCACAGCCTCGAGATGGAGCGCTCGCTCCACTATGCCCGGCTGGAGCTGGCACGCCGCTTTGCCTGGGAAAATCGGCTCAACCGCATCGTGACGCCGACGAAGGACGCCTGGCTGGGCATCCT
>DATKQX010000059.1:0-24113 GCA_035532495.1 Saccharimonadales bacterium (SeqCode)
GAACAATCCGGATCGTGCTCTTCGGCCTCTACGCACCGCTCTGCGGTTCGGCGCTGGAACCCGGGCTGGTTGATGGCGTGCTCGGAGGTGAGTACGAGCCGGCACTCGTCAAGGTGGCCAACGGCGACGCCGAGACGCGCACGATCGTGCTCGACCGGCTGCGCTTCCCACTCCCCGCCCGCGATCTGCTGCCGCGGCTCGACCGCTATACGACCCTCCTCATCGATGGTGAAGCGCGGCTGACCGGTTACGTCGAGGCGACACGCGGGTGCGTGCACCGCTGCCGCCATTGCCCGGTTCCCGCCGTGTACGACGGCCGCATCCGGGTGTGGCAACGGGACATTCTTGTCGAGGACGTCGCACGGCTGTGGAGCGACGGCATGCGGCACCTCACCTTTGGGGACCCCGACTTCCTCAACGCGGTCCCCCACGCGCTCGCGATCGCACGCGCGGTGCACGAGCGCTGCCCGGATCTCACCTTCGACATCACGACGAAGGTGGAGCACATCCTCGAACATCCTGGTGTCGTCGCCGAGCTGCGCGATCTCGGCCTGCTGTTCATCGTTTCGGCGGTGGAGTCCACGAGCGCGCGCGTGCTTGAGATCCTCGACAAAGGACATTCTGCCGCCGATGTCCTGACAGCGCTGCGCATCTGCCGGTCGCTGGGTGTCGCGTTTCGCCCGTCGCTTCTCCCCTTCACGCCGTGGAGCACGCTGCAGGATCAGATCGATCTGCTCGACCTCATCGCGGACAACGACCTCATCGATAGCGTCGATCCTGTGCAACTCAGCATCCGGCTCCTTGTCCCACCAGGTTCACTCCTCCTCGCACGGCCGGAGATGCGTGAGCATCTCCACGGCTACGACGCGGACGGTTTCAGCCATCTCTGGCGGCATCCTGATCCGGCGATGGACGCGCTCCAGACCGGGATCGGCGAGCTCGTGGCCATCGACGCCGACAGCGGCGCGGCGCCGCGATCAACCCATACCGCCATCCGGCGCCTCACGGCACGTGCCGTCGAGGCGTCCGGATGCTCGTGGTCCAACGCCGGAAGGGAGCTCCCGCCCTCGCGCGGCGCCACGCCTCGGTTGAGCGAGCCCTGGTTCTGCTGCGCTGAGCCAACCACGGCGCAGTTGGCGGTGGCCGGTGCCGAGTTCGGCATCTGAGGCGGTCACGCAGCGGTTGTCGGGCATGATGGCGCGGTGATCAGCACCGAACCCGCCGGCACATCGTGGCCGGAACTCGCCGACAGGCTCACTACCGCGCTCCATCCGCTGGCGGCGCCGGTGGCCATCACCTTCCTCGACGCTCCGCCGGATGACGTTCGCGCCTTCGACGGTCCGATGCCGGAGCCCACGCCGGACGGACGCACCGGGCGGGTAGCAGCCGGCTGCGTGTTCTGGATGCATGCCCCGGAGCGGACCTTCAGCACCGTCGCCGAGGATCACGCCAACTGCAGCGTCGGCAGCTACACGCACGGCCTGCTGAGCCTCGAGGAAGCCGCCACGCATGCCGATGTCGGTGTGCTCGTCGAGTCCGGCTGGGTGACCCCGGAGCTGTTTCCGAGGATTCCGGCAATAACGCACCGCCCTGCCGCGATCGTCTACGGCCCGCTGGCCGACACCGAGGATCCGAGCGTCATCCTCCTGCGCCTGAACTCGCAGGCGATGATGGTGATGAGCGACGCGCTGCCCGACCTGCGCATCGAGGGAAAGCCGCAGTGCCATATCATCGCCGTTGCCCACGAGCAGCAACGCGTTGCAGCGAGTGTCGGCTGTGCGCTGAGTCGGGCGCGCACGGGCATGGGCGCCAACGCGCTGACGTGCGCGATTCCGGCAGCGATCCTTGCCGAGGTCACGAAACGTGTCGAGCACGCCGCGGCCGTCGATGCCGGTGTGGCTCGCTACGCCGGCCAGGACGCGCAGCGCTTCCGGTGAGCGTCAAGCGCTGAAGCCGCGCATGACGCTGTCGACGACCTGCTGTGCGAAGTCGAGGTCGAGAACACCGCCAAACATCAGCCGGAAGTAGACCGGTCCCACCAGCAGCTCGGTCGCGACGGCGGGGTCGGCATCGGGGCGGAGATCGCCACGCGCGATCCCGCGTTGGATCACCTTGGTGATCTCCACGCGACGTGCC
This sequence comes from Saccharimonadales bacterium (SeqCode), assembly GCA_035532495.1. Lineage (GTDB taxonomy): Bacteria > Chloroflexota > Dormibacteria > Aeolococcales > Aeolococcaceae > Palsa-851. Next base: position 2,137 of record DATKQX010000059.1, read on the forward strand.
TCCACAACAGTCGCCCGAAACGGGTCACCGACGCGCGGGTTGCTCGCGATCTGCGACAGCATCGCCCTGATGACCGGTCCAAAGTCCGTCTCGGTGACCGCTCGCATCGGGTTGGTGACCGCCGCAAGCAGGTCTTCGCGCGTGTTGCCGGAGTCGGCCACCTCGATATGCGGTCCCGCGAGCTGGGTGAGCAGCTCCTGGGCGAGCGCCTCCTTCGACGGCCAACGGCGGTAGATAGTCGCCTTCCCCACCCCGGCGCGGGCGGCGACATGCTCGAGGCGGAAGGATGCGAACCCTTTTTCGATGAGCAGCTCGCGGGCCGCCGCGAGGATGGCCAGATGCGCACGCTCGCTTCGTGGACGGCCACTGCGCACCGCCGCAGCCGGGGTGGACCGATCTCCCGAATGGCGGTTATTGGGCATGAACCTGCTATGATACGGAACGCATCGTATTGATGTAAGGAGATCCCCCAATGACCATTACAGACAACACCCGCATTGTTGCGCTCATCGAGCGCGCCGAGCGTGAGACGCCTTTCTGCGACTGCGGCGAACCGATGGCCGCGTTTGCTGAAGACCGCCAGATCTGGCTTGACTGCACTGCGCACCAGAGCCCTCCGGACGGGAGGCTCCGCCGATTCCTCGCCGCTTTGGGATCCACCGGGCACACGCGCAGGCTGATCGTCGAACCGGTGTAGGCCCTCGGCCACCCCGCCGAACGCCGTCCTGACACCATGTCGGGCCCTGGCGATGCGCCCTCGGAACCGCACCCGGGGGCCCACTGATCGCCCTGCTCGGTCCACGCAGCACCCTTGCTGAACCAGATCAGCGCGCGACGAGGGAAACCGTCCAACCCTCGGGATTGATGGGGATCACGACGACCGTGCCACGCGGCGCCGCCTCGAGCCGGTGGACCTCCGCTCCCCAGTGTTCCTCGAGATATGGCGGATACGTCCAGTCCACCCGCACGCCGACGACGGCAGAGCCTGCAAGGGCGGCGGCAGCCACTAGACCGATTGCACGCCCGACCCACACCGTTCGGTTCGACGTCGCGCTGACCTCGGCGGTCGCAGCATCGCGCCGCCGTGTTGCGTGGCGCAACATCGGCATCGCGTAGGTCGTCGCGAACCAGCCGAGCGAGATTGCGAAGGCGATGAGCGGGTAGAGGAAATAACGGAGCCCGCCCGGATGAAAGTTGACGACGTCTGCAGGATCTCCGAGGCTTGGCCACCGGAAGCCGGCGATCGATGGAGCCACCAACGCGAGGACGAACACGGCCAACGCGAAGTAGCAAAAGGCTCGGAGGATGCTGGGGCCTCGCCACGCAGCCCACGCGCACACGCCGAGTGGGATGACGGTGAGGGCGGTGAGCGCGACCCCGTTGTTTGCAATGAACGTGCCGGCGACCGCAGCGAGGCCGTGAGCGCCGACGAGCAACCCGAGTGTCACCTGCCTGCCGATCATGCGAACGAGGGGAGAGAAGCCCGCGGCGAGCGGCGCTGTCGATCGCTCGGCTGCCAGACGATCGATGATCACGAGAAGCTGCGCCGCAGCGCACACCGTGTTCGCGATCATCAGGTACAGCAGACGTCGATCGCCTGGGTTGCGTCGCCATCGCCAGACGGTAATCGGCTCGAGGAGGATGCAGTACGGTCCGGTCAGCCCACCGATGACAATGATGGCGGCGTCGAGCATGTGACCACCGATTCGACGCGCCGGTCCTGCGAACATCACCAGGAACGCGAGTAGTCCAAGATGCCATTGGGAACTCGTGAGATTGCCCGACGTGTCGTACGCGTTTGGCAGCGCGATGACGAGCAGTGCAATCGACACCCGGACCGCTAGGCTCGGCACCGCCGGCGCCATGCGGCGTGAGACGAGGTAGCAGATCCCGACGATCTGCACCGCCAGCGCCACACTGTTGAAGAACGTTGGGACAGCGATGATCGGCAGCAGCAGTGAAATCGATGCGATCAATCGCTGGAAGACCACGAAATAGCCGGCAGCCGGATGCGGCAACGACGCCAGCGGTCCGAGTGTGTACGCGCCCTGATACCAGCCCCCGTCGTCCGCATACAGTTGCGCGTGGAAAAGCAGTGCGGGCATGTGCGACACCCACAAGCCTGCGGTCACGACTGCAGCCGCGACGAGCCACCACGCTGACCGGCGTGACATCGACCCCCGCCACTTCTCCCATGCGGTGACGGCCCCCGAAGGGCGGCCCCAGACGGAGCCGTTGGGGTTGGAGGCCGCGTCCTGACCCATCAGGGCGACCATACCCTGTGAGGGTGCGCGCGAGTGGCTCCCGGCTCAGTGCCCCATGTCTGAGCCGGTGGGGCGCGCTGAGGCCTGCGCAGCCCACTCCTCGGCCAGGAGCGCGTACACATACTCACTCTGCCACTCGCCCTTCACCCACTCGTTTTCGACGAAGTGCGCCTCCCGCCGCATCCCAAGCTTCTCAAGCACGCGTGCCGAGCCTGCGTTGCGCGCCTCGAGGCGGCCGACGACGCGGTGCAGGTGCATGGTGTTGAACGCGAAGTCCAGCAATGGACGCGATGCCTCGGTTGCGTAGCCTTTGCGTTGATGCGCCGGGTGTACGACGAATCCCAACTCAGCCTGTTCGTGGCCCTCACTGACCAACCAGAGCGATACGTCGGCGACCAGCTCACCGGAATCGCGCAGGACAACTGCCGCGTTCACGTGGTCGCCCTCACCCGCGATCGAGACGGAACCCATCTTTCGGGCCAGCGCTATGCGCACGTCGTCGAGCGAACGCACATCGTGGTAGAGATAGCGGACAACCTCCACATCGGACTGCATGGTGTGCAGCGCTTGCAGATCACGCTCTTCGAAAGGGCGCAGCAGCAGCCGTTCGGTGTGCATCGGCCACTCCGGCGAGTACATGGGTGGGATTATCCCAGTCCGAGCGTCCGGGATCCTGCGGCGCCGCTACGACAGGATGCGAAAGGCGAGCGTGGTTGCGGTCCCGTATGCGAGATGTCCAATGAGATCAGGCGCAAGCTCACTGACGCTGTACTTCCAGATCGGCTTGTAGAGGCCGGCGATGGGCAGGCTCACGTAGCTGCTCGCCCAGACCGCGGTGCCAAACATGGGTCCGAAGACGAGGCGCCGGCGAGTCACCGATGCAGCGACGACGCCAAACATCGTCCCCCATGCAATGCCGTATCCCCAGTGCATCACGTTGTTCGTCAACCGCGCCCAGCGTTCGTCCAACGGGCGCTGCAGGTAGCCTTCGTACAGTCGACGCCCGACCTGCGCCGGCGCCGCCACCGCATCCCACCTGCTCGGGCCGCCGAACTCCCATTGCAGTGGCAGCAGATCTCCACCCGTTCCGCGATACCGCACGTACCCGACACAGTCCATCGCCACAATGCCGGCGGCGCCGGCAACAGCTCCTCGCACCACCGCTTGGATGGGTGTCAGGCTTCGCATCTCGGGCCTCCAGTCAAAGTCGCTCAGTCAACCGCACCGTGACCATATCGCCTGCGCTCTTGCCGACGGCGCTTTGCAGGTCTCCCTTGATCGGCAACTTGTGCCTCCCATCCCCGAGCGCCATGAAGGCACTCTGGAATGGGTGACGATCGACGGTACCGCGAACCTTCACCAGCCCGCGTGTTCCGAAGAACGCCGCCGAGTCCGGCATGACGACGTAGGTCCAGCCGCCCTTGCTCGGACTCTTCTGCAGTGCCGCGCTGAATTGCTTGTCCAAGGCCGCCATCGCCTTATGCCACCTCGATGATTTCGAGGCCGTTGCCGTCGTGGTCGCGGAAGGCGAACATCGGCGGTGTTCCGGGCCAGCGCAGCACGTCGCCGGCATCGATGCCGAGCGCGAGGAATTTGGCACGGGTCGCGTCGGCGTCGTGCGCCACAAGACGGATGCCGGTCTCGACACCCGCCGATAGACCGTTGTGCGCTCGGACGAGCGCGATCGTCGTAGCCGCGTCCGGCGGTGCGACTTCGATCCACCTGGTCCCTCCGCCCATCGGGACGTCGAGCCGCTTCTCGAACCCGAGCGTGTCGACGTAGAACGTCAACGCCTGCTCCTGGTCGACGACGGGAATTCCCACCGTGCGAATGTCCCTGACGCCCATCACCGCTCCTCCGCCGGTGCTGCATACATCAGCGATCCCGGGGTCGTCAGCATCTCGCCGGTTTCGATCCAGGTCTTGAGGCCGGAGAGGATCATCGGCCAGCCGCCGAAAAGCTGTGTGTTCGCTCCATCGCGAAGCTGGTCGTGCGTCACCGTGAGCCGGCACGAATCGCCGACGGGCTCGATCTCCCAAGTGACCCGAGTCGTGCCTTCACGCTGCACGTCCTCGCCCCAGAGGGCGCGAGCCGTCTGCACCAGCTTACGTGGCGGGTCGACCTCGATATTCTCCCCTTCGATCAGCGGACCGTCCGCACGCGGGTTGGTGACCTGATACGTCGACCCCGAAGCCCACGTCGACTCAATGCGATTGCCGAACTGAAACCTGGTGCGGATCTCGCTGTCGGTGATCGCCTCCCACAGGCGCTCCGGCGTGGTGCGAATGTAGATCTCGAAGACTTTCTCCATCGTCTGCTCCAATTGCTGTTTGATATCGCTGAGCGTTGCCACCCACGGTTCGGCGTACTTGCTCACCCACCGGTCGTGGACGAGACGGATCGGGATCGGATTGAGGAAGTGCAGCTTTTCGCGGCCGCGACGCTTGGTAACGATGAGGCGCGCTTCCTCGAGGATCTGCAGATGCTTCATGACGCCGATGCGCGTCATCGGGTAATCGCCTGCCAGGGCGCGAAGTGTCTGGCCGTCCTCGCGATAGAGGCGATCCAGGAGGTCGCGGCGGGTGGGGTCGGCGAGTGCCCGAAAGACGTCATCCACCGCTGCAGCATAGGTAACCAATAGGTTACCTGTCAAGTGCGCTGCCCTACGCGGTGGAGGGATCCCTCCAGAGGTCGACGCCGCGTTCTACGGCATACCGGTCGATCTCGGCGAGCTCGTCGGCGGAGAAATCCAGGTGCTCGAGCGCGGCGATGTTCTGCTCGAGCTGACGGACACTGCTCGCACCGGTGAGCGCCGAGGTGACGCGCGGATCGCGAAGTGCCCAGGCGATTGCCATCTGCGCGAGGCTCTGGCCGCGACGCTCAGCGATCGCGCTGAGCGCACGCACATGCGCCAGGTTGTCATCGCTCAGCATATCGGGGCTCAGCGAGCTGTTCTCCCGAGCCCGGGAGTCCTCGGGGATCCCATTCAGGTAGCGGTCTGTGAGCAGCCCCTGGGCGTGCGGAGAGAACGCGATGCACCCGACACCCTCTTTGTCGAGGACATCGAGCAGGCCTTGTTCGATCCAGCGGTTGAGCATCGAGTACGACGGCTGATGAATGAGCAAAGGCGTGCCGAGCCGGCGGAGGATGGCAACCGCTGCAGCGGTCCGCTGATCGGAGTACGACGAGATACCGACATACAGCGCCTTGCCCTGCTGCACGGCGGTGTGGAGGGCGCCGAGCGATTCCTCGAGCGGGGTGCTGGAGTCGAAATGGTGGTGGTAGAAGATGTCGACGTAGTCGAGGCCCAGACGCAGCAGGCTCTGGTCGAGGCTGGCGAGCAAGTGCTTGCGCGATCCCAGGTCGCCGTAGGGACCGGGCCACATGTCCCACCCGGCTTTCGTCGAGATCACCAGTTCATCGCGATGAGCGCGGAAGTCCGACGCCAGGAAGCGCCCGAAGTTCGACTCAGCGCTGCCGTACGGCGGCCCGTAGTTATTCGCCAGATCGAAGTGCGTGATGCCCAGGTCGAACGCACGGCGCAGGATGGCGCGCTGTCCCTCGAACGATCGGTCGCCGCCGAAGTTGTGCCACAACCCGAGCGACAATGCGGGAAGCATGAGACCGCTGCGTCCGCAGCGGCGGTACTGCATCGATGCGTACCGGTGGGCGGCCGGGCGGTAGCTGTTGGCGTCGATCACAACGCCGCATTGTCGCTGATCGACGCCTTCGCGTTCATCGTCGTTCGCCGACACCCGTCCGTGGACGACCGGAGCCTCGCTGCTAGCATGCCGGGCGTGCTCTCCGGCCTGGCGCGACCGCTGTGAAGCCGCGTGGATCGCGCCCTGGCCTGCATCGACTGGGCATCGGGCGGATCGCGCTGCGACAGCTGTGGTCACGTCGTACGCCGGCGATTGCCGAGGGCGTGATCCTCGCGGCTGCGGCGACGCTCGTCGCCAGCGTCGTGCTGATCCAGAACAACATCACGGACCGGGGCCTTCGAAGCACGATCGTCGCGGCGGGCTCCACCGCCAATGTGATCATCGAGCAGGACGGCATCTCGCAACCGGCTGCGTACGATGCCTTCCAGCTACGCGCCGCCAAGCGCGTGCATGCGCAGCTCGGCAGCACCGTCATGCCTGGTGCTCAGTTCGGCGTGTCCCTGACACTCTCGGCCAAAACCCTCGACTGCACCGTTGAGGGGCCACCGGTCACGTGCAAGCTGTCGGTGGCGACGTACGGCGGGATCAGTGATCACGCGCATATCGTCACCGGCCGGTGGGCGACCGATGCGCGTGAGAGCGCTGACTGGGAGTTCACTGCCTCGGCGCAGGCCACCGACCAATCCGGCATCACGCTTCACATGAGCGTCGGCACTGAGTACTGCTTCCAGAACCTGGCCATCAGACGCAACGCGCCGGAGATCTGGTGCGGGCGACTCGTCGGGATGTGGCTGCCCAACAGCGTCGCCGACCCGTACTGGGCCGGCAACGTTCCTGACAGTGACGTTGTCGTCACGCACAACAGCTTCTTTCAGATCCTCGCTCAGATCCCGGACGCCGTCGGAGCGTCCGACCAGCAGTACAGCCCCGACACGACCGGCATCCGAGCGTCGGATGCAAACGAAATCGTGTCCGGGGTCAATCGACTCCGCGGCTACAGTCTTTCGAGCAACGGTGTGTTCGTTTCAGCGCTGGACTCCACCGTCAGTGGATTCCTCGCACGTCAGGATGCGTCCTCAGGACCGATTCTGGTGACGACGTTGGGCCTGCTCGTGGTCGCCCTGACCGCCATGGGCTTTGCGGCGGTGCACCTGCTGCAGACTCACGTCCCCCAGGTGGCGCTCTGGCGCGCCCGCGGTTGGTCGCGCACCCGGGTGTGGATCTTGCACAGCATGGAGTTCGGACTGCTCGCGGTGCTCGCAACGCCGCTTGCCATCGGTGCCTCGGCCGCGATCAGTTCGGCGGCCGCCGGTGCATCGTCGATGCCGGCAAACGGTATCTGGCAGCGCCTCTTCGACGCGGCGATCCCCACTGTCGCCGCCGAGGGCGCGTTCCTCGTTGTGCTGATCATCCTGGCTGGGACGTTCAGCGGCCCGGCGCTCTCAGCGCGACGGCAAACCCGCGCCGCAACGGCAGCGCGCAGTGCACTACGTCGGGCGCTCGACGTTGTCCTGCTCGCCGTCGGGGTCGGCATCCTCTGGTATGTCCACCAGGGCGGTATCGGGACGAATGAGGCGCAGAGCAGCGTCCTCGCCTTCGTCCTCTCGGCGATCGCCGTCGGGCTCATCGCCTCCCCATCGCTGCGACTTGTGGGAGTTGTCGGCCGTCTGCTCACGGTCAACCGCGCGGTCGGTGGACGGCTCGCCCGGTGGGAGATCGAACGTGACCCCAGACAGTACTCGCGCTTGAGCCTCCTCGTGATGCTCGCGGTCGCGGTGAGCGTGTTCGCCACCACATACATCAGTAGCGACAGGGCCGGCGCCATCGACCGCGCCGATTACCAGGTGGGCGCGAACATGCGCGCAACCTTCGCCACAACCGCAGGGCCCCCGCAAGTGGCGTCGCTCGCGGCAGCGCTGCCCGTCGGTGTTCGCGTCGCGCAGGTCTTTCGCGACACCGGCCGGCCAGGACAGACGGGGCTCGACGCAACCGTGCTCGGGATCCAGGGGACGAGCTTCTGGAACATCGCTTACTCGCGCGCCGACTTCGCAGCGCGATCGCTGCGTTCCCTCACCGCCACGATGAACACCGCGGATCCGGACGGGGTGACGGTGCCCGGCTCGCCGCACGCGCTCATGCTCTCGGTCGAGAGCTCCGGGGTGAGCGCTCGGATCGATGTGCAGATCAGCGACTCGACTGGTGACATACGAGACCTGAGGCTTGGCACCGTGGCAAACCCTGGGTGGAACGACCTGCGTGCGTCGCTCACCGCTGTGTCCGTTCCAATCCGCGTGCGCGCGATCACCATTTCGCCGACCGACATCGGCGTCGCCGGCGACATCGCGATCAGGAACCTGCGCACGGACTCCGGCGCCGTCGTCGAGTCCTTCGACATTGCAGACGGCTGGTGGGACGAAGCCTTCGCACCGAACCCATCAGCCCTGCCCGTCACCCCAACCTTTGTGCGCACGGACGAGGGTCAGCCCTCGGTGGACGTCCCCGTCAATAACGCGGAGGTGCTTGTCATGCCGCCCGCGTCGACACGGCCGTTGCCCGTGCTGATCGCGAGTCAGTCCATGGCCGACCTCGGCCTGAGTATCGGTCAACCGTTTCCGATTCACATCGAGACGGTGAACATAGAGGTGGTTGCTGTCGAATCCTTCGATGCGTTCCCGACGTACTACCCGGGAAGCGAGGACTTTCTTGTCGTGCCGATGTCCTCCCTGCTCAGCCGCATGGGCAGGCTCGGGGTTGTCAGCCCGTGGGCCGACGAGCTCTGGATGAGCGTCCCAAGCGGCGATGTCGCCGCGGCCACGGCAAAGGTGAACTCCGACCTTACGCTGTTGAACACCCAACTGATGACCAGCGCGCAGGCTCGCGCCACTGCGCTCAACGATCCGCTGCGCAGCGGGTTCGCCCAGGAGCTCGGCATCGGTGCCCTGATCGCGCTGCTCGTCGTGGTCATCAACTTCGCCATGCACTTCCTGGCCGCCGCACGGAACCGGACGACGCAATACGCGATCATGCGCGCCAACGGGGTCCCACAGTCGACGTTGCGGAACGCACTCATCGGGGAGCAGATTGCGGTGCTCATCAGCGGGTTGGTCGCCGGAACCGCGATCGGTCTTGCAGTCGCGTGGGCGGTGCTTCCCGTCTTCCATCTGGGGAATCAGCCCACAGATCTCATACCCCCATCGCTCTTCCACATCGACGCCCTCACGCTGATAGCAGTGGTCCTGGGCACGGGTGCGCTGTCGCTGTTGACGGGAGTGCTGGCTGCAGGTCGCGGCGCGCACGTGCATGTCTTAGCGGCGATTCGGGCGCTGACGTGACCGCCAGCATCGTCGACTGCGAAGGGCTCGTCCACATCTACAAGACGGCGAACCTCGAGGTGGTGGCCCTGCAGGGGCTCGACCTTCAGGTCGCGCCCGGCGAGATGGTGGCGATCGCGGGGCGCAGCGGCAGCGGAAAGACCACGCTGATGAACATCCTCGCCGGGCTGGAACGACCGAGCGCCGGCTCTGTGCACGTCGCCGGCCACGACCTGACGCGACTCGAAAGGGCCGAAGCGGAGGCGTACCGGCGGGAGGTGGTCGGCTACGTGCTGCAACGCGCACTCGGCAACCTCGTCCCGTACCTGAGCGCACTCGAGAATGTGCAAGCAGCAACCGTGACGGGTCCGCCGAAGGAGCGCGCATCCGCCGCTGCCGATCTCCTCCGCCGCTTCGGCCTCGGCGACCATCTCTCCAGACGGCCGGCCGAGCTCGCGGGACACCAGACCCAGCGGCTGGCACTGGCAACTGCGCTGGCCAATCGCCCGCGCCTCCTCCTCGCTGATGAGCCGACCGCCGAGCTCGACACGGGTGGAACCGTCGCGCTCCTCGGCGACCTCACCGAAGTGCTCCGGGAGGCGGCCACCGCTGCGGTCATCGTCACCCACGACACGCTCGTCGAGCAATACGTCGACCGCGTCGTGATGATCCGCGACGGTCGGACCAGCAGCGAGCGACGGTGGATCGAACGTGGCGGAGAGCTGGTCGACGATGAGCTGGCGATCATGGACCGTGCCGGCCGCATCCAACTGCCGCAGGCATACATCTCGCGGCTCGGCCTGACCGGTCGCGTACGCCTCCATCTCGAAGACGACCGCATCGTCATCCTCCCGTCTGCTGGAGACGACGGTGAGTGACCTCGTCGTCGCGAAAGACCTGACGCGCGAGTTCGTCGTCGGCGGAGAGCGGATCCGACCGGTGAACGGTGTCGACCTCACCGTGCGGGCGGGTGAGCTCGTCATGATCCTCGGCCGATCGGGTGCCGGAAAGACGGCGCTGCTCAGCCTGATCGGCGCGCTCGACGTCCCCGACAGCGGATCCATCACCGTGGCCGATGTTCACGTGGAGACGCTGGCAGGTCGCGATCGCGACCGTTTCCTCCAGGTGTCGGTGGGGTGGGTCTTTCAGACCGCCGGACTGGTGCCGATGCTCACCGCGCAGGAGAACGTCGAGCTGTCCCTTCGCGTCGCCGGCGTCGACCGGGACTCGATCGCATCGCGCGCAAGCGAGGCACTTGCCATGGTTGGACTTGAGGGCCGTTTCGCGCACACGGCCGCTGAGCTGTCGGGCGGTGAGCAGCATCGCGTCGCGCTCGCGCGAGCGGTCGCGAAGCGACCGACCATCGTGATTGCCGACGAACCCACCGCTCAGCTCGACAGCGAGACCGCGGCGGGGATCATCAGTCTGCTCAGCACGGTGGCGCAGTCTGGCACCGCGGTCCTCATGGCGACGCACGATCTTGGTGCGATTGCGTCGGCAGATCGGGTGATGGTCATGGAGGACGGCCGGCTCACCGCCTCGCAGCGCTGAAGTATCCGTGAGGACGCATTGGATGTGCCCCACGGCAGATCCGTGTACGGCCAGGTGCGCGAGGTCGCCGGTCCCGTTGACAACGGATCGGCGCTGCGCGTCGTTCATGCCGCAGCGGAGACATCCGATTCGACCCAGCCGTGCCCACTCCACCACCACAACTGGAGCGGTTGCGGTGCACCCTGGCTTGGCGGGGTCAGCGAACCAAAGATGAGGAACTGATCTTGGATGAGATCACTGGTTACCGCTTCAGGCTGAATCGGGAGATCCGACGCCGGCATCGGCGCCCATGCCGCTCCTCCCCATGTCCAGAGCTGGGGTGCGGGTGCTCCCGGTATCGTTCCGCAGAGCAACAGGCGGCCGCTGGATGGATCCAGGGCAACTCCCGCAGGTGCGGCGGAGATGTCGGCGGGCAGGTCGTGCCAGCTACTCCCGCGCCACTGCCACGTCGACGTCCCCGCACCGTTGGGCGGATTGGTCCCTACGAACAGCAGCGTGCGCGAGATCGGGTCGAAGGACATGCCGCGCCCGAACGCGCCGACCGGCAGGTCGCCCGCCGGTCGCAACACCCAATGATTTCGCGCCCAGACCCATGTCTGGCTGCCGGCGCTCATTGCCGCCGGTGTGACGAGCACCATTTGCGCGGCGGCCTCGTCCCACGCCATCAGGGACCCTTCGCCTGCCGGAGGACCACCCGACCCACCGTCGAGTTCACGCCAGTTGGCTCCGTCCCATGCCCACGTGTCGTTGACCGGCCCGCCCGGCGCCAGCCGACCTCCGAAAAGCATGACCTGCCTCGTCACCGGGTCATATGCCGCGGCAGCGCCAAAGCGTCCGGGCGGGCTGGCTGACGGTCGAACGAGGGCCCATTGATTGCCGTCCCAGAGCCAGGTGGTGTCATAGCTGTCGATGCCACCGAAGAGGATGACGAAGTGGGTGGCGGGGTCGTCTGCAACCGAGAACCCTGATCCGAGTACGGGAGGCCGTGGGATAGGCGTCGGAGCGACAGTCGGGCTTGTCGATGGCCCTGGTGATTCGATGCGCCCTGGTGGCGATCCGGTGGGCGCACGCTCCACGAGCGCGACCACAGCGCCGAAGGTGCCGGCCACGGCGATCAGCGCAGTGAGCAGCGCCGCGACTCTGCGTCTGCTCAGCGGTGTTTGTCTTGGTGGCTCGTCGTCCATCACCTTCACGGCGCGAACCCACCAAACCGAGACGGGTCTCCGTGCGCCCGCCTTCGGGGTAGGCTAACTCAGCCGCACCCGAGGATCGAGCACCGCATACAGAGCGTCGACGACGATGTTCGCCGCTACCACAAAGAATGACGCGACCAGCACGATTCCGATCACCACCGGCAGGTTCTGCACCTGGATCGCCTGGACCACGGCGAGTCCCAGGCCAGGCAGCCCGAAGATGCTCTCGGTGATGATCGCGCCGCCAAGAACGGTCGCAAGGTCGATGCCGAACTGCGTCACGATGGGGGTCAGCGAGCTGCGCAACGCGTGGCGATACACAACGCGCCGCTCACTCAGACCCTTGGCGCGCGCCGTCCTGATGTAGTCCTCCCCCAGGGTTTCGAGCAGCGAGCTCCGTGTCAGCCGCGAATACGTTGCGGCCGTGATGAGGGCGAGGGTGATCCAGGGTAAGAGGAGATCGTGAGCCCATTCCAGTGGATTCTGGGTAAACGGTGTCCAGCTGCCCGGTTTGGGAAAGATGGCTATGCCGTGAATCGTCAGCAGGTAGTACAGCGCGTACAGGAGCAGCAACCCGAGGATGAAGGTGGGCATTGAGACTCCGGTGAGGACGAACACGGTCGCACCTCGGTCCCAGATACTTCGCGGCCGTCGTGCAGCGAGCACGCCGACACTGATCCCGAGGATCATCCAGATGACCGCCGCCCCGGCGGCGAGCGAGAGATCGATCGGCACCGCCTGAGCGATGATCGTGGTCACCGGAAGCCGGTTCGTGTTCGATGTGCCCAGGTTGAAGTGTCCGGGGATCGGCGCCAGACGCTCGAGGTAGTGCCAGTACTGGACGATGACCGGCTGATCGAAGCCGTACTCCTTGTTGATCTGCGCGAGCAGAGCCGGCGTCACCGCGCGTCCGGCGAGCTCTCGCCCGGGATCCACTCCGGGGCGCGCGTAATAGAGGATGAAGACCAGGGTGATGATCACCCACAGGGTGACCAGCCCCATGACCACGCGACGGATGAGGAAGCGGGTCATGCCGGCTTCTTCTTCTTGCGGCGGCCCGCGAAGATGCGCTCGGTTCGAGGATCGAGCGCGTCGCGCACCGCGTCGCCCAAGAGGTTGAAGGCCAGCGTGGTGGCAAGCAGGAAGAGCATCGGGAAGATGTAGAACCACCACGCCTGGAAGCCGACGCCTTCCGCGTCGGACAGCATGTTCCCCCATGACGCGGTCGGCGGGCCCACGCCGAGACCGAGGAAGGAGAGCGTCGCCTCGAAGATGATCGCGGCGGGGATCAGCAGCGTGGCAAGCACGATGACCGGCGCGACCAGGTTGGGCAGGATGTCCACGAACATGATGCGCAGATTCCCGGCGCCCAGGGAGTGCGCCGCCTCCACGTACTCCTTCTCTCGTTGCGACAGCGCCTGGCCGCGCACAATTCTGCCGATGGCAGCGAAGGAGAAGAAGGCGATGACGAGGATCACCAGGGGCAGACTGGCTCCGAAGACAGAGACGAGCACGATGGCAAAGAGCACATAGGGAAACGAGAGAACCACGTCCATCAGGCGGGCGAGGATGCTGTCGAGCCAGCCGCCGAAGTATCCGGCGAAGAGGCCGACCACGACCCCGACGACGGTCGCGATCGCTGTAGCAAGCACACCGACCAGCAACGAGATTCGTGCGCCGTAGGCGATGCGCACCAGGATGTCGCGGCCCAGGTTGTCAGTGCCCAGAAGAAACCCACCCGTGCCCGGAGGCAGCGGCTGGCCGTTGGCATCGGTACCGTTGTCGACGTTGGTGACCGTTGGGCTGTGGCCGGTGATGGCACTGATCAGCGGGGCTCCGAGCGCGAGCAACACGATGAGCACGAGGACCCCGATCGAGGCCAGCGCCACCCGGTCGGTGCGCAGCCGCGCGAGCACCAGTCGCAGCGGGCTTCGGCCCTCGATACCGCCGACTCCCGGGGTCTCGGCAGGAGCCTCGGTAGATACGACCTCGACCGTGGACAGGCTCATTTCGGCGCCTCCGCTAGGAATCCCTCGACCGCATGCAGAATCGTGGCCTTTCCACTGGCGATCTTCTCGCCGTCGGCAACCGGGAAGTGACACGCCGCCAGATGGCTCGCCGAATCCCCGGCGCCACTCTTCAAAATCGGCTCCTCGGTTGAGCAGATCGCCTGCGCCTTCGGGCATCGCGTGTGGAATCGGCAGCCTGATGGTGGATTGATCGGCGACGGTACATCCCCAGTCAGGATGATCCGGTCACGCGACCGCGCCTTATCCGGATCTGCCACCACCGATGCCGAGAGCAGCGCGTTCGTGTAGGGGTGACGTGGCGTGCCGTACAGGTCCTTGACCTCCGCCACCTCGACGATCTTGCCGAGGTACATCACTGCGACCCGATCGCTGACGTGCTGCACAACCGACAGGTTGTGCGCGATGAAGAGGTAGGTGAGACCGAACTCGCCCTGCAGATCCTCCAGCAGGTTGATGATCTGCGCCTGGATGGAGACGTCCAGGGCTGACACCGGCTCGTCGCAGACGATGAGCTTGGGTCGCAGCGCGAGGGCACGGGCGACGCCGATGCGCTGGCGCTGGCCCCCCGAGAACTCCGCGGGAAAGCGGTTGTAGTGCTCAGGATTGAGCCCCACGACTTCCATGAACCCCTGGACCATCTTCTTGCGCTCCGCCCCTTTGGCGATGTTGTGGATGGCCAGGGGATCTCCGATGATCGATCCCACGCGCCGGCGCGAGTTGAGCGAGCCGTACGGGTCCTGGAAGATCATCTGCATCCCGCGGCGGTAGGGCCGCATTTGCGATCTCGACAGCGTGCTCAGATCGGCTCCGTCGAAGGTGAGGTGTCCGGCGGTCAACGGAAAGAGCCGCATGATGCAGCGAGCGAGGGTCGACTTTCCGCACCCTGTCTCCCCGACCAGCCCGAGCGTCTCCCCGCGGCGGACCTCGAGGCTGACCCCGTCGACAGCTTTGACACTGCCGACCTGATGCTTGAAGAAGATGCCTTCCTTGATCGGAAAGTGCTTGACGATCCCCTCAGCACGGAGCAGGTGCTCGCCGCCGGCAGCGGGGGCCGGGGACGGAACAACGTCAAGCATAGACAGCTGCTTCGCTGGCGGCCGCTCTGACTCCGGGCAGCTTCGACGAGCGCGGCCCGCGGTAGGTGCCGGCGTAGCGCTGGCGCGCCGTGTCCGTGGCGACCCCCACGCCGGTCAACTCAGGTGGCAGCCAGCAGGCGGACGAGTGGTCCGCTCCCGCAGGGATCGATTCGAGCGGCGGCTGATCGTCGATGCACGCCTCCATGGCGAAGGGGCATCGCGGATGAAAGCCGCATCCGGTCGGCACGTTGATCAGGCTGGGCGGGGAGCCCACGATGGGCACGAGGCGGCCTCCCGTCACCCCTGTCGCTGACGGGACAGAGCCGAGCAGCCCTCGCGTGTACGGGTGGTGCGGCGAGAAGAAGATCGTGCGCGCGTCCGCGCGCTCTGAAGCCCGTCCCGCGTACATCACGAGAACCTCGTCGGCAATCGAGGCGATGACGCCGAGGTCGTGGGTGATGACGATCATCGCCATGCCCACCTCTCGCTGCATCTGGATCAGCAGCTCCATGAGCTGTGCCTGCACGGTTGCATCCAGCGCGGTGGTCGGTTCGTCAGCGATCAGCAGCTTCGGCTTCAGGGCCAGGGCCATGGCGATCATCACCCGCTGGCGCATTCCGCCCGACATCTCGTGCGGATACGCCCGGACGCGCCGCTCGGGCTGGGGGATGTTCACCAATCGAAGGAGTTCGACGGCCTGGTTCAGTGCCGCGTTCTTGTCCATGTCGCTGTGGGCGCGAATCGCCTCCGCGATCTGCCAGCCGACGCGGAAATGGGGATGGAGGCTCGAAAGCGGGTCCTGAAAGATCATTGCGATATCAGCCCCGCGAATGCTCCTCAGCTCGCGCTGGCTCATCGTGAGCAGGTTCCTGTCGTTGAACACCGCGGATCCGCTGATGTCCGCACCCGGGTTGAGGCCGAGCATGGTGAGCGCGCTGACGCTCTTGCCCGATCCGGATTCGCCGACCACGCCGAGGGTCTTGCCGGGCTCAACCGAGAATGACAGGCCGCGGACAGCCTGCACGATCCCATCTGCAGTGGGAAACGAAACGGTGAGGTTGTCAACAGCCAGCAGAGTCATCGGCGGCATGATGGTAATAAATGAAGATGCCCGCCGCATATGCGGCGGGCATCTTCGTTGATGCTTCTACTCGTCGACAGCTATGACGAGAGCCAGATCTGGGTGTAGTCGTACCCTTCGCTGAAGGGCTGGAAAATGGCGTTGTGCACCTTCGTGGAGTGGAAGAGCGGGGTCAGCTGGGTCTGGAACGGGATGAAGGCAGCGTCCTTCATCACCGCCAGGTCCGCCTGGTGCCAGAGTGCCGCAGCCGCGGTGATGGTGGTGGCGGACTCGGCCTGGTTGACCAGGGAGTCGACCGTCGGGTTGTCATAGCCGCCCCAGTCGCTGCCGGGGAAGCTGAGCGCGCCGTCGAGGATGTCCGGAAGGGTGGCTCGTCCGTTGGTCGGGCCGAACCAGTCAGGAATCCAGCCGGGCTCGGTGATGTCCCACTTGCCGGCCTTGAGGCCGTCCGCCGAAGTGACGCCGATGCCCGAGGAGCCGTAGTAGCCGGTGGCGATCGGGGTGCCGACCACCGTCACGCCGCACTTCTGGAAGTCCGACTGGACCTCCTGGAACACGGCCGGGTGGTTGCCGCTGTTGCGGTAGTAATCCTTGAGCGTGATGCCGTTCGGGTAGCCCGCGGCCTTCAGCAGGGACTTGCACTTCGCGGGATCACCCTGGTTGTTGTTGGTTGGGTAGTCGTTGAACTTGACGTACCCTTCCGCGCCTGGGCCGATGACCTGGTTGAGCGGCTGGTTGAGGCTGGCGCCGCCGTAGATCTTTCCGAGCGCGACCTTGTCAATCGCATATTCCAGCGCCTGGCGAACCTTGACATTGCCCAGCGCGCTGTTGTTGTTCGGGCTCTGGACGTTGAAGACCAGGTACGGGTTGGTGGTTCCCGGCGCCGGGAAGGTGCCGAGGCCCGCGTTCCAGCTGGGAGTCTCGAGGCCCTGGACGTCGGCGGGGGGTACATCGGTGTTCCACGATAGATCTGCCGTGCCCGCCTGCATGTCCTGCTGGACCTCCGTTGCGGCGGCGGATCCCGCGAGATCCATCTTGACGTCGATCTCGTTCACGTACTGGTGACGGATCGTGTCGCTGCTCTGGCTCCACGCGGCGTTGCGGGTGAGGATGAGCTCATGCCCGACGTTGTACGTGGTGATGGCATACGGCCCGTCGGAGTACATGACGTTGCCTGGGGTCAGCGGCGTGTACTTCATGTACTCAACCGGCGCTGCCGACGCGAAGGGGAGCGCGAGGATGCTGGTGAAGTCGGTCGCCGGCTGGGTCAGCGTGAACACGATGGTGGAGGCATCCGGCGTCTTTATGCCCGAGACGCTGGTCATGCCGTTATTGATCGTCGCTTCCCGCGCTGCGGGACTCTCGCTGGGGTTCTGGCCCTCAAAGGCAGTGCAGAAGTCCTTGAAGCCGGCGATCGTCGAGATGTAATAGCCGGGGTTGCCGTTTGGCGCAAGTGTGGGATCGCAGTTGCGGAGGATGCCCCTCGCGAAATCCTGCGACGTGACGGGACGGGGCGGCTTCGTATTCCACATGAGATCCGAGCGCAGCGTGAACGTGTAGGTGAGACCGTCGGAGCTCACCGTGGGCATGGCCGACGCCGCGTCAGGTGCCAGCGACACGGCCTTGTTGAAGTCACTGGAGGCTGGATAGGAGACCAGCTGGCGCGTGTACGTCCGCTCAAGACCGAATGCGATCGTCTCGTACTCGCCCTGAGGATCAGCTGCAGCCGAGAGGTCGGTGCTTCCTTCGATCTTCAGGGTGCCACCCTGCACCGGGGTGCCGGATGCATTCTGGTTGGCGGCCAGCCACGAAACGGTCGAGGTGTTGAAGTTGGCTGGGTTGAAAGGGTCGCTCCCCGACGAGCTCGAGCTTGAAGGCCCGGTCGTGCTGGCGCTTCCGCAGGCGGCTATTGCCACGGCGGCGAACCCGACAACTGCGACACGTTTTGTCACGCCGCGAGGCGAGCTTCCGACCCCTCGCGCCAATATGGTTCCCACGGTCATCGAAACCTCCTTATGACCCCTGCGACTCGGGCGATCACGATCACGCGTCCAAGCCTCGACGGGTCTGGCAGGATCGCATCATATTCGCTCTGGACGATGAATTGCCTCACCCTGAGGGGTGATCTTTGACACTCACCAGCTCTGAAATCGTCTTGGTGTCCCGCTGCGACAGTCGCGGATCGCCCGGAGGCGCGGACCGCATGGAGGTCGAGGCGGCGACGGTGCAGACGGCGATCACGCCCAGCAGCGCCACGTAGTCGCCCAGGCTTCGCGGGCCGATCCAGAGCCCGAGGCTGGACACGATGATCCCCGCCGACGCCCATCGGGGAGCGGCGAAGGCGCAGATCGCGGCACCACCCACGACGGCGGCGATCATCAGGACCAGGAACATGGTGGTCGTGGCGCTGCCCGCCTGCCCTGCGGCCCCCGGACCCACCCCGAGGGGGAACGCCGGCTTGATGCCTGGGCTGAGCACCGCGACGAACCACGCCGAAGGGCTCGCCACCATGAAGGGGACGTTGATGACCGTGAATCCGAGCAGCGCGCCCGCGTGATAGCGGACGTCTCGAGCCCTCCCGTCGCGCAACGCCAGCACCAGGAGTGCCGGAGCGACGAACCAGACGGTCTGCTTGACCGCGCATGCCACGCCCAGCGAAACCCCCGTGGCCAGTCCACCCCGCCTGGTGATCGCGATCATGAGCAGCGCGACCGCGATGAGATCGACGAACGGACTACCGACGAGGCCGAGCAGCCCGGTCTGGGCACCCAGCGCGAGTAGCGTCACGCGGCGCATCGGGGGCTCGGCACGGCGGACGATGACCAGCCCCGCGAGCAGCACGGCGATTGGGCCGATCAGCACCAATGCGCGTCCACCGAGTACGCCGAGCAGTGCGGTACCAGCCGGGTAGGCGAATTTGAGGAGGAGCCCGCCGGTGGGATGCCCGTGAATCGTCGCCTCTGCAGCCGCCTGAACCTGCGCCAGCGAGGGCTCTGTCAGCGATGCGGCGAAGATGCCCGCACGCTGCGGGCTGACCGAAAAGAAGGGGCATCCGAGGGCCCTCTCGGCGTCGAGGAGGTTGAACGACGTGTACGGGTTGGCGCCGTGGATAACCTCTTGACCAGCGACGATCGTGTCCGGGGCGACATCGTTGACGCAGAGCAGCTGCTGCTCCGTCTGCGACAGGGCGATCACGGTCAGCGAGCCCGCGACGACGGTCGAGGCTGCGCAGAACGCGACGCAGACGAAGATTGCCATGCGAGTGACCAACGGCTGCGGAATCCATGCCGGCCGGAGACAGAGGATGGCCAGGACGGCGCCGACTGCAGTGAGCAGCCATCCGACCTGCGGGAGGTGTGCCAGTGCATGCTCCAACGACACAGGTGCCGACAGCAGAATGCCGGCGACTCCGGCGATTGCGAGCCGGCGGCCCGCGGCCTCGTCCGGGAGCGTTAGCAGCCGCCGCAAGGCGAGACGTGGCGCCGGCATCGAGCCGTTGTACCGCGCCTGCGAGCGCAGCCCGTCAGCCGTCACGCACTCGCGACCCGAGTGGCTGGGGTCAGCTCCACACGCGCTTGCATTGTCCCCCGAGAAGAAAGGAGATCGCAGCAGAACGCCGTGCCGACAGCGAATAGCACCGGGGCCTCGACGATCGCCCACGACAGCGGCAGAACCAGGTCGACCAGAAATGCTGCCGACAAGGCGAGGCTCGCAATCAGGGCATGGCGCTCGTGGTCGACGGCCCACAGGATGATGAGCGGCGCCAGGAGGATCAGGTCATATGACAGGAGGTGCGGCGCGGCCACCATCGAGACCAGCAATCCCAGCGACAACCGCTGTTGACCCGTCAAAGTTCGCAAGTGCGCTCGCGCGACGACGAGGCCAACCGTTGCCGCGGCCGCCAACGTCGCTGACGCGGCGACAACGACAGCCGACGGGGCTCCAAAGGAAACCATCAGGTGCGGAAGCGACAACCCTGTTCGCGCAACGATGTTCGGTGATATCTGGTGGAGCCACCGCCACGTGTCGGACGGCCCGAGGATCACGATGCTGGAGAGGGCCCAGACGGCGCCACCGACGACGATTCCCAGCAGGACGCGCCAGGATCCCGCAACTGCGACAACGATGGGGACGAGCCATACCAGCTGGGGCTTCAAGAGAAGGACGGCGATGAGGAGGCCCGCGAGGAACTGCCGGTCTCGACCGAGAGCGACATAGGCGCCCGCGGCAGCAAGCGTCAGGAACCCGTCCCACTGCCCATACGCGAATGTCATTGCGGCTGGCAGTGATGCAAATGCGAGAACCGCAATCAGCAACCGACGAGGATCATCGGTTATCTGACGACGTAGAAGCCACGCGGCCGCACCCACAGCGATGAGTGATGCCAGAAGAAACCCGGCAAGCGCTGCTTGCGGGTTCAGATACGTGAGCGGCTGCAGCACCCAGGCGCCAAGGGGTGGATTGTCGTACTGAAAGGAAAAGACAGCGGGGCCGGTGTGGAAGAGCTGCTCAGCGTGCGACTGCAGACAACTCGAACAAAAGATGGCGTCGTTGCCCCGCCTCAGCATGTCCGCGGCTGCGTAAAAGCTGGATGCAAAATCGGTGTTGTACGCATCTCGAAGGCTGCGGAGCATCTGCGCGAGCAGGTTTCCGACGCAAGCGCAGGCGAGCGTGACCGCCGCGAGGCGTGTCAGCCGGCTCATCGTTCGCGCGGCACCAGGTCGCGCAGTCCAACGGGCGTGCTCTTGGAAACGGCGCTCCGCACCATCCTCGATGGCGAGTTCATCCCCCCACTTTGCTCGCTGGCCAGGGATTTGCTATCGCCCCGGTGTTACGACGCGGCAACGCCGTGCGTCTCGTGTCAAGTGATGGAAATGGAGCCCAAGGTGAGGATTGAACTCACGGCCTACGCCTTACCAAGATGCTAGCCGGAAAATCGGCCATTCCGAATACAGAATCGGCCGCACGCGGCGCGTGGGCCAATGTATTTCAGGTTTCTGGGGAAGGACTAGGGTAGGCCTAACCGCCGGCTCACACGTGGGCGCCCACTGCGTCGTGGCCACCCGAGACCCCTGCGCGAGCGCCTGCCCGGCTCGATTCGGAGCATTGTCGCGAGGCGTGCGGAGCTGTTGATTGTGGCCTCTTTCGGCCCCGCTCGATCTCGCTGACCTTAGCCTGGCGCGGCGAGAAGCCCACGACGACATCCGGCATATCAGAACCGGCCGACGGTGGATCGTTGGCGCCCCTCCTGTCTCGACGCTCGCGAGACGGCGTCTACGAGCCGCTGACGGCGCTGGCGGTGCCGTTGGTGATGCGGCGGATCAGCAAGGAGATCCGATCCGCGTCCATCCGCACAAGTTCCGGCTCACCGTCGCCACGCGAGCTCTGAGTGCGGGGGTGGTCGTGTGCGCTAACGCGCGATGCAGCGCCATGACCAGCGGTGGTGCGCCGAACGCGTCAGGCAGCCTCGAGCGCGTCAGACGCGCAAGCCGACGTGATGCCGGCGCTGTAGGCTCAGGGCGTCTCCGAAGAGCGCGTAGCCAAAACGGCCTTTACGTCCTCTCCCCGATGTTCGCCTCGGCAACCTACGGTAGGGCCACGATCTCCGATGTCGATCCCAGAAGTTGACCCAAGTTTGACCTACGTCGCCCTTTGGGTGGATACGGTGCTTGGCGCCGTATCTCACTTGCTAGCGGCCTCGGTTGCGGTTCACGGCAGCGTCGGCGTCAGCGAGCGCCGCGCTCTCGAAGCGCGGCGCGACGAACTCGCATGGCGCTGTGCCGTAGCGATTGCGGCCCGGCGTCTGGCG
>DATKQX010000060.1:0-12004 GCA_035532495.1 Saccharimonadales bacterium (SeqCode)
CCTGGTCCCTCCGATGGCGCTCAGTCCTTGCGGACGAGCGGACTGGAGGGAGGCCGGCTGTGTCAAGCATCAGGCGGACGCGCCGCACACCGTCAAGCATCTCTTGGACCTGCGGTGTCAAGTATCTGCCGGACTTCTACACTGAATCGTGGGGTCAAGACTGTAAGCGCTTTGTATGCGTTTGACGACCACAATCTCTTGCTACGAGCACTGGATCCGGCCCCCACCGACAGGTGCCCAACGCGCACGGCACAACCGCTCGCCGCGAACTCAAATTGCGCGCCTGTCGGGGAGACAGGACGCGAACCTGCGACCCTGGTCCCCGCGGTTAGCTAGACGCGGCCCTCGCGCTCGTGAGGCGGGACGTACGGGCGAGTGGCACGAAGCCAACCCGCATGCCCAGGACGCGGCTGATTCGGTTGAGTGAGGCCAGCGTCAAATTGGCATTGCCCCGTTCCAGCCGGCTGATATCACTCTGGTTCACTCCGGCGCGTTCAGCCAGTTGGGACTGGGTCAGCTTGCCAGCTTTTCGCAGTGATAACGCCTGACTAGCGA
Organism: Saccharimonadales bacterium (SeqCode); assembly: GCA_035532495.1. Lineage (GTDB taxonomy): Bacteria > Chloroflexota > Dormibacteria > Aeolococcales > Aeolococcaceae > Palsa-851. The sequence continues at coordinate 556 of DATKQX010000060.1, forward strand.
GGTCGTACTGGGCAGCGAGCAGAGCTTGGAGAACCTTGCCCTGTGGAGAGAGCTTGGCCTCGAAGTTCTCAAGGTAGTCGTCGAAGCTCTCGCCTAGGGCCATTTCAGTCTCGGGTTCCACGGTTACGGCGTTCATATCGGTATTATGCCTGGTGCGCATATTTGTGTCAAGTGGCGTGGCGCTTCGAAACTGACCCACTACCGGCGCTTCTGCTCAGCCAGGCGCGCCCGAAGACCAGCGTGCGCCTTGGTCACCATGCGGCGCGCTGCCGTGATCTCGCGCTGCTGCCGCCCCTTGTGAGGGTCGCGAGCCTTGTCAAACCCTGAACAGAGCAGGATCACCCGCTCGCCGTAGGTCGTGAAGAAAATCCGCAAGGTGATAGCCGCCGGTACCTTCGGAGCTTTCTTTTCGCTCGTATCGGACCGTGCTGCCGCGTCGCCGGGAAGGGCAAACATGTTAGCGATGGTCGGAGCTGGATGTCGAATCCGAAACTCATACAGACCGTCGCCCAGGTTCTTCCCCCATTCCGATTCACACACGTAGGTGCCGTGGACGGCGAGCACCCGTTTCAAGGCTTCAGTGACGGCCACTGCCTTTGCCTCGTCTTCATCGAGCAAGGCATCCAGCCACTGGCGCATCGGGACTGCACCCGTCTCCAAGTCCTTGTAGAAGCGGAGCTTCCACGCGGCCTGTCCCTTCGCGACCATGTCCTCACCCTAGCAAAGGTCTTTGAGCCTTGCTAAGTCGCTGCCTGGATCGGGTAGCTCGTACCTCGTCTACCGCTTTCCTTCTTCAGCGATTTCAGGTGGCGGTCACCTCCGTGTTCCTGATCCGGCTGATCGACTTCATCGTCTTCGTCTTCACCACCATGGTCAACTTCGTGCTCATCTTCCTGTTCATCGTTGCGCTGGCACCTGAGTTGATCCGAACATTGGTGGCCCGGATCGCCAGCCGCCGGTATGCCGACCATAGCTCTCGCTGAAAGCCAGTCCACGGCATCGGCGAGTGGACCGAGGGTACTCCGGAGATCCAGCCAGAGAACCGGTCCAATAGCGACCAACTCCCGGGGCACCCCCAGTTGGAGCGGCGGCCAATATCTCTTCGAAGAGCTCCCCAACCCGAAACCGCTACCGTCTTCAGATTCGATTACGGCCACGGCATCGCCCTAGTTGTGCTCCCCGTCGACCAGTAACCCCAGGAGCCGCCGACTCACCGGATCACCGAGCACGTCGAAGGCGTGCATCGTGCCCGCAGGTCGCGGCATCACTCGTCGCCTGTGTAGAGACCGTAGTGCGGGACGCCGCTGCCGTAGCAGCAGCGGGATCCGTCCCCGCCCTGATCGACGCGCGCGCCAGTCGACGCTGCTCCGACCGACGAAAGCCCTGGCCCCGGCGGACGCCGGCCACGCTAACGATTCGGCGCGGTCGACCGTCGCAACCGGTCGCCACGTGGGCGCCAAGACCGATCATCGCTTGGTCCCACCCGAACCTATCGCGCCCGGCGACGAACTGGTCCCATAGGTCGCCGTCGGCAGGGACCGTACGCCCGAGTTCGAGGCGTACCTTGCCACCGCCCCAATCAATCTCGATTCAGACGGAGACTGGATTGGCGCGAGGTGTGATATCATCGAACAAGTGTTCGCGACCGAGACCGGCGCATCGGAGTGACTGGCTGTGAGTTATCTTGACTTTGATCTTGGCAATCTGTCAGAGGGTGAATCCGTCAGTGTCGCGCTGTCAGGAGTCGAATCCGACGTCATGCTGATGACCCCTACAAACGTCCGACGCTACGCCGCCGGCCAGCAGGCCACCTACCACGGTGGTCATTACCGCAGGTCGCCTGCCCGAATTCGCGTTCCCAGCGCAGGCGCTTGGCATGTAATCGTGGTGCCCGGCTTAGGCGGCCGAGTGCAAGCACGAGTGAGTGTCTCAGGCTGACCGAATCGCAAAGATCCCAATCGAGGACCGCCGAACGCCCACGTGTTTGGCAAACGCATAGCCTACGTGCTCCCGCCCCCTGCGAAGCCGCAACTCCGAACAGGAATCCCCCCGAGCGCCCGGACCAAGCCAAAGGTGTTGGCTCGTTGGAGAGGGGAACAGCCGGCGCTATACCGACCGTTCCCTCTGTCACACGCCTCCGCTTATCCAAGCTCTGTCGCTATGGACTCGAGAACAGTCCCTGCATGGAAGCCTTCGGTTACCGGTGACAAGTCTTGTTCGTTGGTTGCAGCGCGCCGGACCGGCATTTCAAGAGGAACATCCAAGTCTGTTTAGAAAGGATACATCCACGGAGCGGCAGACCTACCAAACCCGTAGGACTCTCGCGTTCGCGCGCGACATGGTCGAGGCCCGTGATTGCATCCCGGAGGACTCAGGCCACCCAGTCCAACAGAAGGTTTAGACGATGGCTCGAAACAAGGAGACAGCCGGCGCCCGTGGGGCGTACGCACAACTGTTGCCGGAGCTGCTTCAGTTATATCCGGGCTTGATGCGCAGCCATCCCACGTGGCGTTTGGGCTACCGAGACGTCGGGCATCTTGCGCACGGGTGGTATCTTCGCTGCCACCGTGGCGTAGAGGCGATCCTCACGCTCGATCGCGCGGGCTATGCCGAGGAGGCCTCGCCGATCCGTAGGTCGGTCATCGAGCACGTCCTTGCCCTCAAGTGGCTGGCGGTAGAAGGCGACACCATTCTTGACACCGTGGCGCGCGCGCATGCACGCGGTGCAACTGCGATCGCAGACGCGGTCTCAGCCGCCGGATGGACCTCCATCGACCCCGCTGAGATTGAGCACGTAGTCGCAGGAATCGACCCGCATAACCGTGATCCGAGCAACGACCACCTGATCCATTTTGCGCAGCGCCTTTCGCAGTATGGCGACGAACACACGAGGCCTGGCTACCTGGCAGAGTGTGCTCGGACGCATCCAAGCTACGAGTCCGCTGTTTGCTACGTGGAGCTGCCGTCGGGCTCGCTCTTGTTGGAGTCGCGGGATGCTCAATGGCAAGTTCCCTTTTCGACGACACACATTCTCGAGGCGCTCTTGGCGCTCCGACAGGCTTTCGATCCAGCACCGTGGAGGGCTGAGTTGGACAGGATCGTCGAAAGCTACCTAGCCGTGACGGACGAAGTGCGGCGCCAGGACGGTCTGCCGCCCGTCGACTGGTCAACCGGAAAGGTGTCGCCCGGCGTCTCTACTGAATAGAGCGCGAGACTGCCGCGACGCTCGTCGCGCACACCGAGGCGATCGCCGGGAGCGGTCGCCCAATCGCGCCATCCCCGACCTGCGGGACGGCTGCAGCCACGTATGCACGGCCTGCCGGTTGCCTCCAGGTCGCATCACCACCTCGGCGACGGGCAGGTCATCCTCGAGCACCTCCAGGCCGACCCGGTAGTGCTGTTCCACCACCAGCCTCTTCACAAGCACGAACCTGGTCCCTCCGATGGCGCTCAGTCCTTGCGGCCGAGCGGACCGGAGGGGGGCCGGCTATGTCAAGCGTGAGGGGGACGCGCCGTACACCGTCAAACACCCGGTCGACGTACGGCGCCAAGTATCTGCCCGACTTTCACGATGAATGAGCGCGCCAAAACTGTAAGCGCTATGTATGCGCCGGACTGCCACAATCTCTAGGTATGAGCAGCGGCATCCGGCCTCGACTGTGGGGAATGATGCCTGTTGCAGGAAAAGTACTCATTCCCGGTTAGAGCTCCACACTCCGTTCGCCGGCAGGTGCCCGACGCGCCGCGCAACCCCTCTTCAGCGAACTCAAATTGCGCGTCCGTCGGGGAGACAGGACTCGAACCTGCGACCCCTGGTCCCCCAGACTAGTCCTCATTTCCCCATGTGTGCTGAATTCGATTTAGCGTGGTTTTGTGGCGAATTGGTTGGAATGACGACTAGACCAGGTGCGTTGGAATCCATTGGAATTCCGCCAACACACACCCGCGCGTACTGCCTGTTGCTTCCCTCCCCCTCCGCTCTGACTTTGGGGCATTCTGTGCGGCTGTTGGGCGGGTCGAGCATCTGAAGCCCCTGGATCTGGTGACAGGACGCTCGTGTGCGCGAGGGATTCCTCACACGGCGGCGTAGCGAAGGCCGCGAGCGGCCTACGAGCGCTTGACGTCGTGCAAGGCTTTACCTGGCTAGGTGCGTAGCCACGGTCGGCCTGCGTGCGTTTGAGAGCCACAGGGTCGCCCCGCACACAACGACGGTGAAGGCGGAGATCATCACTACGTAAAAGATGACGCTTCCGTACCCGCCGTTGACGGGATTCAGGAAGGGGTAGTGATACTTGCCCGAGATGGCTCCTCGGATGAGTTCGTACGCCACCCACGCGAAAGGGAAGCTCAGCCACAGCGCGCTTTGCCTCACGGTCAGTCGCGTCTCTGGTGGATCAAGGAGCCAATCTGCGAGAACCACGATTGGAAACACCTGGTGAATGAGATCGTTCACCCAACGAAGCTGGGCATCGACATTGACACCGCTTAGAAGGACTGCAAAGACGACGCCGGTAATGGTCATATACACGACTGCGCCGCCCCGCACGACGTCGAACGCGGGCGATCGTACGACGCGCCAACCCGTTGCGCCCAGGATGAACACGACCGCCGCAATCATGTTGCTCAGGTTGGTGAAGTAGGTTAGGTAGTGAAGGGGGTCTAGCAGTCCCGACTGGCCGAGCGACACCATCTGGATAAAGATCGCTATCAGCACTAGCGCGCCGAATCCAATCCGATATATCGGAATGACGGACCGGGCGGACACGCTCACCGCGCAAGGCTAGCGCTTTGCCTGGAACTCGTGAGACCGACCGAGCTTGGTGCTGTGCAGGGCGGAAGCCGACCGAGATGAGCCGGGGACCGACACGAACGCGGCCGTCTACCGTCCGTCGCTGCGCGATTGGCACGCTCGGCTGGGAGAGCGTTTCCCCCTCAGCGTCGGCACGCGAAGGGTTTGCTGCCTTAGACCTCCGACGAAGCGGGACCGGGCCGGCCGTCCGTCGACGCCTGCGTCAGTCGAGTGTGTCTCTTGCACGCTGGGGTGGCCAAGGACGGTTACTCTTGGACCTCTCCGATTGCTCTGCGGCTAGCGAGTCGCTGATGGCGATCACCGTTGCGAGGGCCAGCCGCGCAGCGGTTGGTTGGCGGTAGGACGCCGCCGAGTCCACGCGCGCGATTGCGAGCGTGCGATTGATCAACGGAGGTTATGCCCTCACACCGTCAGCCTATCGCCCACTCCCCTGCAAAACCGTGAAGGGGTAGTCTCGGAGTAGGCTCAGTACGCGTGTACCTGTCTCGCCATTACTGTGCATCGACATGGTTGTGGCGATGTTGCTACTGGCGGCCGACATCATCGACGTCCTCTGGCGCCGCGGCGCGCAGCCACTGGCCTGACCCCCACGAAGATGCCCACGCCACGTGGTCGCTGGTCAGGCCGACTCGATGACCAGGCGCTTCGGCCAAGGCTGGCGCCGAGGCCGTTCTCGATGAGTCCGATGGCCTCGCCGGAGTCTGTCCGCCGTCACAACCTGAGCTTGGTGCTCCGCCACCTGCACCAGTCAGGAGCGCTCTCCCGATCCGAGCTGGGCAGGACGCTGGGGATGACCCGGAGCACGATCGGAGAGCTGATCGCCGACCTGCGGGCCCGGGGGTTGGTGGAAAGAGGGCGACCCCGTCCGGCTCGGTGCTCCGGGGCGTCCGTCCCCTGGTCGCCCGTCCGAACCCCGAGGGTGCCGCGGTAATCACCGTCGAGATCGCCGTCAACTCACTCTCAGCGGCGGTGGTCGTTCTCGGCGGCCGCATCCTGCATCGCGCTTGCGTGACCCATCGACCCAGGCGTCTCGCCGTCGACAAGACGATTGAAGATGTCGGCAAGCTCATCGAGACGGCGCGGGCGTCGATCCCCGCCGACTGCTGGGTAGCCGGCCTCGGCATCGCGGTCGCAGGCGTCGTCCGCCGCGCCGACGGCTTCGTGCACTTCGCCCCGAACCTGGGCTGGCGAGATGTGCCTCTCGGACAACTCGTGGCCCGGCTGGCTCGGGTCGAGTCTGCCGGTGAAGATCGCCAACGAGGCCGACCTCGGGGCATTGGCGGAGCACACCTGGGGGCCGGCATCGGCGTGCGTCACCTCGTCTACGTGCCCAGCGAGGTCGGCGTTGACGGCGGGCTGGTCATCGATGGCAATCCACTCGTCGGCGCGGCCGCCTGCGCCGGCGAGGTGGGCCACTTCCAGGTCAACCCAATGGGCGAGCGCTGCCGCTGCGGCGCGATCGGCTGTTGGGAAGACGGAGATCGGAGGCCCCACGATCCTGCGCCGGGTCGGCATCCCCGAGAAGAATTGCAAGCCGGAGGGAGTCGCGCGGCTACTCAGGCAGGCGGCCCGCGGCGACCCGGTGGCGTTCGCCGCGGTTGAGGATGTCGGCCGCTGGCTGGGGACGGGACTCGCCGGCCTCGTCAATGTCTTCAACCCCCAACGCGTCGTGCTCGGTGGCCTGCTCGCCACCATCTGGCCGATGGTCGACGAGATCGTCGAGGCGGAGTTGCGCGCTCGCGTGATGGCGCCGGCCGTCGACGTCAGCGAGTTGATCAGGCCGACGCAGCTCGGAGCCGACGGGCCTTTGCTCGGGGCAGCGGAGCTCGCCTTGACGAGGGTCCTCGATGAGCCCACGCTGGTTCCCCCCCGGTACGCCGAGCGGCGATCGGCCTGAGACGGGTCGGTCCTAGCCGACGGAGCGCAGGGCCGGATACGGCGCAGGACGGCGCAGTCGGTGGTACGGGCGCGGCGCGTCACCCCGAAGCGCGGTCCCACAGCGCTCATGGTTGTGCCGCGCCCGATGCGGCAGACTCCCGGACGACTGCTGGGAGTTCTCGCGGCCAGACCCAGCGCTGGAGATGGCCAAGCAGGTCGCCACGTTGCGTCCGGCGGGACTCCTGCGAATTACAGGACTGCCTCGAGTTGCTCCCCGGTGATCGTCCCGTCAGCGGAGCGCGGCATGCCCTCAAGCCTGTTGCGACCGGCCCGCTTCGCGCGGTACAGCGCTGCGTCCACCGTACGCAGGATATCGTCTTCACCGTGGGCCGCGCCGCGTCCGAGCAGGGCGATGCCGGCGCTGGTTGTCAGGACCTGCGGCCCCCCCGGCGTCGGATAGTGGAGCTGGAGGGCCTCGATCGCATCTCGGATCCGCTCGGCGACCCGCGCGCCGCCGTCGAGAGACTGCTCGGGCATGAGGACGACGAACTCCTCGCCGCCGAAGCGACAGACGATGTCGACCACGCGCACGTTTGCGGCTATGGCGGCCGCGACCGACCGGAGGGCCGCGTCACCGGCGACGTGGCCGAGCGCGTCGTTGTAGTCCTTGAAGCGATCGAGGTCGAACATCACGATGGTGCTGTCCTTGTCGTAGCGAGCCGCGTGGGCTGCCGCGTCAGCGATCTCCGCCTCCAGCCGGAGCCGGTTGCCGAGGCCGGTCAGGGCATCGGTGCGTGTCGCCTGGGCCAGCTCGCCATTGAGACGCTTGAGCTCGGCCTCGCGAGTGACCGCCTGAACGTGAGCCCGGCGCGCCTGCATCTGAAGCGCGAAGGCTCTCTGCCGCAGGCTCGAGGCACTGGCGCAGCCGACCAGACTGGTGACCCCCGAGACGACGAAGATGCCCCAGACGCCGATCCATTCGGCGGCCGGGATGGCAGCGCCGAGGGCGGTGGTGGCAAAGGCCAGGAGCGCGAAGGCGAAGGCCAGCAACCAGAGTGCCTGGATCTTCACGCTCCAGGGGAGGAACAGCGCCATCGCCGGTGGGAACATCGCGAGCAGCATCAACGACATGACCCGGCTCTCCGGGTCGAATACGAGCATGCTGAGCACGGTGCCAATTGCCGAAAGGGCCAGCCCGAATGCGATCGCGATCGGCGGCAGCCGCCAGTGCCGACGGGTGAGAACGATCGCGCTGACGGCGATCGTTGCTTGGATCGCACTGAACGCGAACACGGTAGCCCGCCGTTCGGGAGACTGGACGGCCATGCCCAAGCCATTGACCAGGCTGAATCCGAGTGCGGTGATCCCTGCGATCCTGGTCGCGATCCTGAGCGTCCGGCGCTTGGCGGCGCGATACAGCAACTCCTCGCGGGCCGTGAGTGGCTGGTCGGCTCGCCCGCATGCCACCTGCTCCTCATGCGTGCGCGCTAACCCAAGCGCGCTTCGCGCCAGCTGGGCCAGGGTCGCCCGCTCGCGAGCTCCTGCGTGGAACGTTCGGGTCATCCTGACGGAGCTAGGCGAGTGCGCGATCGCGGGGTGGACGGTCGGCCGCAGCGCCCAGGCGAGCGGTCAAGCCCTCGAGGGGCATGGGTTGCCCGAAGAGGTATCCCTGTGCCGCCGTGTAGCCGAGATCGAGCAGGGTTGTGGCCTCGGCCTCCGTCTCGACCCCCTCGGCGATGGTGGCGGCCCCGATCGCGGTGCTCAGCTGCAGGATCGCGGTCGCCATGGCGCGCGCCTCGGCGCGGACGTCCACGTCGGTCACGAATGCCCGGTCGAGCTTGATCACGTCGACGGGCAGGCGCTGCAGCCGGGACAGCGACGAGTACCCGGTGCCGAAGTCGTCGATGGCCACCCTGACGCCGCGGGAGCGCAGCCGGTCGAAGGCGGTCCGAATCGGTCCGATGTTCTCCATGAGGGCGCCCTCGGTGACCTCCACGGTCAGCGCGGACGGTGGCAGCCCGGTGCCTTCGAGGACCTCCTCGACCCACTCCGCAAAGCCGCCGTTGATGAGCTGGCGCACAGCAACGTTGACGGCCACGTAGATGCCATGCGCGCCCTGCAAGGAGAGCACGTCCGCACAGGCGGTGTGCATCACCCACTGGCCGATCGGCACGATGAGCCCGCTCTTCTCCGCGATGGGGATGAACTCCGCGGGCGGGACCGGGCCCCGCTCGGGGTCGGTCCAGCGCAGCAGTGCCTCAGCCCCCAGGATGCGGCGGTCGGAGAGCCCCACGATCGGTTGGTACGCGAGGCGCAATTGCCGGGCACCCCACGCCACCCGAAGCGCCGCCTGGATCCCGAGCTGGTCCTGGATCTCGCGGCGCATCTCGGCGTCGTAGATGCGGTACTGGCCGGCGCCTGCCCGCTTGGCGCGGGACAGCGCCAGGTCGGCGTTGCGCATCAGCGTCGGCGACAATCCGCGGGTCCGCTCGAGGGCGACGCCCACGCTGGCGGTGATCCGAAGGGTGTGGTCGCCGATGTGGAAATCGGCATCGAGGGCTGTGCGGACGCGCTCGACGGCCTCCGCGGCCTCCGCATCGTCGACCAGGAAGGGCGCCACCACAGCAAACTCATCGCCGCCCTGCCGAGCGACCATGCGTCCGGGGAAGGCGTCGGAGACCCGGCTAGCGACCTCGAGCAGGACCGCGTCACCAACATCGTGGCCGAGACTGTCATTGATGCGGTTGAACTCGTCGAGGTCGAGGAGCAGCAGCGACCCACCGTCGGAGCAGGCGGGGTCGCCGAGGTATTCGACGAGCGCGGACCGGCCCAGAAGGCCGGTGAGCGGGTCGTGTCGGGCCGTGAACAGCTTGAGTTCGTCAGCCTGACGACGCGCGTCCTCGGCGATCACCTGGGGTGTGATGTTGGTGGAGATCGAGCTGACCCCGACGACAGCGCCCTGTTCGTCACGCATCGGCGCATGCACGGCGAGGTAGGTCTCGCCCTCGACGATGCTTCGGGTTGTCGACTCGGCGCCAGCGAGCGCCCTCTGGAGAGCATCGAGTGCCACCCGATCGTCGGTGATCTCGGAGACAAGCTTGCCGAGGAGATCCTCCGGTCGGGTCCCGGGACGCCCAAGACCACCAGCGACAAAGGTGAACCGAAGGTCGCGGTCGAAGGTCATGAAGACCACCGGCAGGGTCGAGATGGCTGCATCCATCAGCGTCTGGGTGTGGCGCGCCGCTCCCTCCGCCACCTGATGTCGCTGAGTCAGATCCTGCACGAGCATCAGCAGCTGGACGGGTGTGTCGTCCCCGTCGCACACCACCGACGCCGTTGACAGAATCGAGAGGCTGCTGCCGTCCCGGTGTCGGAGGCGCCGTTCCCCGGAGCAGCCATCGGTCAGGTCGCCGGCCAGACCTGCGACGACGCCGTGGGCGGGAGCCTGGTCGGCCGGGAACAGCACCGCAATCTCCTTCCCGACCAGCTCCTCGGTGGTGAACCCGGTCATCGTGGCGAAGGCCTGGTTGGCCGCCTTGATGCGCAACGACGGGAGATCGACGATCAGCTGCCCGAGCGAGCAGCGCTCGAACATCGTCTGGTACAGGTGCAGGTTCTTCTGGAGCGCCGCCTCGTGAGCGGCGACCACGCTGATCACCGGCGTGTCCCGGCCCCGCTCTGGGCCACGGCGCGGCTGAGGGCGGGTGGCCATCTCTGAACGACGCGCAGAGTGCCGACCACACGATGAACCTAGCACCGCCGGCGCCTCCGCCCATCGCGCCACGGTCGCGGCGCTGAGCGGGACTGACACGGAAGTGCGCAGCAGCGATCATCGGCATCGGCCTGGTCATCCTCCGCAGTGCCCTCTCGTGATCGGCGGCATTTCCCCGCTGGCACGAGCGACGTCCCGGAAGGCCCTATGCAGCTCAAATCGACAGCTCGCCAAGGTCGTGGACCGCGGGCGACGGGCGGATGAGTCAGGTGTGTTTATTGCACGCTGGGGTGCGCGACGGTGCTCGTTCTCGAACTGTCCGACGCGCTCCTGACAGCCGCCGGGGCTGTCCGAGGGCCGATGCTTTTTCGTGCACGCCGCCTCGGTGTGGTCCGCCATTACCTCCGGAGCGCAATTGGGAAGCCGTAACCCGACCGCCGGGGTAGTGCTGCCACCCACTCGCCAGGGGCGGTCGCACCATCGGACAACCCGTCTACGGCGCCGATACGGTGCCCGTGATGACATCACGCTCAGAGGTGTGGACACAGTTCATGGTGCCTGGCGGGCGTGGGCTCAGCGGCGGTGGCCTCCTCGTCGCCAGCTGGCTCTACTCGGTGATGCACAATCATCGCTGCAACCGTCGGCTGCTCGCGGCTCAGGATAGGCCGTCAACGGTCGACAGGCACAGAGGAGGGGATTGATGGGCTGAGGGGGCTCTTCCAGACAAAACATGACTACGAATTCCTGCGAGGTAGCAGGGAGCAACTTTATTGGGGGCTATGTGCCCCATCGCACACGAACTGCATCGGGGGAGCATATGAACACCCACTTTGGATCCGACCAGTCTCCCGGCGTACGGCCGGGGCTGCGTGGGATCGTCGCCGGCGCCGCGCTTGTCGTCAGTCTCGCTAGTGTCCCGGTTTTCGCGGGAACCGCCTAGGCGGCAACGGGAACCGTCATCACCACGGCGCCCACCGCCTTCGGCAGGGCGCTGGTCGTCGGCTCGGGCCCGTACGCTGGCTTCAGCCTCTACTTCATCACGAGCGACC
>DATKQX010000061.1:0-5018 GCA_035532495.1 Saccharimonadales bacterium (SeqCode)
TTCACCGTCAACGTGGAGCGCGGAGTTCCCTGGCGAACCCTCACCGGCCGGCAGCACTTCTACCTCGACCATGAATGGACGCTCGCCTACGGCGAGGGCCTGGCCACCTATCGGCCTCCGCTCACCATCAGTGGCTATCCGCGCGACGTCACCCACGAAGGCCGTCCCGGCGAGGCGGAGGTGACGCTGCGTTTCATCACGCCGCATTCCAAGTGGTCGATCCATAGCGAGTACCAGGACAACCTGCAGATGCTGACCCTGTTTCGCGGTGGGCCGGTGATCTGGATCAGCCCCGCCGACGCTGAGCTCATCGGGGTGCGTGACAACGACTGGATCGAGGCGTACAACCGCCATGGCGTGATCGTCACCCGAGCGGTGGTGTCGCATCGGCTGCCCAAGGGGATGTGCCTGATGTACCACGCCCAGGACCGTCACGTGAACGTCCCGATCTCGGAGGTTTCCGGGACGCGCGGGGGTACCGACAACTCGCTGACGCGCATTCGCATGAAGCCAACCCACCTCATCGGTGGGTACGCGCAGTTGTCCTACGGCTTCAATTACTACGGTCCGTGCGGGTCGCAGCGCGATGGTCTCACGGTGGTTCGCAAGCGACGCACCAAGGTCGAGTACTGATGCGAATTCGAGCGCAGATCGCGATGGTGATGAACCTCGACAAATGCATCGGCTGTCACACGTGCAGCGTCACGTGCAAGAACGTGTGGACCAACAGGGCCGGTGCCGAATACATGTGGTTCAACGACGTGGAGACCAAACCGGGAATCGGGTATCCGAAGCGGTGGGAGGACAACGAGCAATGGAAGGGGGGATGGCGGTTGACCCGCACCGGTCGACTCAAGCTCCGCGCCGGCGGTCGCATCCGCAAGCTGCTGACCCTCTTCTCCAACCCGGACCTGCCGACAATCGATGACTACTACGAGCCGTGGACGTACGACTACCTGACCCTCACCAACGCACCCCGCTCGCGCCATCAGCCGGCCGCGCGGCCCTACTCGCAGCTGAGCGGGCGGCCGACGGAGATCAAGTGGGGGCCGAACTGGGAGGATGACCTCGCCGGTTCGACAGAGACGTTGCCGCGGGACCCAAACTGGCATCAGGTCGAAGAAGGGGCGCGACTGGAGTATGAGCGCGCTTTCATGATGTACCTGCCGCGCATCTGCGAGCATTGCCTGAATCCTTCGTGCGTCGCCTCGTGTCCGAGCGGTGCGATATACAAGCGGGAAGAGGATGGCATCGTCCTTGTCGACCAGGACCAGTGCCGCGGCTGGCGGATGTGCGTCTCGGGCTGCCCGTATAAGAAGGTGTACTTCAACCACGTCATCGGTAAAGCCGAGAAGTGCACGTTCTGCTACCCGCGCATTGAAAACGGCGAGCCCACGATCTGCTCTGAGACATGCGTCGGACGGATCCGCTATATCGGCCTCGTTCTCTATGACGCCGACCGCGTCCGCGAGGCGGCCTCGGTTCGCGATCCCAAAGAGCTGCTCCGTGCGCAGCGTTCCTTGTTCCTCGACCCCGAGGACGCTGCCGTCCGCGACCAGGCGCGGCGCGACGGCGTCGCCGACGACTGGGTGGAGGCAGCGCGGCGATCTCCGGTCTACGCGCTTGCGATGCGCTACGAGATCGCGCTTCCCCTTCATCCCGAATACCGGACCCTGCCGATGGTGTGGTATGTCCCACCGCTGTCACCGGTGCTCCACGCCGTAGGTGACGATGCTGGAGCTGATCCCGACGACGTTTTCGCCGCGGTCGAGAACATGCGCATCCCGATCCGCTATCTCAGCAACATGCTGGCGGCAGGGGATGACGATGTGATTCGTGCCGTGCTGCGTCGACTTGCGGCGATGCGAGTTCATATGCGTGGCCGTGAGTTCGGCGACAGCGCTGACCCCGGGGTGGCGTCATCGGTGGGCATGACCGCCGCGGAGATCGAGGAGATGTACCGGCTGCTCGCCATCGCGCGCTACGAGGACCGCTACGTCATCCCGCCGGCTCATCGTGAAGTGGCCGCGCGGCTCGAAGGACACGATGGCGGCTGCCCGGTCGGACAGCACGGCTACCCGGAGTCGGAGTCCACGCCGGCTCCCACCCTGAGCCCGAACGCGCACTTCATGCTTGGGCAGCCACCTGGTGGGCAGCTCCCGCCGGTGCGTCGCACCGCCGACGGCTTCGCGGGTGGCCTCCTGCTCAAAGTTCGCGGATCCACCGGAGATGCGCAGTGAGTGCAACCGGCTTGCTCGCGCTGTTGCTGCAGTATCCGGACGGCGAGGTCCTCGATGCCCGCGACGATATCGCGGCAGCAGTGCGCGAATCGTGGCCATCGCTGCACGAAGAGGACCCGATCATCGAATTCCTGTCGTGGTGGCGAGACACGCCGGTGTACGAACTCCAGTCGAGGTATGTCGACACGTTCGACCTGGGGCGTCGATGTTCGCTCCATCTCACCTACTGTCTCCTCGGCGACCGTCGGGAGCGCGGCATGGCGTTGCTACGGCTCAAGCGTCGTTATGCGGCGCACGGACTCACGCTCACCGATGCCGAGCTCCCTGACTTTCTCCCGGTCATGCTCGAGTACGCCGCGATGGACCCTGACGGACTGGTGCTTCTCAATGAGCACCGGGTTCCACTTGAGTTGCTGCGAGCCGCGCTGTATGAGGAGCAGAGTCGGTACGAAGCCGTGGTTGTTGCCGTGTGCTCACTGCTTGATCCACTGACCGCGGAACAGGAAGCGCAAGCTCGTCAGATTGCCAAGGACGGTCCGCCCATGGAGACGGTCGGACTCGAGCCGTTTGCGCCACCGGAGGTGATGCCCCTCGTGCCGGGGGAATTGCGTCGATGAGCGGGGGGGCTTTCATCCTTTGGGTGGTCCTCCCGTATGTCTCCATCACCGTGTTCGTGGTCGGCCACATCTGGCGCTACCGCCACGATCAATTCGGCTGGACGTCGCGCTCGACACAGCTCTTCGAGAACCGGCTCCTGCGCTGGGGCAACCCGTTGTTTCACTACGGCGCGCTCGCGGCGATTGGAGGACACGTGCTCGGTATCCTCATTCCCGCCAGCCTCACCCAGCGCTTCGGCATCTCGGAGAACGCGTACCACCTCGTCTCCGTCTCCGCCGGGACTGTGGCTTGGGCTGCTGTCATCGCCGGGCTTCTGATCCTGGCGTACCGGCGCCTCACCGTCCCGCGTGTGCGCGTGACAACGACCCCCGTCGACATGCTCACATTCGCACTGCTCTTCGTGGTGATTGCGCTCGGTATCTGGGAGACGTTCGGCGTCAACCTTCTCCAGGGCGGGTACGACTATCGCAGCACGGTGGCCGTGTGGTTCCGGGGCATCTTCACGTTCGATCCGCAAACAAATCTGATGACGTCGGCGCCCCTCGTGTTCCAGCTGCACGCGATCAGTGCCTGGTTCTTGTTCGCTCTCTGGCCCTTCAGCAGGTTGGTGCATGCGTGGAGCATCCCGCTCACCTTCCTCGGCCGCGCCCAGATTCTGTATCGAAGCGCTGTGCCGACCCGGCGGCCGCGGACCGGTCAGTGATCCGACGCCTGAGATGATCACGGTGCCGGCGTTGCTCTGAGCAACGGCACGATCTGCCAGAGCATCGCGGCGAAGACGACCAGCCAGACCGCGAGGGCGATCCAGCTCCAGGCGCGTGCGAAGGCGACGATCGGCGACGCGCGCAGGACCGTGCCCGCGGCGTAGCCGCACGCGGCGTACATACCCACCGGGAACACGGTTGACCAGCGCCGGACGTCGTAGGCCAGGCGCGGAGCGGCGACCTCGACGACCACCAGAACCGGAAGCCAGCACATGGCCGCCACCCACACGACGAGCGTGGCCACTTTCAGCGCCTCATGCGCCGGCCCCAGCGCAGAGAGCGTTTCGGCACCCTGGGTGACGCGAGCACAGGCGAGGGCGGAGATCGCCAACGCACCACCGGCAACCCAGTGATCCCCACGGCCGCGGATGAGCTGCCGTGCATCAAAGCGCGCGACGACGAAGACGTAGAAGGGGAGGCCCAACGTCAGCGGGACGAGCGCAACGACGATCAGCCATGCGGCGTGCTCCGACATTCCGAGCGTGGCAGCGAGGACTGCGAGCGATTCGGTCGAGACGACGAGCACGAAGGACGCGCCCACGGTCGGTGTCATCCAGTTGCGGAGGACGCTCCGGAGCAGGCTCCCCCAGAGCACGGCGGCGATGATCAGCAGGCTGATCCCCGCCCACTGCCATCCCAGGAGGGACAGCCGGGTGCCGAGGACCGCGGTCCCGGCGACGCCGGTGAGCGCGGCGGGCGAGGTGGCCTCGCGCGCGAAGCGTGCACGGTCGAACCGAAAGCGGCCGCCGAGCAGCACGCCGAGGAGTATCCAGGCGCACGCCGCGACCACGAGTGGCACCACCGACAGGGCGCTGTGACCACCGTTGAGGAGATCGATGGAGACGATCCCCGTACCCATCACGACGGCACCCGAGGCCGGCGGCACCGCCCGCACAACACGGCCCAACGTGGTCACGGCGTCACTCTCGGGGTCCACAGTCTCCTCGTGTCCGCGACCGCTCGTCGGAAAGCGGATCCGCGCCAGACGAGAGGTTACGGGTCGCTCTGCACGGCACGCTTACGGGTGCAGGACCTCAGGCTGAGAGTGTGCTGATGCAGCTGAGGGTGCCGACGGGATTTGTGGGTCTCAGCCGATCATGATCACCCGGGCGCCTCGGTGGCGCGCCTGGCGCGCGAGCACTCTCGCTGTGCACGTCACAGCTCGCGCGTGCGGATAATCGAAATGTGACACACGGGCAGGCGGCACCGAATGCGCCGGCAGACGAGACCCACCGCCTCGTACAGACAGTCCGCAATGCCTGTATACGTGCCGCACTCGATGGATACGAGCTTGGCGGATTTGGCGGGCTGTGCGAGGAGGGCCGCTGGGAGATGGCGATCGACGCAATACGCTCACTGGACCTCGACGCCCTCGTCCACGGCGTCCAGGCAGATG
>DATKQX010000062.1:0-124209 GCA_035532495.1 Saccharimonadales bacterium (SeqCode)
GCGCTCCGATCACGGTGACTCTCGGCGCTCCGGGCACCGACCCGAATTCGGGCAGCATCGAGTCGACGCTCGCTGCGTGGCGACGGAAGATTCCGGGATCGTTGGGCGCGGAAGAACCACGTGTCCGCGACCTGCTCGGCACGACCGCCGCAGTGCTGCTCGGCCTCCGCAACGAGCGCGGTGGCATCGTCGCCGCACCGACCACGTCACTCCCGCAGTGGCCCGGGTCGTCCCGAACGTGGGACTACCGGTATTCGTGGCTTCGCGACTCATCGCTCGCAGGGATGGCGTTGCTCCGCCTCGGCCTGGTCGATGCGGCCATCGAGCTCGGCACGTTCATCGGGGGTGTCGTCACCGAGCAAGGGCCCGTGCCGCTGGTGCGGGTCGACGGAAGCGCCCCACCTGGTGAATCGGAACGTCAGGAGCTCGCGGGATATCGCGCCGCTCGTCCGGTCCGCATCGGCAATGCCGCGGCGGCGCAGGCTCAACTCGACGTTCCCGGGGAGATTATCGAGCTCGCGAGTGCGCTCGGTGCAAGACAGGCGTTGCCGGAGCGGCTCGCTCTGGCAGTCCCGATTCTCGCCACCTGGCTCACACAACACTGGCGCGAGGCGGACAACGGCATCTGGGAGATCCGTGGGGCGCCACGCCGCTACACACACTCGCTGGTCACGGCGATGAGCGGCCTCGCGGGTGCTGCATCGCTCGCTGACTCCGGCGCTGTGGCCGGCGATGCGGACATGTGGCGCAAGGCAAAGGCGGCAATTGCCACAGCGCTCAACGGCGACGGCGCACTCCAGCTCCGCGTCGACGGCGGCGGAGCCGACGCCGCGCTCGCGCGGCTGTCGCTGCTTTGCGGACTGGAATCGCTGGAGTCGCGGGTGCCCGCCACGCTGGACCTCATCGTCGCGCGCCTCGATCGCGGTGGTCTCATCGATCGATACGAGGGTCAGCTGGACACGGTCGACGACCCCTGCGCTCCCTTCGTCTTCCCCACGTTCTGGCTATCCGCCGCGATGCGCTCGCGCCGAGCCGACGGCTCGCGATGGTTCAATGCGGCGCTGGCCGCGCGAGGTCCGCTCGGCCTGTTCGGCGAGGTAGCCGACCCACGGGATCGAACCCCGCTTGGAAACTACCCGCAGGTGCAGAGCCACGCGGCGTTCGCGATGGCGGTCATGGCGGACCCGGAGCGACGGTGAACGTCCACGCGCGTATGTAAGCGGACCCGTTGACGGTGGCGGAAATGCGGGCCGCGTAGACCGCGCCCGTAACGAGCGGCGCCACCGGCAGCAGGGACGCGGAGTTCTCCGTGGACGCCGACGGCGACAGCACATAGGCCGCCAGCAGCGCCCCACTCGAAGACGTGAGCGTGAAGGCATGCATCGACACACGGTCGCCCCCGGAGAAAGTCACCGTGACCGGGTAGCCTGTCGTACGCGGCCGTCCCGGCGGCACCGGATCCGGGAGTTCGTTGTCGACAAAGATGGCTGGAACTCGGGTCGCTCCGGCGGCGGGATACAGGACGGGCGCTGCCGGGCTGGCGATCGCGAAGCCGAATTCCATGTCCTCCATGGACACCGAGCCGAGACTCGCCTCGCCATAGCCGATGACGCGCAGGTCGGGTCGCATGATCGCGAAGCGGTGGAACACG
Organism: Saccharimonadales bacterium (SeqCode); assembly: GCA_035532495.1. GTDB lineage: Bacteria > Chloroflexota > Dormibacteria > Aeolococcales > Aeolococcaceae > Palsa-851. The sequence goes on from DATKQX010000062.1 coordinate 1,652, forward strand.
CTGTTCACCCACTGGGCAACCGCGGTGTCCGGTGCGCCGCTGTGGGTGATGTCCTCACCGATGCGCTGACTCGGATAGTCGAACGCGAGAGCCCGCGTCCAGGGGTACACGGCCGTGTATCCGGGATTGCCTTGGGTCTCGCGGTGGATACCGAGCCCGCTGACGCTTGGGGCGAAATAGTTGAAGAACCAGTAGAAGGAGTGCGAAAGCGCACTCGCGGACAGACGGGGATCGAGATGAACCGGCGCAAGCCCTGCTGCGGCTCGCGCGGCGTTCACTGCCGCGAGCGCGATGGTCGCATCACGGGCGACCGTGGCGGCCGGGTCCGGTAGTACGGGAATGCGTCGTGGCGCAACGCCAGCCGGGATGCCGGCCAGCACCGCATCGACGATCTCCTGGCGACCTGCCTGCGGATTGTGCTCGATGTCGGTCGCAATCGCCATGAGAAACGCGGCTGCTTCGCCGTCGAACGGGTCCGCTCGCAGCGCCGCCTCGAAGTCCGCCACTCCTCCGTTTAAGTCATCATTGGCGGCAACCGCCACTTCGCCGGCAGCGTCGAGCACCGCGGGGTCGTGTGGTGCGAGTGCCAGCGCGCGGCCCCAGAGCGCGCTCGCGGCTTTCGCATCGGATACGAGCAGGGCGTCGTTAGCGAGGCCGTCGATCACGCCGAGGTCATCCGGTGTCTGCGCCAGAGCCGCGTCGAGGGTGGCCCTGGCCGCCGCGCTGTCACCGCCGATGAGCTCGGCATTGACGACCTCGGTGGTGCGATACAGCCAGAGCGGCTGGGCAGCCAGAGCCGCCTGAAACGCCTTCAGCGCCGACGCGTTGTCGCCCAGATCCGAATCGAGATTCGCCTCTTCGCGTTGCAGCTCGGCGGAGAGGTATGCCGTCGGATGCGCGAGGATCAACGCCGACGCTGCAGCGATCTGCACTCGGGCCTGCGTTGTCTCACCACTGTCTGAGAGCGCTTCCGCGAGAAACAAATGGCCGAGCGGAGCGTTCGCGTCCACCGCGACAGCAGCATTCCCAGCGGCGATGGCGCCGACGATGTTGCCGGCCCAGTCGTCGACCCGGCACAGGACCGCCTGAGCGTCACCGTCGCGGGGATCGAGGGCGACCGCAGCAGCTGCCTCCTGAGCAGCCGCGCCTCCATTGCCGTCGTAGTTCAGCAGCAGCGCATGAGCAGCGCGGACGCTTGCGCTCTGCGGTGCGGCGACGAGCAACCCAGAAAACGCCTTCCCGGCAGCGTCGTCGTCGTTGGCATACATGTCCGCCGCCGCCGCCGCGAGACCGGTGGCGATCCGCGCTGCGTCAGGGCTCGCCGGCGGTGCGCTCGGAGTGCCGGTCAGACCCGAGGCCGATGCACATCCGACGCAGAGCATCGCCGACAGCGCGGCAACTCGAATGACCATCGACCCAAGCGTCGCACAGGTCCCTCGTGCTCACCCACACGAGGAGGCAACGGTCGGAACCCCAGGGTCGTGCACCCCGACGGCGACCCCGCCCGAAACCACCGCAACGCATTCGATATCACCCCGGAGTGCGTTGAGACGGGGATCCACCGAGAAGAGCCGGTCGAGCGAGAGCGCGGAGTCGATCTCCCTCACGAGCGCGCTACCCAGGAAGCCCGGAAGGCCGAGGAGGCCGACATCGATCTCAGGGACCTGGGCGGCGATCACCGGACCCTTCTGCCCCGGCAGCAACGAAAGGCTGACGTGGAGCACCGCGGTCGGGTTGAAGGGGCCGACGGAGATCTGCGCCGATGCCACGAGCACGCCATCGCGCACCCGAACCTGCAGGTCCCGATACTTCGCCGGCTGCGGGTTGTTGGCATCCGCGAGCACGGTGAGGTCCTGCTCGCTGAGCACAACGGCGCCATGCGAGCCCGCGAGGAGCTGGGCCCCCATCGCCGTGCCAAGCGACACGGCGATCGCGACCTCAGTGTCGCCGTGCGACGGTCCGGCAGGCGCTGCGCCGAGCACCGGAGCGGCCAGCGCGCGGTCCGCGAGGAACGCGCCGCCCGCGGCGAGAACGATCAGCAGGAGGAGGCCTGCACAGCAACCTCGGACGATGCCCCGCTCGCCCGGGCGGATCACGACCCTGCCGTTCGTGTCCCGGGCTCGGCCGCGTGCCCCTCGGGCAGCGGGAAGACGGTGAGGCGCGCGCGAGCATGGCGACGGGTGAGTGCTGCGGTCCAGTACAGCGGGAACTGACGGTTGGTTCTCCAGCGGCGCGAGAGATCGCGATAGTGACGCGATCCGGGCTGCCCCGACTGCCCGGGGACGTGCACGCCGCCACAGGCGTCCCAGTTGCCGACGTCGATCACCTGCCGCCACGAGGGCGCGGACAGGTGGGTCTCGAACGGCTCGCCCGGGGATTGCGACGTGGCCAGGACGGTGTCCGTGTTGCCGCCGACGCGGATCGACCGGGCATTGAAGAAGTATCCGAGCGCGCGGCGCCGCCCGAACGCATGGACGAGGTGGACCTGATGTACGCGGCCCCAGGCAAGACGCCTCGAGCCCCGTCCGAACCTGGTGCGCAGGTCGTTCATCGCATCTTCGAGCGACTTGTCGACCACCTCCGCCCAGGTGGTCAACCCCTCGAAGAGCCCGTCGTCACCGCCCTCCCAGCGCTCGATGAGCGACGGCGTGAGCCGGCCGACGAGGTTGGCCGGATACCCGAACACCGGGTGGGAGAGGTCGACGCCGGCGAGGATGCGCCACGCATTCCCGCACAGCGGGCTCAGCGAGTGCTCCGCGAGCCGTGACATGAACGCCTCGTAGATGGTCGGCTCCACGCGGTGCGGGTCCATGACGGCGTCCCAGGAGGTGAGCCGTCGGCGCGCGCTCTCGGCCACCGTGCTCGTGCAGCTCATCGAGCTGAGGAGGCGGATGACCTGGCGTGCCGGCGGACAGACGAGATCCATCTGCGCGCGGGCCATGTAGGCGAGATCGACGACACGCTCGGAGAGCAACTCACCGATCCGCAACGCCCGATAGCCCGACATGTAGTCCGCGCCGATGTAGTGGGGGAAGCCCTCGCCGACGATGCGGTTGTTGGCCGTGATGATCTGCTGCTCCGCCGGGTCGAGCATGCTCGGCATCTCCTCCGGCGTGAGATATCGCGTCCACACCGCGTCCCCGGTCCAGCCCTGCACCGGCAGCCCGCTCGGCTTGCGCTTGCGAACGGGCACGCGCCCGGAGAGGAGGTAGCCGATGTGCCCGTCGACATCGGCGTACACGACGTTCTGCGAGGGGGCGTCGAAGGGGATGAACGCCTCGCGGAAACTCTTCCAGTCCGTCGCGCGCTGTAAACGCAACAGCCCTTCAGCGCCACCGCCGGGCTGGAGCGCGGTCCACTGGAGGGCCAGTCCGCGCCAGATGGACCGTTCGGGATCCTCGATACGCTCGACAATCGGACCGTGGCGGGTGACGACCACCTCCTCGAGCACGTCGGAGGATCCCTTCACGTGGATGATCTCGCGCAACCTTCGCGTGGGTTCGAAGCCCCGTTCGGTGCGGAAGCGCTCACCGGCCGGCGAATCGAACTCCTCGATGACGAGGTCCTGGCAGTCGGCGAACGAATTGGTGAATCCCCAGGCCACGCGCTTGTTGTGGCCGATGATCACGAACGGCAACCCGGGCATCGTGACGCCGGTGGACTCGAAGTCCTCGCCAGCCTGGATGTGCGCGGCATACCAGATCGATGGCACACCCGGGACGAGGTGAGGGTCGTTGCAGAGGATCGGTCGTCCGGTCGCCGAGCGCTCGCCCGAGACGACCCACGAATTGCTCATGCCGCCGGCGGTGGGGATCCAGCGCGCGGCTTCACGGAACATCCCCATGAGCTGGGAGCGGCTGTCGGCGCCACCCGAGGCGCGGAGTGTCGAGGCGAGGATCGTGGGATTCGCATCCGGGTAGACGATGTCAAGCCGGGCGGCGTGCTCGGGGCCGATGGCGCGGAGCAGCTCGAGGCGCTGCAGCTCCGCGTCCCAATTCATGCTCAGCCCGAGCGCCAGCAACTTGAGGGCGGCGAGGCTGTGCATCGGCTCCCACGGCTCGGGGGTCGCGCCGATGAGACGGTACTCGAGTGGGAGCGGCCTGCCAGAGCTCGTGATCGCGTTGACGCCGGCGGCGTACGCCTTGAGCATGCGGCGCGGCTCGGGGCCGAGCCGGAGTTCCTCGTCGCGCGCGACACGATGCAGCCCGACCCGACGAATGAAGCGGTCGATGTTGACGCCGTCGGTGCCGATCAACTCGCTGACGCGGCCGGTGGCGACGCGCCGGGTGACCTCCATCTGCCAGAGCCGGTCCTGTGCATGCGCGACGCCCATGGCAAACGCCGCGTCCTCCATCGAGGTCGCCGAAATATGGGGGACACCCCAGCGGTCGCGGCTGATCGTGACGGTCTCGATGAGCCCCGACATCCCGAGGCGCCCACGCACCTTGGGCAAGGACACGCCGAGGAAGCGATGGCGCGCCACCAGCAGGGCGATACAGAGGACGACCACCAGGGTCGCCAGCGCGATGAGGGCATAGATCATTTGAAGCGGTCTGGGAACGTACTACACTCGCGAGCCCATGGCCGCAAGAACCCCGCTCTACGAGAGGCATGTCGCAGCCGGGGCGCGCATGGTCGAGTTCGGTGGCTTCGACATGCCGCTGCAGTACACGACGATCCGCGACGAGCACATTGCGGTGCGCACCCGCTGTGGGCTCTTCGACTTGTCCCACATGGGCGAGGTGCGTTTCACGGGCGATGACGCGCTCGATGCCATCCAGCACCTGGTCACCAATGACGTCTCGCGCCTCGACGTTGGAGGCGCGCTGTATGCGGTCATGTGCAATGAGGACGGGGGCATCGTCGACGACGTCGTGGTGTATCGCGACACCGGCGGATACATGGTCGTGATCAACGCCGCGTGCCGCACGAAGGACGTCGAGTGGATGCGTGGTCGCCGTGGCGACGCCGCCTTTGCGGACCTCAGCGACGATCTCGCGCTGCTCGCCGTCCAGGGGCCCGAGGCCGTTGCGCTGGTGGGCAGCCTGAGCGCGGATGAGGTCAGCGACGTCCGGCCCTTTCACTACAAGGACACCAGCGTCGCCGGCGTGCACGCAGCGGTCTCGCGCACCGGTTATACCGGTGAGGATGGCTTTGAGCTCTATGTCGACGCACCCGCGGCGGCCGGCCTCTGGGACTCGCTGCTCGAGGCCGGAGCGTCGAAAGGGCTCCTTCCCTGCGGGCTCGGTGCTCGCGACACCCTGCGCCTCGAGGCCGGGTTGCGCCTCTACGGCCAGGACATGGACGACCACACCGACCCGTACAGCTGCGCGCTCGGCTGGACGGTGAAGCCGCAGAAGGGAGCGTTCATCGGAAGCACTGCGCTTGCCCGGCTCGATCCCAAGCACCCGCCGCGCCGGTTCGCCGGGATCACGCTGGGAGGCAGGGCGATCGCCCGCCACGGTCACCGGGTCTTCTCCGGCGGCAGAGATGTCGGCGAGGTGACCAGCGGAACGTACAGCTTCACGCTCGACCACTCGATCGCCACCGTGTCGGTGGACGGCGACCTTCCGCTCGACGCGGATCTGTCGATCGACATCAGGGGCACGCTGGCCGCGGCGACGGTCGTGCCTCTTCCTTTCTATCGCCGCCCCAAGGGAGCCTGAACGTGGCAGACCTCTCCAACTACCGCTTCACCGCCAGTCATGAATGGGTCCGCGTCGAGGGCTCGAATGCGACCGTGGGCATCAGCGACCACGCCCAGGCGCAATTGGGCGACGTGATCTTCCTCGAGCTCCCCGAGGTCGGCGCCACCCTCGCGGCGGGGGCGAAGTTCGGCGCTATCGAGTCAGTGAAGGCCGCATCCGATCTGTATGCGCCGGTCGGCGGCACGGTGACCGAGGTCAACACCGCCCTCACGGATCATCCTGAGCTGGTCAACTCCGACCCCTATGGCGACGGCTGGATGCTTCGACTCGAAGGGGCGGCCGAGGGAGGCGCGTTGCTCGACGAGGCCACGTACACGAAGCTGACCGGCGCCTGACCTAGACTTCTGGCCGGGGTCAGCTAGCTCAGCTGGTTAGAGCGCGCGGTTCACATCCGCGAGGTCGAGGGTTCGAGTCCCCCGCTGACCACCAACACATTGAGACCATCGTCGTCCGTGCCAGCTCGCCAGGCGCCGACGCGCGACGAGCGCGGCCTCAGCCGTTGCCGATCTGGCTCAGACGCGGGAGAAGCGTCTCGCCGAGCTCGCTGACGACCGCGGCAGGGTCGGGCGGAATGTTCCGAACATCGACGAGCTCGATCCCCAGGGTCGCGTATCGCTCCATGTCGCGGAGGAACCCGTCGATGTCGTCGCGCGGATCGCCGGCGAAGTTCATCGTCTTCTTGATCTCGTCGTAGTCCCTGCCCTCGGTCTCGCAGTGGGCCTTCAGCACATCGAGCTTGCGGCTGACCTCGTCATAGCCCAGAGCGAACAGATTGCAGGCGTCGCCGTATCGGGCCACGAGCCTGAGGGTCTTCTTCTCGCCGCCGCCGCCGATGAGGATCGTGGGCCCGGGGGTCTGAATCGGTCGCGGCGAGCAGATGGTTTCGGCGAGCTGGTAATACTTGCCCTCGTAGGGTCCGTCGTTGTCGCTCCACATCTGGCGGCAAATCTGCAGCGTCTCCTCGAGACGCTCGAATCGCTCGCTGATCGGCGGGTACGGCACACCGAGTCCCTCGTGTTCGCGCTGGTACCAGGCTGCGCCGATGCCGAACATCGCGCGACCTTCGGACAGCACGTCCAGCGCGGTGACGATCTTTGCGAGCAGGCCTGGGTGGCGGTACGTGACGCCGGTGACCATGAGCCCCAGCGTCAAACGCCTGGTCTTACCCGCGACAAAGCCGAGCGATGTGTAGCCCTCGAGCATCGGTTCCTGCGGAGGAGCGAACCCCTCCATCTGAAACCAGTGATCCATCATCGTGAGCAGGGTGAAGCCGGCGTCTTCGGCTGCCTGCGCGGTCGCTGCGAGCTTCGGCCCGAGCTGCGTGTTGCCACCGAGCCCGCTGAAGTTCATGAAATGCACGCCAAGTTCCATCGAACCAATCCTCGTGAGCTGACGGTGGCTTCCGGCTACCAGCGTAGCGGTACGAGCTTTTCCGTCCGCTCGCAGCATCCGGCGTACACGGGAAACGTGCGACGGTGCAGCTCCTCGCCGGCAGTGATGTGGTGCGTCGTTGACCGCAGGAGCGAGACACCCGGCTGGTAGGCTCCGGGGCATGAGCGACGACCGTCCCGTCCTGCTGTTCGGTGAGACGTATCACCATCCGAACATCCTGTACCGCACCGGATTCCTGTGCCCCGACCCAGTGGTCGTCGTCGACAACGGCGGCAGCGACACAGTCCTGTGGACGAGCCCTCTCGAGGAGGGTCGCGCGCACAAGGAGTCAACGGCGGGTGCAGTGCGCAGCACTGCGGGACTCGACCTCGCGCCGACGCCGGCAGGCGGCAATGAGTTCTCCGGGTGGGCAAACCTCGTTACCGCGGTCTGCCGTGAGCACGGCCTGAGCGCTGTCGACGTCGACGCCGATTTTCCAACCGTGCTCGCCGACCACCTCCGGCAGCACGACGTCGACGTCCGGCCCCGCACCGACATCTACCAATACCGGCGTCGCATCAAGACCGCCCGGGAGGTGGAGTACATCACGGCCACGGAGAACGCCGGGATGGCCGCGCTCCAGAAGGCCATCGACGTGATCGCCGCGGCGGAGATCCGCGACGGCCTCCTGTACCACGAGGGTCGGAAGCTCACGAGCAAGGACCTCATCCACGCCGTCGAGAGCGATCTCCTCGACAACGGCAACAGCACCGAGGACTCGATCTGCTGCGGTGGCCCGGAATCGGCGGATCCGCACCGCACGTCGAGCGACGTCATCCGCGTGGGGCTCCCCATCGTTCTCGACATCTACCCGTTCGACAAGCAGACGCGGTACTGGGGCGATATGACGCGGACTGTCGTGCGCGGCACGCCACCTCCGGAGGTCGATCGGATGTGGGAAGCGGTGCTCGAGGCCCAGCAGGCGGGGCTCGACGCCGTCAGGCCCGGCGCCAACGGACGCGACGTGCATTTCGCATGTTGCGAGGTCTTCAAGCACCACGGGTACGGGTCGCTGGCCAGGCCGTACCGCGACATTCAGAGCGAGGCGCGCTTCATCCACGGCACGGGTCACGGGCTCGGCCTGGAGATCCACGAGTTCCCGCGCATCAGCGAAGCGGACGTGGTGCTCGAGGTCGGCGACGTCATCACCGTCGAGCCCGGTCTCTACGACCCGCGCCTCGGAGGCATCCGGATCGAGGACCTGGTCGTCGTCACCGAGACCGGCTGCCGGAACCTCACGGCGCTGCCCAAGACGTTCCATCTGGACTGAGAACGGCTCCTGCTACACTGCTGACGCTCCTCATTCGAGGAGCGTTTCCACATAACGCTTTCCTGCGCCCGGATCGCGACCGCCTGATCACCTCGGCAGTCGCAACACCCCGTGCGTCGCAAGCCCAGAGGAAAGGAGGTGCCACGCATGGTGCGTGACTACGAACTGATGTACATCGTCCGGCCGGAGCTGGAGGATGACGCCGTGCGCGTCGCGGTGAAGTCGGTGCGCTCGTTGATCGAAACCCACGGGGGCGAGGTCGTGAAGACCACGCTCTGGGGCAAGCGCCGCCTCGCGTACGAGGTCAAGCGACTTCGTGAAGGCCACTATGTGCTGGTCGTCTTCCAACTGGACGGCGCCAAGGTCGCTGAGATCGAGCGGTCCCTGCGCATCCACGACACGGTATTCCGTCACCTCATCGTCGTCCATGAGGGCCCGATGCCGGATCCCGAAGCGGAGATCGAGGAGATCGAGGGTCCTGTCGAGCCGGAGCCCGAGGGTGACAGCACCGTCCAAGCGGAGTCCGCGGACGCCGAGGATGATCTCGCAGCAGAGGACGTGCCCTCTGCAATCGATGACGACGAAGGAGATATCTGATGGCCGGTTCCCTCAACCGAGTGATGCTCATCGGCAGGCTCACCCGTGACCCGGAACTCCGCTACACGCCGAGCGGAACCGCCGTGTGCAACCTCGCGATCGCGACCAATCGATACGGGAGTGACCCGGCGACCGGCGAGCGCAAGGAGTTCACCGACTACCACGACGTGGTCGTCTGGAACCAGGGCACGCGCAAGCTCGCCGAGACCACCGCGCAATACCTGCAGAAGGGCCGCCTCATCTACGTCGAAGGGCGGCTGCAGACCCGCTCGTGGGACGACGCCCAGAGCGGCACCAAGCGCTACAAGACCGAGGTGAATGCCAACGACGTGCAGTTCCTCGACAGCAGCGGCCGTCAGGAAGGTGCTCCTGTCGGTGATGCCGGCGGCGGTCCCGCGCCTGCCCCCGGCCCGGCCGGTGGCGACGTCGACCCCGATGACATTCCGTTCTAAGTTCTGAGCCTGGAGATCCATGCCTGATTTCGACCGCCGCCGCCGCAAGGTGTGCAGCTTCTGCCTGGAGCACATCGACTTCATCGACTACAAGGAGGTCACCCGGCTGCGCCGGTACCTCTCCGAGCGGGGCAAGATCCTGCCGCGCCGCATGACGGGGACCTGTGCCCGTCATCAGCGTTCGCTGACGGTTGCGCTGAAGCGGGCACGGCATATCGCGCTGCTGCCGTTTGCGGAGCTGCGCTAGCTTTTCGGGCTGGGCAGTTCGTAGATCACGGCTTCCCATAGGGTCCTCGGTGCAGCCTCGACGGTCAGGTTGATGGGGCCGCTGCTAGTCGGTTTTGCGGCTACTTGAGTCCGGATGGCGCCATTCGCGCAGTTTTGCGTAACCCAGTTCGTTGATCCGTCGGAGGCCGAAATGTCGACCGCACCCGTGCCGGTGCACGCGTACTGGACGTAATAGGGACCGGTGGGGAACAAGGTCTCGAGGCTCGATGTGCCGACTCCGTATGTCATCGGCACAACGACGTGCGCGCCGGCCGGCCGGGTCGTTGCTCCGAGGCTTGGCAGCGGCGGCACTGGACCGCTATCGGCCACAGCAACTTCCCAGGTCACCGATGGGCCGGCGGTGATCTCGAGGCTTAGCGGCTTCCCATGAATCGCCGGTGTGTAGTTCAGCGGAACCGTGCTGCCATAGACGACTCCGGTTCCGCTGCACCCGGGGACGGACGATCCCACCAGATTGTTCGTCGAGTGCACGTTGATTGCACCGCTACCGGAGCAGGAAAACACGATGAAGAGGATGCCTTCGGGCGTGAAGGTCGGCAGCAATGCTGAGCCGGCACCGCGCGTGAGGTGAATCACCATGTGGGTGACCGACGGCAGACCTGCGGTGATCTGGGAGGCGGGTGGCAGCAGGCGGAAGGTGTCGGGGGGCCGGCCGGCAGGTGCCGGTGGCTTCGCGCCGTGGTGCCCGGCGAGCTCGGCGCCAAAAACCCCGACTCCCGCGGCCACCACGGCGACTCCCGCAACAGCCGCGATCACATTGAGAGTCCGGCGGCGCCTGTGACCGACCGGCGCCTCGAAGGATGTAGCCGAACGTGGAGGGCTTTGCCCCTCGATGTGCTCGTAGAAGGACTGCAGTCTGGTGTCCAGTCGGGAATCGATGTCAAGCATCGCCGAGCTCCTTTCGCAACGTGGCAAGACCGCGCGCGACGTGCGTGCGCACGGTTCCCGGCCGGCATCCCATGAATGCAGCGCACTCGTCGACTGAGTATCCGTGCCGGTAGTTGAGGGTGATCGCGGCACGCTGCTTGAGCGAGAGCCGCCGGTAGGCGCGTTCCATGTCGATGGTGTCGACGCCAGGACGCCCAAGGGTGGCTGAAGTCGCGTCCTCGTAAAGGGTGAGCGGAGGCCAGCCTCGCGAGCGGAGCGTCCGGCGCCGGCTGATGCAGTGATTGACGCAGACCCGCGTAAGCCACGCGGCGGGTTTGTCCATCCGGGAGACCGAGTCCCACGACCGCCAGGCTTTCAGGAGCGTCTCCTGCACCGCATCCTCGGCCTCACCCTCGTCGCGCAGGATCGATAGAGCGAGCGTGTAGAGACGCCTCGCGTCCGGAACCGCGACCGCTTCGAACGCCCGATCCGGCAGTGCTCCGCTCGGAGATATTGCGCTCACCGCTGCAATCACACCCTTCCTAACGCGTCGTGGAGCGGTTTTGCTGACACGCCGCACCTATACTGGGCCGCAGGCGCATGCGCCATCACCGGGCTCGTTTTCTCCACGTCCTTGTCCTCGCCCCGGTCGCCGCGATTGTCGCGGGTGCCCTCGGCCCGACGCCCCGCGCCCTCGCGGCGCCCGCCAAGGCGCCGGCGCCGATCGTCGTCACAGTCGATCCCGCTTTCGGCGGTCAGCCGAGCGCAGCGAACCCGAACATGCCCTTCGACCCCGGGGCGATCGGTGTGAACGGCGTCCTCGAGAAGGACGTCGACCTCGATGTCGGAGAGCGGCTGGCGAGACTCCTGCGAACCGACCTCGTCGACGTCGTCATGACCCGGAGCACCGACGTCTACGCGTCCGATTCGCAGCGGCAGCGCAGCTCGAGCCGGCACCACGCGGTGCTCGTCGTGAGCATTCTCGCGAACACTTCGAACAATGCGAAGGCTGCCGGGTCGCTGGTGACATACGCGTCAGCTGCGAGCAGGGCGTTCGCGCAGACCCTGAGCGACGCTCTCGGAGCGGGGACCACTCCCGACGGTGTGCCCGACCTCGGCGTGTCCCCTGATCTCAGAGCCTGGGCGGACAGTCACGTTCCGACCGCCGCCGTGAAGATGGCGTACCTCAGCAACCCACCTGAGGCGGCGCTCATGACGACCGCGGCGTTCCGTGACGACGTCGCCGCGGCGATTCGCAGCGGGCTCGAGGCCTATATGCCCACGATCGTCGCGCGCCGCAACGAGATCATCGCCTGGCGCAACGCGCATCCGGGCTCGGTCTCGCCGTCATTGAATCCAACGTCGGCGAACATCCCAGAGGGAACGGGATTCCGGTTCGGCCCGCTGATGCTGTGGCTGCTCGCGATCGCGGCGGTTGGGCTGGTGCTGCTGTTCCGCGACGCGGTCGCGCGCGTGCTCGTCGTGGTCATCGCGGTGACCGCGCGTCTGTTTGGTGCGCTGATGTGGTTGCAACGAGCTGCCATCCGGCGACAACGGCGGCGCCGAAGGGAGCGAACCGGCACCCGGGCTGAGCAGCCGTACGAGCCCCGTCGTCAGCGGGCTCCCTCGGTGTACGACGACATCCCGCTCTGAGACGCTGCGACGGGGACCTCGATTGACCCCGCGATCGTCGTCCCTTCACCAGGCACCGAGCTGATCTGCAGTTCTCCGCCAAGCGCATCGAGACGGTCGGCCATGTTGGTCAACCCCGCCCCGCGCTTCATGGACGCGATATCGAAGCCCCGGCCGTCGTCCGTCACAGCAAACGTGATCCTGTCCTCCTCCCCACGCAGCCGCACCGTGACCTGCGATGCCTGCGCGTATTTCTGAACGTTCTGGAGAGCCTCGAGCACACAGAAGTACGCGGCTGCCTCGATGTCCTGCGCATACCGGCCAATCGCTTCGGCTTCGACAGACACCGGCACCGTTGCCTTCCGCGCCTGCGACTCGAGGGCTACCAGCAATCCTCTGTCGGCAAGCAGCGGCGGATAGATCCCCCGCGCCAGGTCGCGCAATGTCTCGAGCGCCTCGTCGGCATCCGACTTCAGTTGATCGAGGATCTGCTGCGCACGCGCGGGATCCTTGCCGAGGAGCATCTCAGCAAGTCCGAGCTTCACCTTGATGGCGACGAGGTGCTGCTGCGCGCCGTCGTGCAGGTTCCGCTCCAGACGGCGGCGCTCCTGGTCCTGTGCGGAGACGAGGCGCTGACGCGAAGCGCGCAGGTCTTCGAGCCTCGCCTGCAGGTCGGACGTCAACCCGACATTCCGGAGCACGAGCCCCGCCTGCCCGGCCAGGTCCACCAGCAGGTTCTCCTCGACCGGTGTCAGCGCCTCGCCGCTGCGCTTGGTCACACCGAGCGCCCCGAGGAGCGTTCCCTGATGGCGAACCTCGACGAGGCGGCTCATGCCCTCGATGGTGGGCAGCAGCCCGTCGATGGCCGGCACCACCTCAGCTGCTTCGGCGGCGGCAGGCCAGACAGCCGCCTCACGCCACACGTTTCCGTGTCGCAACCAGACGTCCGCGCGCTGCGCACCGGTTCCCTCGGCAAGCACACGCGCCATGCGCGGCATCACGTCATCCATCGCATACGACTCGGCGACGCGCTCCGAGAACTGCGACAGCACCTCGTACGGGGTCGCGCGTTTCCCGTACACGAGGCGGTTCGCGACGCGCTGCAGCCGCTCCCGCGCCGGCTGGAAACCGACCGCGACGATCGCGGTCGCCAGAATCGACAGCGCGAGGTTCGGCTTGCCACCACCTCCGATCAGGGCGCCGAATCCGACCGCGATCCCGACGTACACGGCCGTGATGAACACCGCGAGCGATCCATAGACAAGGGCGCGACTGATGACCAGGTCGATGTCGTAGAGGCGGTACTTGAAGATGGCAATGCCTGCCGCCGCCGGCACCGCGCAGCCGAATCCGAGCGCGATGACGAGATCCGACACCTGCGGGAACCCTGGGACCAGCGTTGCGGCGAGCGTCAACGCCACAGCTCCGACTCCGCTTGCGATGACTGCCGTGGCAATCCATTTCAGCTGCAGTCGTTCATCGCCAGCCGACCTTCGGAAGCGTACGAACGGCGCGGCCGCGACGACCACCAGAACCACAAGCCCAAGGAGCCACGCCAATCCGATGACATCGAAGATCGTCACCAGGACGGTCCCCGACGGGGCTCCAACCGGATTGACCGCCTTCGCAAATATGGTCTCGGTCTGCAGCTGTCCGGGAGTGAAGGCTCCGGCCAGGACGATCAAGATCGTGAGGATCACCGCGATCACCGCGACCGGTCGCCACCGTCGCGACGGTAGGTGTCCGTCCGGGAAGAGGAGCAGCAGGAGCGCCAGCGCCCCGGTGGGGAACACGAAGGAGATGGCCCAGCTGTCCAGCCAGAGGGCCCACACCCCACCCGGCGCTCCGGGATGCGTCACCAACGCGTACCGTGCGTACTGGTCGGTCACCCCCTGCAACGCCGACATGACGGCGACGAACAGGAACAACCATCCGGTGATGTTTCGCGGCTGCCGCGACGCGACCAGCGCACCGACAGCACCGAAGCTGACCGGGACGACGATGTCCTCGATATCCACGTCGGCGAGCCCGTGCAGGTGCGCCCGATTGGCGACCACGAGGATGACCGTGAGCACCGCGCCGATCAGCCCCAACGCCGCAGGGACAGCCGTGAACACGGTCACCCAGCCTCGACGCGACTGATTCAGCCCGGGCGCCCTGTCTCGCCGAGGCGCTTCAACCGCTGCTTGCCCCATGCGTCAACTGTATGCAGGAGCGCGCTCGTGCCAATGGCACCAGCACCACGTGTCACGAGGGGCAGACACCCCTGGACCCACGGCATGTGGCGGGCGGTCTCGAAGGCGGGCTTCGCTAGACTTCGGCCCATGGGTGAACCACAGCTCCGCGTTCCCGGTCCGACGCCGCTCCCCGCTCGCGTGGTCCGCTCCGCGAGCCGTCCCATGGTCAACCACCGCGGCCCGGAGTTCGCCGCGGTGATGGACGACGTCATCGGTGGCCTGCGCTGGGCGCTGCGCACCGACAACGACGTGCTCCTCTACCCATGCAGCGGCACGGGTGGTCTCGAGGCCGCCGTCGTCAACCTGCTGAGTCCCGGCGAGCAGGCGCTCTTCTGCGCGATGGGATCGTTCGGTGAACGCTGGGCAGGCATGGGCGACACATACGGCGCGCAGGTCATTCGCCTGACCGTCCCTCAGGGCGAGCCCATCGATCCGGAGGACGTTGAGCGCACGCTTGCCGAGCACCCCGACATCACCACCGTATTCGTCACGCACAACGAGACGTCCACGGGCGTGACCAACGACCTCCCCGCGATCGCCGGTGTCGTGAAGAGCCGCGGCAAGCTGCTCGCCGTCGACAGCGTCAGCGGCGCCGGCTGCCTGCCGCTCCAGACCGACCATCTCGGTGTCGACGTGCTGGTCACGGGATCGCAGAAAGGCTGGATGGCGCCTCCCGGTATCGCGATGATCGCCGTGAGCGCGGCAGCGCTGGCTCGCGCCGAAACGTCGACGACCCCGCGCGTGTACTTCGATTTCGCGCGAGAGAAGAAATACCAGGACAAGAAGCAGACGTTCACCACACCGGCCGTGTCCGTGATGTACGCACTCCAGGAAGGACTCGCGATGCTGCGTGAGGAGGGACTGGAGAACGTGTGGGCTCGCCACAATCGCGTGGGCCGCATGATCCGCTCGGGCATCGAGGCGATGGGACTGAAGCTGCTTGCGGCGAACGGTCATCGGAGCGACACGGTGACGGCGGTACACAGTCCCGCGGACTCGCCGGACGCGCTGAAGAGCCTCCTGAGCACGCTGCGCACGAAGCACAACCTCATACTCGCCGGTGGCCAGGATTCACTGCAGGGCAAGATATTCCGCATCGGTCATCTCGGCTTCATCGACGACGCAGATGCGTACACGATCCTCTCGCTGCTCGAAGCCGGTCTCATCGACACCGGGCTCCGCACTCGCGGTGGCCTCGCCGTCGCGGCGGCGCAGGCCGAAGCACGCGGGACGGTCGCGCAGGCGGAACCCGTCACCGTCGGGTGAGCATCATCGCGGAGCCGCGCACCGCTGCCGGCACCGTGACCCGCATCCTGGTTGCGGACCCGATCGCCGAGGACGGGGTGGCTCGTCTTCGCGCGGCGGGCGAGGTTGACGTCGTCACCGGTCTGGACGCTGTCGCGTTGCGCGATCGCATCGGCGAGTACGACGCGCTCGTGGTGCGCAGTGAGACGAAGGTCACTGCCGAGGTGTTCGCCGCCGCGCCCCGACTCCGCGTCGTCGGTCGCGCGGGCGTCGGCGTCGACAACATCGATATCGAGGCGGCCACCCGCCATGGCGTCCTCGTCCTCAACGCACCCACCGGTAACACCATCGCCGCTACCGAGCACGTCATCGCGATGATGCTCGCGCTCGCGCGCAACCTTCCCGCAGCCGACCGCTCGCTGCGCGCCGGTCTCTGGGAGCGCTCGAAATTCATGGGCATCGAGCTGCGCGAGAAGACCCTCGGCGTGCTCGGGCTCGGGAAGATCGGATCCGAGGTGGCGCGCATCGCCCGTGAGGGGCTGCGCATGCGCGTGCTGGCGCACGACCCGCTCGTCACCGCCGAGCGCGCGCAGGGACTGGGAGTCGAGCTCTGCGACTTTGAGACACTCCTGACCGAAACAGACTTCCTCACCGTCCATGTGCCGCTCACGGACGCCACTCGCGGGGTCATCGGCGCTGCCGAGCTCAAGCGCATGCGCAAGGGCGCGCGACTGATCAACGTGGCGCGTGGCGGCATCATCGACGAGCAGGCGCTGGCGGACGCGATCAGCGACGGCCATATTGCCGGTGCTGCCATCGACGTCTTCACCAAGGAGCCGCCGGATCCCGCGAACCCGCTGCTCCGTCTCGCGCAGGTGGTGGTCACGCCGCACCTCGGGGCGAGCACACGCGAGGCACAGGTCAACGTCGCCTTTGACGTGGCCGATCAGATCGTCGAGTATCTGGCGGGTGGCACGCCGCGCTATGCGGTGAACGCGCCGACCGTGCTCCCCGAGGAGCTCGCACGACTGCAGCCGTACCTCGTCCTCGCCGAGAAGATCGGCTCGCTCGCCGCGCAGCTCGACGGCCGCAAGGTGCGCCACATCGTCTGCAGCTATTCGGGGGAGCTCGCGGGGATCGACACCTCGATCATCACCGCGCACGTCCTGCGCGGGCTCTTCGCGCACTTCACGGAGACGCGTGTCAATCCTGTCAACGCAAAGCTGGTCGCGACCTCCATGGGTGTCGACGTCGACGAGCGTCACACGACGCGAAGCGTCGACCCCGAGGGCTCGCTCCTCGTCGAGGTCGCCGGCGAGCAGCGGCTGCGCATCGCCGGTACGCAGTTCGATGACGGGCCGCGCATCACACGCATCAACGACTTCCGCGTCGACATGCAGCCAAGCGGCACCTTTCTCGTGGTCACGCACCAGGACCGTCCGGGTGTGATCGCCGCGATCTCCACGCTGCTCGCGCGCAATGATGTCAACATCGCCGGCATCGAGCTCGGCCGCGATCGCCCGCGCGGGCACGCGGTGATGTTGATGGAGATCGACGACGCCGTGAGCACGGACCTGCTCGAGGAGGTCCGCGAAACCGCGTTGCTCGACCAGCTCCGCCAGGTGCGGCTCTGAGGGCCTGACCCTCGTGGCCACCGTCCAGCCCTTCGAGGGAACTCGCTACAACCCTGAGCACGTGAAGCTCGGTGGCGTCCTCGCTCCGCCGTACGACGTCCTCAGCGACGAGCAGCGGGACGCCCTCTATGGCCGCGATATGCGCAACATCGTGCGCGTCGATTGCGGACTGCGCTATCCGAACGACATCGAGGGCGTCGACGACACGTACACACGCGCCGCGTCGTTCCTCGAGTCGTGGCACGAACTCGGCATCCTCGTCCGCGACACACCTGCTGGGTACTACGTCGTCGACCATCACTTCCCCGATCCGAACGGCGGTGTCCGAGTCCGGCGCGGCCTGCTCGCCTCCGTGGCCGCCACATCATGGGACCGCTCCGACCTCCGCCCCCATGAGCGGACATTGCGGGGTCCCAAGCTCGATCGCCTTGCACTGATGCGCGCGACTCGCGCGCAGACAAGCCCGGTCTTCGGTCTCTGGGAGGGTGGCCGCGACATCGGGGCGGAGCTCGAGCATGCCGCGACCGGCGCCGCACTGCTCGGTGGGCGCATCGAAGGCGAGATCGCGTCCGAGAAGCTGCTCCTCTGGCGCGTCGCCGACCCCGCCCGGATCGCGGCGATCGCCGAGACATTGCGTGACGCATCGCTCTATATCGCCGATGGCCATCACCGCTACGAGACCGCCGCGGCATATGCGTCGGAGCGTCGCGCCGAGGCACCCGACGCGCCTGCGGATGCTGCATTCGAGCGCTGCCTCGTCTACCTCGCCGCGGCGGATGACCCGGGGATCACGATCCTCCCCACGCACCGCCTGGTGCGACCCCGGCCCGGCATCGCGTTCAGCCTCGACGATCTGTGGGCGCGCCTCGATGACACGTTTGAGGCCGAGCCCGCCGCCGATGCGACATCTGCGCTGGCGACAGCTGCGGCGCTGCGGACCACGCATCACGCCTTCGCGGTGGTCGCGCACGACGGTGCCGCGGTGCTGCGCAGGCCCCGCCGGACGGGACGGTCACCGCGCGACACCCTCGACGTCGTCGTGCTCGAGTCAGAGGTGCTGGGGCCGGCGGGCGTCTCTGCGGATGCGATAGCCGGCGGTGCGCTGCGCTACACGCGGGATGCCGCAGCGCTCGACGCCGCGGTCCAGCGGGGCGAGGCGGTGCTCGGCTTTGGCGTCACCCCCGTGACCACCGGGGAGGTGATCGCGGTCGCCGATGCCGGTGAGACGATGCCCCAGAAGTCGACGTATTTCTACCCAAAGGTGCCGACGGGCCTCGTCCTTTTCGAGGTGTGAACCCACGGCCGTCATCCCGGAGCGTTGTTTGACCCGAGGGGCCCGGCGGGTAGAGTTGAAGCGATCACCAGCGACAGGGAACCCACTGCTTGCCCACATACGGATACCGCTGCCCCAAATGCTCGAACGAGTTCGAGGTATGGCAGACGATGCGTGATGATCCGGGCGCACCCTGTCCGTCGTGCGGCGCCCCGGCGAATCGAATGTTCTTTCCCGCGGGCATCGTGTTCAAGGGATCGGGGTTCTACAAGACCGACAGCCGTGGCTCGGCGTCGTCCGCGATCATGTCCGACAGCGGCGACTCAAGCCCGTCGGGCAAGAGCTCCGGCAAGAGCTCCGACAATGGCGCGTCGGGATCGAAATCCGACGCCGGGAAAACCGACTCGTCGACCACGCCATCGTCGTCCGAGACTTCGACAACCACCAAAAAGGCTGCCTCGACCGATACCGCCGGTTGAGTGCGATACATCAGCGGCCCTCGCCCACCAGGAGAACCTCAATGGCTCACCCCGTCACCGTCACCGACACCACCTTCAAGGAAGAGGTTCTTGACTCGGATATCCCCGTGCTCGTGGACTTCTGGGCTTCCTGGTGCACTCCCTGCAAGATGATCGCGCCCATCGTCGAGGAGTTCGCGACTCAGTACGACGGTCAGGTCAAGGTCGCGAAGGTGGACGTCGATGCCAACCCGATCACGCCGGGCATGTTCGGCATCATGAGCATCCCCACGCTGATGATCTTCCGCGGCGGCAAGGCCGAGGAGCGGATCGTCGGCTACCAGCCGAAGCAGACGCTCGAGGCAAAGCTCCTCGCCGTCCTCGCCGCCTGATCGACTGTCCCGCTGCTCAGAGGCCGAGCAGGCCCAGCGCTTCACCGGCAAGGTAGAGCGACCCGCAGACCACGACCACGCCGTCGGAGCCCGCAAGCCGGCGCGCCTGCCGGAGCGCGTCCCCCATGTCGGGCGCAACCGACGCCGGGGGGTCGAACAGACCCGCGAGGTCCTGGGGCCGGGTGGCCCGTTCGACCGCCGGGGCCGTGACCACGATGGCGGACGTGAGCTCGCGGAGGCCGGCGGCCATGGACACGACATCCTTGTTGCGCATCGCTGCGAAGACGGCCGCGCAGCGTCGCGATCCGATCAGATCACGAGCCGAGGAGACCATCGCGGCCATGCCGGCGGGATTGTGAGCGCCGTCGATGAGGATCGGCGGCGCGCCCTCGATCCAGTCCATACGGCCTTGCCAGCGGACCATTGCGCAGCCGCGAACGAGCGCGTCGATATCGATGGATATACCGGTCATTCGCAGTGCGTCGCAGACGGCCACCGCGGTCGAGACGTTGGCGACCTGAAACTCGCCGCGCAGCGGCGCCGAAACCGAGACGGGCTGCCCGGCGAACCACGTCTCCACCTCGACGCCACGCAACCCCGCCGCGTGGCCTGAGAAGGGGACATCCCCGCCCACCACGGCGAGTGCGGCACCGACGTCGGCGGCACGAGCCCGGATGACGGTCAGCGCGGGCTCGACGGCACCGGTCACCGCGTGGTTGCCCGGCTTGATGATGGCCGCCTTCTCCCGTGCGATCTCCGGGATGGTGTCTCCGAGCAGGTCCTGGTGATCGAGCGCGACGTTGGTCACGACCGCAATGCCCAGGTCGAGGACGTTGGTGCTGTCGAGGCGGCCGCCGAGGCCAACCTCGCAGACGAGCACGTCAGCGTCGGCTCGTCGCGCCGCCAGGATCCCGGCCGCGGTGAGCACCTCGAAGCCGGTCGGCTGCAATTCCTCGGGGAGCCCCTCGGCGGCCTCGCGGACAGTGTCGACCAGCGCCCCGAACTCGGTCTCCCTGATCGGCGCGCCATCCCGGACGATGCGCTCGCAGTACGACTGCAGGTGTGGGCTCGTCAGCAGCACCGACCGGTGCCCGGCAGAGCGGCAGACGGAGTCGACCGTTGCGCACACCGAGCCCTTGCCGTTGGTGCCCGCGACGAGCGCTCCGCGCAGGCCCGTCTGCGGATGGCCGAGTGCGGCGAGCAAGGCCCGCGTGCGCTCCAGGCCGGGCATGATGCCCCGCCAGGCCACGGCGTCCAGGGTCGCCACCGCCCGGTCGTATGCCGTGCCATTCACGCCCACTGCCAGGTCTCACTCATCGCCTCGCCGGGATCGGGACGCTGCACCCGGAGACGGATCGCGCCCATCCAGGCGCGCCGGCGCGCCTCGACGTCCTCGACGTCCTCGACCGCGGCATCCCGATACAGGCAGCCCGTCTGATGAGCGAGCACCGCCTGAAGGTCCTGGTACTCGAGCAGGACGGCCGCATCCATCGTGGCGGATTGCCCGCCGGCCGCCGCGACCGTGAGGCGGAAGACTCGACCCTGATGCTCGTCGAACGAGGACCGCGGCACCACGGTGATCTCACCGAGCGGAGGGATCAGTCTGGCGAGGCGATCGAGCCAGGCACGCTGCGGGTCCGGCGACGCTTCGACGGTGGCATCGACGAAGAGCTCCCCGGCAAGGGACAGCACCGCAGTCTGGAAGTGCGTGTAGTAGACGAGATCCGCGCCGTTGAGCGCGACGCTGCCGCCATCGCTCCCTTCGTCGCTGACGAATGTGACCATGAAGGGGCGCGCGTACGGTTTCCGGGCCTCCGATTCACTCCAGCGGACACGCATCGACGGCATCGGGCTCACCCCGCGCTGCGGGCGCGGCGCGCTCGAGCCAGCGCCAGGACATTGCGCAGCAGCATCGCGATGGTCATCGGCCCAACCCCGCCGGGGACGGGCGTGAGCCATCCAGCCACCGGCTCGACCGATGCGCGGTCGACATCGCCGTACACGACGCCATCGAGGGGAGTGGTCCCGACATCGATGACGAACGCCCCGGGCTTGACATACGAGGCGTCGACCATGCCCGGCCGGCCGATGGCCGCCACGAGGATGTCCGCCTCGCGACAGATCGACGGGAGGTCCCGGGTTCGCGAATGGCAGATGGTCACCGTGGCGTCCGCGTTCGTGAGGAGGAGGGCGATCGGACGCCCGACGATCGAGCTGCGACCGATCACCACCGCGCGGCTGCCGCGCAGCGGCACCTCCGAGCGCCGCAGCAATTCCATGCATCCGAGTGGCGTCCCCGGAGCAACGAGCGCGGGATGTCCCTCAGCGAGCCGGCCGAAATTACACGGGTGAAATCCGTCGGCGTCCTTCTCTGGAGAGATGCACGCCATGACGGCATCGGCGTCGATCTGCGGCGGCAGGGGGAGCTGCACGAGGATCCCGTCGATCGAATCGTCGGCCTCGAGCCCGCGGACGAGGTCGACAAGCTCGCCTGTGGTGCTGTCCCCGGAGGGCGTGAGCAACGTGAAGCGCACGCCGGCGCGCTCGGCGGCGCGACCCTTGTTGCGCACGTAGATCGCCGATGCCGGATCGTCGCCGCAGAGGACCACGGCGAGCGACGGCGGGGCGACTCCCTCCGCCGACATCCTCCTCACCTCGTCGGTGAGCTCGGCCCGGAGCTCCGCGGCCACCGCCTTGCCGTCGACGATGACCGCGCTCACCCGCGAGTCCCCACGGGTCGTTCGATGATCACCCAGCAACGTTCGATGGCACCGGGGATCGGCGGTTGCTTCCCGACGCGGACCTTGACGCTCTCGACGTGCCGTTCAGCAAGCATGACCGTGGCGACGCGTTCCGCCACGGCCTCGATCAGGCTGTACTGCTCGTCCTCGAGGACGGCTCGAACCAGTCTGAACGCGTGCGAGTAGTCGAGCGTGTCGGCGATGGCGTCGCTCTTCCCGGCCGGCGCGAGATCCATCCGGACCTCGACGTCGACGTAGAAGCGGTTGCCCAGCGTGCGCTCGGCCTGCGTTTCGCCGTGGTAGCCGTAAAACGACATTCCCTCGAGGACAAGCAGGTCGAGATGGGTGGGCACGGCGCGATTGTACGAAGGCGTGCCGTTTGTGCTGATGGACCGGCCGGCGGCACCCACCGGCGCGGGCCCGAAGGCATCAGACCCCGCGAAGGCCGCCCTCCGGCCGGAGCACCTGCTCGCGATGGTCGACCGGGTTGACCATGACCACCTGGAAGAGGTCTTCGAAGTCGCAGCCGAAGAGCTGCATCAACGACTGCCGCAGCTTGGGACCCGGGTTGCGTGTCCCCGCCTCCAGAGCCGGAATGTAGTTCTGCGTGACGCCGAGCCGGCGCGCGAGCTCCCGCTGAGTCAGGTGATGCTTGTCGCGCATCGCCCGAAGCCCGACGGCCCTCACCTCGACGTTCACACGAACAAATATACGCACCTGTGAGTATGTTCGTCAACGCAACGGGGTGGTGGAAGGTCCGGACTGCGCGAGAATCGGACGGTGACCGACCTGGTCCGCGCTCCGATCCACACCGCGCGCCTCAGCCTCGAGCCGGTCGCCCACGCCCACGACGACGACCTGCTCCAGGCATCGCTCGCCTCGCGGCCGGAGCTGCTCCCATGGATGCCCTGGGCCGTGGACATGACCATCGAGACCCAGTCGACCTACGTCGACACGCGCGGCGTCCCCGGATGGGACCAGGGCTCCCCCGCATTTGCCATAACGGAGCACGGTGTCGCGATCGGGGTCATCGGACTCAACCGGCACCCTGATGGTGAGTACGAGATCCACTACTGGCTCAGGACGGACCGCACCGGCCGCGGCTACGTCACCGAAGCGGCAATGGCGCTGATCGCGTGGGCGCCCGGCGCGCTCGGCGCCCACCGCATCCTGCTCAACGCCGGCATGGAGAATCGGCGCAGCCTCGCCGTTGCCGAGCGTCTCGGTTTCATCCGCGACGGCGAGCTCGAGGGAGGCATGACCGGTGGGAGCATGGCGATCTTCCCCGCGTACACGCATCACCTCGACATCTGACCGCCGCGTTATCCGTTGCGCTTCAGCAGTCCGAGCCGCTTCGCCCGACGCTCCGCGCGCGAGAACACCCAGACGCCCGACGGGATGAGCACGGCTCCCATCGCCAGCAGGACGAGGACGGTTCCCAGCAACGACCCGATCCCTGCGTGGTCGAGCAAGGCCGAACGCATCCCGCTCAGGGTGTAGGTGAGCGGCGATCCCTCGCCCATGACTCGAAGCACGGCGGGGAGCACCGTGATGGGGTAGTAGACACCCGAGACGAGCAGCAGCACGCCCTGCACTGCAACCGCCATCTGCTCGCCCTTCTCCGGTGAGAGCAGCGGCAGGATCGAGGTGAAGATGCCAAGCCCCAGCACCGGGAACGTTGCCGCCGCAAGCACGAGGAGCGCCGAGCCCACATCCGCGTGCGACAGATCCAGGTGGAACGCCAACCCGATTGCAACCATGATGACCACGCTCCGCAGGAGGGCGTACACGATCGCGAACGAGCAGATGCCGAGTAGATGTGTCACTCGCCGCACCGGCGCCATGAAGGTGTACTCGATCGTTCCTTCCCAACGCTCCCAGGCGATTGCAAAGGAAACGTCGAAGAACATGAGCGAGAGATAGCTCCAGAGCAACGAGCCGATCAACAGGTAGAGTTGCGCACGGGCGATATCGACGTGCGCGTTCGGACCGCTGAAGGAGCCGAGTCCGGACGCGAGATATCCGATGCTCAGCGTGCTGACGATGCTGTACACCAGCCAGACGACCTCCCAGATCCAGTACCGCTTGTAGAGATTGCGCTGGCGCTCGAAGAACCCGAAAAACGCATTCGTCTCGAATCGCAGACCGGGTGGGCGCATCTCGACGTCGGGTGTGCGCGTGCTCATGACCCTTCCTCCTCCTCCGCTTCGCTGTCGTCGTCGAAGCTCTTTCCCGTGAGGCGCAGGAACACGTCCTCCAGCGAGGCTCCGTCGCCCTTTTCGCTGTGCGCTGCCCGCAACTCGGCCGGCGACCCCTCCGCGAGAATCCGGCCGCGGTCGAGGATGATCACGCGGTCGCAGAGCCGCTCCGCCTCATCGAGATCGTGCGTGCTGAGCAGCACGGTCACGCCGGACTGCTCGCTGATATCGCGGACGAAGCCCTGCACCTCCCGCTTCGAGCGCGGGTCCAGACCGGTCGTCGGCTCGTCCATCAGGAGCAATGAAGGGCTCGTCAGCAGGCTGCGTGCGATCGCGACCTTCTGCTGCTGGCCGCGAGACAGCTGCTTCATCGGTCGATCAATCGTGTCGCGCGGGAGACCGAGCCGCGTCAGCGCGGCGACGGCCGCGTCGCGCGTCCCCTTGCCATCCTGTCCGTAGAGACGCGTCGCATACGACAGGTTCTCCCACGGGCTCATCTCCTTGAAGAAGCTCGCTTCGACCGAAACGCGGTTCACGTGGCGGCGCACCTCGTGCCCGTCCCTGACCACGTCGTGACCGAAGACGCGGGCACTTCCCTCGTCGGGGATGGTCAGTGTCGCGAGGACGCGAAGGAGTGTCGACTTCCCGCTGCCGTTCAGACCGACGACCGCGACCATCTCGCCGTCGCGGACGCGCAGGTCGACCGAGTCGACTGCGCGCCTGTCGCCGCCCGCCTGCTCGCGGCGTTTCCATGGCCGGCCGCGCCGCTCGCGCCGGAACGACTTCACCAGCTTGGTCACTTCGACGGCCATTCCGCCGTCACCTACCCTGGACACCGATTTCTCCTTGCTCACGTGCTTGTTCGCTTCTTTGGACAAACAAAAAGGACCGTACCGGCCGGTTGCCGCACGATCCTGTGAGCAGAGCTATTCGATGCTCAACGACTCAAGGTGCGACTCCCGACGTGCGGACTCCACCCTTCAACCGAGTGACCCCGGTTTCATGGCACTGGATGGCGATCACAAAAAGGCGCTCCTTTGCGCGAACTGCTGAACGCGGTCATGGTAGGTGCTGCGTGACGCCGTGTCAAACAAACTCGGTCCCTGGCGTTCGAAGAACGCTGCGGCCGAGATTCGATAAGAACGTGGCGTGAGAGCGGAGACGTGGCCGCGCTACGTGGATGATCGAAATCATCGTCAGCTCGGTGCTTCATCCCGATCTTTGCCGTGACACGTCGCGATGTCGCGTTGCCGACGGATGTGAACGACACGATCTCCTTGAGCTCAAGGCGCTCGAAGCCGAAGCGCAGCCCGGCCGGCGCGCCCTCCGGCTGCGTAGCCCTGACCCAGAACGCCGTAGCGAGCCGCCAACGGTGCGCAGCGTCACGGCATCGGACGCCGTCACTCACATATCCTCGCATCGTGTGCCGCGTCTGCATGAAACGCCCCGAGATTCCCGACGAGCGATACGGGCGCTGCGAGCAGTGCGTCAAGGGCGGGCGCAACGCATTCCGCTTCCGCCTCTTCCCCGCCAGAATCGGAGCTGGTTTGACGGTCAAGGCGGGGGAGCTTTCGCCCCATGCGCTGCGCCAGAAATGGCGTGCGCCGCTTGCGGCGTACAGAGGCCACGTCTCGACGCGCGCGCAACTGGGCCTGCACGAGCTGGAGATGGTCACTGCGAAGGAGCGGGTCGAAAGCCTGCGCGTCGCTCCTGATCTCGCCGGACGGGACGCCGACGTGATGGCGGCGCTGCTCGAAGCTGCGGAGCGCACCGACACCGCCTGGTGAGGGCGTCTCGATTCAGCCGTTGATGAGTTTCCACCACCACGACGGCCCGGCGAGAGCGTTCGAGACGATCACCCGCCACGAGACTTTCGTGCCGTTCAGGACGCCGTTGAGCTGACCAACCTGCGCGTTTCCGGGCAGAGGCGCCCTCGATTCGAAGGAACTCACGCTCAGCTGGAGGGTCGCCGGCCCACGGGCGAGCATGGGTCCGCCGCGGTCGGGAGGGAGCAGCGCAACCGAGGCGAAGCCACCCCACGGGGTCGAGACGGACCCCGTGATTGGCGGGGTCGATTGGCTGAGGTCGAGCACGCGGTAGCTGTTGAGGAGCGCAGCCGCGGCGTTCTCCGCCTCGAAAAACGCTGCGCCAAGCTCGGGATGGGCGGGGTCCGGCGCGGTCATGGAGGGCTGCCCGAGCACCGCGCCGTAGACGGTAACGGTCAGGTTTCCGCCGCTTCCGTATGAACGTCGAGCCGCGAAGAGCAGGCAACCCCCCGCGGCACCCGTCCAGCCCGTCTTGATGCCGAGCCAGCCCGGTTGCCGCTGGAGCAGGACATCGAGGTTGCGCAACACCGTTCCGTCGGGAAGACTCGCCTGCTGGACCGCAACGAGTGCAGCGAGCGTCGGACTGGCCATCACCGCTTTGGCGAGCAGCACGAGGTCTGCAGCGGTGGAGACGGTTCGGTTGCTGAGGCCGCTGGGATCGTCGTAGTGGGTATGCGCCATACCCAATGCGGCGGCTTTGGCGTTGAGCCGGGCGATGAACCCGGCACGATTGCCCGACACCCACACGGCGAGTGATTCGGCGATGTTGTCCGCCGACGGCAGGAGCAGCGCGAGGAGCAGGTCGCGTTCGCTGAGCACCTCGCCGGCGCGCACCGGAAGCTTCGATCCACCCTCGGCCGCCGCCTGCCGGTACAGCTGGACGTCGGCCGCCGTCATCGTCCGGGATGGCCCGCCGGCCCCGGGCGCGAGCGGGAGTGCGTCGAGCACGACGAGCGCGGTCATCGCCTTGGCGATGGACCCCGTGGGTCGCTCGACCGTGGCGTTGTAGCTCGCAACCGTGCCCAGCGTGCTCGCCGACAGCGCGAAACTCCCGCGCGATGGCACGGGGATCGTTCCGGGAGCGACTCCGCCGAGCGCGAAGGTCGCTGCCGTGTTGATCCGCACCGTCGCCGGAGGAAGCGGCGCTGTCAGCCGAACGACCACGAACGAGGCCGACGCGATCAACACCAGGCCGAGCACCGCGCCGAAAACGACCCACGGCCACCGCGGGCGACGCGTCGCCGTCACCAGGCTCGCACTCGCATGTCTACCCGTAGCATGCGTGCGTGTCCATCGACGACGTCACCGCGCCCGCGGCAGCGTCACGTCACGCGATCTGACGGATCAGGCCTTGGCCCGACGTCCAGGCCTCGCGCCCTTCACCGCGCTCGACAGCGAGGTGCTCGCCGAGAACCGAACCACGCGCCGTGCGGGGACCTTCACCGCTTCACCGGTACGCGGATTGCGACCGAGACGCGCTGCGCGCTGTGCGGTCTTGAAGTTGCCGAAGCCGTGGATGCGAACCTCATCGCCCTTCTCGAGGGACTGCGCGATCGTGTCGAAGAACCAGCGCACCTCATCGCGCGCCGCGGTGACGGTGATCTCTGCGCGATCTGCAAGTTGCTTTGCGAGGACATCGCGTGTGACGACAGTTGCCATGTGTTCTCTCCAGAAGCCTGACGGGGAAACGCCAGCGATTGTAAGGAAAACGGCCGTCGGTTCTCAACATCGAATGTGCGTGTCGCTGTGCTAGCGTCGCATCGCGTGTCGGCGGCGAGCGCCGGCGTCGCAGACGCGGAGTGGGACTCGGCGCTGCAGCGCATGGGCGGCCATTTCCTGCAGAGCACGCTCTGGCAACGCGTTCAGGCCGCTCTCGGCCACGACGTCGTCCATTCGCGCGATGCGGAGTGGATGTGGGCGGGCGCAATTCGCTCCGGGCGGTTCCCGCGCTACGTCTACCTGCCTCACGGCCCCACCGCGCGCTCTGTGCCCGCGATGTCCGCCGCACTCGACGATGCTGTGAGCTCGGCGCGGGGTCGATCACTGGATTTCGTTCGCTGCGAGCCGGCAGGTGAGGCGGCGATCGCCGCGCTGGAAACCGCCGGCGCTACGTCGAGCCGGGCGATCCAACCGCGCTGGACGTGGATGCTCGATCTCGAGCCGGACGAAGCGGCCCTCCGTCACGGGCTGTCTGCGGGACATCGGGGAGCCATCAATGCGGCGTCCCGACGCGGACTCACGATCCGCTGCAGCAACGACCCCGCCGACATCGAGGTCTTTGTGCGACTCCAGGAAAGCACTGCCGCGGCGGGCAGATACCGCGGCCAGGCGAAGTCGTACCACCGCATCGTCGCATCGACGCTCATGCCCGAAGGGGCCGCGGCGCTGTACATCGCGGAAGCGGCGGGATCGGCTGTTGCCGCCGCACTCAGCTTCGACTTCGCCGGGACGCGCTACTACGCGCACGCGGTGTCGGATCCCGCGTCAGGTCGCAAGCTCCAGGCGGCCGCACCGTTGGTCTGGCAAATGATCCTCGACGCCCGCGAAGCCGGAGCGCGTCGTTTTGACTTCTGGGGGATCACACCCGGAGGCACGCCGGGCCATCCCTGGGAAGGCTTTTCACAGTTCAAGCGATCGTTCGGCGGCGCGGCCGTCGAACGCGCGGGCACGTGGGACATCGGCGTGCGCCCGCTGCGCCATCGCCTCTACCGCGCCGCGGTCCGGCTGCGGAGATGAGAGACGCCGGGCAGGCGGAGGTTGCGCGCTGGGACGACCTCGTCGTGGCCAACGCCGACGGTGGCCAGATCCTGCAGAGCCGCGCCTGGGGTGAATTCAAGCGCGCGCATCGCTGGAGGCCCCGATACCTGATCAGCGAAGCGGACACGCCACTCGCGGTCCTCATGCTGCGGCACTCGGTGCCAGGCCTTGGTGAGCTCGGGTACATCCCCAAGGGGCCGGGCGTTGCAGGCGTCGATCAGCTTGGATTGGTGATCGACGAACTCCGCGACAGTGCGGGCCGGGCGTTCGCGATCAAGATCGAACCGGAGATCGAACAGAGCGAGTCGGCCGTCGGGGCGCTGCGCGGTATCGGACTGGAAAAGTCACGCCACGACGTGCAGATCAGCAGGGCGACGATCATCGTCGACCTCCGCCCCGATGAGGATGCGCTGCTGGCTTCCTTCAAGCCGAAGTGCCGGTACAACATCCGCCTCGCACAGCGGCACGGCGTGATCGTCGAGCCCGTGCCGCTCGACGCCGGCAGCATCGAGACGATGTACGACCTCATGGCCTCGACCCGGGATCGCGCCGGCTTCACGCTGCGCAGCAAGGACTACTGCTCCGGGTATTGGCGGCTCCACGCCGCCGCCGGGCAGGGTCAGCTCTTCTTCGCGTCGCTCGGGGGCACCGTCCTTGCCGGGGTGTTCGCCACATACATGGGAACAAAGGCCTGGTACAAGGACGGCGGATCCACAAAGGAACACGCCGCGGTGATGGCGCCCCATCTCCTGCAGTGGGAGGTCATGCGCTGGCTGAAGGAGCGAGGGGTCGGCGCATACGACCTTGTCGCGGTGCCACCCGCGGACCGGTTGACTCCGGAGCACCCACTCTTCGGTCTGTACCGATTCAAGTCCGGCTTCAGCGAGCGGATCACGGAGTACGTCGGCACCTGGGATCTCCCGATTCGACGGTCTCGATATGCGGCGTGGCATCGCGTCGCCGAGCGAGCCGCGCACCAATGGTCCTACCGCGTGCGGCACGATCTCCTGTACTGATGCCGCGGCTGTCCGGATGCGCTAGTGCCAGATCCGCTTCATGATCACCCTCGAGAGCTTCTCGGGATCATGGTGGGTCGAGATCGTCGAGGACGCCACGTCCGCAAGGATGTAGTTCACCTGCTGCAGCGCGGCCTGATCGCGATCGAAGCCGACCCGGGTCACGCCCGCCTCCAAGGCTGACGGGGGCAGCGGCAGCCCGGTGTTGCTGTTGACGATCACGTAGTCGAAGAGGTGGTTGCCGACGTGTTGCTCGATCGTCTTCAGGTGCTCGCTCACCGAGTACCCCAGGGTCTCGCCGGGTTGACCCGCGATGTTGCAGACGTAGACCTTCACCGCCGGGCTGACCCGAAGCGCCTCGACCATGCCTTCGATGAGAAGGTTGGGCAGGATCGAGGTGTAGAGCGACCCGGGTCCGACGATGATCAGTTCGGCCGCCAGGATCGCGTTCTCGGCCTCAGGGTTGATCTCCGCGTCGGGCGGATCGAGGAAGACTCGGTCGATGCGCTCAACCCCTTGCGGCACCTTGGATTCGCCGACGCGGAGCTCGCTGCCGGCGGTTGCGCAGAGCACCACGTCGCGAAGCGTCGCCGGCACGATCTGCCCTCGAACGGCGAGGACCCGGCCCGACTCCCGGACTGCATGCTCGAAGTCGCCCGTTATCTCGGCCATCGCGGTGATGAAGAGATTGCCGAACGAGTGGCCGGAGAGAGCGCCGTCGCCACCGAAGCGATGCTGGAAGAGCTCCGTCATGAGCGGCTCGGTCTCCGCCAGCGCGGTGAGGCACTGCCGGATGTCCCCCGGGGGGAGCACCCGGTACTCCTCGCGGAGACGCCCGCTCGATCCTCCATCGTCCGCCACGGTGACGATGGCCACGATGTTGCCCGTGTACTTCTTGATCCCGCGGAGCAGGGTCGACAGCCCGGTCCCGCCCCCGATCGCCACCACGCGCGGACCCTTGGCCAGGTAGCGGAATTTGTAGAGCTGGTCGGCGAGACCGCGTTCGGTGGTGCCCCGCCCGGGCAGAAACGGCCCGAGGATCGACTGGCTGAGCTTGTAGAAGCACAGGACGATGAGCCCCACCCCGACGAGGGCGAAGAGCAGGGCGCGGACCAACCGCGGCAGGAACTGCAGCGTGAGGTCGCCGACGAACGCCGGGAAAACGAACGGCGCGCTGTACAGGTCGCGCAGGAGGTAGCCGACCGCGAGGCTGATCATCACGATCGCCACGAACAGGAGGATCAGCCACCGTTTGACGTGCAGCCCCGGCGTGAACCAGCGCATCAGGTTCGCGCTCGGGCGAAATCGTGCCTTCATTACCGAGCTCCGATTCTGTCACCTGGACGAGAGCAGCCCGCGCCTCGGAGTGCCCGACTATGTTTGATCGACTGTCGTTCCCTTGGACGCGAGCTCCACGGGATCGCGACGGCGGCGCAGCTTTGCCAGATTGTGCTCCGCGTCGATGTAGCGTGCTGTTCCTGAATACGAACGCATGACCAGGCTCTGGGTGCGGCAGCGGTCCTCGCCGAGGAAGCGCACGCCCTCGAGGAGCTCGCCGCTGGTGATCCCCGTGGCCGCGAAGAAGACGTTATCGCCGGCGACGAGGTCGTCGAGCTCGAGGACGAGTGCCTCAGTCTTGCCCTCGCGCTCCAGCACGGAGCGCTCACCGTCGCTGAGCCAGAGACGCGCCTGCATGCCGCCGCCGATGCACTTGATGCCGCAGGCGGCCAGAACCGCTTCCGGCGCACCGCCGATGCCCATGAGCACGTCGATACCGGTGCGATGCTCCATCGCCGCCATCAGCCCCGCGGCGACGTCGCCGTCCATGATCAGCTTGACCCTGGCGCCGGCAGACCGGATCTCGTCGAGCAGGGTCTCGTGTCGATCGCGGTCGAGCACGACGACCGTCAGGTCCTCGACGCGGCGATCCTCGGCACGCGCGATCCGCTTGAGGTTCTGGGCGACGCTCGCGGTGATGTCGATCACCTTCGCGGCGGCGGGACCGACGATGAGCTTGTCCATGTAGTGGAGATGGGTGTGGAACATCGACCCGCGCTCGGCCAGTGCGACGGTGGCGATCCCGCCCGGGATGCCGCGGGCGACGAGCCGCGTGCCATCGATCGGGTCGACGGCGACGTCAACCTGCGGGGGGTTGCCGTTGCCGACCTGCTCGCCGATGTAGAGCATCGGCGCCTCGTCCTTCTCGCCCTCGCCGATGACCACCACGCCGTCCATATCGACGAAGCCGAGGCTGCGGCGCATCGAGTCGACGGCGGCCTGGTCGGCAATCTCCTTCTGGTTGCGCCCCATGTGGCGCGCAGCCGACATGGCAGCGCCTTCCGTGACCCGCACCAGCTCGAGCGCGAGGTTGCGGTCGATCGGAGTCCCCAGATCACGCGGCGGCGTTGCCATTCGCCCGCGATCATACGGTGCCGGTGACGGCCAGTCCTGCGGTGCCGAATGCCACGATGGCCTCTGCGGCAAGGCCCAGCCCCTCGGCAAGCGCAGGGCCGAAGAGGTCATCGTCGGTCCGCATCGCCATCGCGACATGACCGAGGAAGCCGCCGGCGAGCGCGTCGCCGGCACCGGTGGGATCGACAACCGCTGCGACGGCCAGCGCCGGCTTCTCCACGAGCGTGCTCGCGGTGACACACGCGGCGCCGGCCGGGCCGTGCTTGACGACAACCGCCCGCAACCGGCCGGTGCCACACAACCGCGCGGCGGACCTTCGCCAGTCATCGCTTCCGGTCAGTGCGCCGAGCTCGGCGCCGGTGAGGAAGAGGATGTCGATCTTGCGGAGGACGGCGGCGAGGTCCACGGGGCGGGTCTCGATGAACTCAGTCATCGAGTCGAGACCGATCAGTCGAGCGCTGGACTGATCGATGACCCTGTGCTGCAGCGCCGGGTCCATGCTGCCGACGAACAGCACCTCGGCGCGGCGTGACTGCTCGGACAGGGTCGCTTCCCAGAGCGGGTCACATCCCGGCTCCGACGACTCGTGAGCGGTGACCCATCGGCCAAAGTCGTGGACGGCGTGCCAGCGGAATGTCGGCGAGGTGCTGACCACCAACCCGTCGAGATGGATCGACGGGCGGTCGAGGATGCGGCGGTACCCGGCCACCGTGTCCGTGCCGACGATGCCGTTGACGTGGACCGGCGCGTAGCGCGATGCCGCCAGTGAGAAGTAGACGGCCGATCCGCCGAGCGCGTCGTGCCGGCCCGCGGGAGTCGTCAGGTCGTCGCTGTGGAACGTCCCCGCGACGGCGACGTCCCAGGTCATCGCGGAAGGGCGATCAACCCGCCGCGGCGGTCCGGCCGCGAGGTCCGAACAGCGGGATGATCGGAGCGAGCCTCGGTCGCCGGGATTCGAGCGAGCGCAGAAGGAGCACCTCCTGGGCCTCGAAGAGGATGTCGGCGACGTGATCCGGTTCGCGGTCGATGCCAAGCCGGTCGCGCAGGTCCGCGTCGACGGCGCCCACCGCTCTGACGACGGCGCTCCACAGCACGGGTGGGATGAGCCGGAAGGAGCGCATGCGGCACTCCTCGATCAGGTCGATGAGCACATCGGCTTCGCGAACGCGGAGCCGGGTGCGTGAGATGCGCTCCCGCCGGAAGGCCGCCTCACGTTCGATCCGGGCGATCTCGAGGCACGTGCGCTCCATCGGACCCGGCTGCGCATGTCTGACGGCGGATTGCACGAGCGCGATTGTCCCACGGTCGGCTCGGGGTGCGAATGTCGGTGAACTGCTGTTACACGGGGTAGCAGATCGACCGCCAGCGCCCACCGCCGGGAACCAGGTGCACGACCCGCCGGAGGCGCGCGACCGGCTCCGGGTCGCCAACCTCGTACTCCACATCGAGCTCGGCCACATCGTGGTACGTCGCACCGCGGGAAGCGTCGGTCCATTCCGGCAGGTACCGCACCGCTTTGACGCTGACGCCATGGAGCCTGCGCATCGTTGACGCACCCTGGGCTTCGGCGAAGGCCTCGGGCGATCCCCAACTCAGCTGACAGTCGTCGCTCAGCAGCGTGAACGCGCGGCGGTACTGGCTCGCGCGCATGAGTTCCACGAAGAGCGCTTCACTGAACGCGGGATTGCCGGGGGGACGCCCGCCGGCGGGACCGCGTCCGCGCTCGTGCGCGTCGACCAGCGCCGCCGCGCGCCTCGACGAGATCGCTGCGGTCTCGCTGCCGGCCCAGAATGCGCGCGTCTCAGCGTCGACCTGTGCCCCGAACGGTTTCGTGGGTTCAGGGGCGATGCGCGTGGCGACGGACCGGCTGTCGCTGCTGACCGTATGTCGGGCCGGCCGGTGCAGCCAGCGGGTGAACCGATTGCCGTCGGGGGATCCGCGGCGGGTCCGCTCAGTGCCGAGCAGAACGTGTGGTGGGAGCGGCATCGACGGCGCCAGTGTACGCAGCAGCCCGGCTTCCCCGGAGGACGCCTGGCCCGGGGATGCGTCGGAACCGTAGGATGCGCGGTGATGCCGCCAGTCCGCGCCCGCATCCTGGTTGCTGAGGATGAGGCCGCCGTCGCCCAGCAGGTGATCAACCGCTTCACCCTGATTGGCCACGACGTGCACTGGGCGAAGGCGGTCCGCGAGGTGCGCGCCGAGCTCAGAGACTTCGAGCCGGACGTCCTCATCCTCGACGCGACGCTCGACACCGACGGGCTGGAGCTGTTCCAGGCGATCCGGTTCGCGCCCGAGCATCCGCGGGCCGGCGTTGTGATCCTCACCGCCGCCGGCGATGTTCGGGCCCGAGAACGCGCGCAGCAGCTCGGCGCGGCGGCGGTGATGATGAAGCCCGTGCGGTCCGACGAGCTGGTCGACATCGTCGAGGACCTGCTGACGTACGTTTGATCTGCTGTCGTAGTCGGTCTGGGGCGCCACCGTGTCGGGTGGTGCATCACCTCCCGGCCTGGCACAGCGCCGCTCAGTGGTACACGGCGTCCAGGACGATGTTGAGGCCGCTGCCGCCGACCCAGAGCACGAGTACCGCCCACACGTACACCGGAATCGCCGCGCGCTGGTCGTACCAGGTCACCACGCGGCGGTCGGTCATGATGAGTATCGCGAGGCCGTCGAGGAGGACGAACAGGAGCGTGCCGAGCAATCCCGGCACGCCGGCACTGTTGCCGGAGATCGCCAGCACCACCTCCGACACGATGGCGAGCGTGATGTGCGTCACGAGCGTCCCGATCTGCACGATCCGCACCCATGCGTGCCGGCGGGTCAGGAGCGCGGCCAGGATGATGAGGGTCGCGGCAAACGCGGCCGATGACACCGCCTCGATCACCTGCGCGAAGAACGGCAACGGCTGCGCGCCCGAGCTGCTCTGCACGGCTCCGGCAAATGGGGCGAGGGTCACGAGCAGCGCGAGGATCACGAGGAGCAGATCCCACGTGTAGACGTAGAGGACCGCGCTCGGGCGGTGCTCCTGGTCCCGCTCCTCATCGCGCGCGGTCATGGAGTTCGGCATGCGGCGATGATCGCATCGCGGGGTGGTCCCGCAGCGAGCGTCCGGGACCAGGCGCGCCGCGACGTACCCTTTCGGCGTGACCACCATCGTCGTCCTCCGCGGCGACCAGACCGGACAGGAACTCCTCGACGAGGCGCTGCGCGTCATCGCGCCCGACGTCATCGGTGCCGACCTGGAGCTGCAGACGCACGATCTGTCGCTCGAGCATCGCCGTGCGACGAAGAACGCCGTGGTCGCGGAGGCGGCCGACGCCATGCGTGCCGCGGGATTCGGCCTCAAAGCAGCGACCGTCACGCCGACGGACCGCACGGATGTCGGCAGTCCCAACGCCCTGCTGCGGGAACGCGTCGGTGGACGGGTGATTCTCCGCACCGGGCAGCGCATTCCGGGCGTGGCGGGTATCGCCGGCGTGAGCGCCCCGATCAGCATCGTCCGCATGGCCGTCGACGACGCCTACAACGCGAAGGAGTGGCGTGATGACTCCGGCGGTGACGAGGTCGCATATCGGACTGAGCACATCGCTCGATCGACATGCCGTGTCGTTGCTGAGTTCGCGTTCGTCCACGCGGCGCGGACGCATGCCAAGGTCTTCGGTGGACCGAAGTTCACCGTCTCACGCATCTACGAGGGGATGTTCAAGGAGGAGCTCGACGCGGCGGCGGGACGCCATCCGGACGTCGAGTACGAACCACAGCTCATCGACGCGACGTACGCGCTGCTGTTCAGCAGGGCGGGCGACGCGCTTGTCATCCCGGCGCTGAACCGCGACGGTGATTGCCTGAGCGACCTGGTGCTCCCGCTCTTCGGCAGCATCGCCGGGGCGGAGTCACTGCTGCTCGGATTCGGCGACGACTCGCTCGTTCCCACGGTTGTGATGGCGGAGGCGCCGCACGGCACAGCACCGAGCCTCGAGGGCAAGAACGTCGCCAACCCGATGGCGATGATCCTCGCGGCCGCGGCGCTGCTCGGCTTCGCGACTGACGAACGCTGCCGGACCGCGTCGACGCGCATCCGCGATGCCGTGTTCGAGGCGCTCCGATCCGGCGTCGCCACGGCGGATCTCGGCGGCGACGCATCCACGTCCGCGTTCACCGACTCGGTGATTGCGCGCGTGCGGAAGGCAGAGAACGCCGGACCCCGGCGCGATCCCGCATGAACCGTCTCTATCTCGACCACGCCGCGACGACGCCGCTCGCGGGCGAGGTGCTCGAGGAGATGTTGCCGTACCTGACGACAACCCAGGGGAATCCCTCATCGGTGCACACGACTGGCCGCGCCGCGCGAGCCGCGGTCGATTCCGCGCGCGACCGCCTGGCCACGGTCCTCAGGAGCACCCAGCGGGAGATCGTGTTCACCGGTTCCGGCACCGAATCCGACAACCTCGCGCTTCGGGGCGTCGTCGAGCGCTGGGGCGCGGAGCGAGGGCGGCACCTCGTGGTGAGCGCCGTCGAGCACGACGGGGTGCTCGAGACGGCGCGGCGCCTCGAGGAGATCGGCGCCGCCACGCTCACGATCGTGGGGTGCGAGCGCGACGGGCGCGTCGAGCCCGACGCCGTCGCGGCCGCCGTGACGCCGGAGACCGTGCTTGTTTCAGTCATGCTCGTCAATAACGAGACCGGGGTGATCCAGGATGTCGCGGCGATCGCCGTCGCCGTGCACCGGCGCAACCATGCGACGCTCATCCACACCGATGCTGTCCAGTCCCTCGGCCGCTTCCCGGTCGATCCCGGCGCGCTCGGCGTCGACCTGCTCTCGCTCTCGGCCCACAAGGTGTACGGGCCCAAGGGCGTCGGAGCCCTGTGGGTGCGTCACGGCGTGACCATCGCGGCGCAGAACACCGGCGGCGGGCAGGAGCGCAACCGGCGCAGCGCCACGGAGAACGTCGCGGGGATCACCGGGTTCGCAGCCGCGGCCGACCTGGCCGAGCGGCGGCGCGGTGCGGAGAGCGATCGTCAGGCGGTGCTCTGCCGTCGCCTCGTCGCAGCGGTGACGGCCGCCGTCCCGGGGGCGGTCGACACCGGTGCCGGCGAGCACACCGCGCCCGGGTTTGC
Organism: Saccharimonadales bacterium (SeqCode); assembly: GCA_035532495.1. Taxonomy (GTDB): domain Bacteria; phylum Chloroflexota; class Dormibacteria; order Aeolococcales; family Aeolococcaceae; genus Palsa-851. Next base: position 39,204 of record DATKQX010000062.1, read on the forward strand.
GACGTTCGCGTTTCCCGGCGTGCGCAGCGATGTGCTCCTCGCGACGCTCGACATGGCAGGCGTCGACGCCTCGGCCGGGTCCGCGTGCGCCAGCGGCGCTCCGCTGCCGTCGCACGTCCTTCGCGCGATGGGCTACCCGGACGAGCTGGCGGCCGGCGCGCTGCGCTGCACCACCGGACGGTCCACGACGGTTGACGACGTCGATCGAGCCGCCGCGATCATCACGACGGCTGTCGAGCAGATCCGCAAGCGCACCGGCGCTGCGGTCGGCGCGTCAGCTTCCTGAGGTCAGGCCGGAGCCGGGAGCCCGATGTCCGCGCGCAGCGCTGCCGCTGCCGTGACCGCGGTGGCAAGCAGGGGAATGATCTGCGCTTGAACGCTTGCGATGGTCGCCAGGCTGGGAGCGGTGGCGGCCTGCTTCAACAGCGATTCGATCGCGGCGTCATCGCTGAGCAGGTGGCTGGCATCGATCGCCGCAGCGCCCGTGAAGGTCATCGCGCGAAGCGCGTCGTCGAATGCGATGGTCGCCTGGCGCTGGTTGCTGAGCGCGGTCTGGCACGCGGTGAGGGACGCGGTGGGACTGCCGGCGTCACAGGCGGCGTTCTCGGTGATGGAGATCTGGGTCTCGTCGGTGTTGTAGGCGCTCGCCGCGGCCGAATATCGCGACTGGATCTGCGCCGTCGACAGCGGCGACGGGGTCGGCGACGTCTGGCTGCTGGACCCGCCGCACGCGGCCAGAACTGCGCTTGCGAGCGATCCGGCGATCAGAAGACGGGGAAGTGGACGCGGCATGTCGGCGCGCCGAGAATATCGCAGCGGGCACGCCACCTCTCTCGATTGCGGAGTGCACCGATGTATAATCCTGACCATGACAGTCGGAATTCTCCAGAGTTCGGGGCGGCGCACCGCTCACCGGCACACGTCTGAACCAGGCGCCCCTCCGGCGGCGTCCTTCTCGATGCGGGTGAGCTCCAAAGCGCACTACGGCCTGCGCATGATGACGGAGTTCGCCAAGGCCTACGGTTCGGGCCCGCTGAGCATCGCCGAGGTGGCTCGGGTCGAGCACCTGCCGCTCGCGTACCTGGAGCAACTCGCTTCGCAGCTGCGGCGCGGGGGTCTCGTCGAGAGCACGCGCGGCGTTCACGGTGGCTATGCGCTCACCCGCCCTGCCGAGCAGGTCAGCGTTCTCGATGTCGTCACGGTCATCGAGGGCGAGGTCGCGCCAGTAGAGTGCGTGGCGCACGGCTACGTGACCGGAGCGTGTCAGCGCGAGGGTGAGTGCGCATCGCGGGCGCTCTGGATGCGCCTCAAGCAGAGCATCGACGCCGTCCTCAGTCAGACCACCCTCGCCGAGCTCGTCGCGGATCAGTCGCTCATCGATGCCATGGCCCCGGCCTCCAGCGAGGCCGGCCTGTGAGCGCGGCGGTGCTGTCGGTCAAGGGACTCCACGCCACCGTCGAGGGTAAGGAGATTCTCAAAGGCGTCGATCTCGAGATCCCGCAGGGTGAGGTGCATGCGCTCATGGGCCCGAATGGTTCGGGCAAGAGCACGCTCGCCTACACGTTGATGGGGCATCCCAAGTACGCCGTCACGGGTGGGTCGGCGACGTTCGGCGGCGAGGACCTGCTGCCGCTCACGGCTGACGCGCGGGCGCGCCTCGGCCTGTTCCTCTGCTTCCAATACCCCACTGCGATCCCCGGCGTCACCACGGTGAACTTCCTGCGCGCAGCGCTTCGCGCCCAGGGCAAGGAGATGCCGGCGCGCGAATTCCTGAACCGTCTCAGCGCCGAGATGCGGGAGCTGAAGATCGACGAGAGCTTCCGCTCGCGCTACATCAACGACGGCTTCTCGGGCGGCGAGAAGAAACGCATGGAGATCCTGCAACTCGCCATGCTGCGTCCCAAGCTCGCGATTCTCGATGAGACGGACTCGGGTCTCGACGTCGACGCGCTGCGCACCGTCGCCGACGGCGTGATGCGTCTCTGCGGCCCGGATATGGGTGTCCTCGTGATCACCCACTACCCTCGCATCCTCGAGCATCTGCACCCGGATCGCGTGCACGTCCTCCATGACGGCCGCGTGGTCACCTCCGGCGGGCCGGACCTTGCGCGACAGATAGAGCGCGAGGGCTACGAACCAATTCTGGGGACGGCCGTGGCCGCCACCACGTAGGAGATTCGCGATGGCGATTCAAGCGAAAGAGCTGACCAAGGACTACCAGTACGGCTTTTCGGACATCGACGTCTCGGTGTTTCGCACGGCCAAGGGACTGTCGCCCGAGGTTGTCGCGTCCATCTCGAAGCACAAGAACGAGCCCGAGTGGATGCTGAAGTTCCGGCTCAAGGCGCTCGACCACTTCCGCAAACGCCCGATGCCCACCTGGGGGGCGGATCTTTCCGGCCTCGACTTCGAGAATATCTACTACTACGTCAAGCCCGTCGAGGAGATGAGCCGGTCGTGGGACGACGTTCCCGACTCGATCAAGAACACCTTCGATCGCCTCGGCATTCCGCAGGCCGAGCGCCAGTTCCTCGCGGGCGTCAGCGCGCAGTACGACTCGGAGGTCGTCTACCACAGCATCCGCGAGGATCTCGAGAAGCAGGGCGTGCTCTTCAGTGACTGCGACACGGGGCTCCGTGAGCATGAGGAGCTGTTCCGCAAGTACTTCGGCACCGTGATCCCGCCGAACGACAACAAGTTCGCCGCGCTCAACAGCGCGGTGTGGTCGGGTGGATCGTTCGTCTACGTGCCCAAGGGCGTCAAGGTGGACATCCCGCTGCAGGCGTACTTCCGGATCAACAGCGACAATATGGGTCAGTTCGAGCGGACCCTGATCATCGCCGACGAGGGTTCGTCGGTCCATTACATCGAAGGCTGCACCGCGCCGAATTACTCGAGCGACTCACTGCACAGCGCTGTCGTGGAGTTGATCGCCCACAAGGGCGCCAAGATCCGCTATACGACCATCCAGAACTGGTCGGACAACGTCTACAACCTGGTCACGAAGCGCGCCATCGCCAATGAGGACTCCACTGTCGAGTGGATCGACGGCAACCTCGGGTCGAAGGTCACCATGAAGTACCCGTCGGTATATCTGATGGGCGAGCGCGCCCACGCCGAGGTGATGAGCGCGGCGTTCGCCGGTGACGGACAGCATCAGGACGCGGGAAGCAAGGCGATCCACGTGGCGCCGAACACCACCAGCAACATCGTGTCGCGTTCGATCAGCAAGGGCACCGGGCGTACGTCGTACCGGGGCCACATCAAGGTGCTGCCCAAGGCGCACAACGTCAAGGTGAGCGTCCGCTGCGACGCGCTGCTCCTCGACGAGGAGTCGCGCAGTGACACCTATCCGTACATGGACATCGAGAACCCGGACGTGACGATCGGGCACGAGGCGAGCGTCAGCAAGGTCGGTGAGGATCAGATCTTCTATCTGACGTCGCGCGGCATCAGTGAGATGGACGCAACGGCACTCATCGTCAACGGCTTCTTCGAGCCCTTCGTCAAGGAACTCCCGATGGAGTACGCGGTCGAGCTCAACCGTCTGCTCGCGCTCTCCATGGAGGGTTCGATCGGGTGACCACCCCGCTGACCGCCGAGCCCACAGCGACGCTTGGGCCAGGGGTCGCGGCAGCCCGGGCGGAGGCATCCCCGGCGTGGCTCGCGGCGCGCCGGCGCATCGCCTGGGACGCCTACGAAGTGCTGCCGATGCCGTCATCGCACAGCGACGAGGATTGGCGGCGCACCGACATCTCGGGTCTCCGCGTGGAACGTTTCACGCCCATGGAGACCGTGGACGCGGATGTCCTCGACGCGATGCGCGCCCAGCGCGACAGCGCGGCCCCGAACGCGGCGTTGCTCTTCGACGGACCCGGCGCGACGATCATCGAAGGCGCCGACACGCTGCTCGCGCAGGGAATCATCGTGACGACGCTCGAGGAGGCGGCGACCCTCCATCCAGACCTCGTGCAGCGCGCGCTCGCCGCGGTCAGTGTCGACGAGTCGAAGTTCATCGCGCTCTGGAATGCGCTCTGGCGCGGTGGCGCCTTCGTCTACGTTCCGCGAGGTGTCGAGGCGCTCGTCCCAGTGTGGATCGCTCACGCCGCATCCGGCAGCGATGTCGCGGTGTTTCCCACCACAGCGGTCCTGCTCGACGAGGGCGCGTCGCTCACGGTGATCGAAGCCTATGCCTCGCCCGCGGGAACCGACGCCGTGCTGAGCGACGCGATGGTCGTGCTCTCCGCCGGCCGCGACGCCCGCCTCGACTACAACACCGTGCAGCAATGGGGTGCAGGCGTGTGGCATATCGCGATGCAGCGCACGTCGCTCGACGCCAACGCGAAACTTCGCTTCACCGGCATCACGCTCGGCGCCCGTCTGCAAAAGGCGTGGTGGGAGGTGATGCTCGACGGCATCGGCAGCGAGGCCGACATCTTCGGGATCTGCTTCGGCGACGGAACGCAGCACATCGACCATCAGTCGCTGCAGGCGCATCGCGGTGCGGAGACGCGCAGCAATCTCCTCCTCAAGGTGGCGGTGCGCGACCAGGCACGATCGGTGTATGGCGGGATGATCGACGTCGCGCCGACGGCGGTGCACGCCGACGGCTACGTCGCCAACCGCAACCTCCTCCTCAGTCAGGGCGCGAAGGCTGACTCGATCCCGCGGCTCGAGATTCGCGCCAATGACGTGAAGTGCGGGCACGGTGCAACCGCGGGTCACATCGACTCGGAGCAGCGCTTCTACCTGATGGCTCGCGGTGTTCCGCCGGACGAGGCAAGCTCGCTCATCGTGCGTGGATTCATGGACGATGTCCTCGACCGCGTGCCGCATCGCGGGTTCGCGGAGCTCGCCGGCAGGTTGCTGGATGCGGAGATCGCCGGCGCCTCGGTGGCCGGGGTCGCCGCGACAGAGGCATGAGCGAGGGCTGGGTCGACGTGGCTCGAGCGAGCGACATCCCGCCGGGCTGCGCCGCGCGCGTGGAGATCGACGACGTTCCGGTCGCCATCTTCAACGTTGCCGGAGCCTTCCACGCGCTTGATGACACCTGCAGCCACGCGGAGGCGTCGTTGAGCGAAGGGGATCTGGACGTCGAGCGCTGCGTCATCGAATGCCCGCTCCACGGCTCCAGCTTCGACCTGCGAACCGGCGACCCGCTCACGTTGCCGGCGGTTGAGCCCGTGCGAGTCCATCGGGTGGAGATCGGCGCCGACGGCATCCTGCGGGTCGCCCTGGCCGACGAGGTGGCCGCGTCATGACCACGCACGTCGCCGCACCGAGCGCGCTCGACGTCGCCCGCATACGAGCCGACTTCCCAATTCTCGAGCGGCAGATCGGCAGCCACCCGCTCGTGTACCTGGACTCGGCGGCAACGTCGCAGAAACCGCGCGTCGTGGTGGATGCCGTCGCTGCGTACTACGCGACCAGCAACGCCAACGTCCACCGCGGCGTGCATACGCTCGGCAACGACGCGACCGACGCCTTCGAGCAGGCGCGAGTTCGCGTCGCCGCGTTCATCGACGGGCCATCTGATGGCCTCGTCTTCGTGCGCAACACCACCGAGGCGATCAACCTCGTGGCGTCGTCGTACGCGACGCAGCTTCTCGAGCCCGGGGACCGCATCCTCGTCACGGTCATGGAGCACCACAGCAACCTCGTGCCGTGGCAGCTCGCGGCAGAACGACGGGGCCTCCAACTCGTTGCACTCGGCATCGACGAGGACGGACGTCTCGACCTGAGCAACCTTGACGAGCTCCTTGCGCCGCCGACACGACTCGTCGCCATCGGCCATCAGTCGAACGTCCTCGGCACCGTCAACGACATCCGCACGATCACGAGCCGCGCTCACGCGGCCGGCGCGCTCGTCTGCCTCGACGCTGCTCAGTCGGTCCCGCACATGCCCTTCTCGGCGCGTGACCTCGACTGCGATTTCATCGCGTTCAGCGGTCACAAGATGTGCGCGCCCATGGGAATCGGCGTGCTCTGGGCGCGGCCGGAGTTGCTCGAGCGCATGCCGCCGTTCCTCGGAGGCGGCAGCATGATCAGCCGGGTGACCCTCGCGCGGAGCACGTGGAACGAGGTCCCGCACAAATTCGAGGCGGGCACGCCCGACGTCGCGGGAGCCGTCGGCCTCTCGGCGGCATGCGACTACATCGACGCCATCGGCCGGGAGCGCATTCAGGCGCACGAGCTCGCCCTGACCCGGCATCTGCTCGATGTTCTGGACGAAGTTGGCGAGATCACCGTGTTCGGACCTCGGGACCTCGAGTCGCGGGGTGGTGTCGTCAGCTTCAACCTCGCCGACGTGCACGCGCACGACGTCGGCACGATCCTCGACCGCCGGGGCATCGCCGTGCGCGCCGGGCATCACTGCGCACAACCGTTGATGGCCCGGTATGACGTGCCCTCGATGGCGCGCGCGTCCGTGTATGTCTACACGACGCACGAGGAGATCGACGCACTCGGCGAGGGGCTGGGTGAGGTGCGCCGGGTCTTTCGCGTGTAGGTCGGGGACGACCGCGCAGCCGGGGTAGTGTCCGCTAGCGAACCAACGCCGGGGCATCGTTGCAACGACAGTGGGCGCGTGCGGTGACAGATGACGCTGTCGCCGAGTCCTGACGGGAATTCGGAACACGGTGATGCGATGTTCAAGCGCTCGACCATGATTCCGCTCGTTCTCGGCGCCACCGTGATGTTCGCGGCGGCGTGGCCCGTCTCGGCCTTCGCGGCGACCTCCCCCAGACTGGGGACGGCGCTCAATTTCACCGTCCTGGGCGGATCGACGATCACCAACACGGGGCCCACCGTCGTCACGGGCGAGCTTGGTCTGCACCCCGGCACAGCGCTGACTGGATTTCCCCCCGGCGTCGTCACCGGCACGAAGCATCTCACCGACGGGGCGGCGCTCCAGGCGAAAGATGACCTCGTCACCGCATACAGCGATGCGGCCAACGCACCGACGACGGCGAACCTCACCGGAGAGAATCTCGGCGGCAAGCACCTGAACCCCGGCGTGTACCGGTTCAGCTCATCGGCTCAGCTGACCGGGTCGCTGACGCTCAGCGGCAGGGGCATCTTCATCTTCAAGATCGGCAGCACGCTCACGACGGCGAGCAGTGCCGTCGTGCGTCTCACCAACGGCGCGCAGGCATGCCAGGTCTTCTGGCAGGTGGGCTCGTCGGCGACCCTGGGTACCGCGACGAGGTTCCAGGGCAATCTCATGGCCCTGACCAGCATCACGCTGACGACCGGCGCGAACGTCCCGGCCGGTCGCGTGCTTGCGCGCAATGGCGCCGTGACGTTGCACAGCAACGACATCGCCCGCCCGGCCGGCACCTGCCTGACAGCCGCGGTGAGCACTCCCGGGACAGGGACTCCTGAGACGGGCGCTGTCGGCTCGATCCTGCCCGGTGTTGGGCTCGCGATGGTCTTCGGCGGCGTTGCGACCGTGGCGATCGGTGTGCGACGTGCGCGCCCGCGACGCGGCGCCTCCCGCTAACCCAGAAAGGCGGCGATTCGCGCGGCAGCGTCCTCTCGGACGCTGAGCAGTCCATGGCCGACCCCGGGGTAGACGATCAGCTGCGCGTTGCCCAGGGCGCTCACGTTGCGGCGCAACAGATCGATCTTCGCGAACGGGTCGCGGTCGCCGGAGAGGAACAGCACGGGGCACTCGATTCGAGGCCAGTGCGACGTCCGCAGCTCCTCGGGATGCCCGGGTCGATGCAGCGGATAGCTCAACAACACCAGTGCGGCGACGGCCTGCTCAGCCGCGAGGATGCTCGCCATCCGGCCGCCGTATGAATGTCCGCCGACTGCCGCAGCGGGGTTCGACGCCAGCGAGGCACGGAACACGCCGACCGCGCGCTCGGGACTCGCTCGCGGCAGGTCGAGTGCCTGCGCGACAACGCCGTGAGTCGCGAGCGCCACGACCCATGGACGCATCGAGGCGGCGGTGCCTGACGCACCATGACCGAGGAGCAGCGTCGGCGGCTCGGCCCGCAACCCCTTAGCCCTGCTCACGTTCGAGCACCGGGAATGCAGCCGGCTGGATGACGTGCGACGCCAGACCCGGCCTGCCTGGCAGCCATGCCGAGCAGACGAGCGCGCCGCAGAGCAGGATGCCGGCGCCGCACCAGAACGGCAGGCCGGCATTGACGCCGTACAAGGAACCGAGCACCGCCGCACCGAACGCCATCCCGGAGAATTGGTACAGGCCGCCGAGGCCCATCGCACGCCCGCGCAACGCCTCCGGCGTGCTGTCGCCGATCACGGCGAACAGGCTCGGTTCGAGGATCACAGTGGCAACGGCCTCGATGGCGCCGATCACCAGAATCACGGCGAGGATGCGCAGAAACGGATATGTCGACGCGCAGACTGCGACCACGAGCAGGCCCGCGGTCACGAGCTTGCGCCGGTCGACACGGTCCGCCAGGCGCCCGCCGGCTCGAGCGAGCAGCAGGATCGGCAGCGCGAACAGGCTCACCGAGAGCCCGATGATGAGCGGACTGTTGCCTCTCGCCGCGAGGTACTGCGGCCAGACGACGTCGTACATCGACCAGATGGTGCCCACGGCAAAGAGCACGGCGATCGGCACCACGATGCCGCGAAGCCGCCACCAGCGAAACCGTTCTTTCTCGACAACGCTCGTCGCGGGCGCTGCGCGTGTCTCCGGCACGCGAAGCATCGGCCCGATGCCGATGAACATCGCGAGGCCGGTGACCCCGAACACCGCCGAATCCTGCCAGAGCGCGGCGGCGCCGCCGATGAGCGGCCCGACGAGCAGCCCGACCATCTCGTAGGCCTGGAGCTGCGAGAACCGTTGCGCGCGCTGATCCGGGTCGCTGAGGTCGGTGAGCGCGGCGCGCAGTGCGGGGACGTAGGCTCCGGCGCACGCTCCCATGAGAACCCGGAGCGCGGTCAGCACCGGCAACGTGCCGATATTGAAGAACAGGAAGAACGCGAGCACGGCGTAGACGAGGCGCGGTCCCACGAGAAAGGGCTTGCGACCCCAGCGATCGCAGAGGCGCCCCGCCGGCACCTGCACCAGGGTGTTGGCAACGAGGGGCCCGGCGATGAAGATCGCGACGGCGACCGAGTTCCCGCCGCGGTGTGCGACGTAGAGCGGGGCGATCGGAAACACCGCGGCGACCCCGGTGAACATCACGAGCTGGCCCATGAGCAACCAGAACGCGGGGTCGCCCTGGCGCTGACCGGTGCGCGCGACGACGTCAGTGCCGGCCATCGGCGTCATTCTCGGCCTGGGTCCTCAGGTTTTGCTCCGGGGCTCTTGGACTACGATGGCTGTATGGCAGTTGGCTACACGCCTGTCGACGACGATCTCTACCGCGAGATCATTCTCGACCATTACCGCAATCCGCGTCACCACCAGACGGTGGTCCCTGCCGACCGCATCATCGAGGCGAACAATCCTCTGTGCGGCGATGAGATCGACCTGAGTTACCGCCTCGCGGACGGGACGGTTGCGGCCATCGGTTTCACAGGGCGTGGATGCTCGATCAGCCAGGCGTCCGCGAGCATGCTGTGTGAAGCGGTGAGCGGCATGAGCGTCGACGATGCGGCGCACCTTGCCGAGGTGTTCCGCGCAATGCTCACCGGCAACGGCGAGACGGGCACGACCGACATCGGCGACCTCGAGGCGCTGCGCGGTGTGCGCGCCTATCCGGTGCGCGTCAAATGCGCGACCCTGGTCTGGAACGCACTGCTCGAGGGCCTCACGGAAACGGAAACGAGGACGGGAACATGACCACGACCGAGTCGACCACGCCGCCTGAGGCCAAGGCGTCCGATGAGCTCATCCGCGCGGCGCTCGGTGAGGTCTACGACCCCGAGATTGGGATCGACATCGTGTCGCTGGGCCTGATCTACGGCACGAACATCGATGACGAGGGACTGCTGACGATCGACATGACCCTGACCACCCCGTACTGCCCGATGGGTCCGATCATCGAAACCCAGGCGCACGCGGTCTGCGCGCCCCTCCCTGGGGTTCGCGATGTCCACATCAACCTCGTGTGGTCGCCACCGTGGGACCCGCGCACGATGGCGTCCGACGAAGCGCAGCTCGAGCTCGGCATCTACTGACGTCGACGCCGACCGGGCCGGTCTGGCATGGTTGCCGCCATGGAGCGCGTCTTCACCCACGCAGAGGCAACCGCGATGATCCCTGAGCTGACGGAGTTGCTCACCGCGCTCCGTGTTGCGCACCGCCGCTCTGCCGGACGGTCGGCCGAGAGCACCGCGCACGGGGTTTCGGCGAATGGGTCCGCTACGGCCGCCGTGACGGCCTCAGGGCCGTTCCATGAGGCCCAACGCCTCAGCAGCCGGATAGAGGGGCTCGGCGTCATCCTGCGCGATCCTGAGACGGGTCTCGTCGACTTCGCTGCCGTCCGCAACGATGAGCCGATCTACCTCTGCTGGCGGCTCGGCGAGGAACGCATCGGGTACTGGCATCCGCGCGATACCGGGTTCATGGGCCGCATGCCGCTCTGAGGAGTTCCTCAGCCGGGTGTTTCGGACTCCGCGAGCTTCACCACCTCGTCGCGCGTCATGCGCAGGAAGAGCGCCAGATCATCGCTGCGATCGAGGAAGCGCACCTGCACGACGATGTCGTGCTTGAAGAAGCCGGCCGGCCGGACCACGATGCCGACCAGCTCCCCGTCGTCGAACAGCACGTCCTCGACGGTCCCGAGCCTGTCGCCGTCGTGTCCGATCATCACGTTCTCACCGTGCCGGATCTCGACGTCGCCCGGCAGCTTGTCAGCGGTCTCATCAATGCGCGGAAACAGCGGCCCGGCGCCGATGGGCCCGCCGATCATCGCTGCGGTGTAGCGCCACTGGTCTCCGGCCTCCAGCGGCTTGTACTGATAGCTGAGATAGGGCGGCAGGTTGCGAGTGGCGCGCTTGTCGAGCTTGAGCCGCACTTCGCCCGGCGTGATGCTGTCCACCGCGTCGAGCGGGACGATCACCTCGGCGACCATCAATCCGGCACCGGGGGCGAGGACCTTCCCGGAGAACCACTCGGTCTCACGCACGATCAGTGCATGCGGGTCCCAGGTCTCGCCGTCGACGACGATGCGTTGCAGCGTGCCCGCGTGGTGCCCGTCGGACGTGTGCACCGATGCACCCAGGTGAAAGTCGTCGAGCCGTCGGCCGGACTGCTCAGACCCGGCACTCACGACACAACTCCGAACCGGGATACACTTTGCGTGCGTCTCTCGGCCCGGACCCGCCCCGCCTTAAACACACGACGCAATGCGGAAGCGGTGCCGTGGCACTCAGGCAAAAGGAGGACCATCGCCAATGAACGATTGTTCGAGTACCACGTCCTTCCCGACCAGCGCTTGGGTGGAGAACTGACCGCAGGGAGCCAGGTCACCACTCGGAGAGAGGCGCAAACCGTCGCATTCGGCGGTCTCTCCACTCACTCGCGCTAACCGCGGCACAGCCGCGGATTGAGCCAATCACCGGCTTCATCAGGTGAAACGCGCCGTCTCGACCTGCGCCTCGCGGGTCGAGACGGACGGGGCCGGAACGATCTGATCCGTTTCGACCCAGCCCTCGTCCGCGCCCGCGCCGGCGACGCGTACCTTCACGAACTGCCCTGCGCGCTCCGCGAGCGCCTCGACCTCGGTCGCGGTGAAGATCTCCCGCCCCCGCGGCGCGTCATGACGTGGCTCGTCGAAGAGGCGGTATGGCATGCCCGCCCACGAGGCGACCAGCGTTACCGGCCCTGGCGGAATGCGCCGGTCGCGATAGACGGTCCGCGGGTCGCCCGCGCCGGCGGTGAGGAGCCGGACCACCTGCAGGGCCCGGCTGGTCGGGCCTCCGTCGGCCTTGCCCATCGCCTTGGCGATGAGGCCGCCACCCGAACTCGCCTCGACTTCGACCTCCGTGCCCTCGGTGACCTCCGCTGCCCGAACGCGCACCCAGCGGATGCGCACTTTCGGCTTCGCCCAGTTGCCGAACAGGCCGCGCCGGCGATGCTCAACGATCCGCGCCTCGCTCTCGCCGACGATCTCGTAGCGGTACGGTGGGGTGCCGATCAGCTGTTCCACGGCCGCGAACACCTCGCGCGGCGGAGCGGCGGCGATGAGCCGCCACGTGTGAGCGGAGGGAGCCAGCATCGCCCCGGATTGTAGCCGGGTGCGCTCAAGCACCCGGTGGCGCGGTCGGCCCCCGAGGCGGCGCGCGGTCGATCCTATAGCGCTCGCACATGCCGTCAAAGCGGTCGGCGGTGTACGTGTCGAGGAGGCCGCGATGGCGCTCGATGAGCGGGACGATCTCATCGCGAAGGTAGCGACCTCGAGCTGACCACTGGTAGTAGGAACGACCGCCGTGGTGGTAGGGGCCGTAGAGCCGGCTCCCGGCGAACGTCCGCGTCAGCCACTCGAAGGTCCGTTCGTGGCGGACGTGCATGCGCAGGGTCACCTGCGGCTGGCGGCCGTCGCCACCGAAGTGCCCCTCGCCGACGAGCAGCCCCACCAGGAACCCGGTCGCGAGCTCGTCGGCCGGAAGCTCGTCGGCCGGAGGCTCGTCGGGTGGGCGCTGTTGGGGTCGGAGCTCCTGGGGTGGGCCCGAGCTCGGCCCGAATCCGCCTTCGTCGTCCCCGTCGACACCGGGCATGAAGCCAACGGTAGTCGACGGCGTGTTTCACCGGCAAGTTTGGTGTGCAACATTCCCTGGGCGGCTGTGTGCGGCATCTTTGAGTTTTCCACAGGTTGCGCAGCTTTTCGACAACCCTCCAACTCGGAGAGGTGCGAAGTTGCGGTTCCATGCCTGGGGAAACTCGGGATAACTCGATGTCCAGGTGGTCGCCTGAGCGATCCGCCCATAATCACCCGCTAACCGTGCCACCCACCATCCTCGCCGTCGCAAATCAGAAGGGCGGTGTCGGCAAGACCACCACGGCCGTCAGCGTGGGCGCGGCCCTGGCCGAGATGGGCCGGAAGGTGCTCCTGATCGACATCGACCCCCAGGCGAACGCCACCTCGGGCGTCGGCATCGATCGCAGCCGCGTGGAAACGAGCATCTACGACGTCGTCGTCCTCGGCAGGTCGCTCTCTGACGCGCGGCTCCCAACCGCCGTTCCAGGGCTGGATATCGTTCCATCCGACATCGCGCTGGCCGGCTCCGAGATCGAACTCGTCGATCTGGCCCGCCGCGAACGCCGGCTGCAGTACGCGCTCGAGTCGCTGGCCTCCGACGACGACTACGTGATCATCGATGCGCCGCCAAGCCTCGGGCTGCTCACGGTCAACGCCGTGGTCGCCGCCGAGGCGCTGCTCATCCCGATCCAGTGCGAGTTCTATGCACTCGAGGGGCTCGGACTGCTCATGCACACGCTGGCGCTGCTCCGCCGAGAGCTCAATCCGACCCTGGGCGTGGCCGGGATCGTCATGACCCTCTTCGATGCCCGCCTCGCCCTCGCGCACCAGGTGGTGGACGAGGTCCGGACCCGTTTCGGCGATCAGCTGCTCACCCCGCTCATTCCGCGCAACGTGCGGCTCAGCGAAGCGCCGAGCCACGGCATGCCGATCACCCTCTACGACCCGACCTGCCGCGGTGCGATCGCGTACCGCGAGCTGAGCGCCAATCTCGACGCCCGCATCCAGGGCGGGAAAGCCCTTGCGACATCAGGAATTTCGAGCCCCGTATGACTGACGAGACGGTGCCACCACGCTCGTTTCGACGCCGGGGGCTGGGGCGTGGCCTCGAGGCGCTGCTCAGCAGCGAATCCGAAGCCGCGGCCGAAGGTCCGGCGCTCGTCAACGTCGACCCGCGCTCGGTCGCGCCCAACCCGGAGCAGCCACGCCGCGCGTTCGACGCCGATTCACTCCAGGCGCTTGGCGATTCGATCCGCCTCCACGGTTTGCTCCACCCCATCGTGGTCCAGCGCGACGGTGATACCTACCGATTGGTGGCGGGAGAGCGCCGTTTGCGCGCGGCCCAGCTTGCCGGCGTCTCGGCGATCCCTGCCATCGTCCGGCCGGCCGCCGTCTCCGGGCGCCAGTCCCTCGAGGTGGCGCTCACCGAGAACCTCGTGCGCAGCGATCTCAATCCAATGGAGGAGGCCGCCGCCTACGCGCGGCTGTCGGACGCATTCGGGCTCACCCACGAGGCGATCGCGCTCCGCCTCGGTCGCACGCGATCGGGGGTTTCCAACGCAATCCGCCTGCTCAACCTGCCCGCCCCCGTCCAGGAGGCGGTGGCCGAATCGCGCCTGACGGCCGGCCACGCGCGTGCGCTGCTCGTCCTGACGAATGCCTCAGACCAGGAGGCGGTCGCTGCGGTCGTCATCGCGGACGGCCTCAGCGTCCGCGAGACCGAGCAGGCCGTCCGCGCGCGCCTCGAGCGCGACAGCGCGCCGGCTCGTCCGCGAACGAGCACTTCCGAGCCGGTGCGGCTGACGCCTGACGACGCCGCGTTGCGACGCGGCCTGGAGCAAGCGCTGGGCGTGTCCGTGCGGCTGCAACGCCGCAAGGGGGGCGGCGGCAGGATCGTCATCGACTGGGCAGAGGACGCGGACCTGGACGCGCTCTACGAGAGGTTGGGCGGCCCGCCACTCTGACAGCCCCGGGATCAGCCGACCGGACGGTCCGCTGCCCCGGTAAACCGCGCCTCGGCTGCGTCGGCGTCAAAGTTGGCGAGGAACGCCTCGATGTACTTCGGACGATCCGCCGGCTTGTAGTCGAGCAGAAACGCATGCTCCCAGACGTCCATCACGACGATCGGCCTGAAGCCGGCGATGTTGCCGTCCTCGTGCAGTGTGATCCAGTGATTGCTGAGACGCCCGGTTGCCGTGTCGAGGTATGTGACTGCCCAGCCCACGCCGCGCATCCCACCGATCGCGGTGAAATCCTTGCGCCACGTGTCGATGTCTCCGAACGACTCGCCCAGCGCGCGACCGAGCGGCGACGACGACGAGATGCCGCCACCAGTCGCCTTGGTGAGGTTACCGAAGTACCACTCGTGCAGCACCATCCCGTT
Source organism: Saccharimonadales bacterium (SeqCode) (assembly GCA_035532495.1). Taxonomy (GTDB): domain Bacteria; phylum Chloroflexota; class Dormibacteria; order Aeolococcales; family Aeolococcaceae; genus Palsa-851. The sequence continues at coordinate 54,213 of DATKQX010000062.1, forward strand.
GTATTCAAAGCCGAGTCTGCGAGTCAGTTCCGCGTACGCAGGGTTCGAGGACTGTCCTGACGTCTGCATCGTCACAAGCTGCTCGTTGAGAAGGTTGACGTTTTTGACATAACCGCCATAAAGTCCGAAATGGACCTCGAGCGTGTTGTCGGAGATGCCGGTCAGCCCGGAAAGGTCGAAGGTTCGCGCCTTGTAGGGGGTCTGGGTCAGCAGGGCCATCTCTCGCCTCGTGTGTGACGCTGAATCCCTTGCGGGAGTTTTCGTTCGCCCCCATTTTGGCAGCGCCGTACGACGGCTCGCATCACGCGGGTGGCGCGTCTATCGCCACCGGCTGGTTGTAGCTCGTGTAGGTGTCGGTCATGAAGTGACCCGGCGCGTCCATCTCGACCTTCCGCACGCGGCCGGCGCCGTCGATCCAGAAGGTGAACCACGTGGGCGTCGATGACTTGTTCCCGAAACTGGCGACGAGCGTGGTAGGGACACCACCGACGACTGCCCGACCAAGGATGTGCGGGTTGCTCAGCGGCGAGAAGAAGTCCCATGCGAACGACGGAACGGTGTTCCGCGAGAGGCCGGCGTCGGCGTGCCAGGGATCGCCCGGCGCGCTGCGCGTGTATTGCGTGTCGCCGATGAAGATCGTCTGGCTCGTGCCCCCCACGGTCCACGTCGTCTTGTCAGGCGCCTCTGACGAGTAGTCAGCGCTGATTGTCGTGGTCCCCGAGCTCAGCACCTCGCTGTACCGATATGCGGACAGCCCGTGCATGGCAGCGTCCAGCTGAGCCAGCATCTGCGCACCGGAGGGCGCCGGAAGCGACGGAATCGTGAACGTCGCCTCGCCACCCCCCGGGTTCACCACGTCGACCGCGACAGTATCCCCGGCCTTGATGGTGATGGTCGCCCGGCGGCACGTATCCCCGCAGGGGACGAGTGCCTTGAACGCGTTGTTCACCGAGATGTTCGCCAGCAGCGACTTGGCGGCGGCGGTTCCGGTGATGGGCAGGACGTACACGGTGGCCTTGTTCGGTCCCGCCGTGCCCGGCGAAAGGCTGAGACCCACCAGGACGCTCCCTGCCGGCGCGGCCATCGTCAGTTCCCCCGCTGCCGGCAGACCTGCCGTCGGCGCCAGCGCCGCGGCTTCGGCAGCCTGCTGCTCCGCACTGGTCGGTGGGGTCGGGAAGGACGCGAGCAGCGCAGCCGCTCCGATCGCGCAGGCTGCGATGCCGGCCTCCGCTCGGACATGCGGTCGCCCCAGTCGCCACGCCATCCACGAGAGCGGCAGCATGCACGCGATCAGCGCCATCTTTGCGAGCAGCACGCGGCCGTAATCGGTGCCGAACAGTGACTGCAGCGATCCGAGTTGCTCGATCGCCTCGAGACCACCGGCGACAACCGTTGTGCCGAAGGCCGCCAGCGCCACCGGCGTGAAGCGCCCGATCAGGCGGCGTGCGTCGGCTGACCGCCATCCCTCGGGGGGTCGCAACGCCGCAAGCGCGCCGATGCCACCTGCCCAGACGCCGGCTGCCACGAGGTGGACGGCGTCGAGAGCGACCCCGAGCCACGCGGGTTGCACGCCCGCGGCATGACCCGCGGCGGCGAGGAGCACGAGCGTCGCAGCCAGGAAGACCGGGAGGACACGCCAGACACGCACCACCGCGAGCAGGGTGAACGCCTCGAGGACGAGGCGGGCGATCAGGACCACGCCCGACCATCCAGCACCGAAAAACGCGAGGTACTCGGGGATGCTGTGGCCACCCGACGCGACGGTCGCCTGCGCCCAGACCACGACCAGTCCGGCTGACAACGCGATGCTCGCTGCCCGAAAGCCGGGTCGAACCCACAGCAACGGCGGGTCGCGGCGCGCCAGACGGCTCATCAGCACCTGCCCGGTCAGGAAGAGCAGCGCGAGCGCTTCAACCCATTTGACGATGCCGATCGCGATGTCCGATGTCTGCGGCCCCGGCACCGTGTTCTCCGCGTCCTGGGGCGACAGCCCGACCACGCCGACGTCGAAGGTGAACGCGCCGGTGATCCGATGGCCGTCGACCTGGCTCACCGATGCCCAGTTGACGGTGTAGATACCGGGGATGTTGGTCGCGAGTGGGACCCGGACCTCCTCGCCGCTGTCGACCTCGCCCTTCCAGTTGTGGCCGCTGGGATCGACGACGAAGGCGGAGGAGAGCTGTGCGTTGAGGGTCTGCGTGAACTCGAGGACCACCACGCCAGGCGTCGTCCCGAGGTGCGCGCCGGCCTGGGGGGAGGAGGAGCCGAGCTCCGCATGCGCTGAGACGGCGATCGGAAGGGCGAGGGCGGCGACCACGGCGATCAGGAGCGCGACGGCGCGGCGGACTCCCCGTGTCACGTTCCCATGATGGAGCAGCGCGTCCCGGCCACAGACGTGGCGCTCATGAGCGTTCGCCTCATAATCGGGCCGAGTGACCCAGGTAGCGTCGCCTCCGGAAGGATCGATCGCGCCCCTCCCCTGGTGGCGCGGAGCATGGCTCAGAGACACCATCGAGGTGTTGCTGATCGCAGTCGTGCTCTACATAGCGATCGCGTTCGCACTACAGACGGTTCGCGTCGACGGCGAGAGCATGGTGGGCACCCTCCAGAACCAGGACCTGCTGCTGGCCAGCAAGATCTCCTACGACTTCGGGCAGAACCCGCAGCGCGGCGACATCGTGATCCTCATCCCACCGGCCGACCCGGCGCAGGATTTCATCAAGCGCGTCGTCGGCCTGCCCGGCGACGTCATCGAGATCAATGGCGATCACACGCCAACGCAGGTGCTCATCAAGCCGGGTGGGAAGGGCGCGTTCCAGGTGCTCGACGAGCCATATCTGCCGCAGGCGTGGACGACGCTCAAGGACTGCTGCATGACCAGCGGCCAGGCGTCATCGACGCCGCAGCCGATCACGATCCCGGCCAGCGAGTACTTCGTCATGGGCGACAATCGCAACTTCTCGAGCGACTCGCGCGTGTTCGGGCTCGTTCCCCGCAAGAACATTCTGGCCAAGGCAATCCTGCGCATCTGGCCCCTCGACCACTTCGGCGGTCTCGGCGCGGGGCCGACATTCGAGCCGGCCTCGACCACCGAGATTGCCTTGCCCGCGCTCGGAATCGCCGCCTTCGAGTCGTGGCGGTGGCGGCGCCGGCGGATGCGCAGACGGGCTGCCGCACGCACAGCGCCCATCAACGACTGACGGACGGACGCCTCAGCCGCTGACCCACGTGCTGTCGGCGGCGCTCCACTCGATGAGCTCGTCGGGTGTGAAGAAGAGGGCCACCTCGACGGCACCGCGCTCCGGGGCATCGCTGCCGTGCACCACGTTATTGCCAATGTTGACTGCAAGATCGCCGCGGATGCTGCCGGCGGCTGCGGCTGACGGGTTCGTCGCTCCCATCATGGCGCGCACCTGCGCGACGGCATCCACGCCCTCCCAGACCATCGCGACGACGGGAGCGGACGTGATGAACGCGACGAGGCCGTCGAAGAACGGCTTGCCGCGGTGCTCCGCGTAGTGGCGCTCGGCGAGGCTCCGGTCGATCCGCATCAGCTTCATCGCGACGACGTGCAGGCCGCGGCGCTCCAAGCGTCCGATCACCTCGCCGATGAGATGGCGCTGGACGCCGTCGGGCTTCACGAGGACGAGGGTTCGTTCGCTGCTCACGGCGCGCAAGTCTGACACGCGCGCATCACGCGATCGCCTTCTCGAACTTGGCCTCACTGCGGAACGGCCCGACGACTGCCGCGCGCAGACCGGACGAGAGCAGCCGGCCCGCGAGCGCTCGCACGTCGGCTGCGTCGACCGCCTCCAGCCGGGAGACGAGCTCCTCGGGCTCGACGATGTGACCCTGGAGGAGCAGCTGCTGGCCCGCGTACTCGCAGAGCGCCGACGTGCTCTCGAGCCCGAGGAGCAGACGCCCCTTGGTGTATTCGATGGCCTTGGTCAGCTCGGCGTCGCCCACGGGCTCCTCCGCAAGTCTGCGGAGCTCCGCGATCGCGGCCTCGAGCGCGGTCGCCGCCCGGCGCGGCTCGCACGCGAGGCCGATGCCGAGCACCCCTGTGTCCGACAGCCGCGACATGAACGAGTGCACGTCGTAGACAAGCCCGCGATGCTCGCGCAACTCAAGGAACAGCCGGCTCGACATCCCCTCGCCGAGGATGACGTTGAGGATGTCGGCGACGTGGCGCTCCGGGTCGTTGTACGACGGCGCGCGGACGCCGACAAGGATGTTCGCCTGCTCTGCGCTTCGCCTGATCAGGCGAAGGCCCGGGCCGGACGGCGGTGTCGCGGGCACCGCGGCCTCCGGTGTCGCGCGCGCCGCCGTCGCCCACGGTCCGATCGCGTCATTGATCATCTCCGCCGCCTGGGTTGTCTCGAAACCGCCGGCGACGCTGACGACAAGCGTCGAGGGGAGCAGATGTTGCTCGAGGTGGACGCGGCAGTCCTCGCCGGTGAACTCGGCGACGGTTTCCTCCCGGCCGGCGACGTCCCAGCCAAGCGGGTGGTCCGGCCACATCACCTCGTCGAAAAGGATCTGCACGTAGTCCTGGGGGTTGTCCTGGTACATGCGAAGCTCTTCGATCACGACCTGGCGCTCCTTGATGACCTCGGCAGGGTCGAGCGTGGGGCTGAGCAGCATGTCGCCGAGCACCGATACGGCGACCCCGAGCTTGTCCGCGGGCACCCGCGTCCAGAACACGGTTGCCTCACGATCGGTCGCGGCATTGAGGACACCGCCGACGCCCTCGATGGCCTCGCTGACGTCCCGCGCCGTCGGATAGCGCGCTCCGCCTTTGAAGACCATGTGCTCGACGAAGTGGCTGATCCCGCTGTTGGAGAGCCGCTCGTACCGCGATCCGACCGCGACCATGAACGCCACCGCGACCGAGGTGCGGCCGGGCAGCGGGACAGCGGTGAGGCGCGTCCCTCCGGCGAGGGGCTCGACGGCGAATCCGGTCAGTACGACCGCCCGGCTGAGCGGCCCTGGCGGGCTCCTTCGAATCGTTCCGGCGGGCCACCCTGTGCCGGGCCCGTGGGATTGATGACCACGCGCCGTGCGGGCTCCGCCCCGGAGCTCTCCGTGGTGACACCCGGATCGTCGGCGAGGGTCATGTGAATGACGCGACGCTCGTATGCGTGCATCGGATCCAGCGTGTACGCCTCGCCGGTCCGCTTCACCCGAAGCGCGAGGCGCTCGGCGAGCTCGCGCACCTGGTCCTCACGGCGCGCGCGGTAGCGCTCGACGTCGAGGATGACCCGGCGGCTCTCCACGCCCTCCTCCCCGATCATCAGATTGAGCGCGGTCTGCAGGGATCGCAACGTCTCGCCCCGCCAGCCGATCAACAGGCCGAGATCGTCGCCGGCTATGTCGAGGATCACAGGACCCCCCGATGACGAGCCGGCCGTGCCGGTTCCACGTCGAACGCTCACCCGGCACGGCACCTCCATGCGCGTGAGCAACTCCTCGAGCAGCGCTCTGGCGTTCGCGGCATGCTCGTCGATCCGGTACACGCGAACACGTCGCTCTCCAGTCGACAGTCGCTCGCCGGGGAGCGCGCGACTCTCTGCGGAAAGCACCTGCACTTCCACCTGCTCGCGATTCGCACCGAGCTGCGCGAGCGCATTGCTCACCGCCTCCTCGATCGTCGCCCCTCGCGCCTCGACCCCGTCCTCGGACTCCACTGCCGTCTCCGGAAACCTTCTCTCACTCACCACGTACTCTCCCAGCGCCGTGTCAGCGACGCCGCCTCCGTCTATTCGGCCGGTTGGGTCGGGCCAGCGAGCGCGCCTGGGCGCTTGGCGACCGTCCTGATTCGTCTGCATCCTCGGCCGGAGCGGCGCCGTTGGCATCGGCCGCGGCGCTGCCGTTCCTGGTCCCATTCCTGGTGCCGTTCTTGGCGCCCGGACCTGCGATCTTCCTCGTGGCACTCGTGGCGTTCTTGCCGTCTCCGTCGATGAGCGCCGCCTTTTTGGCGCCGGCTGACCCCTTGGTCGGCGTGGCCGGCGTGCGCGGAATCGTCAGCGCCGTCACGCGGCGGGCCCCCGGGAACCACGCCGGCACCTTGAGGCCGTTCCAGCCGAGCAGGTGGTATTGCTGCGCGACCATGAACATCGTGCCGGTCACCCAGTAGATCGCAAGCCCCTCCGGGAAGAGGAAGCTGAACGCGAAGATCATCACCGGGAAGATCAGCGACATCTGCTTGGTCACGCCCTGCATCGAGCGCTCCTGGTCGGACATGTCGGGGCGCGACGGCGGCATCATCATTCGCGACTGGGCGAAGGTGAACGCGCCGGCGAGAAGCGGCAGGATGAGCAGTTGGGGCTGGGTGAGGAGTCCGGCAAGCCCGTGCGGCGCGTTGCAGCAGGCTTCCTGGGCGGAAAGGGTGACGTTGTGGATCCAGAGGAATCCGCTGTTGCCCGGCGGAATCACGCCATGTCCGGGTGTGGTGGTGTTGGTGAAAGCACGGATCGACTGGTAGAGGCCGATCAGCACCGGCATCTGGACGAGAGCCGGGATGCACCCGGTGAGGCTCGAGAACGGGCTGATGCCGTGCTCCTTGTAGAGCGCGTTCATCTCCTGGCTCAGCCGCTGCGGCTCTTTCTTGTACTTCTTGCGCAGCTCCTGCAACTGTGGGGCGACGAGTCGTTGCTCTGCCTGGATCCGCCGTGATGTGCGCAGCTGCCATCCGAAGACCGGGAACAGCACCGCTCGGATCGCGATCGTCAGCGTCATCACCGCGAGGCCGAACGCGCCGATGGCCTTCAGCGGCCCAACGGTCGCATAGAAGTTGACAAGCTGCTGGAGCGCGATCTGGAACGGGGTCTCGAGGATGGAGAAGATCGAGAGCGGGTTGAACCCGCCGGACGTGGGGACGGCGGCGCCAATCACGCCGCGCTCCCGGGCTGCGTCGCGTCGCGATGATGCCGACGCGCCGCGCGCCAGCTCACGTAGGTCTCGGGCACTGGATCGAAGCCGCCTTCGTGAAATGGATGGCAGCGGGAAATGCGACGGATCGCCAGCCACCAGCCGCGACGCGCCCCGAAGCGCTGGATCGCCTCATAGCCGTAGTGCGAGCAGGTCGGCTCATAGCGACAGCTGCTCATCATCCCGAAGAGCGGCCCGATGGTCACCTGGTACGCTCGGATGAACAGCAGGCTGAGGCGTCTCACGTGTGCACCCTGGGTGCGACCGTCCCGATGGCGGTCGCGAGCGCGGCCCGAAGATCGGTGAAGGGCATCTCGCTGGCGCTGCCCGGCAAACTCACGACAAGGTCGAGTCTGGGCCACTCCAGCAGCAGTGGGGCGATTGCAGCGCGAAGCCGGCGCTTCGCCCGGTTGCGACGGATGGCCCCGCCGGCGCCGGGCACGGCGAATGCCACGCGTGACGTGGCCTCATGTCCTTCGACCGCTCGAAGGCGAATCACTCCTGAACGGGCCTCACTGCCAGCTTCACGCACCACGGCAATCCGGCGTCGCCCGGAAAGGCGATGCCGCCGGTTCATCGCGTCGGAGCCGGCGTCAGGCGCTTGCGGCCCTTGCGGCGACGTGCCTTCAGCACCTGGCGCCCTCCGGGCGTCGACATGCGGATACGAAACCCGTGCGTCTTGCGCCGGTATTTCTTCTTGGGTTGGTACGTCCGCTTGATGGCCGTCTCCCCGAGACATTGATCGCGTCGGGGGCGCTCAAGGCGCCGCTGAGCCCGACGGGGTTGCCGGGCGAGTATACCAAGGCGACAGGCCGCGACCCGTCAGAGCGGCTCCCAACGGGACTGATCGACCGCCGTCGAGGTGACGCGCTCGCGCCGCTTGTGACTGGGGCCGCGCATTGTTAGACTCCGCAGGCTGCAGCGGGAGCGGGAGTTCTTCCATTCGTCTCACCAAGCCCCCCGGCCACCAGCGGCCATGCATTTATCCACTTCTGTGCACAAGTTGTGGACAACTGCCCTGTGTCGGAATGGCGAACCCGAGGAACGAGTGGATCGAACAGTGGCCGGTATCGTTGGCGACCAGCCGGTGCGGCCGGAGCCCGTTTTGGACAGCGTGAGCTCGACCGCGAGCATGGACCCGCAGCAGCTCTGGCAGGTCGCCCAGGAGGAGTTGCGCTTCCAGGTGGTCAAACCCGGATACGAAGCGTGGCTCGCGAACGCAGTCCTCGTGGATTCTGATGGGCACACGTTCACGGTGGGAGTACCGACGATCTTCGCCCGTGATTGGGTGAGCGAGCGTTACGTGCCCATCATTCGCGAGACCCTGTCGGGTGTCCTCGGCCGCGACTGCGAGGTCGTCATCACCGTCGATCCCGAATCGTCGCCGCCGCCTGAGGCGCCGCCGCATCTTCCGGACCCGACGTACGCACACGTCAGCGAGCCCGAGGATGGCGCCAACGACTCGCGGCTGAACCCCAATTTCACCTTCAGCACATTTGTCGTCGGCAACTCATCGCGTTTCGCGCATGCGGCCTGTCGCGCCGTTGCCGAGGCACCGGGCAAAGCGTACAACCCGTTGTTCCTGTACGGCGGTGTCGGTCTCGGCAAGACGCATCTCATGCATGCGATCGGACATGCGGTGCGCGAGACGCACCGGCATGCGAAGGTCGCCTACGTCACGTCCGAGAAATTCATGAACGAGATGGTCGCGTCGATCGTCGAGAACCGCCCGGCGGAATTTCGTATGCGGTACCGGGGTGTCGACGTGCTGCTCATCGACGACATCCAGTTCCTCGCCGGCAAGGACCACACCCGTGAGGAGTTCTTTCACACCTTCAACGCCCTGCAGGAATTCCAGAAGCAGATCGTGGTGAGCAGCGACCGGCCGCCGAAGGATATCCCGACACTCGAGGACCGTCTGCGGAGCCGGTTCGAAGGCGGGTTGATGGCGGACATCCAGCCGCCGGATTTCGAGACCCGGCTTGCGATTCTCAACACCAAGCTCGGGCCGTACAGCAAGCTCGTCCCCGACGAGGTGTGCTCGTTCATAGCCCACCGCATTCAGAAGAACATTCGCGAGCTGGAGGGTGCGCTCATCCGCGTGCTCGCGCACGCGTCGATCAACGGTCAGCAGATCACCCTTGAAGCGGCGCAACAGATCCTCAAGGACGTCATCCCTGTGCACGACTCCACACCGCTCAGCATCGAGACCATCCAGCTGTCAGTCGCAGCCCACTACGGCATTTCCGTCGAGGAGATGAAGGGAAAACGTCGCGACAAGAACATCGTCTTCCCGCGCCAGGTTGCGATGTACCTGATCCGCGAGGAAACGGAGTCGTCGCTGCCGGTGATCGGCACCGCATTCGGTGGCCGTGACCACACCACCGCATTGCACGCGATCGAGAAGATCACCGAGCTCATGCGCGAGGACGTCCGTCTTCAGGGTGAGGTGCGCGTCATCCGTGAGCACCTCCACAGCCGTTGACATCCCTGTGGGCGCGCAGCGCGCAGAGATGTGGACAACGTGCACGACCGCGTTCCCGGTGGACAACCGGTGGACAACAGCACCCACTTCCGCACAGGCCATACATGACATTGAGGCCGCTGTGAGATCGACCGTGCGGTTGTCCCCCGTGTCCCCACTACTACATCGTCTACTGGTTTCTAGACTCTGGAAGTCATACTCATTAACCCTGGTGATACACCACTCGGTGACAACGCACGATCCGGAGAGGAGCCGTCCATGAAAGCAACCGTCTCGTCCTCCACGCTGAGTGGTGCCCTTGGGCTCGTCTCGAGGGCCGTATCCCCTCGATCAACGCTCCCCGTGCTCAGCAATGTCCTGCTCGAAACGGCGGCGGAAGGTCTGCGCGTCACGGCGACGAACCTTGACCTCACGATCACCGTGGTCGTTCCCGCCACGGTGCTCGAGGAGGGCAGGACGACGGTTCCCGCGCGGCTCCTGGGTGAGTTCGTCTCCTCGCTCGGCGACGCTCCATGCTCCATGGAGCTGGACCCGACGTCACAGGTGCTGAAGCTCGCCGGTGGCGTGCATCACGCGAATCTCCACGGCATCGACGCGGTGGAGTTCCCTCCGCTGCCGGCACGTGACACGGACACCGTCATCGAGGTCGACGCCCCGACCCTCCAGGGCGCCATCGCGCAGACCGTGATGGCCGCGAGCTCGGACGAGGCATCACCCGTGCTCACGGGTGTGCTGCTCCAGATCGATGGCAACCGGCTGACCATGGCGGCAACCGACCGGCACCGACTGGCGGTCAAGACCATCGATGTGACAGTGCACGGCGCACCGCCGGTGACCTCGGTCATCGTCCCGTCGCGTCATCTCACCGAGGTGGCGCGTGCCGTGAACCCGAGCCGCCCCACAGTCGGCATCGCCTTTGCGCACGCGCGCAACCAGGTCTTCTTCACCTTGAAGGACGTCGAGATCTCCTCTCGGTTGATCGAGGGGACATATCCCAACTACACGCAGGTGATTCCCGGTGAGTCGACCACCACGGTCAGCCTCTCGACGGCGTCGTTGCTGCGCGAGGCGAAGACCGCTGCGGTCCTGGCGCGCGACGCGGCGAACCCCGTTCGCCTTCGCATCGGCGACGGCACCCTGACGCTGCTTGCGCAGACGGCTGAAGTCGGCGACGACGAGGCGCCGCTCACCGCAACGGTGAAAGGCGACGACGTGCAGATCGCGTTCAACGCGCGCTACATGCTCGACGCGCTGTCGGCGCTCGACTCTGACGAGGTGATCCTGTCGTTCAACGGATCGTTGCAGCCTGGCGTCATCCGACCCGTGGGGAGCGACGACTACCTCTGCATCATCATGCCGGTGCGCGTCGCATAAAGGCTTCGCACACCGGTCACATCGCTGAGAATCGAATGCGGCGCACCAGGTTCTGGCCGACCTGACGATTCAGCGCGTCGACGACGCGCGGCGCATCCATCTGCAGTTGATGTGCGAGCGCGGTGTTCGCCGTCGCGATGAGAAGGACACCGCGGTCGAGCCGTTCGGCGCGGCAGAGCGACGCGAGACTGGCGCCGACGACTTCCGCAAGCGCCAGGCGCAGACGTTCCTCGCGGACCTGGCCGCGCACACCCAGACCGCGTAGCGCAGGGTCGATGAGGTCCGAAAGTCGCTCCTCGGTCATGCGCGCTCGTCCTGCGTCACAACGCCGGCACGCACGGTGTGATACATGACCTCGGCGAAATCCGCCACGCCTGGGAATGGCTCGGCGGTGGTCACGAACACCTGGTTGCGTCCACCTGCCGCGAGGAGCGCGAGCAGCTGTGCGCGACGTCCGGGATCGAGCTCGCTGAGCACATCGTCCAGAAGGATGACCGGAGCAACGCCCGCCGTGTCCTGGAGGTAGCGCACCTCGGCGAGCTTGCACGCGAGCACGATGCTGCGCTGCTGACCCTGCGACGCTGTGCCGCGCGCGGCGCGGTCGTCGAGGTCGACCGCGACATCGTCGCGGTGCGGACCCGCGAGCGTGATGCCGCGCGTGATCTCCTCGGTGGCCCGCGTGCGGAGTGTGTCCAGGAGCGCCTGCTCGGCGTCCGCCAGGTCGTCGGGGATGGCTGCCGTGTGCGCCGGTGCGTAGCGCAGGGCGATGTGCTCACGCCGGCCGCTCAGATCATGGAGTGCAGCGGCCGCCAACGGAGCCAGCGCGACGACGAGCCTCGAGCGCGCCTGCGCAAGCCATGCGCCGTGGCGAGCCAGCTCGCTCGTGAAGCCGTTGAGCGCCTCACGACCGCCGCCACCGCCACGCAGCTGATGGAGCAACGCGTTGCGCTGTTCGAGCACCCGCCGGTAGCGCGACATGTGAGCGGCAGAATGCGGATCCGTCTGCGCGAGGATGACGTCGAGAAATCTGCGCCGGCCCTCGGGCCCGCCGCGCACGAGCGCAAGATCCTCGGGCCAGAAGAGCACGACGGGACAGACGCCGAGGACAGAACGCGCCGCACGTGGCTTGCCGTCGATGATCGCTGTTCGAGTCACCCTGCCCGACGCCGGCTCACGCAGGAACCTGGCCGCGAGCGTGACGTTCGTGGGAGGCCGCTGAATGTCAGCCTCAGCAAGACCCTCGTCGTGACCCCAGAGCAACAGGTCGCCGGTCGTCGTTGCTCGCGGCGATCGACTCAACGCGAGAGTCGCGATGGCCTCGAGCAGATTCGTCTTTCCCTGCGCGTTCTGCCCGTGGATGATGTTCAGACCCGGCCCGAAGTGCACCGTCGCCTCCGCGTAGTTGCGAAAGCAATGCACGCGCAGTCGCGTGATCGTGCACCTGGGGACCGCCGCGGTCACGCGGGAGCGCCGGCCGCCATCCCGGCGATCAACGCCGCGATGCGACGTGTGGCGTCCGGTCGGGCAGCGGCGCGCACCGCCTCGCGCATCGAGGCGAGCGTTGCTGAGCCGGGGACCGCAAGCTCGGTCACGGCATCGACGAGCTGCTCGACATGGGGCACGAAGCGTCCGGCGCCGATGTCGACCACCCACTCGACGTTGCCGCGCTCCTGTCCGGGGAGATACCAGACCAGCAGCAGCGGCAGTCCGCAGCAGAGCGCTTCCGCAATGGTTCCCGGCCCGGCCTTGGACACGATGATGTCGCTTGCGCGCATCCATCTGGGCATGTCGGTCACGTAGCCCAGCACGCGGACCTCGCGCCCCGCGGCCGTACGCAACCCGGCAAGCGCCGAATGAGCGCGCTCATTGCGACCGCAGATCACCACGAGATCGAGGTCGATGGTGGTGGCGGCGATGGCCTGTGCGTTGCGCACGAGCCCCCCGGAGCCGTCGGCACCACCGCACACAAGGACGACGAAGCTGTCGGGGCGCAACCCGAGCTGGCGACGGAGCGCGGCGATGCCGGCGGGGTCGCTCGGCAGGTCGGTGAAACGCCGGTCCACCGCGAGGCCGATGTCGTGGCAGCGCGATGCGGGGATGCCCGCCCGGCGGCAGCGTTCAAAGCCTCCAGGCGATGGCACGACCACGGCGTCGACATCAGGGCACGCCCACGATGCGTGGATGTCGACCAGGTCGGTGATGACCGTGATCACCGGCACGCGTCGCTCGTGGGCCTGTGCCGCGCGCACGCTGATGTGGTTGAGCAGCGGGTGAAACGACACCACGCAGTCGGGCTGCAGCCGGCGGATGGCGTCGTCGACCGCGCGGGTCACCGAGCGCAGCACCGTGCGCTCGAGCAGGCTCACGGCGGGCCGGCTGTTCGTGGCGTGATAGAGGCCGGCCCAGAGCCATCGGGCGTGGCGCGTGATCGGCCCGTAGAGGCCGGCGGTCCCGCCGATGATCCGTTGTGGGGCCGCAGCAAACGGATCGAGGATGGTGATCTCGAACTCGCCAGGGGCGGCGTCGGCCATCTGGCGCTCCACAGCAGTGGCTGCTGCACGATGGCCCCCGCCGGTGTCGGCGATCAGGAAGAGCAGGCGCCTCATCCGTTCACCGTGACCGCCGCGGCGATCAGCGTGCGGGCGGCAAAGCTGGTGATCTGCAGGGCATGGCTGCCGTCCGCGTTCTCGACGTACGCCTGCACGATGTCGTTGGCGTCGGGCGAGAGATAGACGAGCTGACGGCCGGACGGGGCGATCACCGCCGTGTTCAGGAAGCCGTTCGCCGGGCCGGACGCGATCGGTATCTGCACATCCCCCGCAACACTGACGAGCACGAGGCTCGGGGCGCCGACCGCAGGCTGGCTGATCCCCACGAGCGTCCCCGGAGCGGTGAACCCGATCGGACTGAGCGCCTGATCGAGCAATCGCGGCGAGCTCGACGCCGGCCCGAGTCCCGCGATCCAGGTCCCCAGCGCCGGTGGCGTGGAACGCAGGAATGCGAGCTGCGCTCCGTCAGGCGAGATCGCCGCGCCACTCGATGCCCCGGTCACACCGGGCAGGGCGTAGCGAGCAAGGACCACGGAGTCCGCCAGCTCGAGATGCTCGAGATCGTTCGTGCCCGCGACGTCGAGGACGAGCCCCTCGCCGAGGGGGCTCCACCGTGCGGGAGCCACGAGCGGATCCCCGGCCGGCAGGCTCGTCAGCTTCCCGGTCCCGGTGGCGAAGAAGGACACCGATCCCGCGTGTGAGAACGCCATCGTCGAACCGTCCGGAGACCATGAAGGCAGCGACGAGTGCGTGAAGCTCGCGAGCACGAACCCGGTCGCCGGATTGAGCACGACGAGCACCGGCTGAGGCGCCGCGATGGTGGCATCCAGCTCGACCACCGCAAGCCACAGGCCCCCGGGTGAGAGCGCCGCGGCCGTGTACGTGTAGAGCGGAGCCGCGCGGGCCGCCTCACCGCACCCCGAAGTGTTCTGGCATCGGGGAGCGACGAGCACCGCCTCCGCCGAGATCGGTTCGCCCGCCTGCAGCGGCGCCAGCGGCGAGAAGAGCACCGTCGTCGCACCGTCCTCTCCGTCTGCCCGGGCCAGCACCACCGCGTGTGGACCCGGTGAGAGCCCTCCGGTGGTGAAGCTCACCGATTCGCCGGCGACGAGCGGTTGCTGGTGGATGTCCGCCGCGGTCGCCGCGATGCTGAGGGTGTAGGTCACCCCTGATTCGAGCATGCCGCCGGGAAGCACCACGAACCGGCTCGGGTCAACGCTGTTGCGGACGACCCGCGTGCCGGGGACCGCCGGCGCCAATGTGATCGCTGCCTCGGTCGGAGCCGCCGCCATGCTCGTCGAGAAGCTCACCGATATCGGTGTATCGACCGGGACGCGGGTCGCCCCGGTGGCCGGCTCGATGCTCCGGATCACCGGCGCCTGCCCCGTCGTGATCGTCCAGTGGTGGTCCACGGAGTTGACGACGCCGCTGGGATCCCGGATTCCGCCCGCGAGCGTGAAGGTGTATGCGGTGCTCGGAGCCAGGATCGCCCGAGGATGGAGGAGGGTGAACCCCGTATCCCCGCTGAGCCACACGATCCGGCAGGGTGCCAGCGGTCCAGCGGTGAACGCCGCGTCGAGGTCGCAGGACGGGATCGCACGGTTCACCGAGAAACGTCCTTGCACTGAGGTCGTGTCGACAGGGCGGTCGAACTCGACGGTGATGGGCGCATCAGCGGACACGCCCACCGAGCCGCGATTGGGGATCAACTGGATGATCTGCGGTGGGCTGGCGAAACACCCGGACAGGGACGCGACGATCAGCCCGGCTGCAGCCCCGAGCGCCGTGCGTCGAGCGCCGGCGGAACGACGACCGCGCGCAGCGGCGCTAGTAGGCGCGGTTGAGCGCTGCGTCGACGTCGATGGCGGCGATGGCCCCGTCGCCGCCCTTCACCTCGATGCTCGACTGCCGATCCTTGGCCAGGGTCGCGACCGCAGTCGTCGCCTTGTCGAGGGATCGCTGGGTTTCCGTGTAGGTCCCGAGGATGTCGCCATCGCGAAGCAGGATGATCCCGGCCTCGTTGGGGGTCTGCACGACCACCGAGCCGCTGACGTGTTCCTCCGAGAGGTACTCGAGCAGCGCATCGAGATTGACGAACCGGCCGAGCAGACCGCTGTAGAGGTATGGCGATGTGAACAGCTGGGCAAGCGCGGTGACGGTTTCTCCGTCGAGTTCGATGACGTCGATGACGCCGTCGCCTGCATCCATATGGCGGCGGATCTGGAGGAACGCCGATTCACCCTGGACGGCGGTGCCGTTGCTGCAAAGCGCCTGCAGGGCCTGACCGTCGTTGAGGAGGATGACCCCCGAATACCCGGTCCCGCTCAGGTTCACATACCCGGTGTGCCGATCCGACCGCAACGTCCGCAGCAGACGTGGGAAGTCGACGAACGCGCTTTTCAGCCCCTCGTAATGGGCGCGGCCCGAGGGAAGTGGGTACACCCGCACGGGCTGAACAGTAGACGATGCGGCACCGCCTGATGTGCCCACCGGGCGATCTGGGGAAGCGGCGGGTGCCGGCGCCACGGGTGTCGAGGCCGCGGGCGCCGGTGCGTACGAAATCGGCTCGGGCGCCGGGGTGACCGCCGGTACCGCGTGGAACTCAGCGGCCGAGGCCGGCTCCGGCTCTGGCTCGGATTCCGGTTCCGGCGCGGGTTCGGCGTGCGCCGCCGGGGCGGGTGCTTCCGTCTCGGCAACGGGCTCCGCAGCCGGCGTGGACATGGCGTACGCAGGCTCTTCGATCGGAGCGGGGAGACTCGCGGCCGGGGCCGAGTAGGCGTCGGACGTCGAATATGCGGGCGCGGTCTCGGGCCACGATGAGGTGCCGGTCGATGCGGCGGCCGCCGGGGCGTGCCGGCTCTCCGCGGCGGCGATCAGCTCCGCCGGCGAGGCCTTGATGGTCTCCTCGGCAGGCAACTTGGCGCGTGGATCGAACTGGTATGACCCGTCGTCCCAGCCAAGGGCGTCGATCACCACCTCTTCGCCTTGCCCACTCGGTCCGCTGGCGTGGAACAGGTGTCCGAAGAGGAAGTACAGCGAGCAACTGTCTCCGCCGTTGTCGATGGTCAGCGTTCCGGTGGCCCGCTCTGCCTGCATCGATTGGAGCAGCGTCGCGAGTCCGCCGTCACGAAGAGAACCCTGGGTCTGCACGGTGGCGGCTCTCCAGTTGTATGAATGGAGACCGTCCCTGAAGGGGGCGGTCCGAATTGGAGTCGGCCCGTATAGTACCAACCCTTCGCCGTTTCGAACGAGGATTGGAATAGTCAGAATGGCGCGGGGGCACTTCGAGGAATAGGCGTGGATGGTCAGCAGGTGCGGGTGCTTGTGGTCGACGACGACGCACTCGTCCGTCGAGCGGTGCGCCTGACGTGTGAGAGCGAGGGATACACCGTTCAGGAAGCAGAACGGGCCACCGAGGCGCTGGCACGCCTCGAAACCTTCCATCCGGACGTCGTGATCCTCGACCTCGTCCTCCCCGACCTGTCCGGCTTCGACGTGTGCAGGGAGATCCGCCGCTCCGGTCATCGCATGCCCGTGATCATCCTGAGCGCGAAGCACGACGAGATCGACGTTGTCCTCGGGCTCGAGATCGGAGCGGACGATTACATCGCCAAGCCGTTCCGTCCCCGCGAGCTCCTGGCGCGCATCGGCGCCCATCTCCGCAAGGCCAAGGAGTTGCGTGGCGAGGACAAGCCGTCGGACGGGCGCCTCGTCTTCCGCGACCTCGTCATCGATACCGCCGAGCGGCGAGTGACCCGAGCGGAACGCGACATCGTCCTGACCCACACCGAGTTCGATCTCCTCTCGTACCTGGCGTCGAACGCGGGCAAGGTGCTCTCCCGTGAGCGGATCCTCAGCGCGGTCTGGGGCTACGAGCACCCCATCGAGACGCGGGTGATCGACGTCCACGTGCGCAATCTGCGGCGCAAGATCGAGCCGGAACCGGGCCGGCCCCGGCACATCCTCGCCGTGCCGGGCATCGGCTACCGATTCGCCGGCCTCAGACGCTGATCCACGTCGCTGACGTGGGGGGGCCGCAAAGTACACTCGGCATCGTGCGTACACCCCCAATGCTCGATTCCCGCGGGTCCGCCGCCGGTCGCGACCAGCCCGATCCGGTGCTCTCCATCACCGTCGGGGCGTTGTCCGTCATCGCCGTTGCGCTCCTCGCTGCCGCGGTGCTGGCGACCTACACGTACTCGACGCCCGATGTTGAGCTGCCGCTGGTGATCGCGATCGCGCTCTTCTTCGTCGTGGTCGTCGGCGCCAACCTCGTGCGAATCGCCGTTCGCCACTTCCGCCCGGGTTCCTGAGCTCATGGCGGAACATCCCGGCGCCGGACAGGCCGGGTCGGAGCAGCAGCCGGCCGACAGACCGACGTTCCCATCGTATGAGGAGTTCGCCTCCGACCTCCTCGAAGCCGTCGACGGCGTGGGGTTGAGCATCGAGGATGTCCGTCACCACCTCGAGCCGGGTCTCGGCGAACGCCGTTTCGAGTGCACGGTGCGGCTCACCGGCGATCCGCCGCCGCGCTACCACGTGCACGTCAGCTACACGTGGGACGCGCTCCTGACGTTCATCTCCGCGTATGGCCCCGGTGCGGACTGCGAGCTGTATCACGACGACGACGAAGCGCAGGACTGCCCGCATCAGCAGATCACTCCGCAGGCCTTCGTCGATGTCGAGGCTGAGTTCGTGCTCGGCGACGGCGGATACGAGCTCCATGATCTCGACGAGGTCGGCGGCTGGGTCGAGATCGTGCAGACGTTGCTGGGCAAGGCATTCTCCGATGACGACAAGCCCAGCGTGCACGTTGGAATCGCCGTGCTCGGCACGACGACGCTCGTCGAGAAGTTCACCGCCGAGCACTCCTGGTTCCTCGATTTCGAGAAGCAGCCGGACCTCGCCGCGCTCGCGAAGCAGATCGACACCGCGCTGAAGCTGGTGCCGCAGCTCGCCGATCGCCTGCCGATCTAGGAGGACCAGCTCCCCGCCTGGAGGGCATCGAAACCGGCTTCGTCAAGCAGTCGCCGCTCGAACGGACGGTGTGCCAGCTCGGGATGCGGAACGGTCAGATCCGGTTCCCGCACCTGGATTTCGCCGTGCACACCGAGGAGCAGGATGTCGGCGTCGGCGACGCGCGGGCCCCATCGATACGTGGGGCGCCGGCCGGCGGCGCGCTCCCCGCTGACACAGTGCTCGAGCCACCGCCGGGGCGTCCACGGCACCGGGCTCCGCAGGCGGACGACCTGGTTGTGAAAATCGCCCTGCGCGGTCACGCCGACAGGGAGCGTCAGGATTTCCGGCGAAGCCGCACTGATCGACACGCCGCCGTCGGTGAGCGCATCGCGGAGCCGGGCGAGGTTGCGGCCACGGTGTCCGACGTTGCTCCCCAGCGATACCCAGGCGGTGTCGGTGGACTCCCCGTTGGAGCTCATCCGGTGGGACCGGGAATCGGCGCACCCCGGAGCGACTCCGGTGTACCGCGCACAACAGCGTCGGCGACGCGCAGCGCGCGCAGCGTCGCCGCAACATCGTGCACACGAACCATGTGCGCTCCTGCGCGTACAGCAAGTGTTGCGAATGCCAGGCTGCCCTCGAGCCGCTTGCTCTGATCCGCCCCGTCGGTGAGCAGGCCGATGGTTGATTTCCGCGATGGACCGACGAGGACGGGGCGACCGAGCCCGAGCAGCTCGCCCAGACGGCGAATCAATTCGAGGTTGTGTGCCGGCGTTTTCGCGAACCCGAACCCCGGGTCGATGATCACGCGCTCGACGGGGATTCCCGCTGCCTCGGCGGCGGCGACACTCTCGCGGAGTCCGAGGCAGACATCGTCGAGGAGGTCGCCGTACTCGGTGCCGTG
Source organism: Saccharimonadales bacterium (SeqCode) (assembly GCA_035532495.1). GTDB lineage: Bacteria > Chloroflexota > Dormibacteria > Aeolococcales > Aeolococcaceae > Palsa-851. The sequence goes on from DATKQX010000062.1 coordinate 73,414, forward strand.
CTGGTTGTGCATGACGACGAGCCCGGTGCCGGGGTGCGCTGCAACGACCCGAACCATGTCTGGATCACCGCGCAGGCCCCAGACGTCGTTGACGATGACGGCGCCCACGTCGAGCGCCGCGTCCGCGACGGCGGCTTTGCGAGTGTCGATGCTCATCGGGACCGTCAGCCGTCCCGCGAGCTCGCGGATCACCGGGATGACGCGGGTCATCTCGACGTCGACTGATACGGGCTCACGTGTCTTCGACGGACGCGTGCTCTCGCCGCCGATATCGATGATATCCGCGCCTTCCTCGGCCAGCATCAGCGCGCGCCGCACGGCTGCGCCGGTATCGTCGCCGACACCGTCGCCGGAGAACGAGTCCGGCGTGACGTTGAGGATGCCCATGACCAGCGTGCGCGCTCCGAAGTCGAGGCGGTGGCCGGAGATCTCGAGCGGTTGGGGCGCGGTGCATCGGGACATGAGCACTGCTCCGATGGCGGCGCCGACCTCGCCTGTTCGCTCACTCCAGCCCGCGAGCTCGTCGGGGAGGGTGCCGGCGGCGAGCAGCGGCATGAGCACCACCGCGCGGTCCCCGTCGGTGTTGGTGAGCATCTCTCCACCGCCCCGGGCCACCAGCCGTTCCATCACACGGGCCTGGTCCTGGGTCAGCCCCCGGAGCGCCAGCGCCTCGACGGCGCCGCGGTGGGCCAGCACCATGAGCTTCTCGGCGGGAACGCCGAGGCGCAGCACGGCGTCGCGCAGCGCATCGTCGGGTCCGGGCAGCAGCGCGCGCACGCTGTACCGAGCGGCGATCCGCGCGCTGACCGCGCACATCTCAGCCTGCGCCGGCGGGGATGTCCGGGGGTTGCAGCGCTCCTGCTTCGCGCTTGGGCACCATCACACGGCGCTTGAAGATGCAGACGCGCTCACCGTGCTGGTTGAACGCGCGTGTCTCGACGGTGACAATCCCCCGGTCAGGCTTCGTCGATGACTCGCGCTTCTCGAGCACCGTGGTTTCCGCGTAGATGGTGTCGCCGTGGAACGTCGGGTGCTCGTGCTTGAGCGACTCCACCTCGAGGTTGGCTATCGCCTTGCCGCTGATGTCCGCGACACTCATCCCGATCGCGAGGCTGTACACGAGGTTTCCGACGACCACGTTGCGCCCGAACTCGGTCTTCGTCTCCGCGTAGTGCGCGTCGGTGTGGAGCGGATGGTGATTCATGGTGATCAGGCAGAAGAGGTGGTCGTCTGCCTCGGTGATCGTCTTGCCGGGCCAGTGCCGGTACGTGGCGCCGACGTCGAACTCCTCGAAGTAGCGGCCGAACTGCACGGTGGGTCAGGCCGCAGCGGACGGTGCGTCCGCTGCCCGCAGCGCGGCGAGCACACGGTCGAGCGGTGCGTGGTCACCGGCGGTGGCGCTGACGTGCCGGTAGAGCACCGTGTTCGCCGGCGCGATCACCAGGACACCACCCTGCTGGAACGGGTGGCCCTTGGTGGTCGTCTGACGGGCGCCGGTGCTGAACGCGCGCAGTCCGGCTCCCCATGCCTTCGGTCCGAGCGTCGACATGAGCCCCGAGCGGGCGCCGATCGCTCTGTACGTGACCAGGTCCGGGTCCGTCACGACGGTGGAGTCGGGCGCGAAGCGCTTCTGGAACCAGGCCGCGGCGCGTGGCGTGCCGTTGCCCACGAACACGATGCCCCCGTGGAGCGCCTCGATGTCCGGTCGAGCGGCGCGAACCTCGGCGACGTGCTCCCGGCAGAACACGCAGCCGAAGTGGCGCAGCCAGACGACAACCGCTGGGTGGTCGCGCCATGCGTCGGCGAGACGGACGGGCTCACCGTCGGTGCCCTGGACGGAAGCGGCAACGAGTGCACGTGTATCCATGCTTCACCCTACTGTACGTGCCTGCGATGCGATCCCGCCCCGACGCGTCGGACTCGTCCGCCACTCTTGTGCATGGCGAGGCACTCGATGTCCTCCGCACCCTGCCGGCGGGATGTGCCGGCCTCGTGTACGTCGATCCCCCGTTCAACACCGGCGGTCCGCGCCAGGGGCTGCGCACCACCGCGACGCTGGATGCCGAGGGGTCGCGATTCGGGTTCGCGGGCCGCCGCTACCGGACCGAACGGAGGGACGGCGCGCGTTTCGATGATCGCTTCGACGATTACGCCGGGTGGTTGCGACCGCGACTCGTCGAGACGCGCCGGATCCTGGCGCCCCACGGCAGCCTCTATTTCCACATCGATCCTCGCGAGTCGCACTACTGCAAGGTGCTGCTCGACGAGATCTTCGGCCGCGAGTGCTTCCTCAACGAGGTGGTGTGGGCGTACGACTACGGCGCACGAACGAAACGGCGATGGCCGGCAAAGCACGACGTCATCCTCGTCTACGTGCGCGACCCGCGCCTCTATCACTTCGACGCGAGCGAGGTGCCGCGCGAGCCGTACATGGCACCTCGGCTGCAGACACCTGAGCGGGCAGCGCGCGGCAAAACACCCACCGACGTCTGGTGGCACACCATCGTGCCGACGTCGTCGCGAGAGCGCACCGGATACCCCACGCAGAAGCCGCTCGGCATCCTGCGCAGGATCGTGGCCGCCTCGTCGCGACCGGGGGAGTTGGTGGTCGACTGGTGCGCGGGCAGCGGCACCACCGGTGTCGCCGCAGCCGAGCTCGGGAGAAGGTTCCTGCTCATCGATGATCAGGAGGCCGCGATTGCCGTCATGCGCTCGCGACTCGCCCACGTCCCTGGGCTGGAGATCATCAAGCGCTGATGCGGTAGCGCTCCAGGAGACCTTTGGCGATGATGACGCGCTGAATCTCGTTGGTCCCCTCGCCGATGATCAGCAGTGGCGCATCCCGATAGAGACGCTCCACCTCGTACTCCTTCGAGAATCCGTAGCCGCCGTGCACGCGCATCGCCTCGCTGACAACCTCGAAGCAGGTCTCGGTGGCGAAAAGCTTGGCCATGCCGCACTCGATGTCGGCCCGCTCGCCGGCGTCCTTCTTGCGCGCCGCAAAGTTCGTGAGGAGTCGCGCCGCCTGGATCTTCGTCGCCATGTCGGCGAGCTTGAACTGGATGGCCTGATGCTCGGCGATGGGCACGCCAAAGGCATGACGCTGCTGCGCATATGCGATGGAAAGCTCGAAAGCACGCTGGGCAACGCCCACGCCGCGCGCGGCAACGTTCACGCGCCCGAGCTCGATCGCCGCCATCATCTGCTTGAACCCCTGGCCCTCGGCGCCACCGAGCAGATTCGAGGCCGGTTGACGGTTGCTGTCGAAGACGAGCTCCGTGGTCTCGACACCGCGATACCCGAGCTTCTCGATATGGCGTGACGCTGTGAACCCCGGGTACTGCTTCTCGGCGAGGATGCAGGACATCCCGCGGTGCGGTGGTGCGGCGCCGGGGTCAGTCTTCACGAGGGTTGCGACCACCGTCGAGTGCGCCCCGTTGGTGGCCCACATCTTGGTGCCGTTGATGACATAGTCGCCGTTGTCGAGGACGGCACGCGTCTGGATCGCCTGCACGTCGGAGCCGCAGTTGGGCTCGCTCATCGAGAATCCACCGTGGAATTCCCCGGTCGCCATGCGCGGCAGGAATCGCTGCCGCTGTTCGTCCGTGCCGAACTTCTCGATCAGGAAGCTGACGATGAAATGGGTGTTGATGATCCCGGTGATCGACATCCAGCCGCGAGCGATCTCCTCACAGACCATGGCGTAGGTCGCGTAGTCGAGCCCGGTGCCGCCGTACTCCTCGGGCACAGCGAAGCCGAAGAATCCGAGCCGCTTCATCTGCGCAACGATCCCTTCCGGGTAGGTGTCGTCGTGCTCCAGGTCGTGCGCGACCGGGATGATCTCCCGCTCCACGAAATCCCGGACCATGCCGACGATCTCGCGCTGCTCGGTCGTCAGATCGATGGACACGACACGAGTCTAGTCGTCAGGCCCGTGCGACCCCGAGGATGTGCACCCGGGCGCTCTCCAGCGCGGGCATTGCGAGGACGCGCTCGATACCGAACGAGGTCTCGAGCAGCGCCCGGTTGAATGCGATGTACGACGGATCGCCGTTGTACATGAGGCGACTCCGCTCAAAGCCGGCCGCGTTCAGCAGTCGGTGCAACCGGGCACTGCTGTTGGCCCGATAGCGGACCGGGTAGGCATCGCCCTCGCCGCGGCCGTAGAGGCGCCGGGTCAGCGCTGCATGCCATCGATGCGGCACGGCCCGGATCATCCATGCGTTGTAGTTCCGCGCGTTCGGCGTCACGAAGACGAACCGTCCGCCGTCGACGAGCACGCGGCGGACCTCGGAGAACACCAGGCCGGGATGGTCGAGATGCTCGAGCACCCAGGCTGACGCGACGATGTCGAAGGAGGCGGCTGCGAAGGGCAGATCCTCGCCTGAGCCAACCACTCGATGCGACACCACCGCGTTGCCCGCGAGCGCGTCCGGGTCAGGGTCGACGCCGACGACGGTGGTCTCGGGCGCACAGGAAAGGTCGTCCCCGTGCAGGCCGTTGCGTCCGCAGCCGAGGTCGAGCATCCGTGCACCCGGGTGCGCGACGCTCCCGATCAGGGAGCGGTAGCGGGTCACGCTGTCGACCCATGACGGGTTGCGACGGCGGTACTCGTCTCGCGCGCGAACCTGTCTCTCGAAGCCTCCCGCCATTCGGTTGGCAGTGTAGGGCGGAGCTGCGCTGCTAGAGTTGCCGAGATGTGCGAACGGCCGTTCGCGAGATGATCGCCCGCCCGCTTGACGGAGCCGAGGCGGTATCCAACGCTGCGATGGGAAGCTTCGACATCCGCACGCAGGACTGCATCGCGTTGCTTCGCGATCGGGCGGATTCGTCCGTCGACGTCATCGTCACCGACCCCGCGTACTCAGGCATGAATCAGCACATGCGCTTCGGGCACGGCCGCATCGTCGGCAGCTATGGCAAGCCGGACAACGAACGGTGGTTCCACGAGTTCTCCGACGACCCGGAGACGTATCGGGTCTTCCTTGCGGAGTGCGCGCGCGTGCTCCGTCCGGACCGGCACGTCTACATCATGTTCGACAGCTTCTCGATGCTCTCGCTGGGTGCGCTCGTGCGCGAGTACTTCGATGTGAAAGGCGTGATCGTCTGGGACAAGGTGCATCTTGGGATGGGTCACTACTTCCGCCGCCGCCACGAGCAGATCGTGTTCGCGAGCAAGGGTCGGCGCAAGGTCGCGCGCCGGGATCTGGCTGACGTCTGGGCCGTACCGCGCATGCATCGCGCCGCGTACCCGACGCAGAAACCCGTGCGGCTCTTCGAGATGATGCTCGAGGCCAGCGCCGAGCCAGGGTTCACGGTGTGCGACCCCTTCTGTGGCAGTGGTTCCTCGGCGGTTGCCGCTGTGCGTCTCGGATGCGACTTCATCGGAGCCGACATCGATCCGCGCGCGGTCGAGATGGCGCGCGACCGACTGACGGCGGTGGTGGCCACCGGCCGCGACCCGCTGGAGCCGGCCCGCCTCCGGCCGGGCCCCACGTCGAGCGACCCCATATCAGTCGGCCGTCGACTCCCTGGGCTGCGCAGCTGAGGGCGTGAGTCCAGCCGCCATGCCGCGCGCGTAGAAACCCATCGCGATCTTTCGCGACGCCTCATCGATCATCTCGTCGCCGAGCATCACCGCGCCTCGGCGGTCCACCTCGGTCGCACGCCGATATGCCTCGAGGATCTGTGCCGCCTTGTCGAAGTCGGCCTGCGCCGGCGTGAACGCCTCATTCGCCGGCTCGATCTGCGACGGATGCAGCGCCCACTTACCGTCGTAGCCCAGTGCTGCCGCTCGTGCCGCCGACGCTCGGTATCCGGCAACGTCGTGGATCGCGAGGTACGGCCCATCGATCACCTGGATGCCCGCCGCTCGGGCGGCGACCGCGAGCTTGAAGAGCACGTAGTGGAAGATGTCGCCGGGGTACGTGTCGTTGTTCCGCACCGTCAGCGACGGCAGCTGCATCGACGCCGAGAAGTCGGCGGGCCCGAAGGTCAACGTCTCCAGGCGCGCGCTGGAGAAGGCGATCTCATCCGCGCGCATGAGCCCTTCCGCGTCCTCGATCTGCGCCTCGATGCCGATACGGCCGGCGGGAAACCCCAGGGATTGCTCCAGCTGGAGCAGCGCGCGATCGACGAATGCGACATCCCCGGGGTTGCGCACCTTGGGGACCATGATGCAGTCGATGACATCGCCGGCACCGCCGATGACCTCGCGCAGATCGTCGAAGGCGAATTCGCTCGTGACCTGGTTGATGCGCACGACCCGCGTCTTGCCGTGCCAGTCGTGGGTGCGCAGCGCCTCGACGATCCTGCCGCGCGCCGCCGGCTTCTCGAGTGGCGCGCACGCGTCCTCGAGGTCGAGGAAGACCTCGTCGGCCGCGCTCGCCGCGGCCTTCTCCATCATCCGCGGGTTACTGCCAGGAACGGCGAGAACGGAACGGCGAAGTCGGGCCGCGGACACGCTCAGCTAGTCCTTTGAAGGAGCCGGCCGGTCGTCGGAAGGAGAGTCGCGATCGTCGAACGGAGTGTCGTCGCGCGGCTTGCGATCCTTCGGCGGTGACGGTCGATCGTCCGGCGGCACGTTGGCGTCGGGGGTGATGCCCTCCATCCCCGGCATGCCCCCGAACAGGCCGCCGAGCATCTGCTGGAACTGCTCGGGACCCCCGAGGTCGTCCTGGACGCGCTCGAACATGCGGGCCATGAGGTCCTGGAGCTGCGGATCCTCCGAGAGCTTCTCCTGCAGCCCACCGAGCTGGGACATCAACTGTTCCATCTGCACTTCCTGCGCGACCTGCATGAGCACCGGCTGGGATGCCGCCGCGGCAACGACCTGCACCTGCTGGCGGATCACCTCGAAGCCTTTGCAGGCCATGCATGTGCCCTGGTGCTGGCACCGGCACAGCTGCGACTTGAGCTTGTCGAGCTCGGAATGGATGCCGCTGAGATCGACGCCGGGGGTTGGGTTGTCGGCCATGCACTGATCGTAGTGGAGACAACCCTTCACACCGTTGACGTTGCACCGTTGCTCCGATCGGGTATAGTCGCTGACAGACGGGAGCCCTCGGGCGTCCCCGCGGTTGACGTCGATCGGATCGTCGCCCCGCGTGCAAAAGCACCGCCCGAAGCCGTCCCGAAGTCCATTCATTTGCGCCGGTGGACAGGGCCACCGCCGCGTCCGAGGTTGACAGTCCGCTGATAGCCCCAGACCTCGCGCTCGATCGTCTGCACCTGATCGTGCCCGACGGCAGCGATGCCATGGTTGTCCTGGAAGCGTGGGCCCATGGTTCGCAGCCCGGTGCCGACCCGCGCACCGTCTTTGCCGAGCGTATCGGTGAAGTCGGACACGTCTCCGTCTCGTTCGGTGACGAGGATCCGCCGCACCTGCGCCTCGACCTGCCCGATCTCGTCCTGCAATGCGTCGCGCAGCCGGGACCCGACGGCACCCGCGAGCACCTCGGCCTGCGGGTCGTCACGATCCGCCCGACGGGAGGCCAGCCGGAGGGCGCAAAGCTCCTCACGATCACCACCCGCGAACCGGTGGTGACCGAGGCAAACGGCGTCGTCAGCGACACGTTCCGGCTGCTCGACTGGCGCGTCTCGACGCAGCACGCCGCTCGCTCCGAGCAGCTCTACGCAACCCTGAAGCTCGTCGACAGCCTGGAGCGCGCGGAGAAGCAGCGAGCGCAGTCGCAGCGAACCCGCTTCAACGGCGCTCGCGAGTACTGGCGCTGCAAGTCGTGCCGGGCGCTGTGGCGTCCGGAGAGCCATGAGCGCTGCCCGTCCTGCGGCCGCGAGTTCACCGATGCCGACCGCAAATCCCCCGAGGTCGGCAAGGTCGAATTCCAGATCCCGATCGGAGAGCCGATCAACCTGACACCAGATGCGGCAGTCCTCATCGAGCCCGACGACGAGACCAATTTCGTCGGCCGCGTCGCTCGCATCGACCACCAGCGTCACGTCGTCGAGATCGTCACGCGAACGTTCGAGCACTCGGGCAGCGAGGGCTACATCGCTCCCTCGTTCAACAAGGCGCTCTATCAGGCGAAGCGCTCGGTGCTCGCCGCCATCGCGACCAAGGATTTCGGCGTCGGGCTGCTTGCGCAACTCCTCGTGAGTCCGGAAACCATCGTTGCGCCCAAGGACGAGTCGGACGCCGAGTCCTCGTGGCTCACCAGCGGGATGCGCCCGAACAAACCGCAGAACCGCGCCGTGGGGCTGCTGAGCAGGCTGAGCGCCGGCCAGGCCGTGTTCATCCAGGGACCGCCTGGCACCGGCAAGACGACGGTCATCGTCGAGGCCGTCAAGCGCCGTCTTGCGGCCAACCCGGATGAGCGCATCCTGGTCACGTCGCACAGCAACCTCGCGGTCGACAACGCGCTCGAACGGCTCGCCGGAACGCCTGGCATGCGCGCCGTCCGCGTTGCGCGGGCCGAGCGCGTGCACCCCGCCGTGGACAAATTCCGCTGCGACGACGAAGACGACCCGCGCCTGCTCGAAGCCAACTGCTATTTCGCCACGTGCGCGACGGCGGCGACATCGGGCATCACGGACATGAACTTCGACATCGTCATCCTCGACGAGGCCAACAAGGCACGCGCCGACGAAGCGCTGCCGGCGCTGCGTCTCGGCCGAAGCCTCGCACTCGTCGGCGACCACAAGCAACTCCCACCGGTCGAGGACGACGCGCTCTACGGCATCGTCGAGATCGACCCGGCACTCGAGGACCTCGTCAACCGCAGCCTCTTCGAGCAGTGCTGGGACGGCGGGTTGCCGGCCGAAGCGCAGTGTCTCCTCACCATCCAACACCGCATGCATCCGGACATCGCCGCGTACGTCTCGGCTGCCTCGTACGACAACCAGCTCGAGAACGCGCCCGAGGTCGAGGCATACGACTACATCACGCGCAAGCCGTTCCCGGTCGCGCTCCACTTCGTCGACACCGAGGGGATGCGCGGCGGCCGCGAGCGCCGCGGACCTGGCGGTGCGTTGCGGAACGAGGCCGAGGTCCGCGTGGCCGCGCAGGTCGTTCGTCTCCTCGATGAGCGCGCGCCGCGCGAGCTCAGCATGGCCGTGATCGCGATGTACGCGGAGCAGGTCGAGCGTCTCCGCCAGGCACTCGGGCGTCGCAAGTTCAAGCGCACGGTGAAGATCGATACCGTCGACTCGTTCGAGGGGCGCGAGGAGGACATCGTCGTCATCTCCCTGGTGCGCTCGAACGAACGCGGGCGCATCGGCTTCCTGCGCGTGCCGAACCGGCTCAACGTCGCCATCTCGCGCGCCAAGCGCCTGGTTGCGTGCATCGGTGACAGCGCAACGCTGCGCAGCGGTGACGAGTCGATGTACGGAGTGCTCGTCGAAGCGTCTCGATCGACCGGCGGCTGGCTCAGCGCGCTCGAGCTTGTCTCGCAACCCAAGCCGAACCGGGGCGCCCCGCGCCCGCAGCAGGACGGCGCATCGGTCGAAACGGGCGACGGCACCGATCCGGAGCGCGCCGCCAAGCGCCGCCGCCGCCGCCGCCGCGGGCGCCGTGGGGCTCCGCAGCCGGGGCTCGCGGCAACGGACCGGGGCACGACGGCGGTGACCCCGCCCACCCCGGGCGAGGCGCAACCGCAGGACGGGACCCAGCGCAAGCGTCGCCGGCGCCGCCGCCGCGGCCGCGGGCGTGGGGCGGCCACCGGCCTGCCCACGGGTCAGATGGCCGAGGACGGTCAGGCGCCACCTCCCGGCGAGTCACAGCCGTCCGTGGCGCCGCCCATCGCCGGTGACCCACCGGAGGGCTGACGCTTGTGAGCGAGACGGTCACGGTCTTCGTCCGCCCGGGCGACCCCGCGTCGGAGGCGACGCTTCGCTATCTGGATCAGCGCGGCATCGCGTACCTAAAGCGCGACGTGCTCAGCGATCCGTCGGCGACCGCCATCCTCTTCGGGCGTCTCGGCAAGGTCGTGGCACCCGTCGTCCAGGTGGGGGAGCGGCTGCTCGTCGGCCACGATCCCGTACAGCTCGCGCGCTTTCTCCCTCGCCCGGAGAGCGAGGAACAGCACGTGGCCTTTGGAGCCTCGGTGCGGACCGTGACCGCCGATATCGCCACTGAGAAGGGGCTCCCCTCCACATTCGGCGTCGAGGTCGGGCAGGTCAAGCCGGGCTCGCCCGCCGAGGCCGCGGGCATTGAGGGAGGCGACGTGATCACCGGCATCGGTCCGTACACGGTCAACGGTGGCGCTGAACAATTCCGGCGCGCGGTGTCGCTCCGACAGCCCGGCGACACGATGATGCTGACCATCTGGCGGGCCGCTGACGCGTTCGAAGTCGCGGTCGCCTTTCCCAACGAGATTCCCGGCGAGGTTGCTCCCGACGGAGCCGGTCCCGACGGCGCCGCTCAGGAAGCACCACCGGCCTGATCCGGACGGCGGCTCACACACGCTCCGGCCTGCGCGTTTGATATGCAGTGAGCACGGTGCGATCGATCCAACTCCCTCCGTTCCAGCGCGTCTTTGACGATCACTCCGGCGCGGTGCTCTCGTTCCTCGTCGGCGCGATCGGTCCGGCGGACGCCGAGGACTGCTTCCAGGAGACGATGCTCAGCGCGCTGCGCGCCTATCCGCGTCTCGTCGACGCCTCGAACCTGCGCGGCTGGCTGTTCACGATCGCGCGCCGCAAGGTGATCGATGCCCGCCGCGCGATGGCCCGCAGGCCCACTCCCGTCGCCGACCCCGATCCAGGGGCCACCCCAGGCGCCCAGTCGGTTCTTGATGAAGGCCTTTGGGACGACGTGCGCCGGCTTCCGGTGAAGCAACGCCGCGCGGTCGTGCTCCGATTCGCCGGCGACCGCAGCTACCCGGAGATCGCGGCGGCGATGTCGACCACACAGGACTCGGCGCGCCAGAGCGTGCATGAGGGCCTGAAGAAGCTCAGGAGGGACCGCACGTGACCGTTGACCAAGCGCCCGTCGACGAAGGCCTGGCGTCGAGATTCGCCGACCGAGCGGAGGCGGGCGGGCTCATCGACGTGGCGGTCACGACGATGGACAGCCCGATCGGAACGCTGCTGCTCATGGCAACGCGTCGCGGGCTGGTTCGCATCGCGTTCGAGAGCGAGAACCGTGACGAGGTCCTTGGTGAAGTGGCGGCTCAGCTCTCGCCGCGGATCCTCGAGGCACCGCGCCGGCTCGATCCGGCGCGCCGCGAGCTGGACAGCTACTTCAACGGACAGCTTCGCGACTTTGACCTCGACCTCGACTGGTCGCTCGTGGGACCGTTCGCCCGGCGCGTGCTCCGCAGAACCGCGCGCATTCCGTACGGGGGGGTCGCCAGCTACGGCGATGTCGCGCACGAGATCGGCTCGCCGCGCGCGGCGCGAGCGGTCGGCAACGCGCTCGGCTCGAACCCGATTCCCGTGGTCGTGCCGTGCCACCGCGTCGTCCGCACCGGCGGCAACATCGGCGGCTACGGCGGCGGGCTACTCCGCAAGCGCTGGCTGCTGGACCTCGAAACGCGCTGAGAGGCGCCGGCTACCAGCCGGGAGGAGGCTCGCTTCGATTGAGCAGGCGAACGAAATCCTCGGCACGCGCGACCGCCTCCCACCGCCGCGAGAAGAAGTCCTGAGTGATCATCCGGTTGTCGGCTATCGACGTCACAGTGACCGCCCATTGGTTGAGGGCTCGGGAGACCTCGACCTCGTGGGTGCCGCCGTCATTGCGCATGACCACACCGCTTGCGGCCGGCCGGCGTCCACGGTCGTTGCGTCGAGAGGACGCCATGGCCATCGTGAACACCTCCAATACAAATTCCGCCCGGCAGAGCCGGTTCGCCCCCACCATTGTCCCCCAAACGGGTACCTCATAGCGAGAGGCTGAGTTGGTCCCCCTCTTCCTCCGATGCACCGCCGCCGCCAGTGTCCGGAGGGGGCGTCGGGACCGGCGCGGAGGTCTCCACCCACGCGGGGACGGCTCCGTCTCGCTCGCGGAGCGTGTCGATCACCGGCTGGGGCGGGCGAGGCAGTCCGGCACCCAGCATCGCGCCGAAATCGAAGGCGTTGACCACCGCGTAGTTGCTTCTGTTGTTGTTCATCAGGACGTGCACCGGCACACCGTCGTCGCTCGCGGCGCGTATCGCCGGAACCCACTCCGCAAGCTCGGCAGGCGTGTACAGGTAGTTGAAGCGATCCCCGCTGGTCGGCCCGCCCGAGTACCACGTCTGGCGATTGCGACCGTGGAAGCGGGCGATGCAGAGGCGGCGTGAGGTGATGGCGAGCAGAGGCGGGGCGGTGGCGCTGCCGATCTGCGGGGAGTCGACGCCGACGGAGACGCACTCCAGCTCACGGAGGAGGTCCTCCGTCGCCGGCCATGCGTCACCGTCGTACCAGGAGCGGTGCCGGAACTCGATCGCGAGGAGATCGTCGGGGTGGCGGTCACGCGCTGCCAGGAGCCAGTCGCGGGCCTCGGGACGGTTGGTGAACCAGGGCGGGAACTGGTAGTGGACAGCGACCAGCTTGCCGCCTGCGCGAAGTGGAGCCAGGGCGGCCATGAAGTCATGCTGTTCCTCGGGCGTCGGCCGCCGAGGCCGGCCATCCTCGCGCTCGTGCCCGGTGAGGCTGCGGTACGCCTTGATGTTGAACCGGAAGTTCGCCGGGGTCCGATCGACCCATGCCTCGACCACGGGCGGCCGGGGGATCCCGTAGAAGGTGGTGTCGATCTCGACGATGGGGAAGTACTGCGCGTAGTGGGTCAGCTTTTCGCGCTGCCGGCGCCCGCGCTCCAGCTCCGGTGGATAGAAGTCGGTGTGGTCGGCCCAGTTGCACGTGCCGATTGCGATGGTGGCGGCCAATTTGAACAAACAGTAACGAAGCCGTCACCGAAGCTGGCGATTGCATTGGAGCAACTCGCCATACGATCGCGGCGGTGCTGTGTAAGGCGGAGATTTCAACGACGCGATGACGCCACCGGTGCATCGCCTTCGGGCTGCGTTCAGCCGGCGGACCCGTATCGATCCGCGACTGTGGCTTGTTGGCGCCCTCCTCCTCGCGATTGGGACAGCGCTCTGGATCGGCTACGACGCAGGTCAGACGGCGTACAGATCGCCGAGCCTGCCCTGGTGGGCATATGCTGCGGCGTTCTTCCTCACTGCTCGACTCGCGGCGATGGACAGCCCGCGACGGGGCACGCAGGCGATCACGTTGGCGGCCGCACCCTTTGTGGTCGGGCTCTTCCACGCGACCCCGACGGATCTCCTCCTCGGCTATGTCGTCGGAACCGGCCTGTCGTCGGTGATGCGCCGGCCACTCGGGCTCTGGCAAACAGCGTTCGACCTCGCGCGTTTCGTGGTCTTCGCCTCGATCGGCATCTGGGTCTTCCGGCTCATCGCAGGAAGCCCAACCCTCCCCGTCTGGCACAGCGCACTCGCGGCCATCGCGGCGACCATCATCACCGTGCTGCGTCGCGGCATCTCCGACGCGATCCTGCTCCGCCCCCGCGATCGCAACTCGTGGATCGCCGTCGGCTATCACCTCGGCTCGGCGTACGTCGCTGCCGTCACGTCGATGTGCATCGGGCTCATCGCCGTTCGGCTCATTCCGGTCGACCGTGCGGCACTCGTTCCGCTCTCGGTCGTCACCATCGCCGTCCTCATGACCCACCGGGCATGGGTACGCGAGCACTACGACCACGAGGCCGCAGAGTTCCTGATCGGGGCCGTCGACGCCCTGGCCGGCCGTGAGCTGGAGCCGTCGATCGTGCTGTTGCTCAACCGCGCCCGGGCGATCTATCACGCCGAGATCGCGCAGCTCACCGTCTTCCCATCGCAGCCCAACGAGAAGGCGTTTCGCACGACAGTCCGCAACGGATTCCCCGACGAGGTGATGGTGCCGCTCGGTCTCGGCGAGCTCGACGACGTCCTGGAAGCCGAAACCGCCGGCGTGATCGTTCGCGCGGGGAGAGCCGACGATCCCAGCGCGCAGATGCTCGAGCGCCGTGGGGTGCGCGAGGCGATGGTCGCGCTGCTGCGCGGCGAGTCGCGAATGATCGGCAGCCTGATGGTCGGCGGTCACCTCGACGCGCGCGACTTCGACCAGCGCGACCTCAAGCTCTTTCGCACGCTCGCAACGCGCACGACCGTGATCCTCGAGAACAGCCGCATGGAGCGCTCGATCGCGCGACTCACCGAGCTCCAGGAACAGCTGACGCATCAGGCGTATCACGACTCGCTGACCGACCTCGCGAACCGGACGCTGTTTGGACAGCACATCGAGACGGCATTGACGCGAAGCGCGGAAGGCGTCTCGAGCGTCGCGGTCATCTTCCTGGACATCGACGACTTCAAAGGCATCAACGACACGCTCGGGCACGCCGCAGGCGACGCGATGCTCGTCGAGGTGGCGGCGCGGATTCGCTCGTGTCTGCGCCGTCCGGACACGGCCGCGCGCCTGGGCGGCGACGAGTTCGCGGTCCTCATCGAAGGGGTCGACAGCGTCGTCGAAGCGGAGCACGTCGCGCGCCGCGTGCTCGAGACATTGCACCGGCCGTTCGTGCTCAGCGGCAACACGATCACGGTGCGCGCCTCACTCGGTATCGCTGTTGCAGACAATGTTGCCGATAACGCGACCAGCCTCATGCGCCATGCCGACGTGGCGATGTACGCCGCCAAGGGCACGGGACGTGATCGATACATCGTCTTCGCACCGGGGATGGAAAGCGACGTCGTTCACCGGCGGCAGCTGCGCGGAGAGCTCGAGCGCGCGATGGAGAAGGAGCAGTTCAGCCTCCACTACCAACCGGTCGTCAACCTCATCACCGGTGAGATCTCCGCGGTCGAGGCGCTCGTCCGATGGCGCCATCCCACGCGCGGCATCGTCGCCCCGGGCGAGTTCATCCACGTCGCCGAGGAGAGCCGCCTCATCCTGCCGCTCGGCGCGTTCGTGCTCCACAGCGCCTGCGCGACGGCGCTCCGCCTCCAGCAGGAGTGCCCGCAGGAGCCGCCGCTGTCGGTGTGCGTGAACGTATCGGTGATCCAGCTCAACAGCCCGACGTTCGTCCAGGACGTCCTTGTCATCGTCAAGGACGTCGGGCTGCCTCCCGACACCCTCATCCTCGAGCTCACCGAGTCGATGCTGCTCGAGGACACCGCGATGGTCTCCGCGAAGCTCGAGGCGCTGCGCCGCCAGGGCATTCGCATCGCCATCGACGATTTCGGGACGGGCTACTCGTCGTTGAGCTACCTGCGCCGTCTCCCGGTGGACATCCTCAAGATCGCGAAGCCGTTCGTCGACGATCTCGGCAGCGGTGCCGATGAGGACTTCACGCGCGCCATCGTGAGCCTCGCTGAGGCGCTTCAGGTGCAGGTCATCGCCGAGGGGATCGAGGCGGCGTCACAGGTGACCCGGCTGCTCCAGCTCGGGTGTCTCGCCGGTCAGGGCTTTCATCTCTGCCACCCGCTGCCGGAGCACGAGGTCGAGCAACTCCTCCGCCAAGGCGGCGTTGACCGGGCGCGGCTCAACACGGAGCCGGTCGCCGCCGGCAACGTGGTTCCCCTGCGGCTGAGCCGTTGATGGGAACGACAGTGCTCGCCGTGCTCGTGGTCGCGATCCTTGCCATCGGCATCGGCGCCGTCGCGTGGGTGACGGTGCATCGCGAGCAGACGAACCTTGGCTTCCTCCACAGCGCGGGTGTCGGCCTCCTCGAGGCGCGTGACCTGGATGCCGCATCGGTCGACCTCCTCCGTCGCGCGACGGCGAAGTTCAACGCACATTGCGCTGAGCTCACGCTCATCCCCGAAGCGGGGAGCCCCGCCGCGTTCAGGACCACGCTCCGCGGGTCCGAGCCCGTGGATGTCCTGCGTGCCGTCGACGTCGAGGACGACGGGACCGCCGCGTTGGCGCCGCCGATCTTCGGCGTCGTTCATCTCGCTGCGGCGACGGCAGACCCCTGGGTCACCCGCCTGGCGATGCGTCTCAACATCACGGGCGGCCTGGCAGTCTCACTGCGCGTCGAGGGACGCACGATCGGATACCTCGCTCTCGGGATCAGACGGCTCGACCGTGCGTCGGCGCGCGCTGACGACCAGACCCTCCAGGAACTCGCGAACCTCGCCGCGCTGACGATCGATCGGAGCCGTCTTCACGACGCGCTCTTGCGACTGACGGCACTGCAGAACGAGCT
Organism: Saccharimonadales bacterium (SeqCode); assembly: GCA_035532495.1. Lineage (GTDB taxonomy): Bacteria > Chloroflexota > Dormibacteria > Aeolococcales > Aeolococcaceae > Palsa-851. Next base: position 89,564 of record DATKQX010000062.1, read on the forward strand.
CGCAGACCGCGCCTTCCACGACCCCCTCACGCATCTCGCCAATCCCGCGCTGTTCGTCGACCGGATGGAGCGCGCGCTCCTCGAGCGCGACCCGGAGCGCCACGTGGTCAGCGTCGTCTATGTCGATCTCGCGGGCTTCCGCAGGATCAACGCCAAGGAAGGGCATGCGACCGGCGACGCCATTCTCATCGAGGTCGGCCGGCGGTTGCGCGAGTGCCTCCGCCGCACCGATACCGCCGCGCGGCTGGGAGGCGACGAGTTCGCGCTGCTCCTGCCTGAGGTGATCCATCCGCGTGAGGCGGAGCTGATCTCGCAGCGCGTCGTCGAGGCGCTGGCGGTGCCGATCGAGATCGACGGTGGTCAAGTGTCCGTCGGCGCGTCTGTCGGGCTCGCGTCCGCGAACAGTCCCGACATCTCTGCTGCACTCCTCCTCCGCAATGCCACTGACGCGGCCAAAGAGGCGCGCGACGCCGGTTCGACCGGCTTCCGCGTCCACGGCGGGATCACGGCGGAACCCGTCGACTCGGATCTGCCGAAGGAGTTGCAGGCGGCCCTCGACAACGGGGAGTTCGTGGTCCATTACCAACCGATCGTCGAGCTGAAGACCGGCCGCATCCTTGGCGCCGAGGCGCTGGTGCGCTGGGAGCACCCTGTCAGGGGACTGCTCGCCCCGATCGATTTCCTCTCCGTCGCCGAGGAGTGCAATCTGGCCGAGCAGATCGAGGAGTTCGTCTTGAGAAGGGCATGCCAGCAGCTTCGCCGCTGGCAGAACGCCTATCCCGCCACCCCGGAGCTCGCGATCTCCGTCAACGTCTCCGCCGGCGCGCTCGGTAAGCGCGAGCTCGTCCAGCGCGTCAGCCGATGCCTCGAGGAGGCGCAGGTGGATCCCGCCTGTCTGATCCTCGAGGTGACAGAGAACGTCGTCCTCCAGGACCTCCACGGCACCATCGCCGCCTTCGACGCGCTGCAGCGGGCGGGCGTGCACGTCGCCATCGACAACGTTGGCACCGGCTACACCTCGCTCGCATATTTGCGCCGCCTGCCCATCGACATCCTCAAGATCGCCCGTCCGCTCGTCGCCGAGCTGGGAGACCCGACGTCGAGCGGAGAGCTCGCCGCAACCGTCGTCCGCCACGGCGAGGCGCTCCGCCTAGCGCTCGTGGCCGAAGGTGTGGAGACGCCGCTGCAGGTCGAGCGCCTCAACGCGCTCGGCTGCGGCATGGCGCAGGGGTTCCACCTCGCACGCCCGTGCGACGTCGAGGCCATGGAGACATTGCTCGCCCGCGGCGGCCTCGACCCCTCGGCGTTCATGCGGACGGCGCCGCTCGCGCGCTCGATCCCTCGCAAGAGGGCACCTCGACCACGGCGCGTACCCTCAACGCGTGCAGCAGCGCGAAACCCTGCGTGAGCTCGCCGTCGCGGCCGCCGCGTCGGCGGCGGCGCTCGTGGTCCGGGCCCACGCCGGCGCCGGGCCGCGGACCGCGGAGGTCAAGAGCCCCGGCGACTACGTGACCGACGTCGACCGCGCCGCTGAGCAGGCGGCGATCACGGTGCTCCGTGCGGGAGCCCCGGACATCGCCATCCTCGCGGAGGAGGCCGGCGGGGACAGCGCCGACCGGATGTGGGTCGTCGATCCGATCGACGGCACGACCAATTTCCTGCGCGGCTTCCCCGTTGTCGGCGTGAGCGTCGCGCTCGTCGAGGCCGGCCAACCCGTGGTTGGAGCGGTGAACGCGCCGCTGCTCGGCGCTTCCTGGAGCGCCGCCGCGGGTCAGGGGGCGACCGACGACCGTGGTCGGCGCCTCTCGGTGTCCGCGCACCCTGGCGCCGGCATCGTCGCAACCGGGTTCCCGTTCCGCCGTAAGGAGCGCCTGCCGCGCTATTTCCGCGTCTTCGAGCGGGCATTGACCACGTTCGAGGATCTGCGCAGAGCCGGCGCCGCGAGCCTCGATCTCGCCTACGTGGCCGCCGGCGTCTTCGATGGGTTCTTCGAACTCGGTCTGGGGATATGGGACATCGCCGCCGGGGCTCTGCTTGTCCGCGAAGCTGGCGGCGTCGTGACCGACTGGGCCGGCAACGCCGACGCCGTTTTCGTCAGCGGTGACATCCTCGCCGGCACACCGGCGTGGCACGAGGCAATGCTCGAGATCGTTGCTGCGTAACTGCGCCGGCCCTCCACAGCCTTATGCCTTGACGACACTCATCCCTCTCCGAGGCTTATAAGGTACTTCGCTTGTGACTAGCCCAGGGACCAAACCGACCACCGACCTTCTGCGCGGGAAACGCATCCTCGTCACCGGGGTGCTCACCCCGAAGAGCATCGCGTTCGCCATCGCCGCCGCATGCCAGGGGGCCGGAGCGGAGGTGGTGCTCACGTCGTTTGGGCGGGCCATGAGCCTCACTCAGCGCAGCGCTCACCGTCTCGACCCGGTGCCTGAGGTCCTCGAGCTCGACGTCACCGACGTCACCCAGGCGCAGGCCGTTGCCGACCACATCCGCGGCACCCAAGGCGGTCTGGACGGGGTGGTCCATGCAATCGGGTTCGCTCCCGAGGACTGTCTCGGCGGCGGCTTCCTCGACGCTCCGTGGAGCTCCGTGTCGACGGCGTTCCACGTCAGCAGCTACTCACTGCGCACACTTGCCGCCGCGTTCGTGCCATTGATGCCCGAAACCGGTGGATCGCTGGTCGCGCTCACGTTCGACGCCCGCATCGCCTGGCCGCTCTACGACTGGATGGGCCCGGCGAAAGCGGCGCTCGAGTCCATAGCGCGCTACCTGGCGCGCGAGCTCGGCCCGCGCAAGGTTCGGGTCAACACCATCGCCGCCGGACCGCTGGAGACGATCGCCGCGCGCTCCATCCCGGGGTTCGAGGTCTTGAAGTCCTCGTGGGGCAAGCAGGCGCCGCTCGGATGGAACAGCGCCGACAGCGGTCCGGTCGCCGACGTCACCGCCTTTCTGCTCAGCGACCTCTCGCGGGCGATCACCGGCGAGATGATCCACGTCGACGGCGGTTATCACTCCCAGGGCGCGCAACTGATCCCGCACGCGGAGGTGCACGAATGAGCAGCACGAATGGAAACGGCGGCGGACCTCGCGTCGCGATCACGGGCATCGGCGCTGTGACGCCGCTCGGTCTCGACGCCGAGTCGACGTGGCAGTCGTGCCGTCGTGGTCAGGGTGGTATCGGTCCGATCACGGCGTTCGATGCCTCCCACCTCACCACGCAGATCGCCGGGCAGGTCAAGGATTTCGACCCCGAGGCGATCCTCGGCAAGAAGGAGGCGCGCCGGATGAGTCGCTGCACGCAGATCGGCGTCTTCGCGGCGCGACAGGCCATTGAGGACTCCGGCCTGGACATCCGGTCGATGGCCGAGGACGTCGGTGTGCTCGTCGCCTCCGGCGTCGGTGGTATCGAGGTGATCGAGCGCAATGTCCTCGCCCTCTACAACGAGGGACCGCGACGCGTTTCGCCGTTCACCGTGCCGTCGATGATCATCGACATGCCTGCCGGCGCCATCGCCATCGAGTGCGGTGCGAAAGGCGTGAACTACGCCATCGTCAGCGCGTGCGCCTCATCGGGCCACGCGATCGGCGAGGCGGCGGAGTGGATCCGGCGGGGCGAGGCGACGGCCATCATCACCGGCGGCACCGAGGCGTCGATCACCAACATCAGCGTCGCGGCCTTCGACGCCATGCAGGCACTGTCGACTCGCAACGACGAGCCGGAGCGCGCGTCGCGACCGTTCGACAAGGATCGCGACGGCTTCGTCATGGGTGAGGGCGCGGGCATGTTCGTCCTCGAGGACTGGGGACACGCTGTGGCGCGTGGCGCGCACATCTACGGCGAGGTTGCCGGCTACGGCGCAACCGCCGACGCGTATCACATCACGCAGCCGGACGCGCAGGGCGACGGTGCACGGCGCTGCATCCTGCGCTCACTCAAGCGAGCGGGCCGCGGACCGGGCGAGGTCGACTACATCAACGCGCACGGCACCTCGACACAGATGAACGACGCCGCCGAGACCAAGGCGGTCAAGGCGGCGCTCGGCGACCTTGCGGCGACGATCCCGATGTCGTCGACCAAGTCGATGCACGGGCATCTCCTCGGCGCCGCCGGCGCGGTGGAGGCGGTGATCACGGTTCTTGCCATTCGTGACCAGTTCGTGCCACCGACGATCAACCTGGACGAACCCGACCCCGAGTGCGACCTGGATTACGTTCCGAATCACGGTCGCGACGCGCGCGTCGATTTCGCGCTCAGCACGTCGTATGGATTTGGCGGCCACAACGTGTGCCTGGCGCTGGCCCGCGCGGATGGAGCCTGACCGGCTCGCTCGCGACGTCGGCCCGGGGCGCATCACCATTCGCCGTGCCGACATCACGACACTGCACGTCGACGCCATCGTCAACGCGGCCAACAGCTCGCTCGCCGGCGGCGGCGGCGTGGACGGAGCGATGCATCGGGCTGCCGGCCGCGAGCTGCTCATGGAGCTGCGCGAGCGCTACGCAGGGTGTCCGACCGGGTCGGCGGTGATCACCTCCGCCGGGCGCCTCAATGCCCGCTATGTCATCCACGCCGTCGGCCCGCGCTGGCGCGACGGGGACCGAGACGAGCCGGCGGTGCTCGCCTCGACGTATCGATCCGCGTTCGCGCTGGCCGCCGAGCACGGCTGCCTCACCGTCGCCGCGCCGTCGATCAGCACGGGGATCTACGGGTTCCCGATCGAGCGCGCCGCGCCGATCGCGATCGAGGAGGCGAGCTCGGCGTTGAGCCTGGATGGGACGTCGTTGCGTGAGATCACGTTCGCGCTCTTCTCCCAGGCCGATCTCGAGGTCTTCGCGAGGGCCCTGTGACGCCACCTTGACGGTGGCGTCGGCACTCTGGCCATAGAGTGGGCAGGGCCAGTGTCAGCTCGTCCGCGGTGGTTCGCCGCCGCCCTCATCACCGTCGCCTCGATCGTCCTCGCGCACTACGCGCAGGTCTGGACCGTCGTGCCCTCCTCGCTGGCCCCCACGAGCGACTTTGCGGGCACATACGTGGCCGCAACACTGATCCGGACCGGGCACGCAGCGCAGATGTACGACCCGGTGATCGAGCAGCGAGCCCTCGTCCAGAGCGGCGCTCCCGCGGGACACGACGACATCCCCTTCGAGAATCCGCCGGGAGCCGCTGTCGTGGCATTGCCCTTCAGCCTCCTCAACGCCGGGGCTGCCTGGCGCGCCTGGTCCCTGCTCCAGCTGTTGCTCGTGGCGCTCTCGCTGTGGATGGTCGCGCGGGCGGCCCCCTGGCCTGCGGCGATGGCACGGCTTCCCCGGGTGGCGATCGCGCTCCTCGCACTGGCTGGATTCGGGACCGGCTTGGTCCTCCTGGAGGGGCAGTGGGACGGCGTCTCCGTCGTGGGGTTGGCGATCGCCTACGTCGCGTGGCGGCATGGCAGACCGGCTCTGGCAGGTTTCGCGTTGGGGTTCACGGCGGCGATCGCGAAGCCGCAGCTCGTGATCGGCATCGCCGCGTATATGCTCGGCAGGCGTGACTGGCGCGGGATCGCAGGCGCCCTCGCCGGAGCGGCGGTCACCATGGTGATCGGGCTGCTCGCCGACGGCCCTCACGGGCTCGTGGCGTTCGTCTCGGCGATCGCGACTCCGCATGACTCACCGACGGCGGAGATGCAGGGGAGCAGCGGCCTCTTCGGGTCACTGCTGGGACAGGCACCCGGCGTCTACTTCCTCTCGATCGGGGCCGGACTGGCAGCAGCCGTTGTGGCGGGGTGGCTCGGTGCGATCACGCGCCGTCGTGCCGACCTTTTCGAGCCCTCGCTCTGCGCCGCGGTCGCACTCTCGCTCTTCGCGTCGCCGCATCTCCTCGGGCATGACCTCACGCTGCTCGCGCCCGTCCTGGTCGGTGGCCTCGCCTGGTTGGCTGGACGGCCAACCGAGGCGGCGTGGCCGGGTCCGAACACCCTCCTCGCGATCGCCGGGTGGGCACTCCTTTCGGTGGCGACCATGACCGACCTTGCCCAGAGCACCGTCGGCCTCCCGGGCCGCGCGACTCCTTGGGCGCTCCTGCTCGTGGCCGCGCTCTGGTGCGCGCTGACAATGACCGCGCTGCGCGCCGGCGCGGCTCGGCCTGCATTCGAACGCCGATCCGCCGTAGCGTAGGCGTTGATCTGACCGACACATGGGTACCTTCACGAGCATGAGAGGCGTCCCCCTCGGGCGAATAGCCGGGATCAAGATCACGGCTGACTGGAGCGTGCTCGTCATCGGCGCGCTCCTGGCATGGGGCGTTGCCGCCGCGGTAGTGCCGGGCGAGGCTCCCGGCACGCCGGAGTGGCTGGCCTGGATGGTCGGCGCCGTCGTCGCGGTGCTGTTGCTCGCGTCGCTCAGCGCACACGAGCTGGGTCATGCACTCCTGGCCAGACGCCGCGGCATCGCGGTCGAGGGCATCCGCCTCTGGCTGTTCGGTGGAGTCGCCCAGATGGGCAGCGACTGGATGACCGGCAAGACCGAGATGCTCGTCGCTGCGATCGGCCCAGCGATCACGTTCGTGATCACCGCGGCATTCGGCGCCGCCACCTGGCTGTTCCTGTCGGTGAGCGCGCCGACGCTTGTGGTGGTCGTGGCGGAGTGGCTCGCGGCCGTCAACCTGCTGTTGCTCCTGTTCAACCTCATCCCCGCCTTTCCGCTCGACGGGGGGCGGATCCTCCGCGGCTTCATCTGGACGCGCACCAACAACAGGATCTCGGCCACCGTCGCGGCCGCACGTGTCGCGCGCGTCTTCGCCGTCGCCCTGGTCGGCCTGGGTCTCGTCGACGCCTTCTTCTACGACCCGGTCGGCGGCGTCTGGCTGATGTTGATCGGCTGGTTCCTCGACAACACCGCGCGTGGCGAGTCGCAGAACGAGCAGGCTCGCCAGGCGCTCGAGGGACTCCTCGTCGGCGAGGTCATGTCGAAGGACCCGGTCGTGGTGCCGTCATGGATCACCGTTGAGCTCCTCGTCAATCAGTACGCCGCAGGTCATCAGGTGAGCTCCTTCCCGACCCACAGCATCGACGGCCGCGTCGACGGGCTCGTGACGACGCGCGGGATCAAGAGAGTCCCTCTGCAGCAACGCGGCCGGCGCCGTGCCATCGACATCGCGATCCCGGCGGCGAACGTGCCCATTGCCCGCCGCGACGAGCGGCTGACGGATCTGCTCAAGCGTCTCGGTCCTGGATCCGACGGTCGCGCGATGGTCTACGACTCCGACCGCCTCGTCGGCATCGTCTCCCCGAGCGACATCTACCGCAGGCTCCATGGCGGAGCACCACGCCCCACGGCTCCCACCGCCGCGTAGCGCTCGCCGCCGGGCGCCTGGATGCGCCAATCGGTCAGCCGGTGGTGTCCTCGAGTCCGAGGATGAGCTTTCCGAAATGCTCGCCGCGGAAGAGTTTCAGGAGGGTGTCCGGGAACGACTCGAGCCCGGTGACAACGTCCTCCAGCGATCGCAGCCGGCCGTCCGCGAGCCACCCGGCCATCTCCGCCCCCGCCTCCGGGTAGCGCGAGGCGAAGTCGAAAACGAGGAACCCCTCCATGCGAGCGCGGTCCACGAGGAGCGCCATGTAGTTGGCCGGTCCGCGTGCCGGACCGTCGTTGTTGTACTGCGAGATCGAGCCGCAGATGACGATGCGGGCGTGGCGCGCAAGACGGGTCAGTGCGGCATCAAGGATGTCGCCGCCGACGTTGTCGAAGTAGACGTTGATCCGGTCGGGGCACTGATCGCGCAGCGCGACGCGGACGTCCTCGTGCTTGTAGTCGATCGCGGCGTCGAACCCGAGCTCCTCCACGATGAAGCGGCACTTCTCCGGGCCGCCGGCGATGCCGATCACGCGGCAGCCCTTGATCTTGGCGATCTGCCCGACAACCATGCCGACCGCCCCTGCGGCGCCCGACACGACCACCGTCTCGCCGGCGACTGGTGTGCCGATGTCGAGCAGACCGAAGTACGCCGTCATCCCGGTCATCCCGAGCACGCTGAGATACGTCGTCAGCGGAGCTGCGGCTGTGGAGACCCGGCTGACTCCCGAGCCGTCGCTCAACGCGTATGCCTGCACACCGAAGCTGCCCGTCACCTGGTCGCCGGCGGCGAAGCCGGGGTGCCGCGATTCGATCACCTCGCCGGCCCCAAGAGCGCGCATCACCTCACCGATGCCGACCGGTGGGATGTACGAGCGTCCGGCATTCATCCAGCCGCGCATGGCCGGATCGAGTGAGATATAGAGCACCCGCACGAGGAGCTCGCCCTCGCCGGGGCTTGGTACCGCCTCGTCCCGGAACTCCCAGTCGGACAGAACGGGGAGCCCACGTGGGCGTGCGGCAAGGCGCCACTGACGGTTGGTCACGGATGCGTCGCTCATATCCGCATCAGATTACGCGCGAGTGGCTGATAGGCTTCGTCGATGCTGAGTGCGGGTCTCATCCTGTTTCTGGCCGCCCTCCAGGGCGTCACCGAGCTCTTTCCCGTGTCGTCGCTCGGTCATGCGGTCGTGGTGCCGCCGCTCATCGGCCTGAACTTCCGCGAGACCGACCCGGCCTTCGTGCCGGTGCTCACCGTGCTCCACCTCGGCACCGCCGGGGCGCTCCTCTTCCTGTACCGGCGCGACTGGGCGCGGATTATCGTGGGGTTCTTCCGAGCGGCCGTACGGGGCCGTATTGACGACCCCGACCAGCGCCTCGCCATCATGCTCGTGGTCGGAACCGTGCCGGCGGGAATCATCGGCCTGCTCCTCCAGGATCCGCTCAAGACGCTCTTCGGGAACCCGCGCCTCGCGTCGGTCTTCCTCGTCGTCAACGGCGGCATCCTCTTCGCGGCGGAGATGTTCCGGCGCCGGGACGAGCGGCGGCGCGCCGCTACCGAGCCCGCCCACGCCGCCCTGGCACACGAGGACGGTGATCCCCGGTTTGCGCGGGTCGAGGGATTGAGCCTCCGCACGACGCTGTTCGTCGGCATCTTCCAGGCGGGTGCGTTGCTGCCCGGCATCTCGCGCTCCGGGATCACGATGGCCGCGGGGCTGGTCGCCGGGCTGCGCCACGAGGAAGCGGCCCGGTTCTCGTTTCTGCTGGCGACGCCGATCATCCTCGCGGCCGGACTCCTCGAAGTGCCCTCGCTGGGCACCGACTCGCCGACGGCGCTGGTCGCGATCGGGGCCGCCATCGTCGCCGGGGTCGTGGCATACGCCAGCGCCCGCTTCCTGCTCCGCTACCTTCGATCGGGACGTCTCGACCCCTTCGCGTATTACTGTGCGGCTCTCGGGGCCGCAGGCCTCGTCTTCATCCACTGAGTACGCGCACTGGGGATTCGCTCTGAACGCACGTACGACATGCATCGGGGGATCGGTATGAAAGGCAGCCGCCCACTCGCGCTCGCGCTCGTGGTCCTCGCCGTGATCTTCGCCATCGCTGCCGTTTTCTTCTTCACGGTGAAGACGACCTTCCTGACCACTGGCACGCATCCGGCGGTCCACTGGAAGCACGCGATCGTCTTCGCCGTGCTCGCCGTCCTGTCGCTGGTCGCCGCCAACTTCGCGAGGCCGAAGGCAGCCGTCAGGTAGGCGACGGTGCCGGCGATGCCGATCACGCCACGCAGCACGGTCGCCGTCTACCGGCGCGCATTTCAGGACACTCGGCGCGAGCGGCTGTTCCTGTCGTCCGTGTCATTTTTCGCAACGTTCGCGGCGGCCCGGACGATCACCCATGCGATCCGCGGCGGCGTCGGTCCGTTTCACGACCTGACGGCGGGCGGCAGGCATCTCCATCACCTCGTCTTCGGGATCGCCGGGCTTCTGGGAAGCGGCTACCTGTGGTTGATCCACGTGGAGCAGGACCGCACAGGTCAGGGCGATGACGCGCTCGCGAAATGCAACGCCGTGCTGTACGGCGGTGCATCGGCACTGACACTCGATGAGTTCGCGCTCTGGCTCGACCTCGCGGACGTGTACTGGACCAAGCAGGGACGCGCCAGCCTCGACGCAGTGATGCTGTTCGGCGGCGCGCTCTCGATCGGCCTCTGGGGACAACCGTTTTTCAAAGAACTCATCAAGGAAGTCCGCCATATCTGACCACGACCACGTTCGGAGCCGCGCGCTCGCTGCTCGGAGCGCTGCTCTGCGTGACGGCGCTCGTGCTTCGGCGGCACGCGCTCACCATGAGTCCACGTATCGCGGCCGCCGCGCTTCGCGCGACGTCGCACTCCGCTCGTCGTCGGGACGCAGGATCACTGCCGCAACCAGCGCGCGCGTCTCCGCCGGGTCGATCACATCGTCGATCTCGAAGTAGGTGGCGGTGTTGATCGCCGCACCTCTCGCGTACGACTCCGCAACCATCGCCTCGTAGGTCGACTGCCGCTCGTCTGCGTCGACGATCGCTTCCAGCTCCTTGCGATAGGCGAGCTTCACCGCTCCTTCGAGGCCCATGCCTCCGAATTCGCCAGTTGGCCATGCCACGGTCATCAGCGGTGCGCGAAAGCTTCCGCCGGCCATGGCCTGCGCGCCGAGCCCGTACCCTTTGCGCAGCACCACGGTCATGAATGGCACAGTCAGCGCTGCGCCGGCGAGGAACAACCGGCTCGCGTGACGCACGAGCGCGGAGCGCTCCGCGTCGGGGCCGACCATGATGCCGGGCGTGTCACACAGGAAGAGGACTGGCAGCGAGAATGCCTCGCAGAGCTGAAGAAAGCGCGCCGCCTTGTCGGCGCAGTCGCTCGTGATCGCGCCCGCCAGGTGTATCGGATTGTTGGCGACGATCCCCATGGGGCGCCCCTCGATGTGCGCGAGCGCCGTCACCATGCCACGCGCGAAACCCGCGCGCAACTCGAGCATGGAGCCGGTATCTGCGATCAGATCGAGCGCGCGATGGACGTCGTAAGCGCGCCGCCGGTTCTCGGGGACGACGTCGCGCAACCCCATCTGGTCCGGCGCTTCCCATGTTGCGATCGATCCCTGAAAGAACGCGATCGACTGACGCGCGAGGCGAACCGCATCGGCCTCATCTGTTGCGGCGACATCGATGACTCCGTTGCGCACCTGCATATCGAACGGCCCGACATCATCTGCGTCGACGAGCCCGAGACCACCGCCTTCGATCATGGCGGGGCCGCCCATGCCGATGCTGGCGTCCGGTGTCGCGATGACGAGGTCGCAGCAGCCGAGGAGCAGCGCATTGCCGGCGAAGCACCGGCCGGAGGCGATCCCAATACGCGGGACGACCCCCGAGAGTCGCGCCCAGAGCGCGAACGCCATGACGTCAAGGCCCGCGACCATCGCGTTATCGGTATCACCGGGTCGCCCGCCGCCGCCTTCGGCGAAGAGGACGACCGGCAACCGTCTGCGTTCGATGACATCGAAGAGCCGGTCCTTCTTGCGATGGCCCATGACTCCCTGCGTCCCCGCAAGCACTGTGTAGTCGTACGAGAGCACCGCGCAGTCCGCACGATCGGCGCCGACGAGTGCGCCATTGACGCGCGCGGTGCCGCCGATGAGTCCGTCGGCGGGCGTGCGCCGTATCAAATCGTCGACGGTCCGACGTCCCCGCTGCGCCGCGATCGCCAGGCCGCCGTACTCGACGAACGATCCGACGTCGCAGAGGGCGGCGAGGTTCTCCCGAGCCGTGCGCCGGCCGGCGGCGTGACGCGACGCTGCAACGTCAGCGCGATTCGCATCGCCGGTCATCCGGCGGCGGCGCACCGCCTCGTCGAGGTCGGTCCGTGTGGTCTCGGAGTCAGGCATCCGCGGCGAGCTTAGTCCAGGTGCCCACGCGGCACCAGCCCGACAACCAACCCTCAGCGGACGCCGGATCGACGCGACGGACGTTCCCCGCTCGGGAGGAACGTGAAGAGGCGAACGTCCGGTTCGAACGCGCGCGGCGAAACGGTGAGACGAGCCGCGCCCACAGCGGCGGTGGTCTCGGGAATGGCGACGAACGCGAGCTCCGAGAATCCCGCCGCCTCGAACCACCGGCGAATCGTGGGAGTGAGGTCCGGCTCGAACGTTCCCCGCGTCCAGATGACCGTGGCGCCCGGAGCGCACAGGGTGGGCAACCGATTCACGGTGTCCTCGATGTCCTCGTCGGTGACATTGCCGAAGACACCGCACACCAACAGGATGTCAGCAGGAGCGACGCCCGCATACGCGCTCGTGAGGGACGCGTCGCCGTCGACGACCTCGATGGCGGGGGAGATGCCTGCCGCGCGCTCGCGCCCGTGTGCGGCAAGGTCTGTGTCGAGCTCGACCAGGCGCCCGATCACGTCGCTGCCGCGCGGATGGTCCTCGAGCACGCCGAGCACGTCGCGACCATCTCCGGCGCACATGCTGATGACACGAATCTCGCCGGGTGGGCAAGCGTCCAACGCCGTGCGAATCAGGTCCTGCACGACGGCGAGACGCCGCGCCAACGGCGAACCCGGCCGGTACCCCTCGTGCCACTCAACCCACTCGCTCATCGCAAAAGCCTACAAAACGACGCCCGGCTCGGCTAGGGTTCGCACCGTCGATCATTGGCGAGGTGAGGTAGGAACCGTGGACGGCACTGCTGTGACGACGGAGTCCCCATGACCGCTCGGTCGGTCCTCACGACCCCAGCGCTCAGTGTCGAGCCGGGCTCAGAGGCCGTCGCGCAGCTCACCATCCGCAATACCGGCAGCGTCGTCGACCACTTCCACGTGCAGGTGCTCGGTGACGCGGCTCGCTGGGCGACGGTCACGCCAGAGACTCTGCCGCTCTTCCCCGACGGTGAAGGGGTGGTCAGCATCTCGTTCCGCCCGGCACGCGTCTCGGCGGCTCGTGCGGGAGCGACTCCGTTCGGCATCAAGGTGACCTCGGAAGTCGATCCGTCGGACACCAGTGTCGAGGAGGGCTCGCTCCAGATCGGGGCGTTCACCGAACTGGCCGGCGAGCTCGTTCCCCTGATCTCGCACGGCAGCCGCACCGGTAAGCATCAGCTGGCGTGCGACAACAAGGGCAACACGCCGCTCACGCTCGCGTTCGGCGGCGTCGACCAGGAGGAGGCGCTGCGGTTCGCATTCGATCCGACGAGCGTGGTCGCCGAACCCGGGACGGCGACCATCGTCACGGTACGAGCGCATCCGCGAAAGCGGTTCCTGACAGGGACGGCCAAGACCCACCGTTTCCAGACGATCATCCAGCCGCGCGAGGCGCCGCCGGTGACCGTGGACGGGTCGATGGTGCAGACCCCGATCCTGCCAACGTGGCTGCCGAAGGCGCTCGCCGCATTGGTGGTGCTCGCCATCGCGGCAGTCGTGCTCTGGTTGACGGTGCTGAATCCCGCAATCAAGTCAACAGCGACGACCGCCGCCAACAACGCACTCTCGGCGGCGGGCATCAAGCCCGGTGGCGGCGGTGGCGGTGGCGGCGGGAGCCCAACGCCGACCCCGTCGGGCTCCACGGTAACCCCACCGCCCGGGAGCACGGGCGGCGGACCTGCGAGCGGCAGGCTGACGGTGCGCGCCGGCGCCGGCAACACGCCGCAATGCCCGGGCAACAACGCCGGACAGTTCAACGTTCCAAACGGGAACACGTTCTCGCTCACCGACCTCGTCTTCCAGAACCCGAACGGCGACACGGGCATCCTCACGCTGAGCCGTGGCTGCGGAAACGGGAGCGTGCTCTTCCAGGAGCAGCTGAGTAACTTCCGCGACCTCGACTTTCACTTCGTGAACCCGTTCACGTTCGCGTCGGGCCAGGGGATGGTCCTGCAGCTCCAGTGCACCGCTCCGGGGCCGCCACCGCCTGCCACGGCGAACGGTCAGTGCTCCGACGCCATGGTGTGGTCGGGGTCGCTGAAGCCGAACAGCTGAGGTCGAGTTCAGCCCTTTCGGCGCGTCGTGTGCGTTACCGCGGGGCCTGATGCGCCGGCCGGAGCAAGCGCTTCGCGACGACGTTCGTCGGCGATCGAGGTGGGAACGACTTCGGCGGCACCGTTGGGCGCGGCCACGGTGATGCGGCGCTCGCGTACCGGCGTGGCGACAGTCGCCGGCACCGGGCGTGGGAGTGGCGCAGTCACCACCAGGTCGAGCGCGGGCCGCGGTGCGATGCCCAGTCCCGTCCAGAGATCCGACGGCGCGTCCTCGCCGGGACTCGGCAACGCGATGGTGAGAAACACGGGCAGCCCCTCGTCGAGGAGATCGCCGCTGATGTGCTCCGCAGGGATGGCCTGCTCGTCGGCGAGCGCCGTCAGCAGCGACGACAGCAACCGGTGCTCATCGGCGACATTGGCGGCCCATGCGGTGACGAGGTATCGCAGCCGATAGCGGTGGAGCGGCGGCCGGCGTCCGACTACCCGCCCCTCATCGTTGCGAACGTCCTCCCAGTCGTTCTGGCGCCGGCTCACGTCCTCGCGAATCTCCCAGAGGTGAGCGTTGACGACGCTTCCCGAGACGTGATCGTGCCACTGTTGCGTGGGCGAGTCGAAGACGACATCCACGTCGGAGCCGTGGAGCGCGGTCGCGCGCAGCAGCGAGCGCAGCGACGCGTCGACGTCGGCGATCATCCATCTGAGGCTGGCGCGCAGCGCGACGTGCCGCAACGGCACAAGGTGCAGCCGGAAGGGCGCGCCGGGCTGCACCTTCGGGCAGACGCGTGTTCCCGGACGCCGGCCCCTGCGTGCCTCGCGGATCGACCGGGCCGGTGCGAAGCTCGACACACCTACGCGTTCGAGTGGTGAGGAGACTGCGCATGCCAAGCTATCTGTCGCCCGGCGTCTATGTTCAGGAGGTGTCGTCGGGTTCGAAACCCATCGAGGGTGTCGGCACCGCGGTCGCCGCGTTCGTCGGCCTCACCGAGAAAGGCCCGGCCAACACGCCGACTCTCGTCACCAACTGGACGCAGTTCAACACGATGTTCGGCGACTTCGTCGAGGGTTCGTATCTCGCGCACGCGGTGTACGGATACTTCCTCAACGGCGGTGGATCGGCGTACGTCGTGCGCATCGGTTCCGACGGCGACGCGGCGCAGCCGAGCGCGAACGCGGAGCTGGCCGGCAGGGGCGAGCCCGGCCGTCCCGTGTATCGCGTGACTGCCGCTGAAGGCGGTCCCGCGGGCGACGACATCAGCGTCGAGATCGGAGAACCGGGAGAGCCCGGGGAAGACACGTTCAAGGTGTCGGTCTCGAAGGGCGGCAAGGTCGAGGAAACATTCGACAACGTCAGCGCGAAGCGCGGTCCCACCAACGCCGTGACCGTCGTCAAGGCTCGCTCGAAGCTCATCCGGCTCGAGGAGATCGGGGGTGGCGGGACCATGACGGTTCCCGAGAAGGCCAACGTCAAGCTCAGCGGCGGCACCGCGGTCACCTCCGTGCACGTCACCGCTGACGACTACGTCGGCAACTCCGCCGACCGCACCGGCTTTGCGGGCCTCGAAGCCGTCGACGAAGTGACCATGCTGAGCGTCCCGGACGTGATGGCCGCCTATCAGCGCGGCATCATCGATCTCGAGGCTGTGCAGGCGGTGCAGCTCGCGATGATCGCCCACTGCGAGCTGATGGGCGATCGTGTCGCCATCCTCGACGCGCCGCCCTCGCTGAACGCGCAGCAGGTCAAGGAATGGCGCATGGACAAGGCCGGCTACGACTCGAAGTACGCAGCGCTGTACTGGCCCTGGATCAAGGTCTTTGATCCCATCAAGGGCCAGGGCATGATGATTCCGCCGAGCGGGCACATCGCCGGCATCTGGGCGCGCAACGACGATACGCGTGGCGTGCACAAGGCGCCCGCGAACGAGGTCGTCCGCGGCGCGATCGCGCTCGAGCTCCAGATCACCAAGGGTGAGCATGATCAGCTCAATCCCTCGGGCATCAACTGCATCCGCGCGTTCCCCGGTCGTGGCGTCCGTGTCTGGGGTGCGCGCACCATCTCGAGTGACCCGGAGTGGCGGTACCTCAACGTTCGCCGGCTCTTCAACTTCGTCGAGGAGTCGATTCTCGAGGGCACGCAGTGGGTCGTGTTCGAGCCCAACGATCCGCGCCTCTGGGACGCGGTCAAGCGCAACGTCTCCGCGTTTCTGCGCAGGGTCTGGCGTGACGGCGCGCTCTTCGGCCTCACGCCCGCCGAGGCGTTCTTCGTCAAATGTGACGCCGAGAACAACACCCAGGACACGATCGACATCGGTCAGCTGATCATCGATGTGGGCATCGCTCCCGTGAAACCCGCCGAATTCGTCGTGTTCCGCATCGCACAGTTCGCCGGCGGCGCAGCCGTCAGCGAGTGAGGGGTTAAGAAATGCCAGCTGGTCTTGGTCCGAGCATGCCCAACGACGCCATCTCGGCGGCGCGGTTCTCCATCACCGTCGACGGCTACGAGATCGCGCAATTCTCGGAGCTCACCGGAATCACCACCGAGGTCGAGGTCATCGACTTCATGGAGAACGGTTCCAGTGGCGCGAACATCCTCAAGAAGCTTCCCGGCAAGCGCAAGCCCCCGACGATCACGCTCCGGCGAGGCAAGAACACGTCGATGGAGCTGTGGGCGTGGCACGAGTCGGTGATGCACGGCGACATCGTCGGCGCACGCAAGAGCGGGTCCATCGTCATGTACGGGTACGACGGCTCTCCGGTTGCGCGCTACCACTTCCATGACGGGTGGCCCGCGAAGATCGCGATCAGTCCTCTGAAGGCCGGCTCCAGTGAGGTCCTGATGGAGGAGGTCACGATCGTCTGCGAGTCGCTCGAGCGGGTGGCTCCGTGAGCCTCGCGGCACGGGACCTGGTCGCGGTTCGTCCCGCGCTGACCACCGAGTTTCCGTTCGTGCTGCCGCGCGGCTACGTCGACCGCAAGGGCGTCGTGCATCGCGACGGCGTCATGCGACTTGCGACGGCGCGCGACGAGATCGGACCGCAGAGCGATCCGCGCGTTCGCCAGAACGCGGCGTACATGACGGTGTTGCTGCTGGAGCGCACCGTCACGCGTCTCGGCACGCTGAGCGAGGTGGACTCGTACGTCATCGAAGGGCTGTTCGCGTCGGACCTCGCGTTTCTGCAGGACCTCTACCGACGCGTCAACCAGGACGGTCACACCGAGGCGTTCGTGAGCTGTCCCGCGTGCCACCACGAGTTCACCGTCGATATAGCGGGTGACCGACCGGGGGAAGCATGACGTACGCGGTCGACCAGCTCTTCGAGGAGGTCGCGTACGTCGCTTACTACTTCCACTGGGAACTCGACACGATCCTGGATCTGCCGCACTCCCAGCGTCTGCGCTTCATCGAAGAGATCGGCCGTATCCACCGGCAGATGGGCGAGACGGGTGAGTTCTGATGCGCATGCCATGGCAGCGGCGAAGCGCCGGTCGCGCTGAGCGCGAGACCGCCACTGCGCCAGAGGCGCTGCCGCACGCGTGGCGCTCGGCGCCGCCGCTTGCGGGGAGCGCCGGTGGTGCACCCCCACTCACGGCACGATCGGTCGAGATAGCCGACGCGTTGAGCAGGCGCCTGCGCTCGACGCGTGAGCGCCCGCCGCTGCTCCATCGCGCGGGGCTTCCCGACCCGGCGGCGCCGGGGACGGTGCGCGGTATCGCCATTGCCTCGCCGCGCGCGGTGCAGCGGACGCGATCGGCGTCGGGCGCCGCGCTCAGCGACAGTGAGACTGCGTTCGACACTTCGCTAGAGACTGCGGTGCCGATCGCCACGGCGCCTCCGGTCAAGGCGCGGCGGAGCACGGAGCGCTCACTCACCTCAGTTGACCCCGCGGCGCTGATCTTTCCAGCCGGCGAGACCGCGCAGCCGGCGCACGAGGAACCCGAGTCGAGCGACACCACCGGTGCCGAGGCGTCGCCACTCTCACTGGGCCTGCCACCAGGTCTGCAGCGAACAGTGGTCCGGCGCCGGATGGGCGCACCGGGCGCACGTCCCCTCGGGCTCCAGGCTCCACTCGACGATGCCGCAACGCAGGCGGCAGCGGTGCGCAGCGCTGAGTTCGAACGCGCTGCGCATCAGGCTTCAACCGAGCCGGCGCCGCACGCCGTTGCGTCGGAGGTCGGTCGCCTGCATCGCGCCGACGTCGGCAACGTTCGCGTCCATCGCGGCGAGGAAGCAGAGCGCGTGGCAGCGGATGCGCACGCGCGAGCGGTGACCCGCGGTGGCGAGGTGTTCATCCCTGATGCGGCCGGACGTCTCGACACCGGCAGCGGTCGTGGCCTGCTCGCGCATGAGCTCACCCACGTGATTCAGCAGCGGCGCCTCGGGACGTCCGTGCCGCTCGAGCATTCGCCCGCCGGCCGCCGCCTCGAGTCTGAAGCCTCGATAACCGAGCGGCATATCCGTGGCGATGCCGGAGCGCCGGCGCCCACGCCTGCCGCCGCGCAACCGGCTGCGCCGGCGCCGGCCGCGGCGCCACCCGCGTCCCCCGCGGGAGACGACGACGCGAAGGCAACCGCTCGCGAACTACAGGACGAAATGGTCGCTTCGGGGCACGCCTTTCGCATGCCCGACGGTTCGATCGTCTTCCCAGGGTCCGGTATGCATCTTCCCCAGCAGCGACCGTCGCAGACGCAGCCTGCTGTTGCGATACAGCGCGCCCCCGACGACCCCGTCCCGATGCCGGCTGATGCGGCGGCGCCGGGAGACGGCAGCGTCGACACGCCGCCGCCCGATACCGGGTATCTGCCCATGCCGGACATGACGGCCGCAGCCGGCGCACCGGTGCCTGCGTCGAGTGCTCCGGCTCCCATACAGACCTGGTCCGCGCCTGTGGCTGCTGTCGCACCGTCAGCCCCGGCACCGGCACCAGGAGCGGCGCCCGCACCGATAGCACCGGCGCCGGCAGCCGAGCCGGCACCACCCATAGACCTCGACGACCTTGCGCGCCGGGTCTACGGGCAGGTGCGAACCCAGTTGCGATCCGAATTGCTGATCGACCGCGAGCGCGCGGGACTGTTGACGGATTTTCGATGAGGAGATGGCATGGCTGACGACACGACTTTCGGACTCGCGCTTCGATTCACCGTCGATGTCGGCAACACCAGCCTCGGGACGTGGTCGAAGTGCGAGGGCATCGAGATGCACTTCGACACCGTGAGATACCAGGAGGGTGGGGCTCCCGGAGCGACGTGGAATTACACCCACTACGCCACGGGCCGTGCCAACTACGTCCCGATCAAGCTGACCCGTGCGGTGACCCCGCAGGCGTCGACGGCACTCTTGAAGTGGCTGTCGACTCAAGCGAGCTCGCCCGCTTCGCCGCAGCCCGCGACCATCACGCTGCTTGACACGAACGGACAGCAGGTGCAGCAGTGGACCTTCCAGGAAGTGTTCCCCACCAAGTACGTCGGTCCGCGCCTCGATGCCGCCCAGGCGCAGGTCGCGACGGAGGAGCTCGAGCTCACCCATCAGGGATTCATGTAATGCCGGCCGCGTCCACCCGGAGGTTCTGACAAATGCCGCCCGGATCGACCGCGCCGCGTGGTCTCGCCGCGCGCTTCCAGGTGACCATCGACGGCCAGAATCTGGGCGCCTGGTCGAAGTGCACGGGGCTCAGCGTCGATTTCCAGCATGAGGTCTACAAGGAACTTGGCAACAATTCATTCGTGCATCTCCTTCCCATGGGAGCGAAGTACGAGCCGATCACGCTCGAGCGGGCATGCACGGCAGCGGAGTCGGTTCGCCTCCAGGGGTGGCTCGCGAGCATGGTGACGCAGCCCAAGAAGGGAACGGCCAGCATCACGCTTCACGATGCCGCGCAGCAGGAAGTCATCACCTGGACGCTCTCCGGTGTGTTCCCCGCGAAGTGGACGGGCCCGCACCTCGAGGGGAAGTCCACCGAGGTGGCATTCGAGGCCCTCGTGCTTGCGCACGAAGGCTTCCTGGACTGACGCGATGGCAAGCGTGTCGGTGACGGTGGGATTGCAGCGGGCGATGCTGATCGGACCTGGGCCGCCCGTTGTGCTTATGCTCAACCCAACGACCCTGAAGCTCGTCCTGTCATCGACATGGCATGCCCCGAAGAATCGCAGCGGCGGGGCGGCGCAGCCTTCGGCTGCGACGACCGGGAAGGCACTCGGCAATGTTCCGGCCGGGTACTCATCACCGCAGTACACCGGTGGCCAGCCGGCAAAGTTGTCGATGACCGTCTGGTTCGATCAATCCTTCGAACCCGATGGCGACATCACTGACGAAGTCAACCAACTCCAGTACTGGACGTATCCGACCGAAGAGATCGTGCCCGGCGTACAGAATCCGCCAATGGTGACGTTTACATGGGGCAGCCTCACCTTCGACGGAAACATTTCGTCGCTGACGATCACCTACAAGCTGTTCGGCACGAACGGGAGGCCGGTCCGTGCCCAGGCTGATATCACCATCAGCGAGAATCCCCTGGAAATCCCGGGCACCAACCCGACATCCGGGGGCATCTCCGGGCGCCGCGTGCACGTGGTTTCGGCGGGCGACTCGCTGCACTCGATCGCCTACGCCGAGTACGGCAGCGCTGGACTCTGGCGCGTGCTCGCCGAGGCCAACGCGATTGACGACCCGCTGCGAGTGGGCCCCGGCACGACGTTGCTCATACCGCCCGCTCCGTCGTCGGGCACCTCCTGATGCCGACGACCATGGCGACGCGCTGGCCGGATGTCGAGATCGACGGCGCCGCACTCGCCGATCGCATCCGCCCGCGACTCGCCGAGGTTGTCGTCGACAACCATCTGCACCTTCCTGACATGTTCGCGTTGGTTTTCGACGACCCTCAGCACACCCTGCTCGCCGACACGGGTGTCAAGGTGGGCTCGACGGTGAAGATCGGGGTGGCGAGCCCCGGTGCGGGCGCCTTGGATGCGCTCATCAGCGGCGAGGTGACGGCGCTGGAGGCTGACTACGACGGTGGCTGGGACCGCACCGTCGTCCGGGGGTATGACCACTCGCATCGTCTCCATCGAGGCAGGCACACCAGCACATATCAGAACGTGAAAGTGTCGGATGTGGCACAAACGGTTGCGAGCCGCGCCGGGCTGACGGTAGGGAGCATCGACGACAGCGGGTCAGTGCTCCCCTTCGTGTCACAAGTGAACACCACCGACTGGGACTTCCTCAAGGCGCGTGCTCGTGAGCTGGGCTTCGAGGTCGGTGTCACCGATGGCACGTTCTATTTCCGCAAACCGGTGCAGTCGGCAACGGGTCCACAGCCGGGCGACGCGGACTCGCAGGGAGAGACGCAGTTGGTCTACGGCCGCGATCTCCTCAGCTTCCGGCCACGGGTCAGCTCGTCCGCGCAGGTCACTCAGATCAGCGTCCGATCGTGGGATCCAGCCACCAAGGCGACACTGGTCGGCTCGGCCGACGCGGCAGCCTCCCACGCCGACCTGGCTGAGGATCCTGCGAGCCTTGCCCAGATCTTCGGTTCGCCGGAGTACCTCGTGCACAACCGCCCGCTCACCTCGCAGGCGGACGTGGATGACACCGCGAAGGCTGTCGCCGAGCATATCGGCAGCACGTTCGCGGAGGCCCAGGGGGCGGTCACCGGCAACCCCAAGCTCCACGCCGGGAGCGCGGTGAGCATCGCCCAGGTCTCCAACACGTTCTCGGGCAAATACACCCTGACCCGGACGCGACACGTCTTCGACGACGACGGTTACCGGACTGAGTTCGAGATCAGCGGGATGCAGGATCGCTCCACCCTGGGGCTGGTGTCGCTCGGCGCGACCAACGATGCCACGGCGGGGGGCGCGCCACCGGTCCCGGGCGTCTTCATCGGTCAGGTGACCAACAACGATGATCCACAGCATCTCGGCCGCCTGAAGCTGAAGTTTCCGTGGCTCTCGGACAGTTACGAGAGCGACTGGGCGCGGGTCGCCGCCGTCGGAGCCGG
This sequence comes from Saccharimonadales bacterium (SeqCode), assembly GCA_035532495.1. Classification (GTDB taxonomy): domain Bacteria; phylum Chloroflexota; class Dormibacteria; order Aeolococcales; family Aeolococcaceae; genus Palsa-851. The sequence goes on from DATKQX010000062.1 coordinate 111,403, forward strand.
CCCGAACAGTGGCGTGATGTTTCTGCCCGAGGTCGACGACGAGGTGCTGTGCGCCTGCGAGTTCGGCGATCTGCGCAGGGTGTTCGTCCTCAGCCCCCTGCACAACGGCAAGGACACGCCGAACCTCGGTGACGGGCTCGTTGACGGGGGCAAGGTCAAGCGCCGCGGCGTGGTGTCGCGCAAGGGCCACAAGCTCATCTTCCTGGACGACGCCTCCAAGTCGGGGATCGCGCTCATCACCAGCGACGGCAACCTCAAGGTGTCGCTCAACGAGACCAACAGTGAGATCACGATTCACTGCAAGGGCAAGGTGACGCTGCAGACCGACAGCGACGACATCGCGATCAAGAGCGGCGCCGACGTCACCATCCAGGCGCAGGGCAACGTCAACGTGTCCGGTTCCTCCGGCGTGAAGGTCGACGGCGGTGGCGGCATCGTGGAGATGAGCGGGTCGCTCATCAAGTTGAACTGACATGGGGACTCCAGCGATCGTGCTCGGCGATCAGATCGCCGGTCAGTGCCCTATCCACATCATCCCCAACCCAGCGACCGGCATCCCGCAACCGTCGCCACCCCTCCCGTTCAGCGCACCGATCACCGTCGGCGTGTGCCCGACGGTGCTCATCGGCGGCAAGCCCGCGGCAGTCGTCGGCTGCACAGGGTTCAACACGCCGCCGCACGTGGGCCTGTTTCCTGCAGATCCGTACATGGTGCCGCTGATGCAGGTCGGCACCATCGTCAGCGGGAGCATGACCGTGCTCCTCGGCGGTCAGCCGGCGGCCACGGCCGCGTCGACGTGCACCTGCTGCGCCACTCCCGGCGTGATCACTCCCACAGTCGCAACCGTACTCATCGGGTGATGTTATGGCCAACAATGACGATTTCATAGGGTCCGGATGGGGATTCCCGCTGCGCACCGATGCCACCGGCGGCATCGCGCTCGTGTCCCGCGAGCGTGAGCTGGAGGAGGCGATGCGTCTCATTCTCGCCACCGCGCCGGGCGAGCGTCCGATGCGTCCCGAATTCGGATGCGGCGTACACGACTACGTGTTCGCCGGGACCGACGCGACATCGGCGCAGGCGATCGCCGTCGAGGTGCGCAAGGCACTGCTGCGCTGGGAGCCGCGCGTGATCATCGAGGAGGTCGATGTGGTCCCGGACGAGGACGACCCGGCGCTGCTCTACATCAACGTCCACTACCGGCCGAAGGCGACCAACGATCCGCGCAACCTGGTCTTTCCGTTCTACACCATTCCCAGCGAGGGAGAAGCGTGACCCTTCCTGTCCCCAACCTAGATGATCGCCGTTTCCAGGACCTCGTCGACGAGGCGAAACGCATGGTGCAGCAACGCTGCCCCGAGTGGACCGATCACAACGTGTCCGACCCCGGGATCACGCTGATCGAGACGTTCGCGTGGATGACGGACCAGCTCGTGTACCGGTTGAACCGTGTTCCGGATCGCCTCTACGTGAAGTTCCTCGAGTTGATCGACGTGCGTCTGTTTCCCCCGACACCCGCGCGCGCCGCGCTCACGTTCTGGCTCGCGGCGCCCGCGGAGTCTGCGCAGCGCGTCGCCGTCAACACGAAAGCCGCGACGATCCGCACAGAGACAGACAAAGCCATCGTCTTCTCGACGGTCGAGGACCTCGAAATGGTGCCGTGCTCGCTTGCCTCGATCGCGACGCAGGCAGCGGGAGCGAAGGAGCGCGTCGACCGCACCGAGGAACTGCGGCGCGGCGCGAAGTTCGCCGCTTTCAGCACCGTGCCGAAGCCCGAGGATACGCTCGTCATCGGCCTGAGCGACGCGGTGCCCCGGTGCGCGATCCGCCTGCGCATGCACTGCACGATCGAGGGAGTCGGCGTGGATCCCACGAATCCGCCGCTCGCGTGGGAGGCGTGGGACGGCGAGGTCTGGCACGAGTGCGACGTCGACGACGACGCGACCGGCGGCCTCAACCGTGATGGCGATGTCGTGATCCACATCGGCCGCGAGCACGTGGCAGCTGTCCTCGATGGCGTGCGCGGCGGGTGGATTCGGGCGCGGGTCACGGCCACCATCGAGGGACAGCCCACGTACACAGCATCCCCGCAGATCCACAGCGTCGAAGCGGCGACCGTCGGCGGCACCGTCGACGGCGTGAACGCCGAGATCGTCACCGAGGAGGTCCTCGGCACCTCCGACGGCACTGCCGGGCAGCGCTTCCCGGTGCGCAGAGCACCCGTGCTCGCGGGTGCCGGAGAACCGGTGCTCGAGAGCAGCACCGACGAGGGCTGGACGCCGTGGACCGAAGTCCAGGACTTCGCGGCGGCGGGGCCTGACGACGCGGTGTTCGTGCTCGACTCAGCCGCCGGCGAGGTCGTGCTCGGTCCCGCGGTGCGCCAGCCGGAGGGTTCGATCCGCGTGTACGGCCGGGTACCCGACAAGGGGGAGGAGCTCCGGTTGCGCTCGTACGCAACCGGCGGTGGCAGGGGCGGCAACGTCAGCCGCGGAGCGATCTCCGTGCTGAAGTCGTCGATCCCGTACGTCGCCAGGGTCGAGAACCGCCAGGCGGCGCGGGGTGGCGTCGATGGCGAGGATCTCGAGAACGCCAAGCAGCGTGGACCGATCCTCCTCCGGACGCGGGCCCGCGCTGTGACGGCCGAGGACTTCGAGCAGCTCTCTCGCGAGGCGGCGCCGGAGGTGGGTCGCGTGCGATGCCTCTCCGCCGGCGAGGGTCTCGAGGCGGGATCGGTCCGGATCCTTGTCGTCCCGTCCGCGCCCGAGGACCGCGGGCGTCTTCGATTCGAACAGCTCATCCCGAGCGAGGAGACGCTGCAAGCGATCGCGTCGCGGCTCGAGGGAGCCCGCCTGGTCGGGACACGCGTCCTCGTCGAACCGCCGCTCTACCAGGGGGTGACGGTGGTCGCGCGGCTGCGCTCGCGTCCGCGAGCGAGCCCGGCCCGAGTCGAGGCAACCGCGTTGGACGCCCTGTTCCAGCATCTCAATCCGATCAGTGGTGGACCGGACGGTCATGGCTGGCCGTTCGGCAGACCGGTGCAAGCCGGCGAGATCTTCTCGATCCTCCAGTCCGTGCGCGACGTCGAGCTCGTCGAGGATGTGCGCATCTTCGGCGCGGATCCCACGACCGGCGCACGCGGCCAGGCGACCCAACGCCTCGAGGTCGCGGCCAACTCAATCGTCTTCTCGTACGAGCACCAGGTCCGGGTCGAGCCGGCATGACGACGATGCGCGCGCTGGTGCCGGGCCTGCCGACCCCGCACCCGATCGGGCCGTACCTCCCCGCCCTCTACCAGGAGGACCGATTCGCGCAGGCGCTCACGAGCGGGCTCGATGAAGTGCTCAGCCCGTTGATCGCGTCGCTCGACAACCTCGGCGCCTACCTGGAGCCGGGCGTCGCGCCGGACGACTTTCTCGCCTGGCTCGGCGGCTGGGTGGGCATGGACCTCGACGAGGACTGGCCCGAGGAGCGTCGTCGCGCGCTGGTGCGCCGCGCTGCCGAGATCTTCCGCATCCGGGGAACGGCGGACGGGCTTCGCGCTCACATCGAGCTCGTCACCGGCGGCCGCGTCGAGATCGTCGAGTCGGGCGGCGTTGCCTGGTCACGAGAAAGTGGCGCGGATCTCCCCGGTCAGCCCGAGCCGCGTATGACAATACGGGTCTATGTGGACGACGTCGCCGGCATCGACACGCGCGCGCTCGACCGGCTGGTCGGCGCATCGAAGCCGGCCCACGTGATTCACGCATTGGAGCTCGCGACGGGAGGTTGACCGGCGATCGATGATCGTCTGTAAGAAGTGCGGCTTCAACAACGCTGACGCCGACACGTTCTGCGGGTCGTGCGGTGCATTCCTGGAGTGGACGGGGGAGAAGGTGACCCCTCCGCCCACACCTGAGGCTGCATCGACAACCCCGGAACCTGCGGAACCCGCGCGTCGCGGCGGATTCATGTCGCTCGTGCAGCAGGTGACCGCAATCGGCGTGCCAAAGAAGGAAGCCATCGATCCGCCGGCGAACATTCCCGGCATGCCGATGCCGGCTCCCGGGTCGCGTCCGGCCCCGCCCGGGGCACCGGCGGCGCCTTTCGGCGCCCCAACGCCGCGTCCCATGGGGCCGTCGGCGCCACCCGGCGCTCTGCAGCGAAGCGCACCTCCGAGTTCACCACCGCCGTCCGGCCCGCCGCGGAGCGCGCCGCCGAGCTCGCCGCCGCCATCCAGCCCGCCGCCGAGCGGGGCGCCGCGCAGCGCGCCACCGAACGGTCCACCGTTGTCAGCGGCGCCGACCAGTGCGCCAGCGAGCTCACCGCCGCCGTCGAGCGGGCCTCCTTCGAGCCCACCGCCAAGCCTGCCGCCGTCGAGCCCACCATCGTCAGGTCCGCCGCGAAGCGCACCCCCGAGCGGGCCGCCCGGCGCATCGCTGCCGCCCGCCCCTGTCGCGCCGAGCCTCCCGAAGCCGTCGCTGCCTCCGCCGACGTTGCCCGCGGCCACGCCGGTCGTGCCGACGGTGATCAGGGTGACCCCCGAGTGGAAGCCGTCCGAGCCCGCGGCGACCTCTCCCCTGACCCCTTCCGCCGCTGCGACCTCACTGCCGGCGCAACCGAAGGCCGTCGAGCCTGCAGCGGTTCAGCCCGTTGCGGTGCAACCGGCGGCTGCGCGTCCCCGCGTCACCCCCAAGGCGGTCGCCGCACCGCCGAGCAAGCGGCTGAATCCCGGGGATCTCATCTGCGGCCAGTGCGGTGAGGGCAACGAGCCCGTCAGGAAGTTCTGCAGTCGATGTGGTCAGTCACTGGCGACCGCGACAGTCGCGTCGACATCCTGGTGGCGAAAGATCTTCCCGCGCCGCAAGGCGAAGGTCCTCGCGGCTGGAGAACGCCCTCGCGGCAAAGGCACGGGTCGCGGGTTCAGCTTCGGCGGCCTCGTTCGCATCGTGGGATTGGTGATCGTGGCGGCCATCCTGGTGGGCGGCCTTGCGTATGGCGCGTTCCCGTCGTTCCGCACCACAATCAACAACCAGGTCAGCAGCATCGTCAACAACTTCACCGGCAAGATCAGCGCGCCGACGCCGGTGCATGCAACGTCGGTCAAGGCCAGCTCGGCGACGACGGGTCACGACGGCAGCCTCGCCGTCGACGCCTTCAGCAACACGTTCTGGGCCGCCCCGCTGAAAACGGATGCGCATCCGACCCTCACCCTGGGATTCGCGGCGAACACCGATATCAGCGTCATGCTGTTCATCTCCGGCAACACGGCGAATGAGCTGTCCGAGGCGCGGCCGAAGGCGTTGCACATCGTTTTCTCCAACGGCGCCTCGCAGAACATCACGCTCGCGGACTCCGGGAATTCGCAACAGTTCAACATCACCGGTGCGAGCGGGATCACCGGCATGACCATTCAGATCATGTCGGTGTACCCGTCGACAAGTGGTGCGGATGTCGCGCTCAGCGACGTGGAGTTCTTCGGCAAGAACTGACCGGCCCAAGCACTGACCGGCCCAAGCACTGACCGGTCGAGGATGATGCGCCGGCTCAGGAGTCCTCGATATCGACGCTGTTCGTCGCCTCGTCGTTACCCGAATGACCCGGCGTGACCACCGCGCGGAACGTGTGCGAGCCCGCCGGATGACGGCCGCAGCCGCTGACGTTGGCGCCCTCACACTGACCGGCGGCGATGTCGCCGGACGTCCACGTCTGCACCTGCTGGTCGTCGACGTAGATCGTCACCGTCGCGGTACCGGACGCCGACCCCATGTTGCACACGGTGAATACCGCTTCCGTTCCCGCGTTCGCGTTCAACACCACGTGGTTGTCCGGGTTGTCGCTCTGGTCGACCTGCACGATGAGCCCGTTGTTGTCGAACCCGAATTCCGCTGCGCCGGCGTCACCGCCGGTGCCACCGCTTCCCTGCGAGCCACCGGCGTCTCCGGCGGTGCCAGCGCTTCCCTGCGAGCCGCCGCTCGCGAGCGCGTTCTGATTCCCGGCCTGCACCGGTTGCCACTGGCTGCCGTCCCACTGCCACTGCCCGTCATCCGAGAGCTGGCCGCTCGCAGGGGTCGCAGTCTGTGCGGCACCGGCCGCCTGCTCAGCAGCACTCGCGGCGCTTGCGCTTCCGGCATCGCCCTGGGGCCCCACGGGTTGCCACTGCGATCCGTCCCACCACCACTGACCGTCTTCGGAACGCTGGGCGTCAGGCGGTATCTGTGCCATGTGATGTCTCCTCCACTCCATCCGTTCGATGTCGTTGCCGTTCGATGTCGTTGCCGGTCGGTGTCGCGTCTAGATGAACCCTTGGCGGAGCGCGTACGCGACCGCGTGGGTGCGGTTTCGCAGATGCAGCCTACTCGTGATGTCGTGAACGATGTTCTTGACGGTTCGCTCCGAAAAGAAGAGGCGCTGACCGATCTCGTTGGTGTCGAGCCCTTCCGACATGAGCCGGAGCACGCGCACCTCACGATCGGTGAGGCCGGAGAAACGCAATCCGCGCGGCGTCAGCACATCGCGCTGCAACCGTCCGACGTGATCAAGCAGTTGACCAAGCAGGTCTGGTGACATGGCGGCCGCGCCGCTCGACGCGACGCGGACGGCGTCGACGACGCGATCAGGTGTCGCCTCACTGCGGCGCAGGACGCTCGATGCTCCCGCCTCCACTGCGCCAAGCAGGTCACCTTCGGTGAGGCGAGTCACCACCAGGACGACTCGGTTTTCGGCGCCGATGCGCGCCGCCCGGATTGCGCTGAGCGTTGCCTCGTCAACATCGTCGGCGAGGACGACGGTGACTCCTCCCGACGTGGCGTCATCGGCATCAACGACCTGGACCTCGGGCCGGTATGCAAGCTGTGCGACGAGACCGGCGCGCGTGATCGGATCCTGCGCGCGTATGGCCACGGGGATGCGCTGAACATTCGCGATGGCAACCACGGCGCACACGGTGACTCGGGCCCGTTGACGGGCAATCAACGTCCGCTCAACGGGCAGCGACGATTGCCCGATCGGGCCGCTCCTCGGTGTTGCCGTGCACCCCGAGCTCGTCGAGGACCTCGCCGTAGCGTCGCCGCGCCAGCCGCGCTGCTGCGTCGTCCCCGCTTCGCTCCTTTGCGAGGATGAGCAGCCGCCACGCCGGATCGAGATAGCGATCGACGCCGACGATATCGGTGCAGATCGCAGCGGCTGACACGGGGTCCCCCGCGCCGAGCGCGCGCTCCGCCAGCTGCAGTCCCGTCGCCGAAGCGTCGGCGCGGCAGCGCTCACGGAGCGCCTCGGCCCAATCGGTCGGACCCTCCTCGGGGAGCAGCCCGTCACGCAGCATCGAGGCGGCGATCGCGAACCCACCTCCCGCTGCAGGCATGTCGGTTGCCGCCAGCTCCATGGCGCGTGTCAGCAGGCTCCGATATGTCGCGACGTCGCATGTCGAGCGTCCCGGGAGCGCGAGGCGGTACGAGTCGCCGTCTCGGACCACGAGCGCACCACCGCCGCGGGAGACCCGTGGCTCGAGCAGGCGGCGCAGCGAGGACACCGCCACCTGCAGGTTGCGAAGCCCGGTCGCGGGATCCGCCTCGGGCCAGAGCGCCTCGCAGATCACCTCGCGGTGCACCGGCGCTCCCGCCTGCGCGCCGAGCAGGCGCAACAGTGACCGTACGCGAGGCTTCACCGCCGAAAGGTCGATGGTCTGGCCGTCAACGCTGGCGCTGAGCCCTCCGAAGCAGCGCAGCTCGATGACCGGACAGGGGGCGGTCACCGGAGACGCGCCCACCGGAGCGGGGTCGGCGTCCAGTTGCGCACGTCCAGGCGGCCAGACTCCGCTTTCCAGATCGCGCGCGAGGCGTTGGAGCCGGCCGGCATGCAGCTCATGAAACAGCTCCCCGGCCTGCAAGAAGAGTGCCGGCGCGGCCGGGTCGAGCCGGTCGCGGCGCCCGGCGCCCTCGAAGAGCAGGGCCATGGCCGCGCCCCAACGATCGCCGTCATGCAGGCAGGATTCCCGGACGCTGGCGGCGGTCGACGGTGGATCCCCGCAGATCGCCAGCGACCGTGCAGCCCGCGCCATCCTCGCGATCCAGCCGGCTTCGATGCTCTCGGCGTGGTCCTCGGCGCGACTGAGATCGTCGAGACCGCCGGCGTCGCCGACCAGCAGCGACGCGGCCCCGGCGACGGCCGAGCCTGCCGCGACAAGCGACGTGGTCGCGTCGGCCTCACGCGCGATGGCGAGACCCTGCTCACGGGCTTCGCCGAGGCGGCCCGCCACGAGGTCGGACAGTGACGCGATCAATGCGGCGCGTGCGCCTGAGGCGGGAACCAGCCGATCGGCTCGGTTCTCAGCCTGTGTCTCGAGGACCATCCGGAGCGCGCTCAGCCAGTGGTCGCGGCGCGGGCGGGTCGATGCCGGCGTCGCCCACGACTGGAGGGTCAGCCGCTCGTCGCGGCACACCGCGGCCATGGCCCGTCCGGCGAACCCGGTCTCGGCGCGACGGTACGCATCGAGCGCGGCGTTGGTGTGACCGCCGGCGGCATGCCGCCGGGCGAGCGCCAGAAGCAACCAGGGATCGTTCTCCAGCAGCGCCGGCGGGAGGCTCTCGATCCAGTGACCCGGTTGGTCGGCCAGCGCGGCCCCCTGCCGGCCGAGGAGCCGGGCGACCGCCTCGGCATCGCCGGCACGCGAATAGGCTCGAAGTGCCTCCGGGAGGGCGCCCGTCTCCTCGAGCAGCGTACCGGCGTGCCTGCAGCGCTCCTGCACCGCCTCCTCGCCGATCTCGTCGACGAGCACGCCCTCCAGATGGGCTCGGAGGACCTCGTGGTACCGGAAGCTGTTCTCACCGTCGAGCGCAAGCGTGAAGAGGCGGCGGCGGTGCAACTCGAGGAGGATCGTCTGGCTTCCCTGGCGGCCGAGATACCAGTCGCAGAGCTGGCCGTTGAGCATGCCCAGAACGGACGTCGCCACGAGGAAGTCACGCAGCTCGGCCGGCAGCTGGTCGAGCACGTTGCTCGTCAGGAATTCCCTGATCATCCGCGAGCGCGATCCGAGGGCGCCGAGCACCCGGCGGCGTTCGTCCCCGCTGCGGTTGCGCGTGGCGAGGTGGAAGAGGTGCAGCCCGGCAGCCCAGCCGTCCGTACGGCGGGCGAGCTCCGCGAGCTCATGCGGGCCGAGCGGCTGCGCGTAGAAGTCGCGGAAGAGCTGCTCGACCTCCCACGTCCTGAAGCGCAGATCGTCGACACCGAGCTCCACGACCCGGCCCAGCACGCGCAGCCGAGGCAGGTTGAACCGAGGCTGGCTGCGGCTCGCCACGAGCACGGCAAGGGTCCCGGGCGCGTACTCGATGAAACGCTCGAGCAGCGCCTCGGCGGGCGTCCCCTCGATCGTGTGCAGGTCGTCGATCACGAGGAGCGTCGGCTTCGTGATCGATGCCTCCAGCTCGGTTGCGGCCTCCCCAAGCGTCGCCCAGGGACCGCCGATGCCCGGAGCCGCGCGGCGCAGCGCCGCCTCGAGATGGAGGAGCAGCGAGGCCTCATCCGCGTCCCACGCCTCGACCCGATACCACGCGGCGGGAACCCCGGCCGAGGTCGCCAGGGTGGCCATCGCGGTGGTCTTTCCGTATCCTGCAGGCGCGACGATCAAGCCGAGGCGGTGGCTCCAGAGCAGGCTCAACTGCGCGGCGATCCGCTCGCGAGCAAGCGCAGGCGCGCTCGGCGGCTGGACCTTGCTGCTGACGACCCCATTCGACACGCCCATCGTGCCTCAGCGCCGGAAGACGAAGGTCGGTGGCTCCTCGGGTGCAAGCGCCACCAGGAGCAATGCGAAGTTCCCGAGCCCTGCGGCGAACTGCTTGGCGACGAGCGCCCGCTCCCCGATCTCGTCGCGGGTCATGAGCACGATCGTGAACGTGAATGTCGCGGTCGTCGGCGTGATCGTTCCGAGCGGGATATCGGACGGCAGCGAGCCGAACTCACCCCAGTCCAGCGTGATCGGCACGTTCGGCGCCCATCCCGTCCCGACCGCGTGGACCACGAAGCCGCCGCTCGACACGCCGGGCTCGAAGGTGAGCGTCGGGCACGGGGTCGTGACCGGGAAGACGATGACGGCGCGCGGTCCGGTTCGCGCTGATGCAAGCTCCTGGACTCCGGACGTGGCATCGCAGGTCATCAGCGGGTTCGCATAGTTCGCGCCGCCGCCGCCGCCACCGCCTGCGCCGGATCCGCCCGACCCCTCGGCGCCGCCGCCCCCGCCGCCACCGCCGAAGTAGCCGCCGCCGCCGCCCCCACCGCCGGTGCCATCGCCTCCGGCGCCGCCGCACCCGGGGACGCCGGAGGTCCCGACCGTGCCGCCGACGGATCCCGCGCCGCCGCCGGCCCCGCCTGCGGTGGCCGTCCCTGGCGCGCCACCGCGGCCGTCCAGGGTGGTACCGGATGTCCCGTCGCCACCCGCTTGCGGAGTGATGTTCGCCTGACCGCCGCGGCCGCCGCCGTCTCCGTCACTGTTGTTGTTGGTCTCGCCGCCGCCACCACCGCCACCCGCGACGAGGATTCGGGACGCGAGGGAGGTGATGACCGCGGGGGTCGTGCCACAGCCCGCAAAGGGCGCTGATCGGAGGTCTGTTGCACCGCCGCCGCCTCCGGCGCGAGGCTGGCCGGTCGCGAGGCGCGACGTGCCGCCATTGCCGCCGCCGTTCCCTCCGCCGCTCCCGGCCGAGACGACCGCGTCCGGCGAACCGCCCGGATACCCGGAACCACCGACCTCGACGTAGAGGATCTGTCCCGGGGTGACATCGACGTTGGCGACGACCGTCGCGCCGTTGCCGCCGAGCGGGGATGGGCCCACCGGGTTGAATCCGGTCCCGCCAAAGCCGGCGAAAAGTCCCGCCTCGATCTGGCGCACGCCGGGCGGCACGGTGAAGCATTGCTCGGAGCCGGTGAACGCGAAGGTCATCGGGCTCGTCGCGACCGGACATGACGCGGCGACAGTCAGTGGTGGCGCCTGCGCGGCAACGGGGTGCAGCGTTGCCGCCGCGAGCGCGAGCGTGCCCATCATCGTGCACACGACACGTACGGGTCGCGACCGCAACGGTGCGGCATGCGCCGGTAGCGAGCTGATGCCTCTCTCCGACTCCCACAGCGAAACACGTACTGCCGCGCGGCAGCGACGCCATGCTGACAGGCCGCTGTTCATACGGTCAAGGGGCTATCGGGCACCCTGTGACAGCGCCCGATCGGTTCAGCAGGAGTGGAACGTCGCAAGCGTTCCTGACGTCGCGTCGGAAACGACGAGCTGGCCGTTCCCAAGCAGTCCGAGTCCGAGGGGATTGGCGATTGCCGTCACGAGGATTGCCATATGCCCGGTGGCGGGATTGAACGCATAGACCCTGTTTGACGGCGGCGCGGTGAAGTACACGAGCAGGCCCCTGACGACAACCGCTCCGGGGTGCAGCAAGACGGTCTTGTACGGAGTTGCACCACCGCCGGTCTCGGGTACCGACAGCAACCCCGGGAGCGACGACGATGACGAGACCTCGATGACGCTCCCGGGGCCGACGGCGGCGTCAACCGGTTGGGCAATTCCTGCGGAAAGGACGGTCGCCCCACCGCCGGCAAGTGGAACGGAGAGGAGCTGCCCTCCGGCCGTGTCCGGCACCAGGAGCAGGGCATGTGCCGGATCGACCCCGAGGCCCTCCACATTGGGCTGCCCGGCGCGCGGGCGGAGCTGAAGGAACGTGGCGATCGCGAGCGTCGATGGATTGAGCTCCACCACGCGGTCGTCGCCTTGATCGGCAAAGAGGACAGAACCGTTCGAAAGCGCCACGATCCCGGCAGGCGACGGTTCGTTGTACGAGGCCATCGCCGCACCCGTTGACGAGAGGTGCGCGATGACCCCGCGTGAGCCGGTCGACACCCACACGCTCCCATCCGATGCGACATCGATGTCGCGGGCTCCGGCGACGCTCGCGAAGCGCTTTAGCGAGGAGAAGTCGCGCGGTGCCGGGCAGAGCGTCAGCAGTTTCGTGATGGGCACCGTCAGGGTCGTCGGAGCGGGAGTTGCCGGGGCCGAAGGTGTCGGTGTCGCCGCGGGGGTGGGTGAGACCCTCGTGGCGGGAGTGATGGCGGGTGCGGTTCCCCCGCACGCGAAGAGCACGGTCAGGACAAGCAGCGCAAGGCCCGCACGCACCAGTCTCCAGGTCACGCTCATCCTCCCGCGAGCCCGACAATCACCGAATATTGCTCCGCAGTGCTGCGGCATTCTAGGCTCGCCCAGCGGTCACGAGGAGGAGGACACGTGCCGGATATCAATCAGCCGCCGGTGATCACGTCGTATGACGTGCAGGGAAGCGCGACGACCGCGGCCGGTGAAGTGGTCACCGTTACCGGCTCGAATCTCTCCGTGATCACCGGCATCAGCATCGGGCCGTATCCAGCCGGATTCGTGGCCGACTCCGACACGCAGGTGCGTTTCACCGCACCGGCGTATGACCCGAGCATTCGCAGCGATCCGGCGACGGCGAAGGTCGTGGCGATGATCAACAGCCTGGGAAGCGACCCGGATCAGTTCCCGGAATGGACATGGGGCGGTCAGACGCGCGCCGAGTTGCAGGCGGCGCAGGGGAACTGAGGAGATTTTTCGAAGGCAGTGCCCTCGAAGGCAGTGCCCGTGTGAGTCTTCGGTTGATTCTTGACGAATCAGTTTCGGTTGATGCTTGACACTCCCAGGCTTTCATCGAGGCCGCGGGGAGGTTCCCGCGGCATTCTTCTTGCGGATTGCACCATTCCCGGTGCGGGCCACGGTCTTGAGGAGTTCGTTGCCGACCCAGAACTGGAGCACGCCGTCGCCGACGA
>DATKQX010000063.1:0-6736 GCA_035532495.1 Saccharimonadales bacterium (SeqCode)
TTTCAAGGTGGTAACCGGGGTTCGACTCCCCGTGCGGGTAACTTGCCACTTGAAACTTTTGACGCGATCCTCAATACTCGGGTCATGGCGCAGGGCGCCGAAGGGATGAGTTCAAGGGGGTCCGGATCGTGACGATGCCGAGTCAACTGCAGCGTCGTAGTCGCACGCGGGGATGGACGCAGTTCGGCGTCACCCTCGTGTCCATCGTGCTGGTACTCCTCGTTGCCCAGGTCGTGGGCCACGAGGCGGCCGACCTCGCCGCGAAGATCAACCAGGGCGTCGCGCACTGACTGAAACCGCGACACGGTCGCCCTCGCTGTCCCTCCGCAGCGGCGGCGCATCGACGTCACAGTGATACTGACCGTCGAGCATAGGATTGGCGGAGCGGGGCGTGCGCGGGTTGCGAATCGTCGCCGCAGCAAAGACACCCGCGGCGGCACAGACAACCGCCGCGATCAGCGCCGCCCGTTGGAAGCCCGACTCGAAGACCGCAGGGTGCAGATAGCTGTCTCCGGTGATCCCGGCGAGCGCCGGAAGGATCGCGACGGCGAGGAGACTCCCTGTACGCGCGACAGCGTTGTTGACCGCCGATGCCAGCCCGGTGCGTTCCGCTGGTGCCGACGAGAGCGCTGTCGCGGTCAGCGGCGCGACGAGGATGGACAGACCAAACCCGAAGACGAGCACCGCCGGCAGCACCTCGAGCAGGTAGTTGCCTGATGCATCGATGCGCGCGTAGAGAGCCATCCCGGCGGCCATCAGCAGCGGACCGACGGACATCTGCAGCCGCGGCCCGATGCGTGCCGACAGGGCACCCGACCGCGCTGAGAGCAGGAACATCAACCCGGTCGCCGGGAGCAGGGACGCGCCGGCAAGTGTCGGGCTGTAGTGGGAGACCTGCTGCAGCTCGATGGGCAGCAGGAAGAACACCCCGCCGAGCATGCCGTAGATGAGCAGCGTCTCCACGTTGGTAGCACTGAACTGACGAGACCGGAAGATCTCGAGCGGCACGATCGGAGCGTGGACGCGCAACTCGACGACCACAAACGCCATGAGCGCGACGACCCCGATGCCGAGCGCACCAAGGACCACCGGCGATGTCCAGCTGCCGGCCGTGCCCTGGATGAGGCCGTACGAGATGCCGACCAGCGCCACGATCGTCAATGCGCTCCCGGCGATGTCGATGTACCCGGTAGCCTGAGGGTCCCGTGACTCGGGGACATGGCGGAGGGAGATCCATATCACCACTACCGCGATCGGGGCGTTGATCAGGAAGATCAGCCGCCAGGAGACGGCGGTGATGAGGAATCCGCCCATAAACGGCCCGAGGGCAGTGGCCGCGCCGCCGAGGCCGGACCACGCGCCGATCACGCGTCCGCGCTCGCCCGGCGCAAACGACGCTTCGAGGATCGCGAGGCTTCCGGGTGTGAGCAGCGCGCCGCCGACACCCTGCAGGCCGCGCGCGGCGATGAGCAGCTCGATATTCGGCGCCGTTGCGCAGATCAGCGACGCCATCGCGAACCATGCGACGCCGACGATGAAGAGGCGCCGCCGACCGAAGCGATCGGCCAGAGCACCTGAGAGCAGGAGCAGCCCGGCGAGCGAAAGGAGGTAGCCGACGGACACCCACTGCAGCCCGGAGATGGCTGCGTGGAAGTCCTTGCCGATGGCGGGCTGCGCGATGCCGACGACGCTGCCGTCGAGCATCGCCATCGAGCTCCCGAGCACGGTCGCCGAGAGAACCCAGCGGCCGCGGCCGGTCGAGAGGTGCAGGCCCTCAGCCCCGTTGATGGCTCCAGCGGGTTGTTGCGCCCGGTCAGTCACCCCACGCGACGTCGCCGAAGAAACCGACGGGCTTCGGATGGCGGCTGTACGCGGCGACACCCTTGCGGCTGTCGGCGATCGTGGTGTTGACGCCGTGCCCGGGCATGACCACGGTGTCCTCGGGCAGGGGAAGCAGCTTCGCGCTGATGCTCTCGATGAGGGTTTCGAGGTCGCCTTTGGCGGAGGTTTTGCCCGGTCCGCCGTTGAACAGCGTGTCGCCGGTGATGACCGCGTTGCCGACGCGGAGCGAAATGCTCCCGGGGGTGTGTCCCGGTGTGTGCAGGACGGTGATGCGGGCGGCGCCAACCTTCACCTCGGCACCGTCATCGAGGCGGCCGTCGATGCGCTCCTCGGGGATCTTGATCTCCACTGCGCCCACAAGGACGGGTGCTCCAGTTGCCGCGCGGACCGCGTCGTACGTCATCCAGTGGTCGGGATGCCAGTGGGTCACGATCACCGTGCGGATCCCGCCCTCGGCGGCGATCGCCTCCAGCAGCGGTCCTTCGTCGAGCGGCATGTCGACGAGCAGGGCTTCGCCGGCGGCGACGTCTCGCACCAAGTACGCATTGTTGTCGTACGGCCCCATCGGGCCGACCTTGACGATCCGAATGCCGCCGTCCTCGAAGATGGTGATCTCAGCGCCGGCCACGACTCACCGGTTTCGCCGCCTGCTTTCTCGATACAGACTTCGCGGGCGATTTCGCCGGCGCCTTGGTAGCAGCCTCGGCACGCATCTGCGCCTTGAAGGCGCGTTTCTGGGTTTGATACGCCTCGCGCTCGGCAATGGTGCTGACGTCCGCGAGGGTCGGCCAGTCCGGCGCCACCGCCTCCCATCCCGCAGGCCGCGCGCCGAGATGCTTCGCGACGACGCCGACCATCACTCGTGCCTTTGCGGCGCCGAAGCCGGGGAGCGCGGCAAAACGTCTCTGGAGCTCCTTGGCATCCTTGGCCTCCGTCCAGATCCGGGTGGGGTCGCCGCCGTACTCGTCCGCGATGACCTGGCAGAGACCATAGACGCGCCGAGCCATGCTCGCGGGGAAGCGATGGAGCGCCGGCGGCTGCACGAACGCCGACACGACTTTGTCGGGGTCCATCCCGGCGATCTCGGTGGCGTCGAAGGTGCCGAGGCGCTCCTGCATGCGCAGCGGCCCGAGGAACGCCCACTCGATCGGGACCTGCTGGTCGAGGCAGAAGCCGATCAGCAGGGCGGTGGGACTTTGACTCACCAGCCGATCGGCGTCCGGGTCGCCGGTCCACTCCAGATGAGGCTGCAATGCGGTCGTGGCCACCCGCGTACGGTACCGCGGCGTGGCGTCGCGCTGAGGCCGGCGCGCGAGACTGCGTACACTCGGCGCATGTCGTGGCTCGGGAGGCTCTTCGGTGCCAAGCCCCCGCCTGCGCCCCTGAACAGTGTCGTGGTCGCAGGTGATCTCATCGCACCGCTGACGTCGGGCGACGTGGACCTGTCGGTGGCGGTCGACGGCGCGCTGCGCGCCTACCTCGATGCCCAGGCGAAAGCGCTCGCTGCGGGAGAGCCGGAGCGCATCCCCTTCTGGCTGCGGCGGGACGCGGAAAATGCGGGTGACCTCGAGGACGAGTTGCGCGACCGGGTCATTCAGCGTCGCGCCGCCGAGGACGAGACCCGCTAATCGTGCGCGCCCTGGTCTTCAAGGATTTCGACGCCGTCGAACTGGTCGACATGCCCAAGCCGGTTCTCGAGGACGAGACGGACGCGGTCGTCCGCGTCACGAAGTCGGCGATCTGCGGGAGCGATCTGCACGTCGTGCACGGCCGGATTCCGGGGATGAGCCCGGGCGGCATCCTGGGCCACGAGTTCGTCGGCGTTGTGGAGTCGGTGGGCGGCGCCGTACGGCGGTTTGCTGAGGACGAGCGCGTCGTCGGCTCGTTCACGATCCCCTGCGGCGCGTGCTGGTACTGCGAGCGCCGCCACTTCAGCCGGTGCCCCGATCAACGAGTGTTCGGGTATGGGTCGTTCTTCGGGGACGTCGCGGGTGCCCAGGCGGACTATGTTCGAGTCCCGAACGCGGACCTCGTACTGCACCACCTCGATGACTCGATGAGCGACGAGCACGCGATCTTCATCGGCGACATCTTCACGACCGGGTATGACTGCGCAACCGAGGCGCGCATCGAGCCGGGAGACGTTGTCACCGTCGTCGGCTGCGGTCCGGTTGGGTTGATGGCGATCCTTGCGGCACGCCACTTCCAGCCGTCAACGATCTACGCCGTTGACACGGTGTCCCAGCGACTTGAGATGGCCCAGACGCTCGGCGCGATCCCCGTCGATGCCAATGCGGTGCACGCGCCGAGCTTCGTCCAGGACCGCACCGGTGGGCGTGGCGCCGACGCCGTGCTCGAGTGCGTGGGCCTGGTGCCCGCGCTGCTCGACTGTATCGACATCGCTCGCGCAGGCGGCCGCATCAGCGTGATCGGTGTGCACAGCGACCAGGAACTCGTGTTGCCGTTGAACACGACATTCGTCAAGGGCATCGACCTGAAATTCTGCGGCACCGCGAACATCGTCGGCCGGTGGGATGAAGCGATCGCCGTGCTTGCCGATGGCGACGTGCATCCGGACTCGATCATCTCCCATCGCCTCAACCTCGACGCTGCCGTGCGAGGCTACGAACTGTTCGAGCGGCGCGAGGCGTTGAAGGTTGTGCTGACGCCCTAGGCGCATCCTTTCGTTCCATAGCTGGTGCGCATCGCCATCACGTCGCGCCTGTCTCCGACCAAGGACCCGAACGAGAGGTGACTTCCGGCACTTATGGACGGGTCTGCGCATCGCGATCATACATCGCAGGGCAGCCATCCTGAGGAGTCGATTGATGGACATTCTGAGGAATCTGTGGCGGCGCAAAGTCCGCACGGTCCTGACAGTCACCGGCATCGTCATGGGCATCTTCGCCCTGACCACCATGGGGGCGCTCGCAGAGCACTTCAATGTCCTGCTCGGGGGCGGAATCACCTACTACAGCAGCAGCATTCAAGTCGCGAGTGCCTCGGGGAGCGGGGGTTTCGGCGGGGGCTACATGTCACTCGACACAGTCAACAAGATCAAGACGATCGATGGCGTGATTGCCGTCGGACCGGCTGTCCAGGTGTTGGCGAAGCCCGGTTCAGTATCGGCGGTGAATTTCGGCGTGCCCGACTACGTCATGAATTACGATCCGGCCAGTTTCAGGTACTCCGACTTCAAGGTGACGCTCGCGAGCGGACGGTGGCCCGGAGATGCGTCACGATTTGGCGTCACGCTCGGTTCATCGTTCGCGACCGAATTCAACAAACATGTCGGAGACGTGATCAGTCTCCCGGTGCGCCCATCGGATGCCACGTCGGATTTCATCAATCATCAGTTCACCGTGATCGGCGTCCTCAATCAGACGCTCACGGCGCCTGACAGCGGGGCATTTGTGAGCCTCCAGGACGCCCAGATGCTGATGGGGGACAGCCTTCCGCAAGCCATACGCTCCAACGTTGATCCGTACACCCTGATTACCGGCGCTGTGGTGTTCGGAAAGCCGGGGGTGAATCTCGACACGCTCGCCACGCGGATCACCAAGACGATATCCGGTGTCAAGGCCACCAAACCGACCGACCTCGTGAACAGCTTCAAGGCGGGTGGCGCGGTCTTCACCTTCATGACCACCGCGGCCGCGCTCCTGGCCCTGATCATTGGCGGCCTGTCCGTTGTCAACACCATGATCATGTCCGTCACCGAGAGAACACGAGAAATTGGACTCAAGAAGGCGATAGGTGCAAAGACGCGGAGGATCCTCGGTGAGTTTCTCGCCGAGTCGACGGCGATCGGCCTGCTCGGCGGGGCGATCGGCTTCCTACTCGGCCTCCTATTGACCCTGGCGCTCAACAGCAGCGATCCGAGTGGCGGCCTCTTCTTGATCACGCCACGTCTGACGTTGATCGCACTCGGATTCGCAGTGGCTCTCGGCGCCGGAGCAGGCGTGGTGCCCGCGATGCGCGCTGCGAGGATGGATCCTGTTACGGCGCTGCGGGCGCAATAGGAGAACGAAAAAGATGGCGAGCATCGAGGCAATCGGGCTGGTCAAGGAGTACGGAAAAGGTGACTCGCGGGTGCGGGCGCTCGATGACGTCACCATCAGCATCGAGCAGGGAGAGTTCGTGGCCATCGTCGGCCGGTCCGGCAGCGGTAAGACCACGATGCTCGACTGCATGGGGCTGTTGATGCAGCCCACAAGCGGTCGGATCCTCATTGACGGGATCGACACGAGCACGCTCACCGACAATCGACGAGCTGAGATCCGAAGCACACGCATCGGCTTCATCTTTCAGGAGTTCAACCTTCTTCCCACGCTGTCGGCCATCGAGAATGTCCTGCTTCCGCTTCGATACTCGGGAGGCGATCGGAAGGCAGCACACGGGCGTGCCGCCGCACTCCTTGAAGAGGTCGGACTCGGGCAGCGTTTCCACCATCGGCCGACGCAGATGTCCGGTGGCGAACAGCAACGTGTCGCGATTGCACGGTCATTGATCAATCAGCCGACGCTCGTGCTCGGCGATGAGCCGATGGGTGAGGTCGACACCGACACTGCCAATGCGCTGCTGGCTCTGATGCGCCGCATCAATGTTCAGCGCGCCGTGTCGTTCGTCATCGTCACGCACGACCTGGATCTCGCCGCGCGCACCGACCGGATCATCCGGCTGAGCGACGGACACCTCGTCAGCGACGAGCGCACCTCGGCAGGAATCAAGCAAACCTCTCCGGTCATGGTCGCGCCCGAACGCGGCGACGGCATTCGACACGATGCGCCGTCACGCGAGGGCGCGAAGGTGGCCATTCCCTCCTTGCGCTAGACGCCATCAACCTCAACTGCGCCTGGTGGCGTCCGTCGAATGCCTCAAGGACCGGACGCGA
>DATKQX010000064.1:0-5159 GCA_035532495.1 Saccharimonadales bacterium (SeqCode)
CGGGCGGCCATTCGGTGTGAGGTCAAGGAGATTCCAGACCGGCGTCAGCAGATCGATGCCCCGCTCGCGTCGATCGTCAGCCATCTGCGCACCCTTGGAGTAGACATGACGCACGGTCCCGTCGTCGCCGCGCGTGAACACCGATATCGACTCGATCTGCTCGCCGTCCGCCTCCTCGCTACCGAGGTCGTATTTGAACGAACTGTTACCGGCGCTCAGTAGACGCAAGCTGCTCCAGCCGCGAGACGCCGCGTGGGCGGCGATGTCAGCGGGATCAGCTGCGGCAACCACGACGAAGTCTGCGTTCTGTGTGAGGTGAGGCGCGGCTGCGTTGTATCCGTCGATCCACATCGTGCACAGTGGGCACGGATCAGTCTTAGCCTTGCCGTACATGAAGTGATACAGGATCAGCGGCCGACCCGGACCCGTGAAGAGGTCTGCAAGCCGCACGCGCTCGCCGCTCGCAACATCGATGAAGTCGTAGTCGTCGACAACAGTGTCGGCTGGCAGCGTGCGCCGCAAGGCGGCCACGCGTTCGATCTGATCAACGAGATCCAGTTCAGCGACGCGAAGCTCCTCGCGCTGCCGCCGATATTCGTCGGATTCGCTCAAGCGTGTGAAGTGCATATCGGGCTCCACTTGTTAGCGCATCGTCGCCATGGTGCTCGCTCCCGCGCCGCCAGGCACGACGAGCCCAGGCACGGAGTGCGGGGCGACCGCCACCATCACCGCCAGCACCAGCAGAACGGCGGTCGTCCCCCACACCACAGGCCGCCGCCGCGGAATGGTTTTCTCAAGCGTGATGAGGGCTGCGACCACTGCCATCCAGACAAGGCTCATCACACCGAGGGCGAACAGCGCCGCCATCAGCGCCCAGCAGCACCCGACGCACCAGGCGGCGTGCTTCGCTCCCATCTCAACGGCGCCAATTTCGCCGTCACGCCAATTGCCAAGTAGGAAGCCGAGAGGGCTGCGGCACTTCCCCAGGCACACGTTCTTCAGCGGCGTCAGTTCATAGACGGCTGCCATCGCAAGCACAGCGGCCGCGACCCATCGCCCGCCGGCGGTCCACGCCAGTTGCGGCCCGAACCACGTCTTGCCGACCTCGAAGAGTCCGTACGAGATCAGCCCCACCGCAGCCCAGACCACCAGATAGGCGGCCGCGAAGAGGAGCGGGCGCATCGGGCTACGCAGGCGCGTCATCCGCGCATACAGCGCAACCGTCGGCGCGACTGACGGGAACATCATCGCGGCCATCATCACAACCCACACGCCGATAAACCATCCGAGAGCGCCGAGGTCGGTTCCGGGACCTGCGTCCATGCCCGCCATCTGATTGACGGTGACCCACCAGGCGAGACCGGCAAGCACGAGCAGCAGTACGACGAGGCCGAGCCGCGATCGCACGGCTGCGAAGAGTTCGCCGAATCCCTCCGAGCCGCGCTCCTTCTGCGCGGCAGAAGCGGAGTCGACGGTCTCTAGGCCGACCACGAGAAGTTCGATGTCGAGAAGGCGGCCTTGCCCTCATACGCGATCCCGAAAGCGTCGATCTTCGACCGCGTTGCATGAGCTACCGTCAACTCCGAACCGGCGGGATGGAAGATGCCCGTGAGCCTCGCCGGCTGGCCATTCTCCACACCGAATGGAACGACATCTTCGATCTCGAAGTCCACGGCGTCGCCGATCCGGATCGAGTGGCGGAGGCCGTCTTCACGAACCTCGATCGGAGCCCGCTGCACACCGAGATTCTCCGAGATGAGCGGCCCGAGCGCAGCCATTGGTCCACCGAGCGCTCCGGAGAACAGGCCACCAAGTTTCGCCGCTTGCTGGTCGGATGCGGCCGCATCGATGAAGACCCCCACGCGCCAATTACCCTCGGTCATGACCTTCGGCGTATCAACGATGGCCGCCACCGTCAGTCCTCCGACATCGGTTCCCTCGACGTCGCCACTGTGGACATTGAAGACCAGGGTCACCTTGCAGCGATCGAGCGTGGCGCCAAGCGAGAGCGAGGCCGTGCACGCGCAGACCACGTTGCACGAGCACGTTTCGAAGTACGACCCACTGACCTTCCAGGACATCTTCCAACCCTCCGACCCGGGCGACTCGCGTCAAGCGCGAGCCCAGGATTCTAGCGCGGCGCTCCGCGGAAATCCACCCCGCTGAGGCCTCGCCATGGAGCCGGACTCACCAGGCACGGCTGGTCACCGAAGGGCGGCGAGGTACGTCGCCAGCTGCCGGTAGTCGTCCTCTCGGTTGTACGCCTGTGCCGAGAGGCGCAGCACGGTTCGTCCCCGCGCCATCGTGATCAGGACCTCGGCTGCGAGCTCGGTCGCGATTCGCCCACGCAGCGCGCGACAGCCGATCGCATCCGTGGACATTGGCGACGGTAACTCGAGTGTGACCATGGAAATCGGGCTGTCCGCGATGGGCTCCTGCTCGAGCGCCCGCGACACCATCGCTGCACCTGCGTTGACCAGAGTCGTGTTGCGCTCGCGCAATCGGTCGACACCGGCACTCCGGAGCAGATCAAGCGCGGTTGGCGTTGCCAGCAGTCCCGAATAGTCGGTGGTACCCCACCACTCAAGGCCGGTCGGGAACCCTTGCTCGGACTCCGAGCCAGGCACCGCAGAGCGCATCGTGGGCCGCCATTCGGGAGCGACGGCGAGAAATGCGGATCCGAGCGGTGCGCAGCACCATTTGTGAAACGTGCCGGCATAGAAGTCAGCCCCGTAGCTCCCGACATCGACCGCCAGCATCCCGGGCGCATGGGCGCCATCAATGAGCACGGCCGTACCGTTGGCATGGCATCGCCCGACCGTCGCCGTGGGATCGATCAAGGCCGCGGTCGGGGACGTGATGTGGTCGATGATTGCGAGTTTTGTTCGGGGAGTCAGTGCTCGCTCGATCGCTCGCGTGACCGCATCTCCATCACTGAAGTCGCCTGCTGGAAGACGCGCCTGGATGAGGCGTGCCCCGGTGCGCGCGCATGCATCCATGGCCGCCGCGTGGACACCCCGATATGTGTCGTCGCTGATCAATACCTCGTCGTCCTGTTCGAGCGATACCGATGCCAGCACAGTGGCGGTAGCCCATGTCACATTGGGAAGAAGCACCAACCCGTTCGGGTCGGCCTGAAGGAATGCCGCGGCTGCGTTGCGGACGACATCGAGCTCGGCGACCAGCCTGCGTGAGAGAAACCCTGTCGGGTTTGCATCGATGGCGTCCCTCCAGCGATTCTGGGCTGAGCGGACCACATGTGGAACGGCGCCGAAGGAGCCGTGATTGAGGTGCAGCACGTCCGGTGCGAGCGCCCAAGCCTCGCGGTCAAACAGGTCGGTCAAGGCCGCCTCCGCGCTAACCGACTCGCCGGTAGCTCCACACCGCCAGGGGGACAAAGACGATGAGGACGCCCGCAAGCCACAGGAGGCTCTGCCACAGTGCCGGGTTCAGGGGGAACGCCGGGCCACCCAGTGCCATGGACCGCATCGCGTTGATCACCAGGGTCACCGGCTGATTGTTCGCGAAGGCCTGCAGCCAGCCGGGCATGGTCGCGATCGGCACGAACGCGGAGCTGACGAATGTCAGCGGGAAGAGCCAGATCAGACCGAAGGCCTGCACCGATTCCTCGTCCTTGATCGCAAGCCCGATGAACGCTGACACGGCGCAGACGGTGACGCCGAAGGCTTCGGCGAGGAGCACCATGCCGACGGCGCCGGCGACGCCGTTCTGGAAGCGGAACCCGACTGCGTAGCCGACACCGACGATCACGAGGATCACGATCAGCATCCGAATCGAGTCCGCAATGAGCCGGCCGGCCAACACTGCCGATCGCGCCATGGGCATGGCGCGGAACCGGTCGATCACTCCCTTCTTTGCCTCCTGCGCCAGCGCGATTGCCGTCGCGAAGGTTGCGAAGGCAGCTGTCTGGCCGATGATCCCGGGCATCAGATAGCTCACATATCCGCCCGCCCCCGGCGCCTGGATTGCCCCGCCAAACACGTAGCGGAAGAGCAGCACGAAGATCACCGGTTGCACGACCGTGAAGACCAGATACGCGGGGACGCGCATCCACACCAGGAGATTGCGCCGGGTGATGACGAGCGCATCACTGATCGCCCAGCGTGCGTTCTGCGCGGCGCTGGGCCGCACCCTGGTGCCCATCTGTTCTGCGATCGCCGTCACGATGCCACTCCGGCGGCCGGACTCCTGTGTCCGTTCGGAGCGTTGACGGGCTCGACCTCGGCTGCATGGCCGGTGACCGCGAGAAACACGTCGTCGAGAGACGGTCGGTGCAGCGCCAGGTCCTCGGTCACGATGCCGGCGGCGTCCAGGCGACGCACCGCCTCAACGAGCGCCGTCGATCCGCCACTCCCCACGGGCACCTTGATGCGCTTGGCATCGGTTTCGACAGTCGGGGACGATGCCGACAGCCCGGCGACGGCCCGCAACGCGTCGTCGAGCTTGGCGCGGTCGGGGACGGTGAATTCGAGGAGGTCGCCGCCCACCTGATCCTTGAGCTGATTCGGCGTCCCCGAGGCAATGACCTCGCCGTGGTCCACCACGACGATCGTGTTCGCGAGCTCATCGGCTTCCTCGAGGTATTGCGTGGTCAACAGGAGCGTGGTACCGCGGCCGACCAGCTCACGGAGGATTGCCCACATGCCGAGACGTCCATACGGATCGAGGCCGGTGGTCGGCTCGTCGAGAAAGAGCACGGAGGGCTCGGCGATCAGACTTGCCGCGAGATCAAGGCGTCGTTGCATGCCTCCCGAGTACGTCTTTGCCGGCCGATCGGCCGCATCGGCGATGTCGAAGCGCTCGAGCAACTCCGCGGTGCGACCCTTGACGCTGGAACGGGGCATGTGGTTGAGGCGCCCCATGATCTCGAGGTTCTCGCGCCCGGTCAGCTCGAGCTGGATCGCCGTCGCCTGACCGGCGAGGCCGATCCGGCGCCGGACTGCGGCGGCATCCCGAACCACGTCGTATCCCTCGATCACGACCCGCCCCGAGTCCGGATGCAGCAGCGTGGTGAGGACCCGGACCGCAGTGGTCTTGCCGGCGCCGTTCGGTCCAAGCATGCCGAGCACGCTGCCGCGGGGTACCGCGAAGTCGATCCCGCGCAGCGCATGCACCTTGCCGAACGACTTGTGCAGCGC
>DATKQX010000065.1:0-4490 GCA_035532495.1 Saccharimonadales bacterium (SeqCode)
GCACAGAACGTTGCGTACCGCTGCCGTGAGGCGGGCTGGAGTGTGGCGGTCATCGATTCCCGCCCCTTCGGGGGGACGTGCCAGCTGCGCGGCTGTGATCCCAAGAAGGTGCTGGTTGGCGCTTCCGAACTGGTGGATTGGAGCCATCGCATGCAGGGCAAGGGCATCTCCGCACCTACGGGCTCCATCGACTGGCCGGATCTCATTCGGTTCAAGCGCACCTTCACCGACCCGGTGCCCGAGCAAAACGAGCAGAGCTTCGAGCAAGCAGGCATCATCGCGCGGCACGGCCGCGCCCACTTCGTGGATCGCACGAGCGTCCAGGTGGATGACGACATCTTCATCGGTCGCCACGTGGTCATTGCGACGGGCGCCCGCCACGCCACCTTGGGCATCCCCGGCGATGAGCACCTCACCACCAGCACGCAATTTCTCGAGCTGGACCAGCTTCCGCGCCGCATCACCTTGGTTGGCGGTGGCTACATCGCCTTCGAGTTCGCGCACATCGCAGCACGCGCGGGCGCACAAGTCCGGATGCTCCACCGCGGCAACCGACCGCTCAAGCACTTCGACCCCGATCTCGTCGCCACCCTGATGCGGGCGACCCAAGAACTCGGTGTCGAGGTTCGTCTGCAGACTCAAGTCACCGCCGTCGAGCGTCAGGCTGGTCGCCTCGTGGTCCATGCGTCTGCAGAAGGGCTGGAGCAGACGTTTGAAGCAGACCTCGCTGTGCATGCGGCGGGGAGAGTGCCGGAGATCGCTGACCTCGACCTGGAGGCAGCCGGGGTGGCACGCAGCGACGACGGCGTGACCGTCAACGACTTCCTGCAAAGTGTGAGCAACCCGGCGGTCTATGCGGCGGGTGACTCGGTTGCCAGCGGCGGGTTTCCCCTGACACCTGTGGCCGGGATGCAGGGAGGCATCGTGGCCACCAACCTCCTCGAGGGCAACCACGCCACACCGAATTACGCGGGGATCCCGAGCGTGGTGTTCACCACTCCACCGCTGGCACGGGTCGGTCTCTCCGAGGAGGCGGCTCGCGCACAGGGCCTTCGCTTCGTGACGCACCACGAGGACACGTCAGGCTGGTATTCGTCGCGTCGGGTGGCATTGCCACATACCGGTTTCAAGACGCTCGTCGAGGAAGGGACCGGGCGCATCTTGGGCGCACACCTGTTGGGTCTGCATGCTGAGGAGGTGATCAACCTCTTTGCCCTTGCGATCCGCACAGGGCTGCGCGCGAACGACCTCAAGGAAACGGTTTATGCCTACCCAACGAGTGCATCAGACATGAGCTACATGCTCTGACCGTGAGTGCTTGGTTTCTCCGAACGCGGCCCTCCATTGTCGGCGACATGGCGCAACGTAGCCGTGCCAAGGGCGCCCGCGGCGATGAGTAGGACGCCCCCGATTACATAGACAACGCGGATGCCCGCCGCAGCAGCGATCACGCCGCCAATGGCGACGGACACCAATCGTCCGACCTGCCAGACCATGTCGAGGAGGGCGAAACTGCGCCCACGTACGCGGAGCGGAACGGACCTCTGCACCAGCGTCTGGTAAGCAATCATCCCAGTCGATGTGTTCACGGCGTAGATGGCCAAGAGTCCCCCGCCGGCGACACTCTGACTCAGCAAGCCAAGGCCGATGTCACCAGCACCGCGGATCATGTAGGCGCCGCTCACCGTTTTCCACGGAGCGGGTCGAAGCAACCGGGCGACGACAAGCGGTCCAACCACAGCCCCGCTGCCGATGACCGCCAGCCAAAGACCGTATCCAGTCGGGCCCAGGCCGTAGGCTGTCCGGGCCAGGACAACGAGGAGCGCAGATGTTGCGCCGGCGGAGAGGGCGGCGAGTGCTTGCACCGTCAATAACGGGCGCAGGACGGGAACCTCGCGCACGGCGCGGCCGATCTCGGGAAGCTGACGCCATGGGGTCGCGCTCGTGCTCGCCGGAGCCATCCGCGGAATTGCGGCGAGGATCAGGGCTGAGCCGGCAAAGCTCACAGCGTTCACCGCGAAGGCAGCACGCGCCGAGGCCGCTGCGACCAGCAAGCCGCCCAGAGGCGCGGCGACCAGCTGGGGCACCACACCAGCCGTCCACGTCAAGGTGTTGGCCGCCGGCAGAGTGTCATCACGCACCAGGCGAGGGACCAGAGCACTGGACACCGGGTTGAACACTGCAGTGCCTGCGGCCAGCAGAAACGAGACGGCAACTGCCAGGGGAAACGAAGCGTCGAGTGCAAGAAGGATCGCGACTACGGCCCGCGCCACATCGGCAGCGATGAGCAGGCGGCGGGGCGGCACGCGGTCGACCACCAGCTGAGCCGCTACCCCGCCGACGATGAGCCCCACGCCTTCGGCGAGTACCAGAGCACTGACCGCAACCGCTGAACCGGTGACACCGAAGACGTACAGGGGAAGGGCCACGAAGTTGATGGCGTCGCCTGCCCGGCTCACCAACGCAGCCGCCCACATGCGACGGTACCCACGCACCGCGAGTGCTTGGCGGTACTGATGCATATTGGTCTACATCGGGTTGTGCTGTCAGCGATTCCGTGTCAATGACGTGAGAATGCAAAAGCAGAGCGAAGTAGTCACCGCGATGCCTGACCGGATTGCACCTTCGTCGCACGAACTCGTTCCATGACGCCAAGCGCGGACCGCTCCTGCTCATCGATCCTGAAGCCCATGTCTTGCACGGTCCACAGTGGCTCGCGGAGCAGATGATCGGCTTCAAGCCAGCGGAACAGCGGATCAAGCAGTCGCTGCCCGCCACGAACGACGAGGTTGGGGCTGCGCACGTGCTCGGTGAGCAGCAGCGTACCGCCCAGGCGCAGGATCCGGTGAGACTCTCACAGAGCCCTCCGCGGATCGGGAATCGTGCACAGGGAGTGGGTGAAGACCACGGTGTCGAACGACCCGTCAGCGAACTCCAAGGACTGGGCGTCGCCGATGCGGAGTTCCACGTCTCGCGCCAGTTCTGCGGCGCGAACTGCGGCAATCGCGAGCATGTCCGGGGTTGCATCCACGCCGACCAGCCGAATCTGTTCTCCATAGTGCGGAAGGCTGAGGCCGGTGCCGATGCCCACCTCCAGGACGTCTCCGCGGGCGCGACGGCAGACCCAGCACCGTCCACCGTCCAGGTCGAGCAGGTGGTCCCAGCGTCTGGCGCTGCGGTCGTATGACGGGGCGAGCCTTCGGTACGCGTCGCGCACCCGATCGAGTTCCCTTTGCACCTCCACGACATCGTAGGGCTCCAGCGATCGCCGGCCGTTCGGAGGGCGCCCCAAGCAATGACGCTCGCACGGCACCGACTGTGATCTCGGTCACGGCGGGCGGCTGGACGTGGATCGCACCATAGGACCAAACTCTCCGCTCCATTGCCCGACTCGGAGGCCCAACGACATGTCCATCAGCAGGCGTCCCACCCCTGTCAGCGCCGTCGTGCGCGGCCTGGTCGCTGCAGCGGTGGGGACCGCTGCGATGGACCTGTACTGGTACTTCCGCTACCGGGCGAGCGGCGGAACCAGTGGCCCGCTCCAATGGGAATTCGGCGGCGAGCCGGACTGGGAGAAGGTGTCGGCGCCGGCGAAGGTCGGGAAAAGGCTCTTCGAGGGCTTCACCCAGCGATCACTGTCGGAGCGCTGGGCGGTGCTGACCAACAATGTCATGCACTGGGGCTATGGTGTCGGCTGGGGAGTCGCGTACGGGATCGTCGCCGGGTCGGTGCCACAGCGGCGCGTCGCGTACGGGCTGGCGCTCGGTCCGGCGGTGTGGCTCTTCGGCTACGCCGTCCTCCCCCTCGGGGGCTATTACAAGCCGATCTGGGAGTACGATGCGCGAACCCTCGGCATCGATCTTGGTGGCCATCTCATCTACGGCACCGCCACGGCCGCTGCCTATCGTGCCCTGCCATGAGCGCTCCCGAGGACAAGAGTCGTCAGCGCGCCGAGGCGGCACCCCCGGCGCAGGGCCTCGACGACATTCCGACGTGCGGGTCCAGCCCACTCCGACGCTTCCTATTCGTCGTCAACGGGTTTCGCGAGGTCGCGCACGACATACGACAGCGACGGCGCGATCGGGCCGCAATGCGGACGCCTACAGATGCCCGGCGCTGAGGCCTGGGACCTCATCGTGGTCGGCGGTGGAGCCGGTGGGATGGGCGCCGCCCGCGCAGCGCGCCGACGCGGAGCCAAGGTGCTGCTCGTTCAGGATGGCCCGATCGGCGGCGACTGCACTTTCAGTGGGTGCGTGCCATCGAAAGCGCTGATTGCAGCTGCAGCGCGTCGCGATTCCTTTGCCGATGCCATGGCCACGGTGCGCGGCGCCGTGCAAACCGTGGCGGCGAGCGAGGATGACGACGCGTTCCGAGGCGAGGGAATCGACGTCATGCATGGCCGTGCCGCGTTTCGATCACGCCATGAGCTGGAGGTGGAGGGCCGGCAGGTGCGGGCGGCGCGCGTCGTCATTGCCACCGGTACACGGCCG
>DATKQX010000066.1:0-5644 GCA_035532495.1 Saccharimonadales bacterium (SeqCode)
CAGCGTGTACCCGTTGACGACCCACTCAAGGCCGCCGAGGCTGATCCCTACCGCGTGCCGGATGTCCGGCAACGCAACACTGACCGCTGTGTCCTCGAGCAACAGCAAGAACGAGACGATCGTCAACGCAGCCAACGCCAACCATCGCGAACGAGCCGGCATCACGACAGACGGACCCGCGGAGGGAGCAGGCAGCCCCGGCCGGTGCTCCAGCCGCCCCCTCCGCTCGGTGGTCAGCATCAGCGGTGACCACCGTCGTCACGGGAACCGGAATGGTGCTGATGTCCGCCGCCGCAACCGCCATGGGCGCTATGGCCGGCGTGGCCCTCGACCTCGTTGCCACCAGCAGCGGATCGCACCTGAAGCCGGCCGTGCAGCATTCCCATGCCGCAGTGAAACTCGTACTCGCCCGGCTCACTCGCCGGCAGATCCACCGCGACGTCCTGATCCTGCGGGAGCGTGGCCCGCACGCCCTGAGCGGGAAACACTACCTCCTCCGAGCACGGTGAGCTGTCAGACCGGTGAAAGATCACCCGTGTCGGCATCCCCGCCGCTACGACCAGCGTCTCGGGGGCATAACCGCCGTCAACGAGAACCCGCTGCTCGCGATCCTGCTTGGCGTCGGGCATGGTGTGATTATGTGAGAACAGCTTCATTTAGACTCCCTTGTGTGTCGGGCGACGTAGGCCGCCGCTGCGCTGGTACCGATGCGTGCGTGTGCCCACCGGCTTTCGGCCGAAACCAATCCGCGTGCGGTGATATCGGTCATGACCACACGATCGCCGGCTGCTGTGAAATCCCCGCGCCGAGGATGTGCGAATCATGTGAACTGCGCGTCGAGCCCCACTGCGTGGGGCTTACATCCAGGGCACCTAGATCAGCGGCTGGCAGCGACCTTCGGGGCGTGCGTCGTCGGCATGCGCTGATGCTCGCTGGGGCGGGGTGGTTGTGGGCGCCGATCTCGGCGACCTTGTGCCACCACGGGAGCCGCCGCTCCAAGTAATGGTCGACGCTGTACCGGCTCAGTCCGCATTGAAAGCTCATCGCCAAAAGCGACATCGCGACGACGGCGTAAATGACCGCCGAGCCGATGTCGGTCGACGTCGAGCTGTGCGGACCGCCGAAGCCTTCTGCAATCGACCAGATTCCCAGCGCAACAAGAGCGCTGAAGATGTACGTGACCTTCCGCGCGAAACCAAAAATCAGTGCCAGCGCGATCACCGTCTCGATGATCGCCACCGGACAATCCCACACGTGCGGGTGAGGCGAGATGGAGTTGGTCCCAGAAGCTAAACCACCAAGTGCGGCCAACTCGGCTGGCCTTGCCCTGCCGCCTTGACCATGCTCAGGAACGCGCCGTGAAACCCGTGGGTCCACTTGAGCGCGGCATCGACCCCCAAATCAGCCCAAAGCCGACCCGGACGGCGCTCTTGGGTCATACCGGTACGGGCGCTGCCTCGCCGGTTAAGGGCTTGTTCATAAATAAGTCAGCAGGTTGTGGTGGTGCGGGCCCGAATCTTGTGGTGTGGTTGACGAGGTCGCGATCGGGGAGAAGTTCCGTGCGTTGGCTGGCGAGTTGAATGAGCGCCAGCGTCGGTTGTGGGCTGCGTCGGAAGCGCAGGCGGCGGGGCGGGGCGGGATCGCCGGGACCGCGCGTGCGACCGGGATGGCAGTTGACACGATCCGTAAGGGGATCGGGGAGCTTGAGCGTCGTGAGTCGATCGGTGCGGGGCGGGTCCGTAAGAGGGGCGGTGGCCGCAAGCCGCTGACTGAGTCTGATCCAGGGTTGCTGACCGCTTTGGAGGCGCTCGTGGACGACGACCGTCGTGGTGATCCGGAGTCGTTGTTGTTGTGGACGTCAAAGAGCGTTCGTCATCTCGCTGGCGCTTTGCGCGAGCAGGGTCACGCTGTTGAGTACGTGACGGTCGCGAAGCTGTTGCGGTGTGCCGGGTACAGCCTGCAGGCGAACGTCAAAACGCGTGAGGGGCGTCAGCATCCCGATCGTGATCTGCAGTTCCGGCGGATCAACACGACCTGCCGCCAAGCGCTCCAGGACCGTCAGCCGGTCATCTCGATCGACTGTAAGAAGAAGGAGCTGGTCGGCGATTTCAAGAACTCGGGCCGTGAATGGCGTCCCAAGGGTGAGCCGGAGCTCGTTCGCGTGCACGACTTCAAGGACAAGCAACTCGGCAAGGCGGTCCCGTACGGCGTCTATGACATCGGCGCTGATCAGGGATGGATGAACGTAGGGGTCGATCACGACACCGCGCAGTTCGCGGTCAACTCGATCCGTGGGTGGTGGGAGCACCTCGGCCAAGTGAGGTACCCGAACGCGACACGGCTTCAGATCACTGCTGACTGTGGCGGCTCGAACGGGAACCGGGTCAGGCTCTGGAAAGTCGAGCTGCAGAAACTGACCGACGAGATCGGCCTCGGGATCCATGTCAGCCACCTCCCGCCCGGCACCTCGAAGTGGAACCGGATTGAGCACCGGCTGTTCTCCTACGTCACGATGAACTGGCGCGGGAAACCGCTCGTGTCGCTCGAGACGATGATCAACCTGATCGGCGCGACCAAGACCAACACCGGCCTTGAGGTCTACGCCCGTCTCGACGACCGCGAGTACCCCGCCAAGATCCAGGTGACCGATGCTGAACTCGCCGCTGTGAACCTCCACCGCGACGAGTTCCATCCCGAATGGTCGGGTGGCCGGAGGCATCGCAGCCCCCGGCTCCCTCGGATCCCGGCGTGACAGTCTCCCGTCACCGGGCTCTTCTCACCTGAGCGTCAGTACGCGCGGACCCATTTGCATTGGGTGAGCAGTCCAGGGGCTCTGTCGAGCGTCCCGTTCCACCACCGTTTGAACCGCTTATGAGTCCGCAGCCGCCTGTATTTCTTCCCAGCCCAGCGCCTCAGGTAGGCGTTGACGCGCCGCAGGAGGGGATATAACGCCGACCGGTAGAACCGGCCGTAGTAGTTCATCCATCCGGCGACGATGGGGTTCAACCACTGCGCCAGATCTTCGAGCGACAGGTCGGTGCGCCGATGAATCCGCAATGCGCGGAGTCGGGCACCAATGGCCTTGAGCGCCTCGGGGCTGATCGCGGGCACGAAGGCGGTGAAGTACCCGCCGCCTTTGGCCCGAGCCTTCCGCGCACGGAAGCTGTGCCCCAGGAACGTGAACGAGGTGTGCTCGTGCTCACCCCCACGACGACCGTCTTTGCAGTAGACGATCCTCGTCTTCTCGGGATGAAGCCTGAGCCCCACCTCCTGCATCCGCGTGGCGATCGCGGCCAGCACCTGCTCGGCCCGCGGCCTGCTCTTGCAGTGCACGACACTATCGTCGGCGTAGCGCTCAAATGGACAGTCCGGGAACTCCCGAACCATCCACGAATCGAACGCGTAGTGCATGAACAGGTTTGCCAGGACGGGCGAAACCGCCGATCCTTGCGGAGTTCCCTTGTCTCGCTCTTGAAGAGTGCCATCCGGGTGCTTGAGCGGCGCTGCAAGCCACCGCTCGATATACAACAGCACCCAACGGCAGTCGGTGACCGCCCGAACCGCTTTGACAACAAGGTCCCACGGCACCTCATCGAAGAACTTCTGGACATCAAGATCGATGATCCAGTCGTACTTCCAGCACCGCTCCCGGCATGTCGCGAGCGCGTCATGGGCCGACTTTCCCGGCCGGTAGCCATAGGAGTCCGGGTGAAACCGAGGTTCCACCAACGGCTCCAACTGCATGGCCACAACCGTTTGAGCGACCCTGTCCGCGACCGTCGGCACGCCGAGCACTCGGACCCCATCGCCATGCGGCTTGGGGATCTCGACCGCCCTGACCGGGGGCGGGAAGTAGGTCCCCGAGCTCATCCGATTCCAGATCTTGTAAAGGTTTCCCTTCAGATCCGTCTCGAACTCGTCAAGGACCTGCCCATCCACTCCCGGGGCGCCCTTGTTGGCCTTAACCTGCCGCCACGCCTCCCAGACCAACATCTTGGGAATCGCAAACGACTTGTCCTTCGACTTTGGCATGTTCTTCTCGCCTCCTCCCACGGCCACGGGCCGTGGTTGAACGAAATTGACATTCCCGATGAGCCGGCCCCTTCGCTCCACCGCCACCCCAGCGAGCAGCGACTTCACAGCTAATACGGGCCGGTCCGCCAGCGAGCGCCGCGACCGGTACTCAATGCCTTCGGTTGCTGCCTCGGCACGCTCCCTCTCGCGACCTTCAGGGCCTGCGACCCCGGACGACTGTTTCGACGCTCGCCTTCTCACGTTCCGTGCAAGAGCCGCAGACCAGGCTCACGCCGCCTCTACGCCGGGCACCGCCTGGCCAACAACACGGGCAGCCGCCAGACTCATCACGGGAGATAATTCAGGCCCCCCGCTTTCAATGCCATCTCAGATGTTTTCGACGCCTCAACAACGCACGCCCGACCACACCACGGCCGAGCGCTTCTGGAACGCCTTCCTGGTCCCCGCCTGACCCGATCAAGCCGAGCCTTTTCCTGGTCGCTCACCACGACGGTCTTCAACCAACGCAGCACCAGGTGGCTTAACGCCCATCCCCGCAGGACCGACGCTGGAGCGCCAACAAGCCTCCATCTCTCGCACAGCACCGCCTATGAAGATGCTCCTACCTACACAACACCTCCCTCAGCGTTCGTGACGCACGAACTACACCATCACCCCATCACTCGCTCAGTCGTGAGCCCTTAGCGAGTTGCGAGACCGTCTCGTAGTCCTCCTGGCTGCCGAGCCGGCGCGGGACTATCCAGCTCCCACCGATCGCGGCCACGAACGGGAGAGCAAGATACCCCGTTATGTTCGCGAGGCTCACCCCTCCGGTCGGGATGAACCGCACGTCCGGAAACGGGCCGTGCAGCGCGTCGAGCGTCGCGGGCCCGCCGAAGGCGTCCGCCGGGAAGAATTTCACAAGCTCGCACTCGTGATCGAGTGCCGCGATCACATCTGTCGGCGTGCAGACACCCGGTATCGCCACCATCCCGAGCACATGGCAACGGTCGAGCACCCTCGCACTGAGTCCGGGGGACACCACGAAGCGGGCGCCTGCGTCATGAGCGGCATCAACTTGCTCTGGCCTGATCACGGTTCCCGCTCCAACCAGCAGCTCCGGATCGGCTGCCAGGCGATGCAGCGCGTCAATTGCTGCGCCGGTGCGTAGGGTGAGCTCGATTACGGGCAGCCCACCGCGCTTCAGGGCTTCGCCCAGGGGCCCGGCGCACTCGCTCTTGCTCACCGTCGCGACCGGTATCACTCCGCTCGCGCACAGAAGCTTTTCGACCTCGGATTCGCTCACTGCCCAGGCCGGTTGTCGACCGGGCTGATGTTGTCTATCCGATTCACCGGCCGAGCCACCCTCCATCGACCGGCAACACCGTCCCGTTGATGTAGCTCGACGCTGGAGACGCGAGGAAGACGACCGCCCCCGCGATGTCGTGGGCCTCTCCCCAACGGCCTGCGGGGATGCGGTCGAGGATCGCGCGAGACCGCGCGGGGTCCTCTCGTAATGCCTCTGTGTTGTCAGTGGCGATGTAGCCCGGTGCGACAGCGTTTACGTTGACGCCCGACCCGGCCCACTCGTTGGCCAGCGCCTTCGTCACACCGGCGATCGCATGCTTTG
>DATKQX010000067.1:0-11217 GCA_035532495.1 Saccharimonadales bacterium (SeqCode)
GATATAAAATCCGGCACCGGCCAATAGACCGATTGCCGCTGCCACCCAGATACCGGCGGCGGTCGTGATGCCTCTCACCCGATCGCGCGACTGGATAATTGCACCCCCGCCAAGGAAGCCGATCCCGGCGACAATCGTCGATGCGATCCGCGTTGGATCGATCGAGGGCGAGTTGCCACCCGGTGTGAACTCTTGCGTGAGCAGGATCGATCCGACCATGAAGAGTGCCGCGCCCTCGGCTACAAGCATGTGGGTGCGTAGCCCTGCCGGTTTGCCGTTCATTTCGCGCTCAAAGCCAAGCGCCGCGCCGAGAACGGCCGCAATAACAATGCGAACAAGCGCGTCGGTCTCGGAGATCACGGCTGCCCCTTCTTAATTCGGGTGGTCATCGGGCGTGATTTCATCCATTATTGCACCTCGGCGAAGCGGGGCCGAGGCGAAAAAGAGATCGTGCCGAAGCGCGGGCACGTATGTTGAATAGAGAACTGTACTCGGGACCATGTAACACGTGCATGGTTCGGGAAACGGGCGGTGAGCCGCTCGAACGGAACGTGGTGGCACACAAGGAGATGGTTCACATGACAAGCACCTTCCGGCGAACGCCGATGGGATCGTCGCGGCCCGGAGTTTTGACCGATGCGTGAGGCGCCGGTCGTGATGGTTCGGGACTGGCTCGGCGCGGCGCGTGAGACACACGGCCGGCGGGTCATCCGCTTCGCGCTCGTAGGGACCGGCGGTGTGCTGGTGAACTACGCGATCCTGATCACTCTGGTCGAGTTCGTCGGGCTTAACCGGCTCATCGCCGTCGCCCTGGCGAATGAGATCGCTATCCTGAGCAACTTCTTCTTCAACAACCGCTGGACTTTCCGTGACGTCGGTCGGAACATCCCGTTCCTGCAGCGCGCCGTGCGTTACAACCTTCTGGGCCTCGGTGGCCTGCTCGTCTCAGTGACCGTGCTCGGTGTCCTTAGCTACGGGTTAGGCATGCAATACCTGCTCGCGAACGCCTTCGCGATCGGCACTGCCATGACCTGGAACTATCTCTCGAACGCCCGCTGGACCTGGTCGCTCAATGGCGCGCAGAAGATGACACCGCAACCGGTGCAGGTTCGAGAATCGAGATCACGCCGATAGCGCAGCTGGCATTGTTTTGCTGCGCTGTGCGCGGTACTATCCCGTCCAATTGAGCGGCGCCCGGAGCCGGGCAGTCGTTGAGGGCAGATGGAGCGTCGGGACCAGACAATCGGGTCGTTGTTGGTGCTCCTGTCGACGTTTGGTTTTGGCTCGCTCGCCATCCTGACGCAGTTTGCGTTCAGAGCGGGCCTCAACGTCACGACCACGCTGACCATTCGCTTCGTCTTCGCCTCACTGCTCGCCTGGCCGGTGCTGATTGTCCGGCGACAGTGGAAGGTTTCGCGGCGTCACGCGCTCGGCCTCGTGCTCATCGGCTGCTGCTTCATCGCCAACTCTTCGACCTATTTCCTGGCGCTGCAGTACGCACCTGTCTCGGCCGTCACCGTGATCTTCTACGGCTACCCGGTCGTGGTGATGATCCTCTCGATTCTCTTTCTCGGAGAGCGCCTGACGTGGCTCCGGGCCCTAGCGATGGGTCTGGCGCTGACCGGCGGCATGGTCATGCTCGGCCTGCAATTCTCCGGCCTCGGAGGTCCGGGGTTGGCCCTGGCGGCGGTATCGGGCGTCTTCTACGCGCTCTACATCGTGCTGAACTCACGTTTGACGCGCACGATTCCGGTCGGCGTCACGAGCACCTGGGTCATGACTGGCATGGCGGTCGCGTTTCTGGCCTACGGGCTGGTCAGCGGCAGCCTCGACTTCGGCTTCCAGCCGCGCGGCTGGCTGATCATGCTGCTGATGGTCGTCTTCGCCACCGTATTGCCGGTGCAATTCTTTCTGGCCGGGGTGTTCAAGATCGGCCCGACGATTGCATCGGTCCTGGGGACGTTTGAGCCGATTATCACCATGGTGCTCTCGGCGCTCTTGCTGGGCGAGCAGATCGGGATCTATCGGATCGCGGGCGGGGTGCTCGTCCTCGGCGCCGTCTTGCTGCTGCGTATCCCCGTTGCCGCGCGGGTGACTGCACCAGATGCGGTGCCCGGCGAATTGCCCTCGGGCGTTTGACCCACAGCGCGAGAAGCTCAGTTGCCAGCCGGTACGTCGAGAACGGAGGTGATCTTTCCAGGATCAAGACGAACTCTGTAAACGTGAACAAATCTCCGCCACAGGCAGCGTGGGACACGCGCTGTTTGGTGCGATCACGGGGCCGGTTAGCGGGGAAGCAGATACCGGAGAGAGACTCTACGCCTCGGCGGCTGCTTCGCGGTCCGGGAGTACCGCTGATTACATCGTGACGTCCATCGGCGAGGCGATTCCGGTACCTGACGACGCAACTGGCCTGACACCCGCGGATAATGGGAGTCAATAGAGTTCTGGTGTGGAACGAATCACGTGCTGAAGTCGTCGCGATAATGACGGCTGCTCGTCGGCCAGCAATAAACGCCACTCTAATGGTCGATTTTCAGTTATCTCGAGACATGTCTCGGACTCGACGGTTGGCGCGAGTCCCGGGACATCGGCGGTGAAATCTCGTTATGCGCAACGCATTTGTGGAGAAAGTCCAAGCGATCCGCTCGACGGTCAGACCACCACGCCGATTCCGCCGCGTTGTTCGGCTCGACGCAGGGCGAGATTTAGCATGGCGAAGCCGACACTGAGCGCTACGAGGGTGCCGATCGCCAGACCGACGAGGTCGTGACTGACGGACCCTTGCGACCAGCCCGCTCCGGTCAGCACGATGGTCCGCTCGGCCGCGAAGGCGTAAGTCTGTGGCAGGACCGCGCCCATCACCCGCAACCAGACGGGTAAGAGCGTCACGGGCACGTAGAGTCCGGCGGCCAGCATCACCAGGTATTTGTACGCCCAAGTGATGGGATCTGACCCATTCTTGACTTCCAATAGAAAGAACAGGCTGGCCCCTGCGATGCCGAGCCCTGCATTGGCGCCGATCAGCAGCAGAAAAGCCACGAGCGCCAGTTCGACGTGGAGTCCTGCATGGAGTTGGATCGCCCCGACTCCGATCAGCAGCGCCAGGGCCCCGAATTGCAGGACTGCCGCGAAGACGACGTCCCAGGCGAGCCGGCCGACCACGTTGGCCCAGATGCCGTGGATCGACAAGCGATAGGTCTCCAGGCGCTTGTCCCAGAACGCATCGGAGATGGTCTGGAATGGACCGGTCAGCGCCGCCAGTGCCACCTGGTTGAGGAGCACACCGAGTACCACGAAGGCCAGGTAGTTGCCGCCGTACTGCGCCACCGAGGCATCCGCCGCCGAGTGCAGGAAGCGCGCGACGAAGTACCAGACCCCAACAGTGGTGAGCTCTTGCACGCCAGCCAGCACCAGGCTGATGGGGTAGTAACGAAGATTGCGGTACTGCAGCCAACCAGAGGCCCAGCACGCACGCAGAAAGGCGCGCGCTCCGCCTTCCTGGCGCTCCTGCGCCAGCCCCAGTACCTCGCCACTCATCAGGCAGCCCCCAGCGCGATGAATACGTCATCCAGCGTCACGGGCTCGGCGTGCATGCTCGCCAGCGCGAGGCCGCCCGCCCTAAGTTGCGCCAGCAAGGCGGGAGTGGTGGCGCGTAAATCGGTGGACTCTACCGTCAGCATGACGCGGCCGGATGCATCCCAGGTTGACGGGTGCACCTCCGTTACGCCCGGCAAGCGGCACAGGCACGCCAGCCAGGCATCATCGGGAACGGAGCCCTCGCGCAAGGTGACGGTGACTGGACGCGTCAGGGCCAGTGATCGCGTCAGTTCGGCGGTCGGTGCGTGGGCGACGAGGGCTCCATGATGCAGGAGTGCGATCTCACCACACAGCTCTTCGGCCTCCTCCATGACGTGGGTCGTCAGCACCATGGTGACGCCCAGCTCCCGGTTCAACTGCGCGATCATGGACCGGACCGAGCGCACGCCCTCCAGATCGAGCTTGTTGGTGGGCTCATCCAGGAACACAAGGCGGTTCTCGGCCAACAGCGAGCGCGCGAGAGCGAGACGCTGGCGCTGTCCCGCGCTGATGTGCATGGGCCAGGCATCGGCCTTGTCATTCAGCTCCAGCTGGGTGAGCAACGCGTCAATGCGGGACCGAGCGGCGGCGCCACGTAGTCCGTAGATCGGCGCCCAAAAGATGAGGTTCTGGCGCACGGTGAGGTTGTTGTCGATGCCGACGTCGGCGGTGGGGGCGACGAGGTTGACCCGCGCCCGGATCTCGGCGTGCTGGCGGAGCAGATCGAAGTCGAGGACCGTGCCCCCGCCGTCGTCCGGTCTGAGCAAGCCGGCCAGGATCTTGATCAACGTGGTCTTTCCGGCACCGTTGGGGCCGAGCAGCCCGAGCACGGTCCCCTCTTCGATCCGCAGATCAACGGCGCGCAGGACGGTGACCGGTGCGTTGTGTCCCTGCCGGTAGCGCTTGGTGAGGCCTTGAACGTCGATCACTGCCATCGCGTGAGCGTCCCGTTCCCCCGTGCTCGCTCGATGCCACGACCGTAGAGGTAGAAGCCGAGCGGCAGCAGCGTCAGTGCCAGCAGACCCAGCGCGAGGCCGTCGACCATGATCGGCGACAGCCCGGGCAGCGCATGCTGGATCGGCAGCACCGGCTGATTCATCTGGGCGTGGGGGTCGAGCAGCCGACGCAAGGCATCGAAGGCGTACGTGTGGGGAATCAAACAGGCCAGCCACTGCAGCGGCAGCGGCAGCACCGTCACCGGGTAGTAGGTGCCCGCCACCAGGGTCGCCAGCAACCCCTGGACGATAAAGCTGATCGGCTCAAGCGACCCGCTGCCGGACGAGCCCGAACTTGCGGTGCCTTGCTTGATGTCGAAGAGATGGAACGAGCTGGCGCTCAGCAACCCGATGCCAAAACCCGCGGCCAGAAAGAGGACCGTGAAGAAGAGTGCCAACCAGACCGCATGGAAGCTGAAGGTGGCCCCGAAGAGCAGCATGCCGAAGCCAAACGTGAAAAAAAGGCGTGGGTAGTCGTCGATAGCGGACTTGCTCATGAGACCGAGCAGCGGCGTATAGATCGACATCGGGCTCAGCAGGAAGAGATCCATCGTGCCTTGAAAATAGGCGCGCCGGACGCGGATGTACGGATCGACCAGGTTGGTGTTGATGAAGACGTTGATCGTCACTCCAACGACGATGAATGACATGTAGTTGGTGCCGTAGGCGGCGGGGATGACTTTGGCCGCGTTTCCGGCGAGCGTCCTGCCGAGCAAGAAGAAGAGGTAGGTCGTCACGAAGAGGTTGGTCAGCCAGAGGACCTGGTTGACGCGATAGGACTGCCAAATGCGGTACTCGCGTAGGCCAAAGGCCCACAGCGCCACGAACTCCCGCCAGACGCTGCGCCGGCCGGTCATTCCGGCAACGATCGGCTGAGCGGACGTTTCCGCGGCGACAGCCGAATCCCGTGCGTGGCTCATTGGCCAACCGTCAGTTCAAGTTGGCCGGCAACGGATTCTGCATGCAGCAGATCATCCGGAAGGGAGAGGAGGTCGCGCAGCGTCGGCTCGCTCTCGGCCAGAAAGACGATGCGCCCGGATGGCTGCTCGATCCAGCGCACCACCTGCTCCAGCGCCTCTGGGCAGCGATGGGCGTGCACGCGCCACACGCGCTCACCAAGGGCGCCGGGTCGCTCCAGCGGCTGGGCGGCGACCACCAGCTCTGGAGGCGCTCCTGACGGCGCATCCATCTCTTCGGTGTGGATCTCCACCACCGTGAGACCGGCAAGCCGCGCCGCAAGGTCGTGCGGTTTGCCCTGCAGCCAGATCCTACCCTCACGCAGGATCGCGATCCGGTCAGCCACCGCCTCCATCTCGGCCGATTGATGATCGGTCAGTACGATGGTCTGACCGCGCTCGCGTAAGTCTCCGCGGATGAGTTCCAGCATCGCGCGCGTGGTCAGTGGATCGAGCCCGACCGTCGGCTCATCAAGCAGCACCAAGGGAGTCCGGAAGAGAAGCGCGCGGGCCAGAATGACCCGCTGGCGCATGCCGTTCGAGAGCTGCGAGGGGTATTTCGCCCGATTTTCCCATAGCCCGACATCGCGCAATGCCTGCTCGGCGCGCTGGCGCGCCAGGTGGTCCGGCATGCCGCAGAGGGACGCGAAGTAGCGAATGTTCTCCTCGGCGGTGAGTGGCCACTCGAGCCCCATCCAACCGGTGGTGGAGACGTACGAGACTGACTTGCGAATCTCTTGCGACTCCTGCAGGGAGAATCCGGCGACCGAGCCGTCGCCGCTGGTAGGGCGGATCAGGCCGGCCATGATCTTGATTAGTGTTGTCTTGCCCGAGCCGTTACGTCCGACCAAGCCGAAGATTTCCCCGGGCGCGATCTGCAGCGACACATCGCTCAGCGCCTGCACCGGTCGCGACGAATTGGCGGTCAGTTGCACGGCCCGACTGAGATTGTGCAGCCATAGAGCGGGACCGCTCAGCTGCAGCGAGGTGCCACGCCGGGACACCTCCTGCCCCGCGTAGATCTTGGCGACGTGTTGCAGATCAACGGCCGGTGTCACCGCGGGCGCTCCACTACAGTTCGGACAGCAGCGACTCGAGATCCTGACGGGCCGCATCGGCCCGCTCAGGCACACGCGCC
The DNA here is from genome assembly GCA_035532495.1 of Saccharimonadales bacterium (SeqCode). Lineage (GTDB taxonomy): Bacteria > Chloroflexota > Dormibacteria > Aeolococcales > Aeolococcaceae > Palsa-851. The sequence continues at coordinate 6,669 of DATKQX010000067.1, forward strand.
ATCGTATCGACATCCGCCACGATCATGAGTGCGCGCCAGACGGCCAGCCAGTCGTCGCTCACGCGCCCCGATTCCTGGTAGCCAGCCAGGATCGCGTCGCGGTCGTCGGGGTGGTTCCAGCGCCGGATCTCCAACGCCGGATGGCTGATGTAGGCGTCACCGAAGTCGATCAGCCCGGTGAATGTACCGGTTTCGGGGTCGACGAAGGTATGCTCCTCGAACGGGTTGGAGTGCAGCGCGGCACGCTCCTGGGTGTGGGGCAGCGACGAAAGCGCGCGGCCGGCGATCTGCTCGATCGTGAGCGGGAAGGTCCACGCCAGCCCGCGCTCACGTACGTCACGCGCTCGATCGAGCAACGGCTCCGCAATGCGGGTCATGGTGTCCATGAAGGTCAGGTCACCCGGCACAATTCCGCTCTCGATGAATGGCTCGATGGGTAGCGCGTGAATGCGGCGCAACGTGCGACCCAACTCAGCGAGTGCCGCCTGACGGGCGGGTGGAGTCAACACGCACCGACGTAGCGCCTGGCCCGACATCCGCGTCAGGAGCGTGTATTCAATGCCTAGTTCCGCCCGCCCGTGCCCGATCACGCGAGGGACAGGCACCCGAAGGTTAACTGGGAGCGCCTCGAGTTGCTGAAGAAAGAGGACTTCTTTCGCGAGACTCGTCAGCGGTCGGAGTTGCTGGGGACGTTGCACTTTGAGGATGAGCCCGTCGTCGATGAGGTACGTACGAGCCTCGCCACCCGATTCCTCCACCGCCAGCACCCGATGGGCATCGACCGCATGTCGCCGCGCCAGCGCCAGCACCGTTTCGTCTAGCAGAATCGGGTCCACTGCATCCGGCTGCAGATACACGTGTCGTGGCACTCACTCCTCCTCGAACGGACATCATTGACGCGTGGATGCGATCCTCATCGGCGGATGGTACTCTATAACATACGTTAGCTGACGTTTCAAGGGAACGCACGTTTGTGGAATCGACCTGGCTGCTGCTGATCTACACCGTCCCGGCTGAGCCGTCACGCAAGCGGGCGGCCGTTTGGCGCGAGTTGAAGCGCGCCGGTGCCGTCTCCGTGCGTGATGGCGTCTGGGCTTTGCCGGAACGCGACGATACGCGCGATCGCTTCCGGATGATCGCCGCCAAAGTGACCGATCTCGATGGGCAGGCGACGCTGGTCGAGGGAGCCCGCATTGGTGCAGAGCGTACGGCGGACGTCGTGGCGGCGGCGCAAGCGGTTAGGGCCCGGGAATATCAGGAACTGATCGACGAGGCCGGACACTTCTTGGCCCACGTGCAACGTGAGCGTGAGCATCGCAACGTCACCTTCCACGAGCTTGAGGAGCTCGAGGCCGACCTCGGCAAGCTCCGACACTGGAGCGAGCAGGTGGTCGCACGCGATTACTTCGGCGCGGCTGGACGCGCCGAGGTTGAGCAGCTGTTCGCACAGTGCGACGAAGTCCTGGAATCGTTTCTCGAGAACCCCTTCCGAGACGCCGAGGCCGAGGGATGAAGTGGTTTACGCGGCAGAATGCCCATGTGGATCGGACGGCCTGCCCGTGGCTGATTCGCCGCTTGATCGACCCGGAGGCCGAGTTTGTCTTTGTCCCTGGTGGTACCGATCCGGAGTCACTCGATGGGCACACGTTTGACATGCGCGGGGCGGACTACAGCCACGAAGGAATGTTGTGCACCTTCCAGGTGATGCTTGAGCGTCACCACCTGACCGCGGACCCTGGTCTGGTCGCGATGGGTCGGATCATCGCGGATGTGGATGTCCCGCCGCGGCGTGGCCGTCGGCCTGAAGCGGCGGGGATCGACGCGGTGTTGCGTGGCCTGCAGCCGACGGTCCCGGATGATCATGAGAAGCTGCGGGTGACGGCGCCGCTCTACGACGCGCTCTATGCCTACTGCCAGGACCTGAGCCAGGAGCGACCAGTCAGACATGGTGGGCTCTCACGACCACGGCTGAGCTACGGACGACGTACTGAGATCCATCTCGCTCAAGACGACGAGCGGGAGAGTGAAGGAGTGTGACGCGGCGGTGCGTCGCGCGGTCACAGCGTTTCTGTGGATGATCGTCGGTGCCCGTCGTGGCTTATGAGTCGGTGATGAAGTTGATCCATCCTGAGCCAGTCACGCACCTCTGGTGGGTGGCGGCCCTGATTGGCTTCCTGGTCAACGAGGCGGTCGCCGTCTTTCGCATCCGCGTCGGGCGCGAGATCGGCTCGGCGGCGCTCATCGCCGACGGGCAGCATTCCCGTGTTGATGGATTCACCTCCCTCGCGGTCCTGATCGGGGTGCTCGGCCGTGTCGCTCCTCCGACACCGCGTGCTGCGCAGGCGCCATACCCGCGCAGCACGCGCCGTCCCTACCCGAGCGCGAGCATCGCCTCGGCGACCCTGCCGACCGCTGCATCGGGGATCGCCGTGGCGGCCTCCTCGAGGACGAGCAGCCGCGCCCCAGGGATCTCGCATGCGAGTGCCTCGCCGTTGCCGACGGGGAAAAACGGGTCGCGGCGGCCGTGGACGACGAGCGTCGGGACCGTGATCTCGGACAGGCGCTCGCGCCAGCGGGGCTCGCACGTGAGCTTTGCGAACACCAAGCCCATCTGGTTGGCCATCTGGACCGGAGCTGCGGTGCCCGGCGTGCGGTCCCAGATGCGCGCGCCGATCGCGCGCGCGACAACAGGGTCGTCGCCGCGGATCTCGGCACGAGCTGCGGCGAAGTTCGCAACCGCCTCGCGGTCGGTCCAGTCGGGCATCGGAAGCGCGAACAGGCGCTTCATCGTCGCCTTGTCATGTTCAGGGAGGTCGGCGTCAGGCTTGCCGGGCGCCACTGCGCGGGTGCTGGCCAGGGTAAGCGCCGAGAACGCGCCCGGATAGTCGAGCGCAGCCACCTGGGCGACCATCCCGCCGACGCCGATCCCTGCGAGGTGCGCGGGCAGGCCGCCGAGCGTATCAGCAAGGGCCGCCGCGTCGGCGGCGAGGTCGCCCAGGGTGTAGGCGGGCGCGTTCGGATTCGTCGTCGTCGACTCGCCACTATCGCGCAGGTCGTAGCGCACCACGCGACGCCCACCGGCTGCGAGGCGCTCGCAGAGCGCGGTCGGCCAGGAGAGCATCGTCGTCCCGCCCGCGAGCAGGACGAGTGGTGCGTCGTCGTCACCGAAGGACTCGATGCCGATGGCGACTCCATTGACATTGACGGTGGGCATCGCAATCTCCTCTGACGCTCTCGCCCGACGTCCCGGTCGAGGTACCGCTTCCTGGCCGATCCGAGGAGGACCGACCGGCAATGGATAGTCGTTCGGCCGCCCACGAAATCGACAGAGTCGAGCCGCGTAAGCTCGTGCGATGATGCGGCTCGACATGCTGGTCCTGATAGCCGGCACCGCCAGATACCGATGAAGAAAGCCCGCCAGTTACCTCTGAAAATCACAGTTCGACCCAATTCTCTCGAATCTGCGGATTCTAAGAATCGCATCTCGAAATCTCCGTCGTACTGCTTTCTATCACCAGTGACTTTTGAGACGCGATCCGTCTGCTGATTGGCTATGCCCGCGTTTCCACTGAGGATCACGGCCTGTCCCGGCAGCGCGATGCGTTGGTCCTCGGCGCCGTCTTGCTGCTGCGTCTTCCAGTCGCCGTGCGGGTGACTGCACCAGAAGTGGTGCCCGGGGAATTGCCGTCGGGTGTCTGACGCGCCGTAATGGATTGTGCCGCGACCAGTAGCCGTGTAGGATCGACAAACTGGCGCACTGTTACTGCAAGGGAACACCGGCCGATCGGGAAACGTCGTGCCAGAATACGTAAGAGGAGACAATCATGGCGATTTCGTGGGACGCTGTCCGTGACGAGGTCACTGGACACCTGCAACAACTGATCCGGTTCAATACGGTTAATCCACCCGGGAACGAGATTCAGGCAGCTGAGTACCTGATGAAGGTCGTGCAGGCGGAGGGGATCGACGCCAAAATCCTGGAAAGTGCTCCCGGTCGCGCCAACTTCGTGGCACGTATCCCCGGCTCGGGCCAGGGACGACCGCTGATGCTGATGGCGCACAGCGATGTCGTCAGCGTTGAGCCGGAGAAGTGGACGCACGATCCGTTTGGCGGCGAAATCGTTGACGGTCAGGTCTGGGGTCGCGGCGCGGTCGACACGAAGGATCTGGTCGCCTGCGAGTTGATGGTCATGCTGCTGATCAAGCGCTCCGGCCTGGCGCTCGACCGCGATCTGATCCTGACAACCTTCGCCGATGAGGAGGCGGGCGGCCACTACGGCGCTGACTGGATGTGGCAAAACCACCGCGACCTGATCGATGCCGAGGTCGCGATCAATGAAGGTGGCGGCACCGCGATTCTCGTCGATGGCAAGCGCTTCTATCTCTGCCAGACGGGTGAGAAGGGTGGCGCGCGGATGCGCCTGACCGGTCGTGCCGCGCCCGGGCACGCCTCGATGCCGCTATCCGACACGGCGATGCGCCGGGCCGGGCGTGCCGTCGCACGCCTCACCGATCACACCTTCCCCACGATTATGACGGCGACAGTGGA
>DATKQX010000068.1:0-8484 GCA_035532495.1 Saccharimonadales bacterium (SeqCode)
GGGGTTCGTCGCCGACGAGGCGGCCACTGCACTGAGCCGACCGAGTATCAATCTGTGAGACCTACGGTCGTCGTGACCAGGGTTCCACGATCGATGCGCAGGAGGGTCATGTTGGCCAACCGCTGCCAGCCCTCGGCCTCCGGCTGCGGAAACCCCGACGATGCCACCACCACCGCGTTCGCATCGGCGCGGTAGGAGAGCTCGTAGAAGGTCGTATCCGGTTCCATCGACGAGCTTGCGCCTCCCGAGGACGCGCGCACCATCGGGACCCGAGAGCGATCGTGCGCGCTGATCACGTGCAGAGCGTCGGGGGTCAAGAGCATCGCGTTCAGGCTCGTGGGGCTGAAGCCCTCGAAGATGCGGCGCACCAACGCGCCAACCGCCTGCGGCAGCATCTCCCCCTCGCTGACGCGCGCCACGATCGAGAGGAAGTAGCGCTCGCTGTCCGTCGTGCCCGCGAGCTGTGAGGTCCAGCCCGGCGGAACCAACTCGCCGATGCGGTCGAGCGGGTGGATGGCGCCGTTGTGGGCGAACGCCATCGACTTGTGCACGAAAGGATGCGTGTTGGCCGCGATGACGCCAAGTCCGGGCGTGGCCCATCGGAGGTGCACGATGCCGGTGTCGGCCGGGATGGACGTGGTCAGCTCGGCGAAGCGATCGTCATCGGCAGCGCAGGTCGTTGACCGCTCTACCTGTGGCGGGTCGACGCTCGGCGTGCCGGGCAACCACTGCGCCATGCCCCACCCGTCCGCGTGCTGGCGGGAGAGGGCGGTGAAGGCGGCAAGCTCATCGCCGCCCAGAGCATCGGCAACGGTACTCGGCCGTCGAGCCGCCCACCCAAGGAGCCGGCACATCAGACGTATCTGCCCATCCCACCGGCGACGTCGATCGAGGTACCGGTGATATAGCTCGCCCGGTCGCTCGAGAGGAACGCCACCAGGCCGCTCACCTCCTCGACGGCTCCGAAGCGGCCGAGTGGGACCTCGTCCCGTGCGAGGCCTGCGAAGAAGTCCTCGTCAGTCGTGTCAGGCGCTCGGAGCGCCTTGATGCGCTGCCATTGTGGCGTGACCACAAAACCGATGTTGACACTGTTGACCAGAATGCCCTCAGGTCCCAGCTCGCGTGCCAGCGCCTTGGTGAAGTTGAGACACGCTGCGCGATTCACCGTGGTGGCGAAGAACGTCGGATCGGGATAGCGCGCATACACCGAGTTGATGTTGATGATACGTGCCGTCCTGCTGTGCCGCAGGTGTTCGAGCGCGGCCCGCGTACAGCGGATCTGTGAAAAGAGCTTGACGTCCAGGTCCGCCCGCCAGTCTTCGTCGGTGAGCGACTCGAAGTTGCCGGGGTGAGCCGCGCCCGCGTTGTTGACGAGGATGTCCAGGCCGCCGAGCGTCTCGACCGATCGAGCGACAAGGTCGGGGATCTGCGCGGCGTCGGTGACGTCGGTGACCTGCGCATACACCGTGCCCCCAGAGGCGCGCAGCTTCTCGGCAGCCGCCTCAAGCTCGTCCGGATGGCGCGCGCAGATGGCCACGTGGACACCCTCGGCGACGAGTTCCTCGGCGACGGCCATCCCGATTCCCTTCGATCCGCCGGTGATGAGCGCTCGCCGGCCACGGATGTTGAGGTCCAACTACGCATCTTCCGGTGGAGTTCCGGCCTGACCGCGCGCGTGCTCGAGGAGCGAGCGCCGTGGCGGGTTGAAGACATCGACCTCGCGGCACGACGCGCCGCGCGTACGTGCCCCATGGCGCACCCAGCTGGGGACGACCGCGACGTCGCCCGCCCGCATGGTGCGCACATCGCCCTCGATGTCGAACTCGAACTCACCGTCAATCACGAGAACGATCTGCTCCTCCTCGTGCACGTGCATCGGCGCCTCGGTATGCGGCGCGAAGGAAACGAAGTTGAGCATGGTGCGCTCGCCGAGGACCGGCCGGAAGATGAGTCCTGGGACGAGCTCGATGGAGCTGATCGCGTTGACGTCGACGTAGCGGCCGGGCGCGGTGGACGCGCCCGCCGCCTCTGCGCTGAAGTGGTGCGCGGCGTCGGTCATCGGTTCTCCAATGCTGATGTGATTAGTTTCCCGAGGCGCGCGACGCCCTCGTCAATGTCGTCATCGCCGGCCAGGCTGAAGGCAAGGCGCAGCTTGTTGGTACCGTCTCCGTGCGGGTGGAACGGTCGCCCGGGGACGAACGCCACCCCGGCGTCGCGGGCCCTGCGCGCGAGGTCGACGGTGTCGAGCCATCCCGGTCCGCTGAGCCAGATGAAGAACCCTCCACGCGGGCGGGTCCAGGTGATCTCGTCCGGCATGTACTCGTCGAGCGCTGCCAGCATGCGCGCGCAGCGTTGCGAGTACAAGGCGTTCGAGCGCCGCAGCTGCGTATCCATGTGGCCGCCGCGGAGGTACTCCTCGAGCAGTCGCTGACCGAACGCCCCGGCGCACTGGTCTGAGTTCTGCTTGGCGACGGCCATCTGCGCGACCACCTCGGTCGGTCCTACCGCCCAGCCGAGCCGTACACCCGGGAAGAAGGTCTTCGAGGTCGTGCCCGCCTGGACGACGATGTCGGGAGCAAGCGACCACAGCGACGGCATGGGCTCGGCCTTGAAAGTGAGCTCACGGTAGGCGACGTCTTCAATGACGAGAACCCCGTGGCGGCGGCAGACCTCCACAAGCGTCGAGCGCCGCTCGACTGACATGGTGATGCCGGTGGGGTTCTGATGGTCGGGAATGGTGTACAGGAGCTTCGGCGGCGAGTCGCTGCGGCAGAGGCGCTCGAGCTCGTCGGTATCGATGCCATCCTCGTCGACGGCGATCCCGCGGACGTCGGCTTCGAAGCCGCGGAAGCCGTCGATGGCCCCGAGGTACGTCGGCGACTCGACGGCGGCGACGTCGCCGGGATCGAGCATCGCCCTGGCAAGGAGGCCGAGGGCGTCGATACTGCCGCTGGTGACCATCAGCTCGCCCGCTCCGGGACGCCTCCCCTGAGTCTCGGCGAGGCGGTCGGCGAACGCGCCGCGAAGCCCCGGTAGGCCTGGGGTTGGGGAGTACTGGAGCGCGACCGCCGCGTCGCCGCTGAGGAGCGGCATCGCCAAATCTCTGAGCACCGCGACCGGGAACGTCTGCGGGTCAGGCAGGCCACCGGCAAAGGAGATCAGGTCAGTTCCACCGGCGAGCTCGAGGATGGCGGCGAGCTCGCCACTGGCGCCCTGAGTGCGGCGCGCAAACGCCGCCGACCAGCGGTGGGTTGGAAGCGTCTGCATGAAGCGTCTCCTGGCGGCGTTCTTGACATTGCGTAACGCGACCGGTAGCCTTTGCCCGCCGATACGGCTCGCCTGACAGGGAATGTTGCCGAAATGTGGCGCGAATGGCAAGTGCGAGGAGGCACTCAGCTAACACATGGCTGACGCAACGGCTCCCCTTTCGGGTCTTGTAGACGTCGTCGCCCGGCCCGCCAGCCCGGTTGCGCTGGACGCAGTCGATCTCGATCTCCTGCGCCTCCTCGCAACCGATGCGCGGATGTCACAGCGCCGCCTGGCTCGTGACCTCGGGATGTCGCCTCCCGCCGTGGGCGAGCGCATCGCCCGGCTGGAACGTTCGGGAGTGATCCGCGCCTACAGCGTTGACATCGGCTGGGCCGAGGCGGGCTATCCGGTCACCGTCTACCTGACAATCACCGCAGTCCAGGGTCACCCCCAGGGTCGTGTCATTGAGGCGCTGCGAGCGCTCCCCGAGGTCGCGGATATCACGGTCGTCACCGGTACCATCGACCTGCTCGCGAGACTGCTGGTGCGCGACCACAACCATCTCCGCGAACTGCTGCTTGAGCGTGTCTGGCAGATCCCAGGAGTGCAGCGCACCGAGACGCTCCTGACCCTTGCCGAGATGCAACCGAAAGCCTTCGCCACCCAGCTGATCGACGCGATGCGGTCAGCCCTCGATAGTCGTGCGTTGCACGGGGGGGCCCCATGAACCAGGAGAACGGCCGCATCAACTCCAACCAAGGCATCGGCTCGCCGGGGTTCGTCGCCAAGCACGGACTGCACACCGAGGAGCAGCTCGAGGCGGCGAGCAAGGTCGCGGCCGAGATTCGCGAGCGGGGGTTGCGCACCGTGCGAGTTGTGCTTGTCGACCAACACGGCGTGCCACGCACCAAGTTCCTGTCCGCTGAGGCGGCGATCGCGGCGATGAGCAACGGGGCGGACTTCTCCGGCGCCATCTACAGCCTCGACACCGGCAACGCCGTGTTCCCGCCCGCGTTCGGCGCAGGCGGGGGCTTTGGCATCGAGGAATTCACCGGATTCCCCGACGTGGTCATCGTGCCCGACCCATCGACCTTTCGAATCCTGCCCTGGGCGGATCGCACCGGCTGGGTGCTCTGTGATGTCTACTTCAGCAACGGCAGGCCCGTGCCGCTCGATGGGCGCGCCATCATGCGCCAACAGCTTCAGCGACTCGACAGGGCCGGCTACGCGTACAGCGCGGGGCTGGAGGTGGAGTACTACATCGTCCGGCTGACCAGCGACCGAATCGGCCTGGACCAGACGGGCGCGCCGGCACCTCCGCCGGCGGTTGAGATCTTCGAGCAGGGCTACCAGTTCCTCTCCGAAACCCGGCTCGATGGCGTCGAAAGTACGGTCAGCGCGTTGCGCGATGGGCTATACGACATCGGGCTTCCGCCCCGGTCGATGGAGGATGAGTGGGGGCCCGGGCAGATGGAGTTCACCTTCAGCCCGTTGACCGGTCTCATTGCCGCCGACGCGATGATCATGTTCCGGACCGCAGTCAAGGCGATCTGCCGCCGCCGTGGGCTGCTGGCCACATTCATGTGCTGGCCTGGACTGCCGAACTTTTTCCCCTCCGGGTGGCATCTGCACGAGTCGCTCATCGACAGCACGAGCGAGGACAACGCCTTCGCCTCGGAGACCGAGGTGCTCTCGCCACTGGGGCGGCAGTTCGTCGGCGGCCTGCTCGAGCATGCCAAGGCGATGACGATATTCACCACGCCGACGGTCAACGGCTACGGACGGTTCCGGCCGTACTCGTTTGCTCCAGACCGCATCGGTTGGGCGCTCGAGAACCGTGGTGCCATGGTGCGCGTCCAGGGCGGCATCGGCGACAAGGGCACGCACATCGAGAACCGCCTCGGCGAGCCGGCGGCCAATCCCTACCTCTACATGGCGGCTAACATCGCCGCAGGGCTGGACGGCATCAACCGCGGCGTCGCGCCGCCGCCGCCGGTTGCAGCGGATCCGTACACAGAGGAGGCAGAGCTGCTGCCGACATCACTTGGAGCCGCCATCGACGCACTTGCGGGCGACACGCTCTTTCGAAGTGCGTTCGGCGATGCCTTCGTTGACTACTACTTGATGATGAAACGCGCCGAGAACGCCCGTTACCAGGCTGCGCTCGCCGCGCACCCGACCCCTGAAGGACAGGTTGTCTCCGAGTGGGAAATGCGCGAATACTTCGAGGTCTACTGACCGATGACCCTCCAGCACATCGTGCTGTTCTCCTTTCCCAAGGAGCTGTCAGAGCCGGACGCGGCCGACATGCGCGCACAGGTGGCTGCGTGGCCGGATGCGATCGGCGGGATGACACGATTGCGTTTCGGCAGCGATCTGACCGGTACGCGAACCAATGGCTACTCGCGCCTGCTCTACATGGAGTTCGCAGGCACAGAAGCACTCACGGCGTATCAGCGGCACCCGGTGCATCAGGCGTTCCACGCCTGGCTGATGGAGCGGAACTGCACCCCCCTGGCATTCGACTACGTCCTGGACACCGACACGGTTCTCATCCCTGAGGACCGCAAACACAATGCGGAGGAGCGGCGATGACTGTCACTAGGGGCCCTGAGCCGACAATGGCTGCCGGGCCTGCCGTGGTCACCGGCGGGGAGAACACGCTCGCGCGCAGTGCGCTCAGCACCTGGGACGCCATCGCAATCTCGGTATCAGTGCTCGCTCCGGGCATGGCGATGCTCCTCAATGTGCCCGGCGTGGCCCTGGTGGCCGGGGGATCCACGCCGCTCGCGTTCCTCCTGGGCGGCATCGGAGTGCTCGCGCTCGCGTTTGTGATCATCGGGTTCACGCGACGCATGGCGTCGGCGGGATACGCCTACACGTACGCCTCGCGGAGCATCGGCAAGGAGGGAGGCTTCATCGCCGGATGGCTCTACGCCTTTGGCCTGGCGTGCTTCGTCCCCATGACGATGGCGGGCGTGGCCGGCCTGGCCATCAACCTGCTCGGGCTGAACGCCGACCTCTGGTTCCCGTTCTTCCTCCTTGGCATGGCGCTCCTCGTCGTGCTTTCGATCATCCGGATCAAGGTCACAACCACAGTCCAACTGGTGGTCGGCGCAGTCACCATCGCGGTGATCGTCCTCGTCGACCTCTTCGTCGTCGGCAAGGGCGGCGCCAGCGGCAACACGCTCCAGCCGTTCACGTTCGGCCATACCGTGTCGGGCGGCTTCAACGGCGTGTTCTACGGGATCATCCTCGGGGTCACCTCGTACATCGGCTTCGAAACCGCGGCCGACTTCGGCGAGGAGACCGCCAACCCGCGCCGCTCGATCCCGATTGCGATCATCGCGGCGACCGGCTTCGCAATCGTCTTCTACCTCCTCACCACGTACGCGATCACGGTCGGCTTCGGCGTCAACAACGGAGCGGCAGTCGGGGCCGACTCCTTCGCGCTCAAGACAGTTGCCAGCAAGTTCGTCGGCGGCCCGTTCCCGACGCTCATCGAGATCGGGGGCATGCTCTCCGCCTTCATCGTCTGCCTTGCCTGCGCCACGGCCGCCGCGCGCACGCTGTTCGCGATGGGCCGAGAAGGAGTGCTACCGGGCTGGTTCTCGAAGACGAATCGGCGATTCCAGACTCCCGTCAACGCCACCGTCACCGTCGCGTTGGTCGCCACGGCTGCCGCGGCCCTGATCGGATTCGTCTACCCGCAGGCTGCCTTCGGTGGCGCAACGACAACGATCTACTTCTTCTACGCAACGCTCGGGACACTGGCTGTGATTCTTGTTTACATCATGCTGTGCCTCGGAGGCATGGTGTTCTTCCGGCGAACCAAGGCGAGTTACAACCCGCTGCTGCATGCGCTTGTACCGCTGATCGGTGCGGTGGTCTTCGGCGCAGCGTTCTACGGATCGGTATACCCGCAGCCGCCGTTCCCGCTGAACCTGACGCCGTACCTCACCGCGCTGTGGCTCGTCATCGGGATCGTGGCGGTAATCATGTTGCGGGTGCAGAATCCCGCTGCCGTGGCGCGCATCGGCTCGATCCTCGGCGAGGAGGGTGGCGAAGACGCAAAGCTCCTTGGATGATTGATGACCACGTCCATCCCTTCCCGCTCGCGTTCGAGCCGCTGAACCTCGCCCGCTTCACCCTTGACGTGGCGGAAGGTGAGGATGCCGACACCAGGCGGCTAAGCCTGGCGCCGACGCGGCTGGCCACCGAGATGTTGCGCGTGCGTCTCGCTCGCCACCTGGGATGCACAGCGGCGGAAGCCGTGGCGGCCCGTGATGACGCGGCTGCCGCGGACTGGTCAGGCTATGTGCGCGCGCTGTTTGCTGACTCCGGAACCACGGGGATGGTCATGGATGCCGGATGGCAGGGCGCTCCGCCTGGTGGCGCTGCAGCGTATGCGGATCTGTCGGGTGTTCCCGTGTGGAACCTGGCGCGCCTCGAGCCGGTCATCGACAGGTTGCTGGCTCAGGGCCACAGCGCGCGCGAGGTTGTGGACGATGTCGACGCATTCATGGACAGCCAGGTGCGCGACGGTGCGGTGGGGTTCAAGACGGTGCTCGCCTATCGCACCGGGCTGTCTGTGGACGCGTCTGCATCACTTGCGCAGGCGGAGCGCGGGCTGGCCGCCGATCGGGCGGCATCGGTGCCGGTGCGACGCAGCGGGAAAGCATTGCGCGACCTCCTCTTCCGCCACGCGCTCGGCCGCTGCGCAGAGCTGGACCGGCCGCTGCAGGTGCACACCGGGTTCGGCGACTCGGAGATCCGCCTCGCCGAGTCTGACCCGCTGCTGCTCGAGGAGGTGCTGCGCACCGCTGAGGGGTCGAGCACCGACGTTGTGCTCATCCATGCGTCGTATCCGTGGCATGAGCAGGCGGGTTACCTGGCCAGCGTCCGTCCGCGCGTTTGGACGGAGTTCTCGCTGTGCAATCTCTTCAGCCCGGCGACCACCGCAGACCGTCTGTTGCGCCTCCTTGACGTGGCCCCGGCCGGGAGGATCACGGTTGGCAGCGACGGTCACGGTTTGCCCGAGAGTCACTGGTTCGGGTCAGTTGTGCTCCGTGACGCGTGGGAGGCCGTGCGCGGAAGACTTGGCGAGACGGTGACTTCGGAATGGAAGGACGCCACTGCAGCTGGCATCTTCGACGACAACGCACGAGAACTGTACCGGCTGCCTGAGGTCTCTGCGCGCAACTCGCGGTAACGGCGGGCGCCGTCCTTCGAATT
>DATKQX010000069.1:0-41309 GCA_035532495.1 Saccharimonadales bacterium (SeqCode)
CCGTTATCAATACGCGCCGGACGGAGGAACAAGGCGCGTGTCGGTAGACCAGACCCTACGTTGCCGCGATTGCGGCGTCGACTTTATTTGGACTGAGGGCGAGCAGGACTTCTTTGCTTCTCGTGGCCTCACAAACCCCCCTTCCCGTTGCCCCAGCTGCCGGGCAGCACGTCGCCAGAGCGGCGGCGGTGGTGGCGGTGGCGGCGGATTCGGTGGCAGCGGCGGCGGTGGCGGCGGCGGATACCGCAGCAACGGCCCGCGCCAGATGTACGAGGTCCCATGCGCTGGATGCGGCGGCGTCGCACGCGTTCCCTTCCAGCCTCGAGGCGACAAGCCCGTCTACTGCAGCGACTGCTTCCGCGCCGCTCCTAGATGACCCGAGAGGGTGAAGGCGGCGGCCCCATCGCGGTGGGAACGAGGGTCAGTTTTCCCTATGGCGGCAGCCGGCGCACCGGCACCGTCGCTGACGTCTCGATGATCCCCGACCAGTCGGGCGGCCAGTCGCTTGCATACCTCATCGACGTTGGCTCGCGCAAAGTCTTTGTGCAAGGCGAAGGCATCACCCCGGCCACCGGGCCGGGGGCAGCCTTCGATCCCGTCGCCGAAGGCGTCGCCTATGGCCGCAAGCGGCCGCGGAACCCTCGCAACAGGTAAGACCGTCACACGGAGGCCCGTCGCTCGCACGTGACGGCGCCTGCGTGGAATGCTCGGTATCCTGTGAAGGATGGCCTCTGACCTGACCGCCGACCTTCCTCAGCGGCAACGCCGGCTTCGCCGGCCCAAGCTCTGGACCGTTCTGCTCGCCGTCGGGATCGCGGCGATCCTCGCCGGTGGCGCGATCATCGCCGGACCGGTCATCGGTGTCTTCCAGCGCGGCCAGGCCGACTCGAGCGCCCTCAATCACTGGCACGGCGGCGTGAAGGTGCCGGTGACCGGCACGAACCCGGATGCGACCAAGACGCTCAGCTGCGGATCCAGCTCGGTCACCGACTACGCGCTGATCACCTTCGCGGCGCCGGCTGCGTACCACTACTCGGCCGTCGCCGGGAACGGCACGTGGACGCTGCTCAACTCGCGCTCGATGGTCCACTACGCAACCACGCCGAACCCCGGTCAGGCGGGCAACGTGATCATCGCGTTCCACCGTGAGCCCGACTTCCAGTACATCAACCAACTCAATGTCGGGGACACGATCACCATCCAGAGCCGCAGCTGCCAGACGTTCGTCTACCGGGTGATCAAGCGCTGGGACCTGCCGCCCACCCAGGTGACCCAGCTCGGTCCGACGACGGGGCACGAGCTGACCATGGTGACGTGTGACCCGTGGTGGCAGGACTATAACCGCCTTGTCTGGCGCGCCGAGCTGATCTCCGCTCCCGCGACCGGCGGCGCCACGGGCAGCTCGGTGGTCAACCCGAGCTTCTAGCCGGCTCCTTCATCTCGAGAAGCCCTCGAGCGGACCGGGAAGCGCTGCCTCGGCAACGGCCTCGAGGCGCTTGATGTTGATGCGCACGAAGATCGCCGTCGCAATGATCACGACGACGGCGAGCGCGCCGAACGCGATCTCCACCGGCTTGCTGAGCTTCGTGATCGCGCTGCTGAGCTCGTACGCGGCGACCCCATAAAAGGTCGCCCAGACGATCCCTCCGAGGCCGTTGGCGATCAGGAACCTGGTCCAGTGCATCCGGTTCGTGCCGGCGAGGAACGCCGCGTAGGTGCGGAGCACCGAGACAAAACGGCCGAAGAACACCACTTTGGCCCCGTGGCGCATGAAGACATACCGCCCCACCTTCAGCTTCGGCTCGTCAAGACGGACATATTTGCCGAATCGGCGCAGGAGCGGATAGCCGCCGAACCAGCCGACGCCGAAGCCGATGTTGTCTCCGACGACAGCTCCGACTATGGCCGCGAGGATGACACCGACGATCGACAGTTGATGGTCCGCCGCCGCCAATGCCGCGGCGGTGATGAGCATCGTCTCGCCGGGCAACGGGATGCCGAGGCTTTCGATCCCGACGAAGAGCGCGACCGCGAGGTAGCCGATGCTGGTCAGCCAGCCGTCGAGACCGGAGTTGATCACTGCGGCGTAGGTCCGCCGCTCAGACCGGCATGACGGGGTGATGGCGAGCAACGTCGGCACGGCGTCGTGTGCGGTATGCCGCAAACCGGCGTACCAACTCATCGCGCAGTTCCTCGGGTGGAACGACGGCGTCGACGATCAGCTCGGCGGCGAGACGGAAGATGTCGATGTCGTCGCGATACTCGTCCTGGAGCGCCGTGACATATGCAGCGCGCTCGCTCTCCGCGACATCCTGGATCTTGTTGTAGTAGACCGCGTTGATCGCCGCCTCCGGGCCCATCACCGCGATGTGCGCGGTGGGGAGGGCGAGGGTGCAGTCGGGTTCGAACGCCGGGCCGCTCATCGCATAGAGGCCCGCCCCATACGCCTTGCGCAGCACCACGGAGATGCGCGGCACCTGCGCCTGTGCAAGCGCGGAGATCATCTTCGCGCCGTGCCGGATGATGCCCTGCCGTTCGACAGCGGTCCCGATCATGAATCCCGGCACGTCGGCAAGAAACAGCAACGGGACGTTGAACGCATCGCAACACGTGATGAAGCGAGTCGCCTTGTCAGCCGAGTCGACAAAGAGCACGCCCCCCTTGAAGCGTGGCTGCGACGCGATCACGCCGACCGCGTGTCCATCGATCCGCGCGAAACCGCACACGATCTCGCGCGCGAAGAGTCGCTTGATCTCGAAGAACGAGTCGGCGTCGACGAGGCCGCGAATGATCGCCATCACGTCGTACCCTTTCGACGCCTCCGCAGGGATCACGTTCGTGATGTCCTCGCAGCCCGGCGCAACACCGGTCGCCTGCGAGAGCGGCGGTGCGTCGTGCCAGGAAGGTGGGAGGTAGCTCAGGTAGCGACGGGCCGCGGTGATCCCCGCATCCTCGTCGGCGACGAGAACATCGCCGCACCCGCTGACGGTGCAATGCATCCGCGCGCCGCCCATCTCCTCCAGCGTGACTTTCTCGCCGACCACAACCTCTGCCATGCGCGGCGAGCCGAGATACATCGACGCGTTACCCTCGACCATGATCACGATGTCGCAGAAGGCGGGGATGTACGCACCCCCGGCCGCGCTCGGACCGAAGAGCACGCACACCTGTGGCACCTGTCCCGAAAGACGTACCTGCATATGAAAGATATGGCCCGCGTGGCGGCGGCCCGGGAACATCGCGACCTGGTCGGTGATGCGCGCACCCGCCGAGTCCACGAGGTAGACGAGGGGAATCTGCAGCCGTTCCGCCGTCTCCTGGATGCGCACGATCTTCTCGACCGTCCGTGGACCCCACGACCCCGCTTTGACGGTGGGATCGTTGGCCATCACGGCACAGGTGCGGCCATGCATCACACCGACACCTGTAACGACACCGTCGGCGGCAAGCTCGGGGTCGTCCGTGCCCGCGAGCAATCCGTCCTCGATGAACGACGTATCCGGATCGAAGAGCCGCCGGATCCGCTCGCGGGGCATCAACTTCCCCTGCTCGGCCACCTTGGTTCGGTGCCGCTCGGGACCGCCGGCGCGGGCTCGCGCCAACCGATCGGCGACGGTTTCCGAATCAGCCAACACGCGTCTCCACTGTGACCTCCTGGGGCTCGCGGCTCCAGATGCCCGCGCGGTAGAGCTTGCCGGGCAGATCCCGGCGGAGATCCGCCGCCAGTGTCTCGGCGACTCCGCACATTGCCCCAAGGTCGATCCCGGTCACGGCACCCATGGCGTCGAGCGCCTGCAGTGCGTCCTCGCTGCACACGTTGCCGGTTGCGCGTGGCGCGAATGGACAACCACCGACACCACCGACGGAGCCATCGAAACGGCGGACCCCGGCGTCGAACGCCGCGACGACGTTGGCGACCCCGAGGCCGCGTGTGTCGTGCACGTGCAACGACAGTCGTTCCAACGGCACGGCGCCGGCGACCTCTGCGCACATGCGCGTGACGTCGACCGGCGTAGCGACGCCGATCGTGTCGGCGATCCCGATTTCCGCGACACCACGGGCGGCCAGGTCCGCGCACAGCTCGACGACTCGCCCGGTCGCGACGACGCCCTCGAACGGACATCCGAAGCTGACGGAGATTGCAACATCGACGGCGCAGTCGCGTTCGGATGCGAGCTCGACGATGTGTGAGATCTCGTCGAGCGAATCGTCGACGCTGCGATTGACGTTGCGGCGGTTGAAGGAATCGGTGGCGGCGATGGTGACGAGCACGTTGCGCATTCCGTGGGTCAGCGCAAGCTCGAGGCCGCGCAGGTTCGGGACCAGCACGCGCAAGCGGGCGAGGTCGGCTTCGAACGCCGCCAGCACCGCAGCGGCGTCTGCGAGTTGCGGCACCCAGCGCGCTGACACGAAGGACGTCGCCTCGATGCGCGGGACGCCGGCGTCGAGCAGGCCGCGTACCAGCCGAACCTTGGCGTTCGTGGAGATCGTGTCGGCGATGTTCTGGAGTCCATCGCGCGGCGCGACGTCAGTCCAGAGCACCTCGTTCACGAAAGCGGCTTCCCAGGGATGGACACGGTCCCGCCACCGTAGCAAACCCGGCGACTACACTCTCACGAGCCGATGCCGCGGTTTCACGTCCCCGACTACATCAGAACCACCTTCGCGGTCACGAACTGGCGCGCCTTCCGGCTGTGCGGGATGGACGAGGTGGGGCGCGGCGCCTACGCCGGGCCGCTTGTCGCCGCCGCAGTGGTCCTCCCCCAGCGCTTTCGCCATCCGTTGCTGCGCGACAGCAAGCTGCTCAGCGCCCGCCAGCGCGAGGAGGTCGACGCGGTCCTCCGGGTGAAGGCAGTCGCCTGGGCCATCGCCGAGGTGAGCGTCGACGAGATCAATGCACGCGGGCTGGGCTGGGCGAACGTCGACATCTTCTGCAGGTTGATCGAAGCGATCGATGCCGACGGCTACTGCTGCGACGGGAATCTGCGCATCCCCGTCTCGCGACCGGTGCACTCGCTCGTCGCGGCCGATCGGAAGGTGCCGGCGGTATCGGCGGCATCGATCATCGCCAAGGTGCACCGCGACGCGCTCATGCGCCGGATGCATGAGGAGGCGCCGTACTACAACTGGGCCAGCAACAAGGGCTATGGCGCGCTGGAGCACCGGACGGCCATTCGCGAGCACGGCCCCCACGCTGCGCATCGGCGCGTCTTTCTCGCGTCAGTGATGCAGACGGAGATGGACTTGACCGGTTCGACGGCACCGTGCGAGGCTGCGGTCCCCGCGATGGGCGTCGGCTGAGCGAGCCCTCGGTCGAGCTAGCTGGCGCCGCAGCCGCAACTGCCGCCGCAGCATCCCCCGCCACCGCCGCCTGCCGACGGCGTCTCGGCCGTACCGGATCCGGCGTGGACGGCCACACGGCTGATGAGCGGCATGCTCGCTCGGCTTTCACAGCTGGGACAGACAGCGGCGACCTCGCGATCGGCCATGGGACGGAGCAGTTCATAGACGGCGGAGCAGTCGTTGCAGCGGTACTCGTACAGAGGCATTGCCGGCAAGCGTACGCATGGTCCCGCTGATTTGACAAGTCGAACATCTGTTCGGTACAATTCGGCACATGCCAATCCGCACCATCGAGCTCCAGCTCCCCCTTGATCCCGATGAGGCCGGGTCCCTCGCACGTCAGCGAGTGCGCCACCTGGCGGCGGTTGACGGGCTCGAGCCGGCGGCGTTCGTGCGACTGGTCCGCTCGTTTCCATCGCTGCGGGCCATCTACACGGCGCCGGAGGCCGAGCTTGCAAGGATCATCGGCCCGGTGGCTGCCGCGCGCATGCGCTGGTTCATCGATGCGCCACTTGACACGGGTCTCGCTCGTGAGGCGACCGCGGCGAGTGCTCGCTCCACCCGGAGCCCGCTCTCAACCGCCGCGTGATCGTCGCGCGATACGCACGCGGGGAGCGTGGGAGAGCGCATCCAACGTAGAATCGATAGTTCCGCCAAATTTGGTTTGAGAACAAGGAGGTTCTGCAGCATGCGCAGTCGACGTTCCAGAGCCGCCACCCTCGACGACATCGCTGAAGCGCGCAATCGCGCGGCCGACACCATCAGCGAACTCGCAGAGCACGCGGTCTCACTTGCACGCGACGCGGGAAACGCGGCGCGACCCACGGTAAAACTCGGAGCTGAAGGCATCAGCCACGCATTTGAGCGCGCCGCGGATGCCTCCGGAAAGCTCAGCAGCGCGATCCGTCCGAAGAAGAAGACCCACAAGATCCGCAACCTCCTCATCGGAGCTGCAGTGGTCGGCGGGATCTTCGCGCTCGTTCAGTCGCCGCTCCGCACGAAGCTGCAGGAGCGGCTCTTCGGCCCGCCTCCTGAGGACGACGACCTGCCCCAGATCACGCTGCCCGACGACGATCACGGAATCGACGTGAGCAACGGCACGGAGATCGACGTCACGCATGCGTCGGATCCCGAGCCCGCGGCTGATGTCGTCGGCACGCCCGTGGCCGCTGAGCCGACCACGCATCGCGGGCACAAGCACGACGACGCAACCACCGACCAGGAGACCAATGCCTGACGACCGCCCGTATCAAGGACGCCCTTCGTCGGACCGGCCCCAGTTCGCCGGCCCACGCCAGAACTTCTCGGGGCCTCGACCCGCCTTCCAACCTGACAACCGGCCGCCGTTCCGCCCCGCTCCGCGTGTGGAGGTGCCCGCGGCGCCGATGATCCACTCCCTCAAGCTGCGCGACGGCGATCGCGAGATCGAGGTCAGCGGATCGGCAGCGTTCGTGCGCCAGGTGCTCGACGATCTCCCCGCGATGTGGGCACGCCTGCACGGTGAAGGCTCGTCGCGCCCCGGACGCATCGATTTGCCTTCGCCACGGCCGCACGAACAGTCCGTGACGCACGAGGCGGCAGCGACGCAGGCCGTCGCGGAGGAGCCGATCATCGCGCCGGTGCGAGATCCCGCCACCAACGGCAAGCATGCTCTGACCGCCGCTGCGACCAATGGCAAGCGACAGGCAGAGCGCGGAACGCCCGACGACAAGGTGCTCGCGGTGCTGAAGAGCTCGACCCGACCGCTCGCGGTTGCGGCCATCCGCAAGCGCCTCGGAGGCTCGTTCACCCCGCAACAGGTTCGGCGGATCCTCGAGCGCAACGCTCCCAAGGTGTCCGTCACCGACGACCGGCCCGCGACCTACCGCCTCCGCTAGCTGCGGCACTCCGGCTACCGGCCGCGGGAGCCAACGGGCAGAATTCAGGCCTCTGGTCCAAAGGCATAATGGAGAGGGCGGGGATCTGAACGATGCGACGCCCAGTGCTTGCCCTTCTGACCACCGTGCTCCTGGCCGCCACCGCGTGCGGCTCGGTCGCTGCTGACGGAGGCTCCGGGACGCCGGCGCCAACCGCGTATCCGACCCCGGTCGGCGGCCTCGGTCACCGTCCTTCGAGCCCGGTGAAGATCACGCTCATCTCGCCGGCCACCGGCTCGACAGTGCGGGGCACGTCGGTGCTCGTACGAGTGTCGGTCACCGGCGGAGAGGTCACGCCGACGACGTCGAGCGATATCACACCGACCAAGGGACACGTGCATCTTTACCTGAACAATCAGCTGATCTACATGGTGTACACACTGGAGGAATCGGTTCCCGTGAAACCGGGGGTCGAGTACTCGATGTACGCGGAGTTCGTCGCCCAGGACCACTTTCCATTCAGCCCGCGCGATGTGACGCCGACGATATTCTTCACGGTCGCGCCGGCCTGAGCGGGTCCCGCCAGTGATCGCGCACATCCTCAGCAACCTGCCATGGCCGGTGCAATGGGGGCTGGCACTGCTTATCTTCGGTGGCGCGCTCGCGGTCTTCGCCGTACGGCGCGGTGTCATCCGGATCGCCGGAGCGGTGGTCGCGCTGGGCGGTATTGGTGGTCTCATCGCAAGCTGGATCCTGAGCCCCGCGCTGCTCGTGCCGGCCCCGTACGCTGTGCGCATCGTGTCGCCTGTACCCGGCGTTGAGGTCGGCTCGCACTTCACGCTCACTGTCTGCGGCGTCCCGACCACGGGTCCTATGGTCCCCGCAACCGATTCCCAGCACTACCTCGCGATCATCATCGATGGCGTGCAGGCTCCGACGGTCGACGTCTGGCAGGTTCCGCAGGATATGAGCCCCGGAAGCCACGTCGTTGAGGTCGAGCTCGTCAGCCCGTCCCATCAGGCGTTCAGCCCACCGGCCACCGCGAAGGAGACGATCACCGTGGTCGCCGGGAAACCCCCATCCGGCCCGGTCGCGTGCTGACCGAGGAGGCGCCGGCCGCACACATCCTCGTCGTTGAGGACGACGCTTCTCTCCGCGAGGTGCTTGTCGGGGCGCTCGACTCCGCCGGCTACGCAACCTCGATCGCGGCACACGGCATCACCGCCTCACAGATGCTCCGCAACGCCGAGGGTATCGATATCGTGCTCCTCGACATCGGCCTTCCCTTCGTCGACGGCTGGCAGATCCTCGCGCAGATGGAGGACCGCCGCGGTCCTGCCGTGATCGTGATCAGCGCACGAGGCGAGGAGACCGACAAGGTGCGCGCGCTCGACCTGGGCGCCGACGACTACCTCGCGAAGCCGTTCGGCGCCGACGAGC
Organism: Saccharimonadales bacterium (SeqCode); assembly: GCA_035532495.1. Lineage (GTDB taxonomy): Bacteria > Chloroflexota > Dormibacteria > Aeolococcales > Aeolococcaceae > Palsa-851. Next base: position 8,640 of record DATKQX010000069.1, read on the forward strand.
TGCTGGCTCGAGTCCGCGCGGTGCTTCGGCGCGTGCGCACGCCGCATGGAGCAACCGGGGTTGTCGCACGCGGGGCCGTGCGCGTGGACCTCGGCGCGCGAACGGTGCTCCGCGACGGGAGGGAGGTCCACCTGTCGCCGACTGAATGGCTCCTCCTCGCGGAGCTCGCGCGCAACCCGGGCATCACGCTCGACCATCGCACCCTGCTGCAACGGGTCTGGGGGCCGCAGTACGCAGACGAGCGCAACTATCTGCGTACGTTCGCGCAACGCCTGCGCCTCAAGCTCGAGGACGACCCGGCGCATCCCGAAGTGGTGATCACGGTGGGCCGTCAGGGGTACCGTTTCGGCCCTCCGCGGTGACGCAGCGTCGCCGCGGAACCTGAGTACACTCGGTGCGGGGTCTCCCGGATACGTCATGACCGAAAACCACCTGCACGCGATCAACGCCGCCGACTCGCCAGTCACCAGTGGCCATGCCGATACCAACGTGACTGGTGACTCTCCCCTTGCGTCACGGCTGCGTCAGCTGGTCGAGCTGGTCGCCGCCATCGTGGTGCCCGTGGCGGTTGGAGCCGGGCTGGCGCCGTTCCGCAGCAACATCTCCCTGGCCACCGCAGCCCTGGGCATGGCGGTCGCGGTGTCCCTCGTCGCAGCCTTGAGCACGCGCCTCGGCGGCGTCGTCGCCGCAGCGTCGGCGGCGCTCTCGTTCGACTTCTTCTTCACCAAGCCGTACGGCTCGCTATCGATCTCGAGCGCGCAGGAAATCGAGACCGCGATCCTGATGCTCGTGTGCGGGCTCATCGTCGGCCAGCTGTCGGCTCGCAATCGCACGAATAGGGAACTCGTCGTGCAGACGAGCGATGACTTCGCGCGAATCCAGGCGATCGCGGAGTTGATGGCCTCCGGCGCCGGTGCGTTCGAGGTCGTCACCGCCGTTGGGGACGAGCTCACCGGGTTGCTCGGCCTGCGCAGCTGCCGCTTCGAGCGGACGTTTCCGGACGGTCCGTCGCCGACGATCGAGCGCAACGGCGACGTGAGCTGGGGACGTTTCTGGTGGGGGTTCCGGACCCTCGGACTCCCCGGCAAGGAGGTGACGCTCGTCGTCGAACATCAGCGTCGCCGGCTGGGTCGCTACGTGCTGGTGGCAGTTCCCGGGTCGCCGGTGACGCGCGAGCAACTCGTGGCGGCGGTCACCCTCGCTGACCAGGCGGGCGCGGCTCTGGGACTCGAAGCAGCGGCGGCCGCACCCGCTCACCCATAGCCCAGACGTTGGCGCCGCGACGCATGTGCGGCGTCGTTGACGCTGTGTTGACGGTGGTCGCCGGAAACTGACACCACCGATGCCACTGGACCTGCTCGTCCTCCTCTGTTTCGCCGGGATGCTCGTCGCGGGCATCCTGATGATCGATGGACTCCGGAGGATCTGACATGGGGGATCTCACCGGCTACATCGTCGCCGCGGTCATCGCGCTGATCGCGGGGATCTACCTGCTGGTCGCGTTGGTCGCGCCGGAGCGCTTCTAGTGATCCTAGACATCATCGCCGCCGTCATCACATATGCCGCGGTGGGGGCCGGCGCCTGGTTCATCGGCGGCTACATGCTCAAGGTCTACAGGGGTGAGCGCGTCTGGCTCAGCCCTGTGCTCCGCCCGGTCGAGCGCGTCACGTATCGAATCATCGGCGTCGACGAGGAGCACGAGCAGGGATGGATCGCCTACCTGGTTTCGATCCTTGCCGTGACCTTCGTGAGCATCGTGTTCACGTATCTCATCCTCCGATTCCAGGACCATCTGCCGCTCAACCCACAGAACCTCCCCGGCGTGCCGGCCCCGCTCGCGTTCAACACCGCGATCAGCTTCGCGACCAACACCAACTGGCAGAACTACACGGGCGAGACGACGATGAGCTACTTCTCGCAGATGGTCGCCCTCGTGCTGCACAACTTCCTGAGCGCGGCGATGGGGATGGCCATCGCCATCGTGATCATTCGATCGATCGCTCGCCGGACGATGACCACGCTCGGGAACTTCTGGGTCGACACGGTGCGAGGCACCCTGTACGTGCTCCTCCCGATCAGCCTTCTGGTCGCTCTCATCCTCGTTGCGAACGGTGCCATCGAGAACTTCAGTGGTTACTCGGTGGTGCACACGCTCACCAACGGGCTGCAGGCGATCGCGCAAGGACCTGTCGCCTCGCAGGAGGCGATCAAGGACCTGGGCACGAACGGCGGTGGGTTCTTCAACGCGAACAGTGCCCACCCGTTCGAGAACCCGAACGGGTTCACCAACGCGCTGGAGATCTTCACCGTGTTGCTCATTCCGTTCGGACTCGTGATCACGTTCGGCAAGTGGGTCGGGAACGTCAAGCAGGGAGTCGTGCTCGGCGCGGTCATGGGGATCATCCTCATCGGCGCTTTCGGCGTCGCCGCGTGGCAGGAGCAGCAGGGCAATCCCGCGCTGGTCGGCACGGGCGCGACCCAGGTGGCGTCGGCGCAGTCCGCTGGCGGCAACATGGAAGGCAAGGAGGTTCGCTTCGGCCCAATCCAGACGGCACAGTTCGGCACTGCGACCACGGGCACCAGCACGGGGTCAGTCGATTCCTCGCACGACAGCTGGACCGCCATCGGTGGGCTGATCCCTCTGGTCCTCATCAAGCTCGGTGAGATCACCCCCGGAGGTGTCGGTTCCGGCCTCTACGGCATGGTCGTGTTCGCGATCGTTGCGGTGTTCATCGCCGGACTGATGGTCGGACGAACGCCGGAGTACGTGGGCAAGAAGATCGAGGCGCGCGATGTCAAATACGCAGCCATCGCGATCCTCGTCCTGCCCGCGTCGATCCTCGGATTCTCGGCAATCGCGGTGCTCACGGCGGGAGGGCAGGCCGGACCGATCGCGACGCAGGGAACGCCGCACCAGCTCACTGAGATCCTGTACGCGTTCGCGTCGACAACCGGCAACAACGGCAGCGCGTTCGCCGGCTTGACGGGCAACACGCCCTATTACAACCTGATGCTGTCCGGCGCGATGTGGATGGGACGCTTCCTGTTCATCATCCCGGTGATGGCGATGGCCGGCAACCTCGTCAAGAAGAAGATCGTGCCGGCCAGCGCGGGGACCTTCCCCACCGATGGACCGCTCTTCGTCGCACTCCTCGTCGGAACGATCCTCGTCGTCGCGGCGTTGACGTTCTTCCCCGCAGTCTCGCTCGGGCCCATCCTCGAGCATTTCAAGCTCATCGCGGTGCATTGACATGGCCCTCGCGGCCGCTCACCATCCCCGCCGCAGGCGCAGCAGCGTCACCGACCCGGCGTTGCTCTTCCCCGCAATCGGTCAGAGCTTCGTCAAGCTGGACCCGCGCGTCATGGTGCGAAACCCCGTGATGTTCGTCGTCGAGATCGGCGCGGTGATGACCGCCTACGTGTTCATCGCGGACATCTTCGGGAATGTCGCCGACACCAGCTTCGTGGGGCAGATCGCGCTCTGGCTCTGGTTCACCGTGCTCTTCGCGAACTTCGCCGAGGCCATCGCCGAGGGTCGCGGCAAGGCGCAGGCCCAGGCACTGCGTCGCACACGCTCCGAGACGATCGCCCGCAAGATGCAGGGTGGAATCGGCGGCACGGAAGTCGCCGTTCCAGCTCCCGACCTGCGCAAGGGCGACATCGTCGTCTGCGAGGCGGGCGACGTGATTCCGAGTGACGGCACGATCGTCGAAGGCATCGCGAGCGTCGATGAGTCGGCGATCACGGGCGAATCGGCGCCGGTCATCCGCGAGGCGGGCGGCGACCGGAGCGCAGTGACCGGCGGAACGCGGGTGCTCAGCGACCGCATCGTCATCGAGATCACCCAGAACCCGGGCGAGACCTTCCTCGACCGCATGATCTCGCTGGTGGAGAGCGCGTCTCGGCAGAAGACACCGAACGAGATCGCGCTCAACATTCTGCTCGCGAGTCTCACGCTCATCTTCCTCATCGCGGTGGTGACGCTCCAGCCGTATGCGGTCTTCTCGGGCGCCTCCATCGAGGTCACCGTGCTGGTCGCGCTGCTGGTGTGCCTCATTCCGACGACGATCGGCGGTCTGCTCAGCGCAATCGGCATCGCCGGGATCGACCGCCTGCTCCAGAAGAACGTCCTCGCCATGTCCGGCCGCGCCGTCGAAGCAGCCGGTGATGTCGACACGCTGCTGCTCGACAAGACAGGCACGATAACGCTCGGCAATCGCCAGGCGACCGAGTTTCTCCCGGCACCGGGCGTGGCCATGGAACAGCTGGTGCGCGCCGCAGACCTGGCCAGCCGCGCGGATGACACTCCCGAGGGACGCTCCATCGTGGCCCTGGCGCGGCGGTTCGGCGCGCCGGAGAATGGGGGGGACGTCGCCTGGAACTTCGTGCCATTCACGGCAGAAACGCGCATGAGTGGTGTCGACAACGCCACGGACAGCATCCGCAAGGGTGCCGGCGACGCCGTCGCGAAGTGGTGCGGGCAGGGCAAGACCGGCGACGGTGTCGTGCCTCAGGGCGTGACCGAGCAGGTCGAGGTCATCGCTCGCAGCGGGGGTACGCCGCTGCTGGTCGCGCAGAATCACGTCATCCTCGGCACCATCCACCTGAAGGACATCGTCAAGCCAGGCATCGCAGAACGCTTCGCCGAGCTGCGCAGGATGGGGCTGCGGACCGTGATGATCACCGGAGACAACCCGCTGACCGCCGCGGCCATCGCCGCCGAGGCGGGTGTCGACGACTTCCTCGCCGAGGCAACGCCCGAGAACAAGCTCGACCTCATCCGTCAGGAGCAGGCCGGCGGCAAGCTCGTGGCGATGACCGGCGACGGCACCAACGACGCGCCCGCGCTTGCGCAGGCAGACGTCGGTGTTGCCATGAACAGTGGCACCCAGGCGGCCAAGGAAGCCGGGAACCTCGTCGATCTCGACAGCGATCCGACCAAGCTCATCGAGATCGTCGAGACGGGCAAGCAGATGCTCATCACGCGCGGAGCCCTGACCACCTTCAGCATCGCCAATGACGTGGCCAAGTACTTCGCGATCATCCCGGCGATGTTCACGGCGTACGTCGCCCTCAAGCCCCTCGCCGTGCTCAACATCATGCACCTGCAATCGGCGCACAGCGCCATCCTCAGCGCGGTCATCTTCAACGCGCTCATCATCATTGCGCTCGTGCCGCTGGCACTGCGCGGTGTTCGCTTCCGTGCGGTCGGCGCCAGCTCGCTGCTGCGCCGCAACCTCCTCATCTACGGCGTCGGCGGAGTGATCGCTCCGTTCATCGGCATCAAGCTCATCGACGTGATCATCAACGCGCTGCACCTGGTCTAGATGTCATGAATCCACGCACATGGCCCAAGGAGCTGCTCATCGGCCTCCGCCTCACCATCGCCCTCGCCGCCATGGTGATCGTCTACACATTCGCCGTCACCGGGATCTCGCAGGTGGCATTCAACAGCAGCGCCAACGGCAGCCTCGTCACCGTCGACGGCACGGTCGTCGGCTCGACGCTGATCGGCCAGAGTTGTCCTCAGGAGAAGGTCGCGCCGGACGGCAGCCTGCACATCACCGTCAATACGAAATACTTCCAGGGACGTCTCTCCTACACGGTCAACTCGAATACCGCGGCGTTGCAGCCGTGCAACGCGGCCAACTCGGTGGGGAGCAACCTCGGTCCGTCCAACCCGCTGCTGCTCGAGACCACCAAGGCCGCCGTTGCCGCTTATGAGGCCGCCGGTGTCAGCGCGCCCATCCCCATCGACCTCGTGACGTCCGACTTCACCGGGTTCGACCCGAATATCAGCGAGGCATCGGCGCTCGCGCAGGTGAAGATGGTGGCAACGTCACGCGGGATCGATGCCGCCAAGCTGCGGGCGCTCGTCGAGTCCCAGGTACAGGGCCGGATCCTGTGGGTCTTCGGAGAGCCGGTGGTCAACGTCCTGCAGCTGAACCTCGCACTCAACGCGCAGCAACCCAGCCTCGTCGGCTGACGCGTTGACGAGACGCTCGAGACGAGCATCATTAGCCGCATGACCGACACGCTCGCGGCCGGCGCGGTGCCGGCGCCGGCGATCAGAGTTGCGCGCGGCCACCTCCGCGTGTTCCTCGGCGCGACGCCGGGGAGCGGCAAGACCTTCGCGATGCTTCGCGAGGCGCATGACCGGCGCTCGCAGGGAGAGGACGTCGTCGTCGGCTACGTGGAGACTCACGGACGCAAGCTCACCGAGCAGGCGATCGGCAGCCTCGAGGTCATCCCCCGTCTCGCGGTGGAGTACCGCGGGAAGATGATGGAGGAGATGGACCTCGACGCGGTATTGACGCGGCACCCTCAGGTCGTGCTCGTCGACGAGCTGGCTCACACCAACGTCCCGGGCGTCCGGCACACCAAGCGGTATGAGGACGTCGAGGACATCCTCGACGCGGGCATCGACGTGGTCACCACCGTCAACGTGCAGCACCTGGAATCCGTCAAGGACCTCGCGGAGCACATCACGGGCATCCCGGTTCGCGAGACGCTGCCCGACCGCGTTCTTGACAATGCTGACGAGATCCAGTTCATCGACATCTCCCCCGAGGCGCTGCGCAAGCGTATGCGCCACGGCAACATCTACGCGCCGGAGAAGATCGACACCGCACTCGCCAACTTCTTCCGTCCCGGCAACCTCGCGGCACTGCGCGAGATCGCGCTGCGCCTGGTCGCGCAGACTGTCGGGCGGGCGCGCGGAGCGGTCCGCCCCGCGCCGCAGGACGTGCTGGTCGCCGTCAGCGGGCGCTCCAGCAGCGGCCCGCTCATCCGTCGCGCCAGCCGGCTGGCCCGCCGGTTCAGCGGCTTCTGCACGGTGCTGGTGGTGCTCGACCGGCATGACGAGGAATCCGAGCGCGGGCGGACGAAATCCCGCGAGCTTGCCGAGTTGCTGCAGTGCGGCTTCATCGAGCGCAACGGCAAGATCAGCGATTCGGTCATCGCCGTTGCCCACGAGCTTGCTGTGCAGCACGTGGTGGTGGGCCAGACCGAGCGCCACGGCGTGCGCGGACGGCTCCGCCGCGGGCTCGTCGACCGGCTCATCGCGGAACTGCCCGACGTGAGCGTCCACGTTGTCGCGCGGCCGTCGGACGCGCACCGAATGGGGCCGCTGACAGCGCAGGACCAACGCCCGGACTCGGAGATGCTGCTCCGTGCGCTGCACGCGAGCGCGAGCCGGGCCGGCCTGCGCGCATATCTCGGCTATGCCCGTGGCTGCGGCACCACGATCGCCATGCTTGACGAGGCGGCGAGGCGCCGCCAACGGGGCACAGACGTCGTGGTTGCGGCTGTGAAGACCGACGGGCGCCATCGCTGCGAGATCGCACTCGAAGGGCTCGAGATCCTCGGCGGCCTGAGCTCCCCCGCCGTTGCGGGCCACGTCGATGTCGCCGCCCTGCTCCGGCGCAACCCGGAGGTGGCGTGCCTCGACGATCTCGCGGCACTCGACACCGAGGGACGACCGATCACCGATTCCGTCCCGCGCCTGCTCGGCGCCGGGATGATGTTGATAGCGACGCTCCATCTCACCGACGTCCGCAGCACGGTCGAAGGGATGGGCGCGATGCTCGGCGATCGCCCGGAGCACGTCGTCGACGATTCGTTCCTTGACCTCGTCACGGAGCTCGAGATCGTCGACATCACCCCATCACTGCTCGACGAGCGCCTCAGGCGTGGAGAGATAGTGCCGGCGAGCGAAGCGGCGCAGGCGCGCGCCCGCGCGTTTCGTCCGGAAGTGCTCGCATCGTTGCGCGAGCTCGCCTTCCGCCTGCTCGCCGAGCACACCGACCGGCGTCTCGTCGCCTACATGCGGGACCGCGGCATCGAAGCACCATGGGAGGTGAAACCGCGGGTCATGCTCTGCGTACCACCCCGTCCCGGCATGGAAGAGGTCATCGCCGGCACGGCCACCCTCGCGGCACGGCTCGACGGCAAGATGACCGCGGTCACCGTCCGCGACAGGAAGCGATCAACGCACGAGATGCAGTTGCTCGGGGCCTATGCGGCGCTCACTCATCAGGCCGACGGGACGTTCGTCACGCTGTATGAAAAGGACCCCGCAGCGGCGCTCACCCTCTACGCGCGAAAGATCCTCGCCACTGAGATCGTGGTCACACGCGGGCACGGCCGCCGCGGAACGCTGCGCAAACTCATCGAGCTCCTGACCGACGTGGACGTCCACGTCCTCCCGAACCCTCACGAGAACCGGGCCGCCTAGGCCCCGGCGACCGCGGCCGCCTCCGCGGCATCAGTTGATGCCACAGGCGCTTCGGGCAGCGTGAAGGCGAAGACCGCACCGCCACCCGGCTCTGGATCGTCGAGCCACACCCGCCCGGCATGCGCCTCGACGATGCCACTGACGATCGAGAGGCCGAGGCCCGTTCCCTCGGAGCTCGACTGCTCGTCGCGAACGAAACGCTCAAAGATCCGGTCGCGCATGTCCGCTAGGACGCCCGGCCCGTGATCGATCACCCTCGTGACGACGGTGCCGCGAACCCCCGGAGCCACATGAATATCGATCGGTGTTCCGGCCGGCGCGTATCGGTCGGCGTTCACCAGCAGGTTGTCGAGCACCTGACCGAGACGATCCCAGTCGGCGACCGCGTCGACCGGCCCCGGCTCGATGACCACGTTCACCTGACGCTGCGGCCGCGTCGTCCGGAGGCGCGCCGCCGCGGCCTCCGCAGCTGCGGCGACATCGGTCGGCTCGAGATGCAGCTCGAGCGCGTGCCCCTCGATGCGGGCCAGATCGAGCATGTCTCCAACGAGGCGATCGAGCCGGCGCGACTGCGTCACGATGCCTGTGAGCCCGTCATGTACCGGCGTCGAAAGGTCGGTGCGCGCCAGTAGCACTGTCGCGCCGGTGAGAATGCTCGCGAGCGGCGTGCGCAGCTCGTGGCTGACGTTCTGCAGCAACTCTCGACGGATACGGTCGGCGTCGCGCAGCGCCGAAACCTGTTGCTGTATCTGGGCCAGACGCACCGCCGTCCTGGCGGCGGCGGCCTGCTCTCGGTACAAGCGCTCGAGCTCGATGTTCGCCTCGCGGAGCGTGCGTGACAGTGCCTGCTCGGCGATCGCCGAGTGCCGCCGCCGCGCCGCAACACCGCCGACCGACCCTGCGGTGGCGAAGAAGATGACCAGGTAGATGAGGTCGCTCGGGTTCGCAAGGCTGAGACTGTTGATCGGCGGGAGGAAGAAGTAGTCGGCGAGCACCGAGGAGATCGCGGCCGCGATGAGTGCCGGGATGAGGCCTGCGAGCAATCCCAGGGAGACGACGATCCCGAGGTACAGAAAGACGTACGCGCGTGCATCCGCCGGCGGGAGCCTGTCGAGCGCGAGGGTCAGCACCGGCGGGGCCGCCACACCGACGGCCGCTCCGATGACAAGGACGCGATCGATTGGTGGGCGTGTCATTCGGGTCATCGCATCTTCCCGGTCAGGTGTCCCGCAGGTGCTGGTTCAGCGCATCGACAAGGCGTGATGCGGATGCCTGCAGGCCGTTGCGTGCCATCAGCGTGTTGAGGGCCTCCGGGTCAACCGGGTAGTGCGTGCGCCGCCCCTGCGGCAGCGCAAGCGCAAGGTCCGGCACGGGCGGGACGACCCGCATCGCTCGGGTGAGGTAGTCGCGATTGGGGTCACTGAGACGTCCCGCCGCGATCAGGGCTTCGATGCTGCCGTGCTCGCGGACCATCGACGCGGCGGCCACGGCGCCGACACCCTTGAGCCCCGGAAGGCCGTCGGACGGATCACCCCGCAGCATCGCGAACGCGGCATAGCTGCGCCCCGGGATGGCGTACTTGTGGGTGACCGCCGCCTCGTCGACGATGTCCCAGGCCCCTTTCTCCGGATAGAGAACGGCGACCCGCGGGTCTTCGATCAACGCGAAGAGGTCGCGATCCCCGCTGACGATCTCGACGGTCCCCTCGGCCTTGGCGGTCCACGTTGCGATGACGTCCTCGGCCTCGTAGTCGGCAACGCCGGCTGAATCGATTCCGATCGCGGCCAGGAACGCATCGATGATCGGCATCTGCGGGATCAGTCCCGGCGGGATCGGCTCGGCGACGCGCTGGGCCTTGTAGCTGGGGATCAGCGCGACCCGCCACTCGGGCCGCCAGTCGGCGTCGCTTGCCACCGCGAGGTGTCGCGGATCGCGCGTCCCCAGCATCCGCGTCAGCGTCTCGAAAAAGCCGCGCACGGCGTTGACGGTGCGGCCGTCCGGCGACCGCACGGTTTTCGGAACGCCGTAGTACGCGCGGAAGATCAGGCTGGAACCGTCGATGAGCATCCAGTCGCAGGCCACGGGACCATCCTACGTGCCGGCAAGCGGGGGAAAACGGTAGCCTCGGCGAATGCCGTCCCTCGAGGTAATGAGCGCTGGCCCGTGGCTGAAGAGCTCCCGGAACTGATCGTCCCGGACGCCGCGACCTGGCGCCGCTGGCTCGGGGCCAATCATGCGAGCCCTGCCGGCGTCTGGCTTGTTCTCGCCAGGAAAGGCACGACGGAGCCGACCAGCCTGACCTACGACGAAGCCCTCGACGAGGCGTTGTCGCACGGGTGGATCGACGGTCGGACCGGCCGTCGCGACGACACCACCTTCCGACGGATGTTCACGCCGCGCCGAGCCCGAAGCGGGTGGTCCGCCCGCAACGTCGAGATCATCGATCGGCTGCGACTGGAGGGTCGGATGCACCCTGCCGGTGAGTCTGAGGTCGCGCGTGCCCAGGCCGACGGCCGTTGGACGGCGGCCTACGCCGGCCAGGCGACCATCGAACTACCGGCGGACCTGGCAGCGGCGTTGCGCGCCGAACCGAGGGCGCAGGCAATGTTCGACGTCCTCACCAGCCAGAATCGCTACGCCATCCTGCTGCGAACCTCGAACGCCAAACAGGCTGCGACGCGAGCACGGCGGATCGAGCAGTTTGTCGCGATGCTTGCGCGCGGCGAGACGATCTACCCGCAGAAGAAGGGAATCGGCGGCTAGGAGAGCGACGGTTCAGGCGTCATCGTCGAGGCGTGCAGCTGTGCAGGCGCCGGCTGCGGCGCGACGACCTTCAGCCTGAGAATCCCCGCCCGGTGCATCGTCACGGCGGGAAGGAGCGCTGCGAAGGCATACCCGGACTCGCCGGCGAGCGGCGATCCAACGACATCGGAGACGCGGTAGAGGATCGTGATCGCGAGCACGAGCGCGATCATCAGCGCGTGCTTGGCGAAGAATCGCGATGTACTCGCGAAGAACCGCGGCCGCCCGACGGCACTCGCGTCCTCACGTCCCCGGTATAGCCCCCCGACCATAGGTTGCATGTTGGCCGATCGCGACAAAGATGTCAAACGTTTCGTTACAGGTGGTGCGACGATCCGCGATATCGCGTCCGGAGCTCTTTGACCTACCCGCCGGTTCGGTGCCCGTCGCGCCCATCCGCCTGAGGGGATACGGCCGCGCGCATGAGTTCGACGGGGTGCCACGCCCGCCGGCCGGTCCCATGCTCGATCTGCTGACGGCACGACACACCGGTTGCGGCAACCACGGTGTCGCTCCTCTCGGCATTGACTGCCGGGAAGAGGCGCATCCCACCGATCTGCATCGACAGGTCATAGTGCTCGGCTTCGAACCCAAATGACCCTGCCATGCCGCAGCAACCGGCATCAACCTCGACAACGCTGGCGCCAGGAATCAAGGACAGCATGCGCACGCTTGCCGCTGTCCCGACGAGCGCCTTCTGATGGCAGTGACCGTGAAAGAGAAAACGCCTGCCCACCATCGGAGAGTCGGGATCCAACCGCAGGCGGTCGCCGGCGATGGCGTCGACGATCAACTGGTCAACGAGGCGGACCTGACCGGCGATGAGCCTGGCGTCCGCGTCGTCCGGTTGCAGCGCGATGTGCTCCTCCGTCAGCGTAAGGATGCATGACGGTTCGACGCCGACGATGAGCGCTCCCGCCCGGGCCGGACCGGCAAGACGTCGGGTCATTGCCCGCGCGTCCCGGGTCGCGTCGTCCAGGCGCCCTTTGGAGATCGCGGCCCTGCCGCAGCAGCGATTCCCCACCAACTCCACCTCCCAGCCTGCCATCTCGAGCAGCTCCACCGCAGCGATGCCGACGCCCGGCTCCGTGAAGGTCGTGAACGAGTCGGCGAGCAGCACGACCCGCCCGAGAGCTCCTGCAGGGGGGCGCCGGCGCCCCGCATGCCAGCGGACCAGCGTGTGTCGTTGGAAGCGCGGCAAGGGTCGCCTCCGGCTGATTCCGAGCACACGTTCCATGAGCGCACGGGATCCCGGGACTGACGTTGCCATGTTCGAAAGCGGCGCGAAACGCGACCCGAGGGCGTTGAACCGGCGCGCCGCAGAGAAGAAACGCGCGCGGAGCGGAACGCCATGCATCCGCTGGTACTGGAAGAGAAACTCGCTCTTCATCGATGCCATGTCGACGCCGAGCGGGCACTCGCTCTTGCAGGCCTTGCACTCGAGGCAGAGGTCGAGGATGTTGTGGAGTCGATCATCGCCGAGTGCCGCGCGCGGGTCCGGTTGGGAAAGTGCGTAGACAAGGGCGTTGGCGCGGCCACGCGTGCTGTGCTCCTCCTCGCGCGTGGCCATGTATGACGGACACATCACGCCGGTCGACCCCTTGCGGCAGACCCCGATGTTCATGCATCGATCGGCCGCACCGCGCATCCCGCCGGTAGCGGCAAATGAAAGCCGCGTTGACAGCTCGATTGCCCGAGGGAGCGTCGTATCGCGGATGTTCTCGGTCATCGGCGGCGCGTTGACGATCTTCCCGGGATTCATCAGCGCGTGCGGATCGAAGAGCAGTTTCACGTCGCACATGGCGCGGTACAGCTCGTCACCGAAGAGGGCGCGATTGAACTCGCTGCGGGCGAGTCCGTCCCCGTGCTCGCTCGAGTTGGCGCCGCCGAACTCGCTGACCAACTCCCGAATCTCCTCCGCCACCGCACGCATCGTGGACAGCTCGGCCGGCACAGTGAGGTCCATGAAGGGACGGATGTGCAGACACCCAACCGAACAATGACCGTAGAACCCTGCAACCAGGTGGTGGCGCTGCAGCACAGCACTGAATCGGCGGACGTATTCCGGGAGGCGCGCCGGGTCGACAGCCGTGTCCTCGATGAAGGCCACGGGCCGGCGCGTGCCCGTGCTGGCGGCCATGAGCAGGCCCAGTCCGGCGGCGCGCACCTTGAGAAGCGCCGCCTGCTCCTGGGCCGTCGTTGCTCGGAGCGTGTGGTAGCCATGACCGTGGCGCTGCCACAGCCTCGCCAACCCGTCAACACTGGCAGTGGCCTCTGCGGCGCTGTCACCGTCGAAGGTGACGAACAGCAACGCGCCCGGGTCGCCTTCGAGGATGGAACCCAACGCGGCGAACTCGATCTTGCGTCGCGAGAGCTCGAGGATCGTGCGATCGATGAGCTCCACCGCACTCGGACCCGCGCTCAAAGCGTCCTGAGTGGCCGCGACCGCGTCAGCCACAGACGCGAAGTGCCCGACTGCGATCGCCTTCGCCTGCGGGAGCGGCACGAGCCGCACGGTCGCCTCGGTGACGATGACCAGCGTTCCCTCAGACCCCACCACGAATTGCGCCAGGTTGAACGGCGCGGCTGCCGCGAGGCGATCGAGCCTGTACCCACCGGCACGCCGCCAGTACTGCGGATATCCGTCGGCGATCGCCGTGCGGTGTTCGTCGACGAGCGCCGGCAGGCGACGATGGATTCGAGCCTCGAGCGTGTCAGCGATATCACGCTCCTCGCTCGATGGTGCAGCCAATCCGAGCGTGGCTGTACTGGCATCGCTCAGAACAACCTCCATCGCCTCAACGTGGTCGATGGTCATCCCGTGAACCACCGATCCACTTCCGGCTGAGTTGTTGCCGATCATTCCGCCGATCGTCGCCCGGTCGCTCGTCGAGGTGTCGGGCCCGAACAGGAGGCCGTGCTGACGTGCCGCGCGGTTCAGGTCGTTCTGGACCACACCAGGCTGCACTCGCGCCGTCCGGCTGTCGGCATCGAGCTCGACGATGCTGTCCAGGTGACGTGACGTATCGATGATGACCGCATGCCCCACCGTCTGCCCCGCCAGGCTCGTCCCTGCACCACGAGGCAACATCGGAACGTGGAGCCGCGAGCAGACGTCAACGGCCGCCGCGACATCGGCCGCATCACGCGGGAAGACCACCGCGATCGGCTCGATGCTGTACATGCTCGCGTCACGCGAGAAGAGCTGGCGCGTGTACGCGTCAGTTCGCACATCTCCCGCCATCGCGGAGCGGAGCTCCGTCTCGAGCTCGCTCATCGGAAGAGTCTCAACGCTGCCAGCCGCCCTCGCAGCGGCCGGGTCGGGCGCTCGAATGCCGATGCGCTGCCCCGACCGTCACCATGTCCGCTTCACGACACGACTCCACCGTCGCGCAGCGCAGCGATGTCCTGAGCGGTGTATCCAAGTTCGCTAAGGACCTCGTCGGTGTGCTCGCCGAGCTCCGGCGGCGGACGCCGGACCGTCGCCGTGTATCGCGAGAGCTTGATCGGCGATCCGGTCATGCGCAGCGTGCCGGCTGTCGGATGCTCCGCGGTCACCACCATATCGCGCGCCACCACCTGTGGGTGTACCAGCGCGGCGTCGATGCTGTTGATCGCGCCCGCGGGAATGCCGACACCGGACAGCTCGTCGGCCCACGCCGCTGACCCCTTTGCCGCCAGCGCCGACTCGAGCAGCGGGATCAGGACTTTGCGGTTCTTAACGCGTTGCGGATTGCTTGCGAAGCGGACATCGTCGACAAGCTCAGGCAGCCCGATCAGCGGGGCGAATCGCTGCCAGAGCGTGTCGTTGCCGACTGCGACCATCAAGTGCCCGTCGGCGGTGCGGAGAGCTTGGTACGGGACGATGTTTGGATGCGCCGACCCGTAACGCCGCGGGACGTCGCCCGATGCGAAATAACCGCCCGCCAGGTAGGTCAGCGATGCAATCTGCCCGTCGAGCAGGGAGACATCGATCCACTCGCCCCGGCCCGTCGCGTGCCGGGCGTGAAGCGCCGCCAGAATGCCGATAGCAGCCCACATCGACGCGCCGAGATCGGCTGCGGAGTTGCCCACGCGTACGGGCGCTCCGTCGGGTTCGCCGGTGACGCTCATCAGACCGCTCAGCGCCTGGGCGATGGCGTCGTAACCAGGTTCGGATGCATAGGGCCCAGTCTGGCCAAAACCCGAGATCGAGGCGTAGATGAGCCGCGGGTTGCGGGCGCTCAGTTCGTCGTAGCCAAGCCCGAGCCGGCTCGCGGTGCCCGGCCGGAAGTTCTCGACGACGACATCGGAACGATCGGCGAGACGCAGCGCGACATCGCGTCCACGCTCGGTCTTAAGGTCCACTGCGATGCCGCGCTTGTTGCGGTTCACCGCGAGAAAGTACGCCGACTGGTCACCCTGATACGGAGGAGCCCACTCTCGTGTGTCATCGCCGGTCCGCGGGTTCTCGAGCTTGATGACGTCAGCGCCGAGATCCGCAAACACCATCGTCGCAAATGGGCCGGACAGGATCCGCGAGAGGTCGAGGATGCGCACGCCCGCAAGCGGTCCCAAGGACGGCGGCTGCACGGATCGCGAGTCCATCGGGCAGCCCTCCTACGACAGCACGCCGACGTAGAGCTTGACGACCTCATCGTTGTGCAGCAACTCGCGTCCTCGACCCTCGAGGCGATTCTTGCCAAGCACGAGCACGTACGCCCATTGCGCATGACGGAGGGTCTCGCGAGTGTTCTGCTCGACCACCAGCACGGCCACGTTGGTGGCGCGCACCTGCTCGATACGCTCCCACACAGCGCTCTGGAGTTTTGGAGAGAGACCGGCGGATGGTTCATCGAGCAGGAGCACAGCCGGGTCGACCATGAGCCCCCGAGCCATCGCGAGCATCGTGCGCTGTCCGCCGCTCAGGGTCTCGGCATGGCGGCCATGGGCTGCTTTGAGATCAGGAAACAGTTCGTACAGCTCCTCGGCTCGCTCCCGCAAACCGCCCCGGCGACTGTACCCGCCCATCTCCAGGTTCTCCTGCACCGATAGTTGCGGGAAGACATTGGCCACCTGCGGGACGTAGGCGATTCCACGACGAACCAGCTTCTCGGACGGCAGGCCGGTGGCGTCGCGACCCTCGACCGAAATGGTGCCCGCTTTGGGACTGATGACGCCGGCAATCGCCTTGAGCAATGTCGACTTGCCCGCACCATTGGGCCCGACGATTGCGGTGATGGCGCCGCGGTGAGCGCGGATGCTCACGTCCTCGACGATGGGCGGTCCCCCATAGCCGGCAGTGAGACCGGTCACCTCGAGGGCCGCAACAGTCGCGGTGTCGGTCGGGACGGGATTAGGCGTCTGCGTCGTCATAGGCGGGCATCTCTCCGAGGTAGGCATCGACGACGGCCTGGTTGCCACGGAGCTCTTCGAACGGCGCCTCGGCGATCACCTGCCCAGCGGCCATAACGACCACTTGTTCGGTGACGCGTTCGATGAACGGAAGGTTGTGTTCGACGATGACAACGGTTGTGCCTGCCGTCACAAAACCGAGCACTGCGATTGCCATTCGCTCACCGAGGACTGGGTTGACTCCGCCCATCGGTTCATCGAGGATGACCAACCGAGGCGCAGCCATACGGATCCGCCCGAACTCCAGGAGTCGTTTCTGCCCGCCGCTGAGGTTGCCGGCTCGCTCGTTCCGAATGTGGAACAGGCCGAACTCATCGAGGATGGCGCGCGCGCGGTGCAATTGCTCGTCGGCCCGCAGCTTCTCGGCTCGCGACGGACCGGAGAGCGATCGCCAGAACCGCTCGCGCCGAGGCTCGAAGCACGCGAGGATGAGATTCTCGAGAACGCTGAGGCCGGGCCACTCGCGCGGACTTTGAAACGTCCGGATCAAACCCATACGCGCAATATGGTGGGGAGGCTTGCCCTGTACCTCGGCGCCCTCGAACCAGACCTTGCCTGTGTCGGGGATCTTGAATCCGGAGATGAGGTCGATCGCTGTGCTCTTACCCGCGCCGTTGGGTCCGATGAGTCCGGTGACCTGTCCCTCCGCGACCGTGAATGAACAGGCGGTGACCGCCTGTACGCCGCCGAAGTGCTTGTGCAGATCCTGAACCTCCAGCAATGCCGTCATGCCGCACCGGTGTCGAGCGACGGTCCGGTGATCGGAGTCTCGACGGCTACAGCTGCCCCCCCTTTGTCAGCCGGATCCCTGTCGCGCATGCGCCGCTCAGGAAGGAGTCCCTGCGGACGGAACCTGATGAACAGCACGAGGACGATGCCGGTGAGAATCAGGCGAAATGCAGGTGCGAAGCTCGGCTGGTTGGCGATCTCGGGGAGGTAGCGCGTCGCCTCCTGCAGGCCCATGACCATCACCGCGACTCCAAGCACGACGCCACGATTGCTGCCCCGGCCGCCGACGAGGATGGCGGCATAGAGGACGATGGTTTCGACAGGCGACCACGCAGACGGATTGAAGGCACTGAGATACCCGGCGAAGAGCCCGCCGCCCAACCCGCCGATCCCGGCGCCGATGACATACGCCTTGAGTTTCATCGCGTAGATGTTGCGTCCGAACGCGGCAGCAGCTCGCTCATCCTCACGCAGGCTACGCAGCGCAAGCCCGAACCGGCTGCCGCTCAAGCGCGTGACGATGATCAATACGATGATGAGGACTGCGGCGCAGAAGCCGAGATAAAAGAACGGCCATGCGTTGAAGTCGAGTCCGAAGAAGTCGCCCATCGGGTCGAACAATCCCGAAAGCCCGTTGTAGCCGTTGAAAAGTGGCACGAACTGACCTGCGAAGACATAGAGGACATACACGGCACCGAGCGTGACGATCGAGAAGTAGATGCCGCGGAGGTGGCGAAGTGCGATGGCGCCGACGATGAGCGCAAGGACCATCGCGCTGACGACCGCGATCGCGACCGCGAGAGGAAAGGGCAGCGTCAGGCCGAGAATGTACGTGGTCGGCTGCATCGGCGCTCCGATGCTCAGGGCGAGCGTCACATACGCACCGAGCGCGACGTAGCCGTAGAACGCCAGGTCGAAGTCCCCCGACCACCCCCAGATGATGTTGAGTCCCAGCGCCATGATTGCGAAGATCGAGCCCTCGGTGAGCACTGAGACCAGGTAGTTGATCATTCGAAGACGCTCCGCCTCCCACCCACGAAGAGGCCCCGGGGCCGGACCAGGATCACCAGCGACAGGATCGCGAACGCGAATGCCAGGTTGTAGCTGGCGCTGAGATATCCACCAAAGAACTCGAGCGCGATGCCGACGATGATGCCGCCGACGAGCGTGCCCACCGCCTTGCCGAGCCCACCGGCGACCGCCGCGGTGAGCGTGATCAGAAAGAAGCTGAAGCCGGAGTACGGGCTGAACGTGCCAACGCTCTCGGCAAGGATGAATCCGGCGTAGCCGCCGATCAGCCCGGCAAGCAGCCACGTCAGCGAAGCGACCCGGTTTGCGTTGATCCCGGAAACCCTCGCGAGTGAACGGTTCTGCGATACCGCGCGCAGTGATTTGCCGAAGCGGGTGTGCTGAATGATCAGATAGAGCAGCACGGTGATCACCACGGCAGACACCATGATCTGGATCTCGGTATCCGTCCAGAGGAATGGGCCGATTGTGCGCGGTGCTCCTTGCGGCACCGCGTAGCCGAGGTTGGATGCGCCGAAGATGATGACCAGCACGTTCTGGATGACGAGCGAGACTCCGAGCGTCGCAATGAAAGTGGGTAGTCCGCCGATGCCTCTGCGCACGAACCGGTCGACGACGCTGGCATGCACCGCCAGCGCGAGTGCGCCGCCGCCGGCGGCCGCTGCCAGCCCCGAAAGAATGACGCCGCCGCCGTGCTGCTGCACGAGATATGCACAGTAGGCACCGACGGTGAGGATCTCACCGTGCGAAAGGTTGGCGACGTTGGTGACCGAGTACTCGAGTGTGAACGCAAGCGCCGACAGCGAGAGAATCGCTGCAGCGACCAAGCCGAAACCGAGTGTGAGGAGTACCTCGTGCACTAGGCAGATTCTCCAACGCTTTGACTGGACGCCGCGAGCCCGGCAGGGATGAGGTGGGGGCAACGCACCAGCACTGCGTGCGTTGCCCCCAATGCGTCAGGGAGTGGCCGTGGCAAGATCGGCGGCGGAAAGCAGCGCAATCTGCGACTCGGCGCCGGTACTGGCGTCGGCCTGGAATGCCCCGTACGGACCGAAGACATTGTTGTACGTGTTGAAGATCAGGTCACCGCTGGCTCCGTCCATCTTGATCTTCGTGCCGGCTTTGATACCAGCGAGGCACGCCTTGTAGGTGTCGCACGGCGTGCCGGGTGGGTTCGTGACCTGCTTCATCGCGGCGATGACGGCCGGACCGTTGGTGGTGCCTGCCTTGTCCATGGCGAGTGCGAGGCTGATCACCGCGTCGTACGCGTAGTTCGCACCGGCGATAGGCTGCGCAGTGGCGCCGTTCTGTGCAGCAAACGCAGCGGCGAAATTGTCCGCAGCGGCGCCGGTTGCGTTGGTGCCGTAGACCGAGACCAGGTGGTCATGCGCGATCGAATAAGTGATTGCCTTGAGGTAATCGTTACCACTCGTCACGTCCGTTCCGACGATCGGAATCGCAAGGTTGTCGAGCTCCTTGAAGTTCTGAAACATGACCGCTGCGGTCTGGGGATCGAGCTGGGTAAAGATCACGTCGGGATGCGCGGCGATGATCTGTTGCACCTCGGTGAGATACGAGGTCTGTCCGGGCGCGACGGTGATGTTGGAGACGATCGTGTTGCCGAACTTCAACCACGTGGCAGTGATCGGCTTTGGGATCGTCTGCTGCGCGATGTCCGACGAGAAGAGCAACGCCGCGGTCTTGTACCCCTTCTGGTGCGCGTAGAGGGCCATCGCGACACCGAGCTGCGAGTCGGATGGGCTGTCCCGCCAGAGATACGGGTTGGTGTTCTTGTCGAAGGCTGTGCTTCCGCCTTGGAATTCTGTCGGGATCTTGGCGGCGCTCACGATCGGCGCCACAGCGGCGATCTCCTGAGTCTCCGGGCCGATGATCCCGCTGACGTTGTCCGATGAGAGGAGTTGGCGAACCGCCGGCACTGCGTCCGCTTCGTCGCACTGCGTATCCGCATGACTGAGGTCGAGCTGCTTGCCAAGCACGCCGCCATTGTCATTGATGACTTTCTGGGCCACCTGGGATCCCTGGAGCATCGCTTGCCCGAGGACCGCAAGCGGGCCCGTGAAGCAGGAGAGGACGCCGTACGAGACGTGACCGGCGCTGTCAGTCGTGATCGTCCCACCGCCCGAACTCCCTGACGGGCTCGAGCTGCCACACGCAGCGACAACCATCGCCGCCGCAATACCGGTGAGCAGGCGTTTTGGCGCACGCGTGTGCGGGACCCGGGCTATGGCTCTCGGCGACACTGTCAACCTCCGATCAGGCCCAGCGAGGGCCGCCCCGATTTATTGGGTGGCAGTCTGCTCCGCAGTGGATAACTATGTCAATGGGTCGGTGGTTAGTCCACTTTTTTGCGCAATAATCCGAGGTCGTGACCGTCGACACCTCCGCGCTCCGCCCGCTCGGCCGCACCCGTCTTTACGAGGATCTGGTCGAGCGCCTCGGCGAATTCGTCGTCCAGACAAATCTCAGGGTTGGTGAGCGGTTCCCACCCGAGCGCGAGCTGGCATCGCGCCTCGAGGTCAGCCGCGCGTCGCTGCGGCAGGCCCTCGCGGTGCTCGAGGCGCAGGGGTTCATCGAGGTGCGCCACGGTGGAGGCGTCTTCCTCCGGCGTAGCCGCGGTTTCGGCGGCATGCTCCACAAGCTCGTCGAACGGCGATCCCGGCTGCCGGAAGTGCTTGAAGCACGCGAGCTTCTCGAGGTCCGGCTGGCGGAGCTTGCGGCCACTCGGCGTACCGAAGCCGACCTCACAGCGATGCGCGCAGGGTTGGTCGCCATGGAAGCCGAGATCGCATCAGCAGGGCTGGGGATCGACGGCGATGCGACGTTCCACCATGCGATCCACCGCGCCGGAAAGAACAAGGTCCTCGAACACGTGATCGACGGCCTGGCTCTGGCTATCCATGAAACTCGCGTCGAATCGCTCGCCGAGCCGGGTCGTCCCAGAAGCTCACTATTGGCCCATCGGCGCATCCTGGAGGCAATCGAGGCTCGGGAGGTCGCGGGCGCCGCCGAGGCGATGCGTGCGCATCTGCGTCAGGTTGCGGACGTGGCGCTGCTTCGATGGGAGCCGCCGGTCGACGATCCCGTCGTTCCATGAGCCCGCCACCGTCCTGGCTGGAGCATGTGACCGCGGTCGCCGAACGCGGGCGCGCGATGCTTGGACGCGGCGCCGGCAACACCACCAGCACGGCCAACCTTGCCGCACTGTGCAATCGCCTGATCGCACGGCGCGGCGAGGCGTCGGGTCTGGCGCTTGCCACCGACGTTGTGCGCGCGCTCGAGCGCATGAACAATGCCGACGCCGCGGAATTCCTGGAAGCGCTCGCCGGCGAGTTCTCGCCTCCACCGGAGGCCGTGGCTGCGGCGGTCGCCCGATGGCGGTCGGATCCCACGGACGACGCGGTGATGGCACTCGCCACCGCCACTGAGGCGCCTCGACAGGAGCTTTTTCGGCGTCTCAACCTCGTTGGCGGCGGCGCCGCAGCCCTGGTCAAGCTCCGCGGGCAGCTACTCGCCCTGCTCCCGACACGCCCGCACCTGCGCCCGGTCGACGCCGACCTGCGCCATCTGCTCTCGTCGTGGTTCAACGGCGGTTTCCTCCGTCTCGAGCAGATCAGCTGGGGAACGTCGGCGGCGACGCTGGAACGGCTGATCGCATACGAAGCTGTGCACGAGATCCACGGCTGGGAGGACCTGCGCCTGCGACTGGCCGCCGACCGCCGTTGCTTCGCGTTCTTCCATCCGCTCCTCCCGGGAGAACCGTTGATCTTCGTGGAGATCGCGCTCACTCGCGAGATGCCGAGTGCGATCGCTCCGCTCCTCGCTGCGCGTCGCCCCATCGCTGAACCTCATGCCGCGCACACAGCGGTCTTCTACTCGATCAGCGATTGTCAGCCCGGACTGCGCGGCATATCGTTTGGCAACTTCCTGATCAAGCAGGTGGTGCGCGAACTCTCGGTCGAGTTGCCCGGGCTGCGGACGTACGCGACACTGTCGCCGGTGCCCGGCCTCGCGCGGGCGATCGAGGACCGGCGCAGCGCCGACGACTTCACCGACGAGCGGCTGCGCGCGCTCACCGCCGGGCATCACGATGAGCTCCGCCGGCTCGCCTCGTCAGAGGACGACCTGGATGCTCTGGTCCGGCTTCTCCAGGCTCCGAATCCGTACGACCCCGTGGTTGCTCGAATCGCGGGCCGCCTCGCTCTTGCCTACCTCATCCATGTGAAAGTGGGGTTGCGCGTCGCCGACAGCGTGGGCCACTTCCACCTCTCGAATGGCGCCCGGCTCGACCGCATCAACACCGGTGGTGATCTCTCGTCGACGGGGCGGCACTCACTCGGCGTGATGATCAATTACGTGTATGAGCCTCAGCGTCTGGAGGTCAACCACGAACGCTACGTTCGCACCGGTCATGTCGCCACCGGGACATCGCTCAGCGGCGAGGTCAAAGCGGTCGACGCCGCATGGTCGAACGCGCCACGGCGCGAGCGGCGATCGGCGCGCGCGGCGCGCTGACCCGGACGGCACCGAGATCGGCGGGGCGATGTCAGGGGGCAGCAGCGATCAAACCCGAGACCGCGGCGATACCGCAAAGACGGCGATGTGGGCCACGGTCGCAACGTGACTGCACCCCTCACGTGCGTCGACTATCACACAGCCGGCGAGCCGTTTCGCATCGTCACCTCAGCGATACCAGCGCTTTCCGGCATGACGGTCGCGGATCGTCGAGCGCAGGCGCGCGAGCGCGAGGATGTCGATGCGATCCGTCGCCTGCTCTGTCACGAACCGCGTGGTCATGCCGACATGTACGGCTGTTTTCAAGTTCCGCCGAATGATCCGGACGCTCACCTCGGCGTGCTGTTCTGGCACAAGGACGGGTACTCCACGGCCTGCGGCCACGGCACGATCGCGCTCGGTGTGTGGGCGGTGCAGTCGGGACTGGTGGAGGCCGATCCTGACGGCGAGACTGATGTCGTCGTCGATGTGCCATCAGGGCGAGTCACCGCACGAGTTCGGAGCGAACACGGGGTGGTGCGATCAGCGGCGTTTCGCAACGTACCCTCGTACGTGCTCACTCCATCCATGCCCGTCACCACGTCTCGCGGCGCGACCAACGTCGCGCTGGCGTACGGCGGGGCGATCTACGCCACGGTGGGGGCGTCCAGGTTCGGACTCTCAGTCGTCGGTCAGGACTTGGTCGAGCTCATCCGAGTTGCACGCGAGATCAAGCAACAGATCGATGGCGCGGGCCTTGCGCGCCACCCCGATGACGCGCGCCTGTCCGGGCTCTACGGAACGATCTTCTACGACGATCTCGGACTCAGCGACGGCGCATTGCATCAGCGCAATGTCACCGTGTTCGCTGACGGTGAGGTCGATCGTTCGCCCTGCGGGTCCGGGACGGCGGCTCGCCTCGCAGAACTCATCGCGGACGGACAACTCGATGTGGGTGATGAGCTGATCCACGATTCGATCATCGGCACAACCTTTCGCGCCCGAGCTGTCGACCGGCGCCACGTGCACGGACGTCCCGCCATCGTCCCCGAGGTCGAGGGAATGGCATACCGCACCGGCGAGCATCGTTTCGAGCTCGATCCCGAGGATCCGCTTGGCACTGGATTCGTCCTGCGCTGACACACAGGGGCCACCGCTCGCACGCATCCACCATCGGCCACCGTCACACTCCGGGGTGCATATGGACAGGGGACCGATCACGAGGGGCTTCCGCGTCGGCCTGTATGCGGCGCTGCCGCTCGCCCTGCTGGTGCTCCTCTACGCCGATCGACGGCAGTGGTTCTTCTACGACGACTGGGAGTTCCTGGCCACAAGAGGCCTCGGTGGACAGCCCCTCGACCTCTTCCGACCACACAACGCGCACTGGTCGACGATTCCGCTCCTCGTCTACCGCGCCCTGTACACCGTCGTCGGGATCCGCAGCTACGTCCCATACCTGCTCGTGTTACTGGTGCTCCACCTCGCCACCGCGTACGTGCTCTGGCGGGTGATGCTCCGCCTTGGCGCTGATGGCTGGATCGCCACAGGGCTCGCGATCGTCTTCCTCCTGGTCGGGGCCGGCTACCAGAACCTCACCTGGGGGTTCCAGATCGGCTACATCGCCCCGTTGCTCCTGGGATTCGCGGCGGCGATGCTCACGGATCGGCCCGGCGCGGGCTTCAGCAGGCGCGACCTCTGGGTGTGGCTGCTCGCCGTCGCCGGACTCATGTGCTCGGCGATCGGGATCACCATGGTGGTGTTGCTTGTGCTCGTGGCGCTGCTCCGCCGCGGCTGGCGCGCGGCGTTCATCACCGCGTCGGTGCCAACCGCCGTGTACCTCATCTGGCTGCTGGCGATCGGACGCCACTATCTCCTTGCCGACAGCACCGTGAACGCCCAGACCCTGCTCCTCATCCCCGACTTCGTGTGGGCCGGCCTCACCGCCACGGTGGATCGGGTGACAGGCCTCGTGGGCATCGGCGCCGTTGCGATTCTCGGGTTGCTGGCCTGGTTGGTGCTCAAGCGGCGCGATGCCACAGCGCTCCCGCTGGCGTTCGCCGGCGCCATCACCGCCCTGGCGTTCTTCATGTTCGACGGCATCGACCGCACGGCGAACGGCTCCGCTGCTGCGGCGACATCGCGCTATCTCTACGTCGGCGCGGCGCTGCTGCTGCCGATCACCGCGGTGATCATGTCGTCACTGGTGCGGCGTGAGTTGCTCCACCAGGTGGTGCTCGTCGCCCTCGCTGCGTTCGCGACCGTGCACGGTGTCAGCTATCTCTTCGATCAAACGCGCGCGCTGGGACTTGTCAAACAGCAGGAGGAGCAGCAGATCCTCGCCGGAGCCGCGCTGCTCAGGGCCGGCGCACCGGTGATCGGCGCGCACCCCGACGATCGCTGGGCACCCGATCTGACCACGCGCGACCTCGGCATCATGGTCCGCGAGGGAAGGGTGGCGACCGGCGTCAGCATCGCGCCCGTGAACCAGCTCGACGCCGAGCTGTTGCTCCAGGTTGCGGCTGCACCAGCCCCGCTCGTGACCGAGGACTCGCCGGTGACCGTCACGGTGAATGGCACTGCAGCAGCACCCGGTCCGGAAGGCTGCGTCACCACAGCCACCGACTCGGTGACCACCGCAACGTTGCAGTTCGCACAATTCGGATGGGTCTCGGTTCGGTCGCCGGCGAGCGGCACCCTCGTCGCGCGGCTCTCCGGTGGAGGCGCGATCTCCGACCCGGCGATCCTCGCGACTCTTAGCCCGAACGTGTCAGTAGATGTCAGCGACGTGGCACGGTTGGCACAGCTCGTACTCACGCTCGCGCCGGGCACGACCCTCTGCGGCAACCTCGCGGCGGCGACGCCCTAGCTTTTCCTACATCACTCCTGCGGTGATCGCCTGCTCGATCCACGGGATCACCTCGTCCAGCATCTCGTCGAGTGTCGTCGTTGCAGCGAAACCGAGCACCCGACGCGCTTTCTCTGTTGCGGGGACGCGCCGGTGCACGTCGTGTTCGTAGGGTGGGTCACTGACGTAACGGAATGGGGTCGCATCGCCTTTGATCCGGCGCCAGATCGACTCGGCGAGCTCGAGGACCGTGGTCGATGCGGCGGTCGAAAGATTGAAGTCATCGTTCCATGCCGCGGGACTCTCCATCGCGGTCACGATGCCCTTGGCCAGGTCGCCGCCGTAGGTGTAGTGACGCACCTGCGAACCGTCGCCCAGGATGTGCAGCGGATCCTGGCCTTTCAGCACCTTCTGGACGAGGTCCGGCACGACGTGACTCATGGCCAGGCGGACGTTGCCACTGAGGATCTCGATGTCGCCGAGGGCGCGGCTCTCACCGATGCCGACGCAGTTGAAGGGACGCACGATGGTGAAAGGCAGGCCGTGCTGCTGATGTGCCGCGTGGGCGAAGTACTCGACGGCGAGCTTCTGAAATCCGTACGACGACTTCGGCGGCGGTATCTGCAGCTCCTGGCCTTCGACCGACGGCCACGTGTCGGCGGACTCGAAGACCATCGACGAGCTGATGTACGTCACCTTGCTGAGCACCGCTTCGCGATGCGCGCGGATCGCTGCATCGCACGTGGCAGCAATGATCCGCTCATTGGTCGCGAGCAGATCGTATGCGTAGGTGTGGAAATACGAGATCCCGCCGATCATTGCCGCACCGGCGATCAGATGCTCGCAGTCCTTGAGCAGATCGCCGAGCAGCTCGACGTCGCGTGCATCGCCACGAACAAGTCGGTAGTTCGAATTGCTGTCGTACGACCTGGTGACCGGCCCGTACTTCGACCCGTCATCCAGGCCGATGACGTCGTGGCCGCGTCGAAGCAGCTCCTCGACGATGTACCCGCCGATGAAACCCGCCGAGCCGGTCACCATGACCCTGCTCACGAAGGATCGCCTCCACGACGCGGTGCCGCGCCCGCGGACTTCTTGCTCGTGAGCCCGAGTGCGTAGAGATACCAGTGCAGGTATCGCGGGATCCACGCCTTGACCTCGAAGTGCGAGGTGCCGTTGGCACGGTCGAGCCAGATTGTCGGCAGCTCGGCCACGGGAAGCCCGAGTCGCCGCGCTTTCGCGACCATCTCGATGCCCAGCTCGAAACCGGCATCGGAATCGATGCCGACCCGCTGCACGAACGTCCGCGAGTATGCCTTGAAGGAGTTCGTGGCGTCGTGCGTTCCCACCCGTCCCACCATGTTCAGCGACACGCCCGCGAGCCGCGAGATCCGGCTCTTGAGCCAGGGGCCGCCCACCTGCTGCCCTCCGCGCATGTACCGCGACGCACACGCGACCACGACACCGCGCTCCACCAGACGGGTCAACTGATCGATCTGCATCGGGTCGTCGCTGCCGTCTGCCATGGTGACCACCACCACATCCGCGGCGGCATGGTCGATGCCGTAGCGAAGCGCCCGGCCCGGCCCCGGGCCGAACGTGTTGTGCAGCGGTCGCAAACGCCGATCCCGCTCCGCATACGCTCGAAGGAACGGGACGGTGGTGTCGTCCGG
This sequence comes from Saccharimonadales bacterium (SeqCode), assembly GCA_035532495.1. GTDB lineage: Bacteria > Chloroflexota > Dormibacteria > Aeolococcales > Aeolococcaceae > Palsa-851. The sequence goes on from DATKQX010000069.1 coordinate 35,860, forward strand.
CGAGTCGTAGACGACGAGCACCTCTGCGGGCAGTGTGATCGCCTCGAAGACACGATCGAGGAAGGGAACCACCGCGCCAGCTTCGTTGTATGCCGGGATCACCACGCTGACGCGAGGCTTCACACCATGACCCCGTTGCCGAGCAGGTTGGTCAAATCGACCACAGGCTTCGCGGTGTGCACGTCCGAGTATTCGCGATGGGGTGCCGCGATGATCACGAGGTCTGCCTCCGCAAGGACGCGTTCGAGTGTGACGAGATCCGGGTCGCCCGTCACGAGCGGATCGGTGGTGAGCACGCGGGCGACTCTCCCGGTGAGCAGGCGCTTCAGCTTGTAGCTGAGGCTTGCCCGCGTGTCATCCGAGCCCGCCTTGAACGCCATGCCCAGGATCCCGACCGTCATGTCAGCCAGGTCGAACTTCGCCTCGAGCCTGCCAAGGACGTACAGCGGCAGACCCTCGTTGACCATCACCGCCGCCTGTCCGAGTGTGAAGCGGTTCTCGGCGAACGCCGTGATCTGCATCGTGTCCTTGAGCAGGCACGGACCGGCGGCGAGCCCCGCACTCGGCAGGTCGGCGGCACGCGGATAGTGATAGATCACGGCCTGACGGATGCGCTCATAGTCGAGCCCGGAGTCGTTTGCAATCGTGAAGAGCTGATTGGCGATCGCGAACTTGATGTAGCGCCAGGTGTTCGTGAAGAGCTTGGCAAGCTCCGCCTCCTCGGGGCAGAGCTCGACGATCTCCGGCGTCAGGTGGCGAAACAGCGCGGTGGCGCGTTGCGTCGCGCGCGATGTTGTTCCCGAGACGATCTGGGGGAGGTCGTGCAGCTCGTCGAGCGCGTGGCCTTCAGCGATGCGCTCGGGACAGAAGCTCACGTCGATATCGCGATCGAGCCGCGTGATGATGCGCGCGACGCGCTGCGTCACGCCGGGGTAGACGGTGCTCCGCAGGACCACAAGCTGACCGCTGGCGAGGTGATCGGTCAGCGGCTCGATCGCCCGTGAGACCGCATCGATGTCAGGGCTCTGATAGCGGTCGACGGGGGTCCCGACGACCACGATCACGTGCTCGGCGCCCGCGATCGATGCGCGATCCGTGGTTGCTCGGAGCCGGCCGGATGTTCGCACGGTGGCGAGGATCTCCGCGGCTCCGACTTCGGCGAAGGGCATGGTGCCGGCGTTGACGAGGTCGACTGCGTTGGCGCTCGTGTCGTGGAGGACGACGCTCATGCCGGCGTCGGCGAACGCAAGGCCGAGCGGCAGTCCCACGTGACCGCAGCCACCGATGACGACCACATCCTGTTCGAAGCGCACCAACCCTTCCTCCAGCGCAGCCTATGGCGTCACACGTGGCCCCTGGGTAGCTCGATTCGCGAGAGTATAGCCTGCGACCTGGCCAGGCTCACTACGGCACGGCGCCGGTGATGCGATCACACGGCACGACGATGATGTACTTGCGAAACAGCACGCTGAAGGCGACGTGACTCACCCTCTCAACGTGGCACGTCGTGGCAGCTGCAGCGAGCTGCTCGCTCCAGCGCAACCCGTCATCGCGAAACGTGTTGCCGCTGACGACGACGAAGTCCGCCGCGACAATGCTCGTGAGCCACACAACCGTGGCCCAAACCAGCACGCGGTGATGTTGTGCGCCGAGCCACGTCCGCACGCCGCGGGACGTCACCACGATGGCGACAGCCGACCAGAGCATGAGCAGCGGAGCGCCCCAGTAGCGAGCGGGGATTCCCAGGAGTGCGACCCCATGAGGAAGCATGACGTTCTGGAAGCGACCGATGATGGGAAGGCCCGCAAAGACGATTGATCCCCCGACGAAGATCAGGGCCACCCAGGCGGTCGGACGGATCCGCCGGGTCAGCGCGAGCCAGACGACGCCGGCGCAGAGCATTGCTCCTGCCAGCGCCGGTGCCGCCCAGCCGACGTCGGCCCAAAGGCGGTCGCTGAGCACGCCGCCGACAAGGAAGGGAAGCGCGACCCGCGCGCCGAACACCGCCGCAAAGTCGAGTGGGATGTTGGGCGCCCAGTGAGTCTCGTGCGACGTGAGGATCACCGGGATCTGGATGAGGAGCCCGCCGATCAGCCCATAGGCGGGGAGCGACCCACGCCTGAAGCGGGTCGCCACCAGCCGCGCGATCGCGATCGGCAGCAGGAAGAGGGTGATGGCATCGCTCCCCGCCGCCAGGAAGCACACGGCGGCCGACACCACGTTGGCCATCCGACCCTGCGGCCGCCAGAGCAGCGCCCAGACCGCCACAAAGTCGAGGTAGAAGTGGAGATTTGCTGCGTTTGCTTCAGTTTCGAATCCGACGACCGGGATCGCGACGAACATCGCGCACAGCACGAGGCGCAGCGGTCGAGAGAGGATCAGCCCCTCGGTGGCCCGGTAGAGGAAGACCCCCAGGAGCGACACCAGCAGCGCTGAGCCAACCCCGAAGATCGACGCGGCCCACGCCAGCGGGAGCACCGCGGCGATCGCCGCGAACGTGCGCGGCACCACGTGCAGATATCCGCTGTAGGGAATGGTGAACGCGGGCAGGATGCCTCTGTTCAGCGCCTGATTCAGAAAGACGCTTGCGTCCTCGGCCCAGATCGTGTTGTACGCGGTGTCTCCGGGCAGCCGCACTACCTGGGCGAACGTGCCGATCACCACCGCCACAGCAGCGAGAAGCGTGGTGCGCCGGCGAAACGCCGCGGCCGGCGAGATCGGGAACCATCCCTCGAGCAGACCCCGCGGTCGGGGCTCGCCGATCGCTGCGCTCTCGGTCACGTCGCTCCCTGAAGACCATTGTTGACCCTCCCGCGCCGCCAACGGCGGATCGATGATAAACCGAGTTCTGGATGGCGGAAGCGTCCGAAGCGGCTGTATCCCGAATCAACACAACAGTGACTGGGCGGGCCAGGATTCGAACCTGGGACCGTGGGGTTATGAGCCGGGAAAAGGCCCGTCCGGGGATGACCGACCACGTCCGTAGTTGTTGCTGCGTAAGGGTTTTCGCTCGTCCGCGAGTCCGCCGTCGTCCGCCAGTTTCCGCGCCGGTTGGGGTCGGCGTTGGGGTCAAAACGTCAGAGGACGCTGCGCGGCCCCGTCGCCGATCTCAGCAGGCGCTGGAACCGGCTGGGTTGTGTTCGAAAAGCCGGTGGTGACCGCAATAGGGATCGAACCAACATCCCGGCCATGTCAATGCGGGCCCACCGGCCCTGATATCGGGCTGAGATCGCGGGTCAGGCAAAGCACCTCCATCCTTCCCCACAGCAGCTCGTTCGGCGTCTTGGACCCTGTCGTGGTGCCGCTGGAACACAGTGGCGGCGGTGCTATATGCACGTATTCGGAATGTCGACGTGCTTCGTAACCCCGGATCTCACGGTGACACTGACGAATGGACGCACGTTCGCCGGTGGAGGGAAGTTCGCCTGGAAAACGTAGTCACCGGGAGCAAGAGCGAACTCATACGACGCATTCGTCGTGACCGTCTGCTGCGCCTCGACGGTATGGGGGAACACTGCGGCTGATGTTCCCGGCCCAATGGTCCTCCAAGTCACCACCCCTTCGAGCACCGTGACCGTCCCCGCGGCGTACTGCACGCCGGGGGGCGGACCGAGGGCAGCGCACGGGATGATCCCACCCACCACGAGACCCTCGCCCGGCGGCGGGTTCGGCGACCCGCACGCGCTCGCGCTAACCCCCAGAAGGAACGCCAAGAGGGTGCATGCCCACGAAGTGGCACCGGCCGACCTCCTACTGGGCCTCTTGAGAGCCGCGAGCATGAACATAGGATGGACCCTACGAGCTGGTCACAGTTGAAGACAGACTGGCCCCGGACTCCGCTCCACGATCAGCGTAGGAAACTAAGGCTGTAAGGGGGAAAAGGGTTCCCGCTGGGAAGCGACGCGAGCGCCTGAGTTGGCCCGAAGGCCCCTGCCCACATCGCCACATCCTTGCATACGGACATGGGACCGTAGAAGAGCACCGCCTCGGGGTTCCCGGGTATGTATGTACAGATCGGCTCGCCGGCGTAATCGTTGAACACGCGAAATCGGTCTGCGTGTGAAGCGCCCGGGACCAAAGGGATCGGAAGGGTACGTATAGATGGGTTCCCGGGGGTAACGCCATCGCGTGTGAGGATCATGCACATGACGTTGTCCCCCACCGCTTGGTTGGTCGCAGCCACCGCTTGAATGAGTTCTGTCGTCAGGCGCGCCACCGCGATGGGGCCGGACCCATGATCGAGAACGCGCTGGACTGCACGGCGGAGTTCGGCAAGTCCTTCCGCCGGTAGCCGCTGGCCATACGACGCTATCGCGAAGGAGCGATCTGCCGGAAGGTGGCTGATGTGAGCAGCAAACGCCGTGCGCGGGCGAGCCCGCCATGCATGTGGAGGGTCAAGGCTGTCGGACACCCAGGCCAGATACGGTTGGTGCCCCGCCTGCGGAAAGCGGGCGAAACCAACGCCGACAACGGCGAGACGTTTGGCTTCTCGGGGATGGGAGAGGCGAGCCATGGCACCGTCTAACCGCTTCGCCATCCCGGTCATGGCTTCCTGAAGTTTGTCGTGCTGGTAGAAGTGGTCCACGAGCCACTCGTCGGTCCTCATGGCGCCAATCTGAGCGATTCCCGTGTAGGCCCATGCTGATTGGCCGCAGTAAAAGATTGCTTTGTTGGCGCGGTCGTCACCTCGTCCCTGGCCGGGCACAGTAACGCGGCGGTCCGATGCTTGCACAACAAAGTCCGCAGTGATACAGCTGATGATCAACGTCATGTATCAGGCGCAAGCCTCCTGACCCCGGGGTGGTGCCTCGGTTTGGAACAGACGAGTAGGCGGCTGGGCGGAATCGAACCGCCTTGGTGCGGCAAGCTTGAAACTCGGGCCGCCCGACTTTCACCGGGGTAGACCCCGCTATCGCCGCTCCTGCGTGTGACGCCACCACGCGGCAGTCGCCCGCTGCAATCCTACCCCAGCACGGCGACGATCTCATCGACCTTCGAAAGGTCTTCGACCTTGCGCCTGAACGCGTTGGTTAGCCGTATGAGTCGGCGCATGCGCGTCCGCATGGTGAGGTTCTGGCGCTCGACGTCTGACCTGCCGACCGCGGCCAGATCGGGTGCGCCGCTGACGTGGGCCCTTGCGGTTTCCAAGTTCGTCTCCGGCGCGTTCGGCGTTGCTCGTTGCCACCCGCCGAGTATTCGGAACGGGGCGGTCACCAAGGGATCGTGTCCGCGCGGAGCCGGGCGCGACCGCGCTGTACGGTGTCGAATAGGGTGTCGACGTCGGGTTTCGACGTGGCGGTCCGCCATCTGAAACGCCTACCGCCGACATTGACCTTGCAGAGTTCTCTTGCACTCGCGTGTCATCGCACAATGAGCTCGCGCTCGAGACTCGAGCCGTGTAGTCCATAGACAAACAGCCGATATTGCCCCGGCCGAAGAATGTAGTCGAG
>DATKQX010000070.1:0-11627 GCA_035532495.1 Saccharimonadales bacterium (SeqCode)
ATCCACCAGTTCGGAAGCGCCAACCAGCACCTTCTTGGGATCACAGCCGCGCAGCTGGCACGTCCCCCCGAAGGGACGGGAATCGATGACCGCCACACTCCAACCCGCCTCACGGCAGCCGTACGCGACGTTCTGTGCACCTGAGCCCGATCCCAGCACAACGACATCAACGGTTGTGGTCACACCCTGTCCTCCTGCCTAGCGCCGGGTTGAAGGGAGCATCTGATTCCGGCCGTACTCGAAGGCTGCGCCAGATACAGAGTGCGGCGCTGTAACGCTGATCACATCAGCCTATGGTCGCAGTCAGCGGACGGGCACGTCGTGAGCGACTCCGCCCGCCGCGCCGGGTGCTGCGGCGTTTCCGATCAGCTGCGCGCGTGTACGTGCGTCGCGGCCGGCTTCTGCTCCATCATGCGCAGCATCTCGATGCCGCCGGTGCGCAGGAAGCGAATCGCCAAGAGCGCGATGAGAACCAGGAATCCGATATCGAGGAACGTGTCGGAGTTCCACGAGATGGTGGTCTGAAAGACGCTAATCGCGCGGTTCGTCGGGGTCAGGTGGAGGATGGTGAACAGCTCGCCGATGGCCAGCCCAGCGAGCACCATCGTCGCGTAGGAAACCGCGAAGAGGTACGCGCTGACACGGCCGGTGTAGTACTTTCGATAGATATTGAGGATAGGGATGATGATCAGGTCGGCGAAGATGAAGGCGATCACACCTGAAAAGCTAATCCCCCCGCGGAAGAGCACGGCGGCGAGGGGCACATTGCCCACCGAGCAGACGAAGCTCATCATTGCCACGAGCGGACCGATGAATGCTCCCCACACTTCAGTCCCGGCTCCGTGACCGGTGAGGAACAGGGCTGACCACCAGGAATCGGGGACCCAGGTACCGAGTGCCCCGGCTATGAGAAAGCCCAGCACCAGATCCGTCCAGAGACTGTAGATGTTCATGAAGAAGAGGTGCGCAATGGAGGTGATGGCACGCGGCGATACCAGGCGCTGGAGCAGCGGACCCTCGGTGACCGACATGTCCATCGCGGCGTGTCCTTCCATGCGTCCGTACAGACCTCGCTCCGCCTGATCACGGGCGGCATCGACCAGCTTTCGCGTCAGCGTGGCACGGAGGATCAGCGCGAGGAGCACCACCATCAGGACGCCGCCGGCCAGCTCGCCCGCAAGAAACTGCCAGCCGAGGAGGATGAGCAGCACGAGCCCGAGCTCGATCACCAGATTCGTCGAGGCGAACTCGAAGATGATCGAATTGGCGAAGGACGCGCCCTTGCGAAACAGCGTGCGGGCAAGCGCCACTGCTGCGTACGAGCACGATGACGACGCGGTGCCAAGTGCTGCAGCGGTCGCAACGCCCCGCGGGGAGTCCCTGCCGAGAAGCCGAGCGACCGTCTGCTTGGGCACGACCGCCTCGATGATGGCGGAGAGCAGGAAGCCGAGCGCCAGCGGCCAGAGCACCTGCCAGAACATGGCAAAGGCCAGTCGCAGCGCGTCACCGAGATGGCCGAGCACAAAGGACACCCGCCTAGCGCTCGGGGCAGCGGCCAATCGCGGCGGTCAGTTTGCCAACCTTCTCCTTGCCCTTGCCGCGCCGCATTGCGTCCGCGACGCAATGCTCCACGTGGTCCCCGAGGAGGGCCAACGCCACCTTGGCGCGTGCCGCTTTGACGGCGTTCACCTGGGTGAGGATGTCGATGCAATATCGATCCTCATCGACCATGCGCTGGATGCCGCCGACCTGGCCCTCGATCCGGCGCAGGCGCGCTCGCAGGTCGTCCTTGTTCTGCGCGTAGCCTACGGTCACCGCCGGGGAATATACCCCTAGCAGGGAGTCGATTTTCGGCTCGTAGCGTTCTTGGAGGTTGGGAGGTGGAGATTGCTGAGCTGGACCTCAGGCGCTCGCGGCTTCTCGAGCCTCGCGGTGCTTCCCCGGGAGCCCAGCTCGCCGAGCGGCTCGCCCACGTAGTCGGCATAGCTCACGTCGATCGCTCGGGCTCGTCCGGCGGCGGCTAAGATCGGGGCGGCCCTGGGCAGTCGCCAAATGGTAAGGCAGCGGACTTTGTGCGGCGCTCCTTCCGCGGTGGTCGCTGAACTCAAAATGGGGGTCAGGAGGGGCCGCTGAGGGCCGTTTTGGGCACCGCAATGAGGGTACGTTTGAGGGTACGCAAAGGGTGCGTGCCCCGCTGTGAACCTACTCGGTGAGAAGTGGACGGACGAACAGGACCACAGGTTCGGCGACGCCATGAAGGCTGTCGGGCTGGCTCGCCTGGCCTTCGCGGAGATCGCCCGTCGCGAGCTCGGCGAGCCAGCGATCGCTCTCAGGGCTGGCGTGCCCGAGGACTGATTCAGGCCGGCTTGGCGGGCGCGAGCATGGCTCGGTACTCCGTCACCACTTTGCCAGCCCCGAACTTCTCCAGCCAGCTGCAAACGCTATCGCCTTGGGTCTGGTCGAGATTGGCAACGAGCGCCTCAACGCTGTCGAACGCGCTCGTAGCGGCGAACCTCAGGTAGTCGGAGAGGACCCTGAATGCCCACATCCGGCGATCCTCCGCGAAGTCCAGAAGCTCCTCGTCTCGAACCCGCCCGGTCGGACGCCCATGCACCAGATTGCTGCGCCATAGATAGGCGTCGTAGACCTCGCGCGGATCAAAAAAGCCGTCTCCGACCGCCACGTGTACCGCCACGCTCCTGACGGTCACTGCGCCGGCCTTGGTGCCGCTCTCTTCGGGAATCAGCAGAGCCTCCATGGCGCTGAAGATCGCCGGCAACATCACGCGCCAGTTCTCTGTGAGGGTGGCCACGTCGAGCCAGTCCAAAGCCGTGTCCACGCGCTCCCTCAACGCGGGGATCAGAGCGTCACGCCAGGCTGAGAGTTGGGCCAGCGTTTCCAGCCAGTCCCGCTGACTCGAGAAGTCGGCCTCCATCGGTTGGTGCTCGAATTTGCGGCCGGCTCGCTGAAAGGTGCCGTCAGGCTCCTTCCAAGCGTGGGTGCCATCCAGCCCGAACTGCAACTGGGGCAGATAGATCTTGGCCATGAACCCGTGGAGGAACTGCTGTCGGACTAGCGCCAGAGCGGTCTCAGCTGAGCGTCGCGCCCTGGCCAGGGCCAGATCCTCCGTGCCGGCGACCACAGGGACCGAGCAGTAGCATCGGGCCGCCGGTAAACCGAATGTTCCCAACGCTTCGCTCAGCCCGGGCTCCGCGTCGGTCGGTCCGAACGTGACCTCGCCAACGCTCGTTCCTGGCGACAGCACGAGGTGCCGGAGGCCCAAGTAGGCCACCCGCTCTTCGGGTGGGCTGGAGAGTCCGTCGAGCGCCTGAGCCGCGTACTCCTTCAGCTTGGGTCGCTGGCCGCTCCGGAAGGCGTCTCGATAGCGCTTTGCGACGGCCATGAGTTCGCGCCGGAGGGTGGCGTGGTTGTGCGCCTCAAACCACAGGTGCTGGGCCAGTTTGACCGACAACTGGAGCACCCACCGGATCCCCTGATCGTCGAGTCCGAACTCGTCCCACTCGGAAGGGAGCGGGGCTTTGGCCCGGTCCAGGATCCGGCAAAGGTCCGCGACCAGCTGGGCGCGCTGCGGGTAATCGCTGCTACTCACGCCAGGGCAGGGGAGATTGACGAGTGTCGAATCGACACCGTGAGGGAGTGCACAATCGCAGCCCAAGTGTGCACTCCCTCGGTGTCGACCACCACCATCCTGACGCGGACGCCAGGGCCCTCATGGCGGGACGGCCGGCATCTAAGACGAGCACCCAGATGGCCGCATTGGTGAGCAGCGCTCGCACGCTATCGTAGGCGTCCATGCTCACCACTGCCGACGCGCTCAACGAAGCGGCTGCGTGCCTGATCGATCAGCGGAGGCTCATCGACCGGACGCTTGCCGAGCGGCTCGTCGCGCTGGGGTCGGATCGCCTCCCCGAGTTATTCGCCCTGGCGCACCGAGTGCGGGTCGCGTGGATGGGCGAGGCGGTCGAGATCGAGTCGATCATCAGCGCCAAGACGGGGGGCTGTCCCGAGGACTGCGTCTTCTGCTCGCAGTCCGCCCGGTACTCCACCGACGTCGAGCGGGTACCAATGCTGAACACGACTGAGCTCGTCGAACTGGCGCGTCGCACCCGGGCTCTTGGAGGCACCGAGTTCTGCATCGTCGTCGCCGTGCGCGGACCGGACGAACGAATGCTGCGTTCAGTGATCGAGGCGGCCACGGCAATCCGCGCCGAGGTGGACATCGAGGTGGCGGCGTCGCTCGGGATTCTCAAGGAAGGGCAGGCGGAACGGCTCGCCGCCGCGGGTGTGCATCGCTACAACCACAACCTCGAGGCCGGCCCACGCTTCTTTCCGCGCATCTGCACGACCCACACGTTCGCCGACCGCGTCGACACCTGCCGGCGCGTGATCGCCGCCGGGATGGAGCTCTGCAGCGGGGGCATCTTCGGAATGGGCGAGACCTGGGACGACCGGCTCGACCTCGCGTTCGTCCTCCGTGACCTGGGCACGCGGGAGATCCCCTGCAACTTCCTCAACCCGCGTCCAGGCACACCGCTCGCCGCCACGGACCTGCTTCAGCCGCTAGAGGCGCTCCGCTGCGTCGCCGTGTTCCGCTGCGTCAACCCGGCGGCGGTGATTCGCTATGCGGGAGGGCGCGAAGTGGTCCTCCGCGACCTCCAGTCGTATGGAATGCTCGTGGGCGCGAACGGGTTGATCGTCGGCAACTACCTCACCACGCTCGGGCGCAGTGCCGAGGCCGATCTTGCGATGCTGGCCGACCTGGGCATGCCGGTGGCCACCCGGCCGCTCACCGGAACGGTCGGGCTGCGCGCCGTCCCCCCAGTCGCGTCGTGACCGGGCGCGATCCCTGGAATCTCGCTCAGTAGGGGCGCTGCATCGCGATCTGCATGCGGTGGAGACGGTCGGACCCGGTTCTGCGGGCGAGCTTGATCGCATCCTCCACTGCCCCTGCACCCCTGCGGGACAAAAAGACCTTGTCGCGCCCCGGCGGAGTGGTCGACATGAGGGAGGCGACCGCCGGGCACGAGTCGAACCGCGTTCGTTCGATGTCCCTCACGCTGCTGGTGTTGCGTGCACGGTTTCGTGATCCCGGTCGTCCCGATGCGGCTCGCTGGTGGAACTCATCAACGCTGCCACGCCAGCCACGCTGGCGAGCAGCAGGCAGGCTCCGGCAAGTCCGCGTGACGCGATCCCTGCACCGTGCCCGTACGCAGTCGCTGCTGTCGTTCGCGCAGCGAGCCCGAAGACGAGGCCGGCGACGGCGATACCAACCGCCATCCCAATGCCTCTGGTCATGTTGAGCACACCCCCGACCACGCCGGTTCGCGTCCGAGGCGCACTCGCCATGACGGTAGCGTTGTTCGCCGGGATGAACAACCCGAGCCCTGCACCCAGCAGGCAGAGTTCGAGGAGGAACGCCGCGGTGGTGCCGTGCAACAGTGCGAGCAAGAGCAGGGCGAGCGCGGCCATGGCCATGCCCGCGCGCGTCAACGCGTGCGTTCCGCGGTGATCCGCGAGCCGACCAGCAAATGGAGCAACGAGTCCGAGCGCAAGGGGCAGCACGCTGAGTTCAAGCCCGGCAATCTCCGGGGAGCGATGGAGACTGAGTTCCAGGAAGAAGGGAACGATGAAGAGGCTCCCGAAGAGCGTGAGGTAGGCGAGGAAGCCCGTACTGATGCCCTGGCTGAAGCCGGGAACTCGGAGGAGGCGGAAGTCAAGCAGAGGCGCGGCGCTCCGCCGCTCGACGAACACAAAGCACACTCCGAGGGCGACCGCCCCGGCAAACGCCAGCAGGATCTCGGGTGAGGCCCAACCGATCTCATTGCCGAAGCTCAACGCGGCCAGGATACCGACCACGGCGGGGACCATGAGTCCGAGTCCGATCCAGTCGAATGGCTGGCGACCGGCGAGGTTCCTGCTCCGAGGGAGGAAGAACCAGCCAAGCAGCGCCCCAGCGAGCCCGGCGGGGACGTTCACCAGAAAGACCAGACGCCATCCGCCGAGTGCGATGAGGAGGCCACCGATCGCCGGCCCGACCGCCAGCCCCAAAGCCTGGGCTGTACCCTGCAGGCCGAGAGCGCGGCCGAGTTGACCTCGAGGTGCCGCTTCCGTCACCAAGGCCACACTGTTGGCTTGCAGCATGGCGGCGCCGAGCGCTTGGAGCACACGCGCCCCGATCAAGATGCCGAGCGTCGGCGCCAACCCACAGGCCGCCGAAGCAGCGATGAAGAGAATGAAGCCATAGGTGTACAGGAGCTTGCGGCCAAAGACGTCCGCAAGGTGGCCGACACCAACGACCGCCGTGACCAGGACCAGGAGGTAGCCCAGAGCGACCCATTCGACCGCGCCCAACCCAACCCCGAAGCTATGCTGCAAGGTCGGCAGCGCGAGGGTCACGATACTGGCGTCGAGTTGTCCCATGAACGCGCCGATGCAGACGGTGCTGATCGCGAGCCACGCGGCGCCGTGCCACTCACGCACGCGGCGGGGGCGAGCCGGCTCCGTGAGCAGGTGCCGAAGAGCGCGCTGCACGCTGGCCACGGGTTCATTCTGCGGCCCTGAGCGAGGCTCTCGACGCCCGCGGGTCGGCGTCCGAACTCTCGTGTGGGCGAAACGTGCCCCCGGCCAGGATCAACTCGCTGGCGTCGTCTGTGTTGAAGCGGCCGTATCGCCTGCTCGTGCGTTGCCGTCTTCGCCCAACCTCGGCCGGCCGTCAGATCGCAACGGCCATCTCGCGACCGACTGAAGATTGACGAGCTCATCAGCCGACCGCCGCCCTTCACAGTTCAGGTTTCGGACGTTGCTGTGTCGCGTCTGATGGACGAAGGAACGGCGAAGAGCGCCGAGCCATATCGCAACCGATGATCACGGTGGTGAACGAAGGACGTGAAAGTGGAATCGGGAAGAAGACGAGTCCCGCGACTGCCACCAGCTGTGCAAAAGTCGCGGCCCATCGGCGGAGCCACCCTCGCAACTTCGACCGCCCCAGTGACGCTGCAAGCAACCGATCGGCAACCAAGACGAGCGCGCAGGTGATCGCGCGATCAGGAAAGGTCAGGCCCGAGCGTACGAGTGCAAGCCGGCGATCCAGAGATTCACGGCGTAGAGCGTGAAGAGGATCGCGACGAAGCCGAAGGCGGTGATGATCGCCGCGCGCTTCTCCTTCCATCCGTAGGTGACGCGCGCATGCAGATAGATCGCGAAGATGACCCAGGTGATGAACGCGAACGTCTCCTTTGGATCCCAGCCCCAATACCGACCCCAGGCGTGCTCGCCCCAGATCGCCCCGCAGATGACCCCGAACGTCCAGATCGGGAAGCCGATCATCACGAAGCGATAGCTCCAGCCGTCGAGCATGCCCGCGGTGGGGAGCGCGCGCTGGAGCCAGTTCGCAAGCGGCTGGCGGATGCCGCCGCCTGACGCAAAACCGGCGCCCGACCCGCCGCCCATGGTCATGGTCGCGACACCGCCGCTGCTGACGCTCGCCGGCACGGCGGCAGGCGCCACCGCGAGCACCCGGTTGTCAGCCCAGCGCCGCGCCAGGTACGCCATGCCGAAGAAGAAGGAGAAGCTCAGCACGGCCGACGACGTTGCCATGGACGTGACATGGATGGTCAGCCAGTAGCTGTGCAGGGCAGGCACCAATTGCCCCGGCGGCACGTAGAGCATGTACGCCACGCCCATCAGGGCAACGCTGACGATCATGGCGGGGAGTCCGATCAGGCGCATCCTGGCGCGAACCATCAGCACGACACAGACCGTGACGATGACGAAGGCGATCCCGGTCGAGTACTCGTACATGTTGCCGAGCGGCCAGTGGCCCGCCTCGAGGCCACGTGTGAAGATGGACGCGAAGTGGATGGGCCAGCCGATGAGCACCAGAGCCATCCCGATGTCGCCGAACAGCTGCTTTCGGAAGGCGAGATGGAGTACGAACGCCACCACGGCCACGGTGTATGCGCCGACAGCAATCCCGAAAAGAACCAGGGACGCCGGGGTGCTCGACATGCCTGCGGGCGAGTATAGCCAGCGAGAGCGGGGCGGCCGCACGACGGTTCGCGCGTCTGACCGGTAAAGGAATGGCCGATGCCCTCGTTTCGAGATCGCTTTCGTACCATGGAGGCGATGTCCCGGCCACGTCTCCTGCTCGCCGACGATGACCCGCGCGTGCTCTCCGTCGTCTCTCGCTGTCTCGACCTGGAGGGGTATGAGATGTCGACCGTTTCAGACGGCGAGGCGGCAGTGGCAACGGCCACGGCCGATCGCCCCGATCTGAACATTCTCGACATCATGATGCCGGGCATCGATGGCATCGAGACATGCCGCCAGATCCGCGCGAACGCCGCTATACTGCGGCGCGAGGATTTGGATCACCGTCGTTGCGACCCCATCTCCAGGCGAACGCGAAACGCGCTGATCAGAACCCTTCGCAGCCAGCGCCGTTCGCCGTGATCGAAGAGGCGCCTGACGAGCGGCAGTATGCTCGCCGCTGCGCTCACGGGGCATGGACTGACCGTGAGGAAGGCCGCCCGGGAAGGAATGGGCCCACCGCGCGCCCTCGCGTGCTGCGGCAAGACGGGGCGGACACCAAGCGAAACCCCCGGCGCGTCGCCAGAGGTCTGGTCCGGCAGCGCTTGGGGTTCAGTCGGTAGTCGGCACCGAGTATGCGCTGGCGAAGTGTCAAGATGACCGAGCAGTGGTTCTGCAGTGCCCGCGTTGTGGCTCCGACAAGCTCATCCCGTTGCCCTTCACCCCGGTTGAGCCAGATGATGACGTGCAGCCAGGGCAGTCCGCCCGTCTCCAGCACCCCATCATGCAGTGCTTGACATGCGCACGTCGACTTTATGTCAGAGACATCATGCACGTGCAACCGAAGCCACACTGACCCACCGATTTCCACGATGCTCGGGGGTGACGCACCCGCTCACGTTGCCGAGAGGCACGCCGATCGAGGAAGTCTGCGCCGTCGCCGTTGCCGACGGTGCGACCAATTCGATGAATCCGCGGGCGATCGCAGTGGCCCTGATCGTCGTCGAACCTCCCGAGGGGGACTGGGAGTAGCGCTGAGCGCAGAGATGCCGCCGCCCGAAGCCAACCCAGCAGGGGCCATGAGCTCCCTCGTGAGCACGATGCAGGAGAACGCCGTGCGCCCAGCCGGACGCCGTCGTCAGCGAGGCTGGAAGCTTCGGGCTGTTCAGGTCCAGACACATCACTCCGACTGCTGGCACTTCTCGTCTTTCTCAAGCTGCTGGCAGTGATCCAAAGCGGATCGCCTGCTGTGGTACGCATGTCAAAGCCGGTCGTCGGGTAGGCACTGGCAGAGGCGATGAAGACGTTCTTCGCCGGTCGGACCACGCCGTCCTAGCTCTGGATGCGTGCCTTCAACCCTGTATCTATGTCGCAACTCACCGTGGGACCGTGCGCCGCCGGGACTGATCCGGTGCGCTGATCCACTTCCATGGCCATGCTGGTCACTGGTTTCAGCCCACTGTTCGCGGTCGGGTTAGAAGACCCTAGGTGTAATGCCCAGACACGTTGTTGAGGCCAAGCAGAGAACTGCGAGCTCGTCACTAAACCGGGCGCAGCACTCTCGCCGTTTGCGCTGACCGGACGCGGGCTTACCGGCGTGCAGCTGGCTGTGGCGACATGGCAGCAGCCGTGGACGGTCGTCGCGTTGTCCGCTCTGGCACCCGAGCTTTCGATCCGCTTCACTCGCGGACCTGTCCATCTCCCCGTACTTCGATGCGATACGTGGTCAGTTCGCGCAGTCCCATCGGACCTCGTGCGTGCAGTCGCTGCGTTGAATTGCCGATCTCGGCGCCGAAGCCGAACTCGGCTCCGTCGGTGAAGCGGGTGGAGGCGTTGACCATCACGACTGCTGAGGGGCACGCGCCGACGAAGCGGTCGGCGGTGAGGCGATCCTCGGTGATGATCGCCTCAGTGTGACCTGACCCATGCGCCCGGATGTGGTCGATAGCTTCTTCCACGTCGGACACGACCCGAACTCCCATGATCAGGTCCAGGTATTCGGTGTCCCAGTCCGCTGGACTCGCGGCGGTC
This sequence comes from Saccharimonadales bacterium (SeqCode), assembly GCA_035532495.1. Classification (GTDB taxonomy): domain Bacteria; phylum Chloroflexota; class Dormibacteria; order Aeolococcales; family Aeolococcaceae; genus Palsa-851. The sequence goes on from DATKQX010000070.1 coordinate 10,081, forward strand.
ATTCCGACCACGAGCTCGCATGCGCGCTGATCACCGCGCAGCGCCACACCGGCGGCCATGAGGTCGGCGGCAACTCCGGGGAGAAACCGCTGCGCGATGGCCTCATGGACGAGCAGCTTCTCCGCCGCATTGCACACCGACGGATTGCTGAGCTTGGCATTGAGGACGATGCGTGCCGCCTTGTCGAGGTTTGCCGCGCCGTCGACGTACACATGGCAGTTGCCGTCGCCGTCAATGACATACGGGACTGTTGCGTTCTCGATGATGTCATCGACCAGCGACGCGCCACCGCGCGGGATCAGCAGATCGACGCGACCCCGGAGCTTCATCAGCGCACGCGCCGCAGCGTGGCCAGTGTCAGTGACTAGCTGGACGGCGTCCTCGGGCACGCCGGCGCAGGCGAGCGCCGCCCGCAGGACTGTCGTCACGACGGTGTTGGTGTGCAGAGCCGCGGCGGATCCACGCAGAATCGCGGCATTTCCGGACTTCAGGCACAGCCCTGCGACATCAGAGGTGACGTTCGGGCGCGCCTCGTAAATGACTGCGACCACGCCGAGCGGAACACGCACCCTGCGGATGTTCAGACCGTTGGGTCGCGTCCAAGCTTCGATGACCTCCCCCACCGGGTCTGGCAGGGTAGCGACGGCGCGCAAGCCGCCGGCCATTCCGGACACCCGCCGGGGCGTCAGGGTCAACCGGTCGAGCAGCGACCCGCGCATCCCATTGCTCCGAGCCGCGTCCAGGTCAACGTGGTTGGCGTCGAGAATGGCGGTCGATGCCGCCGTCAGCGCATCTGCTAAAGACATGAGCGCGGCATTCTTGGTATCGCTGGCGAGGCTTCCGAGCATCGTCGCCGCAAGCCGCGCGCGATCAGCGAGGAGTGACAGCTCCACCGTATCGTCACTCACGCTATGAGCACCACCAGGTCGTCACGATGAACAGCAGCACCGCTTGTATACCGCTTGTCCCCAGGAGCACGCTCGCCGAGGGTGCGGAGCCGATCCGCTGAGCACGAACTCAAGCCCTTGGCGATCAGGGCGCCGCTGGCGTCACAGATTTCCACCGCCTCACCGGCCTCGAAGTCGCCAACCACAGCACGAACTCCCACGGGCAGCAGGCTGCGGCCCTGGCGGCAAATCGCCTCGACCGCACCGTCATCGACGCTCAGTCGTCCCTTGGCGGCCTGCGCGAAGGCGATCCACACCTTGCGCGCCGGCATGCGCCTCGGCTTTGGCAGGACGCGCGTGCCGAGCGGCTCCCCGCCAACCACACGACCGATCACTCCGGGGGTCGCGGCACCGGCGATGACACAGGGAATGCCCGACCATGCGGCGATTCTCGCGGCCGCGATCTTCGATGCCATGCCGCCGGATCCCATGTCGCTGCCGGGCCCGCTCCGCGTGGCGGCCTCGAGCGAGGCGTCGAAGCTGGTCACCTCGTCGACCAAGCTGGCCTCGGCGTTGAGATGGGGATCAGCCGAGAACACCCCAGGAGTGTCGGTGAGGATGAGCAGCAGATCGGCGCCCAGCAGGGTGGCGACGAGAGCG
>DATKQX010000071.1:0-2330 GCA_035532495.1 Saccharimonadales bacterium (SeqCode)
TACTCCCTCGTCAACCAGTTCAGCCGTCCCGTCACGTCGACCCAATTCATGGGCAAGGTGCAGGTGGTGAGCTTCCTTTTCCCGTACTGCACCTCCTACTGCCCACTCATCACGCGAAACCTCGTGCTCCTCGAGCGTCGGCTTGCCGTGATGAAACTTACCGATAAAGTCCAGTTGGTGTCGTTCAACCTCGATCCGGTCGGCGCTGGGACCACGCAGATGAGGGCGTACCTCGCCCAGTACGGCGCGGACCCATCTGACCCGCAGTGGCAATTTCTCACGGGCACGCCGGCGCAGATCTATCACGTGGTGCGCATCGGGTTTCACGTGTACTACGAGAAGACGAGTCTGTCCGCAGAGGACGCGGAGATCGCCAGGGAGAAGGCCGCTGGTACGTACTCTCCCCAGCCCGACGAGCCGAACGCTTTAGCAGCCAGTGCGCGCGTCAGCTACGACATCGTGCACAACGACGATATCGAGGTCGTCGACCCCACGGGGAAGATCGTGGCGCTGTTTGATTCCGGCTCGACAGTCACGCAGTCGCAACTCGTGAGAGCGATCGACGCGGCTCTGACCCGTAGCGCCCGGCCCCGAAACTAGGACGGGAGCGTTTCGACATCGGTCGCAGTCATGAAGGACCGCAGGCGGACGGGTAATGAGGAGCTTGTAGGGCCTCGAGGACCGGCCGGGCCATCAACGGCCGGAAACTCGCATTCCTCCCTACGCCGAAGGGTATACCGGACGTCGGTGCGGGTGCAGAGCCCAAGGTTCCATTTGGGAATCCATGCCTACTCCAATCTTCAAACGCGTAGTTGAGGCAGGCGCCGCACCCCATCGGGCAAAGCCGATCCGCGCGGCCAGAGCTTCTCCGACATTGCAAGGTTCAGCGGTCACCACACGCGCCGACGCCATCACCCTGGCGTACCTTCTGCGCCTTCGGGACCCGGTGTGTGCGTGGCACGCAACCGCTCCGAGAGCTCGTCCACGTGTTCGGCGGGGACGAGGACACTCAGCCGGTCGCCGCGGCGCAGCCGTGTGTTGCCGTTGGGCACCTCGACGGCGCCGTTGCGGTGGAGACCAATGACGAGCGAGCGCGGGGGCCAGGCCACGTCGGCTACGCGACAACCAGCCGGCGCAGCTCCATCGCTCAGCTCCACGTCAACGATGCGATAGTTCTTCAGCTGGGGAAGCGCCGGATGAGCACCCAGGACATCCGTTGCGGGGTGGACGCCGTCACCCTCCGACGCTGACCTGCCGGCGGTGGCCACACTTGATTCAAGGCGGGTGTTGTATGCCGTCAGGATGTCCCGATGGGTCAGCCACCCAAGGACGATTGTGCTCCCCGGCGCGACCACCGGCAGCGTCGAGCGGTCTTGTTGAACCAGCTGCGAGAGGGCGCGTTCGAGAGTCGCGTCGGGTGAGACGGCGGATGGCATGTCGGCAAGGTCGCCCGCGGTGGCATCGAGTGCGTTGTCGCGCATCGCCCTCTCCACCTCCTTGGCCGTCACCACGCCGCGGTATGTGCCCTCGGCGTCAACCACTGGCAGCGCGGAGACGTCACGCCGCGCGAAGCGGCTGATGACGTCGTTCAACGGAGTATCTGAGGCAAGTGGCTGAGGGATTGGTTGCATGGCCTCGCGAACCCGCAGGATCTGCATGAGATTGGCGCTCCGGCCCCGCACGATGTCGATCCCGCGCCGGCGGAGCTTGAGGGTGTAAATGGTGTCTTTGGAGAGCACGTTACTCAGTCCGGCAGCGATGACGATTGCGATCATCAACGGCAGGATGATGGTGTAGTCACCGGTGAGCTCGAAGATGATGATCACTGCGGTGATCGGCGCTCGCGCGGCCCCCGCGAACACCGCGCCCATGCCCACCAGGCCATAGGCGCCGGCGGGTGCGACCGCACCGTGGAAGAGCATGCCCGCGACCTGACCGAAGCCGGTGCCGAGCATCGCGCCCATGAAGAGGGAGGGTGCGAACACGCCGCCTGAGCCGCCGATACCGATCGTGAGGCTGGTGGCGATGATCTTGCCGGCGAGCAGCACTGCGACGAGCCAGAGGACCACGTGGCCGGCAACGGCGTTCTCGAGCACCGGGTACCCGACGCCGTAGAGCTGGGGCAGGGCGAGGAGGATCAGTCCGAGCACGATGCCGCCGACGGCGGGGCGCAGCCATTCGGGACCGTGCCAGATGCGATCAAGGACATCCTCGGTGCCGTACAGCACGCGGACGAAGGCGACACCGGCGAGGCCTCCGAGGACACCCAGGACCGCGTAAAGCCCGTACTCCCACCCTGACGTGATGTGGAAGGCGGGCAGCGTGAGGAA
>DATKQX010000072.1:0-3329 GCA_035532495.1 Saccharimonadales bacterium (SeqCode)
TGGCGCCATCGATGCTCGCGAGCCCGGCAAGGAAGTTCTGCGCGAACCACACACCGATCATGATGAACGCCGGGATCGGCAGCGGGATGAAGATCAGCGGGAAGAATGGGATGACAACGCGGATCGTCGAACGCGGGAAAAGATGATGTACGCACCGAGCACTCCAGCGATCGCCCCGCTCGCACCAAGCACGGGCACGATGCTGGATGTGTCGATGAGCCCCTGCACCAGCGTCGCCGCGATGCCCGCCACGAAATAGAAGAGCAGGTAGCCGGCATGGCCCATCCTCCGCTCTGCGTTATCGCCGAACACCCACAGAAAGAGCATGTTCCCGCCAAGGTGAAGCCAGCCCGCGTGCAGGAACATCGCCGTAATGATGCTGAAGAGGATGACCGGGCGGTCTGGCCGGGAGACATCCGAGTGGCCTTCGAGGTTGTCGAAGAACTCCTTGGGCTGAAACGCCCACTTGCAGATAAAACTGTCCGTCGCGCTGGCGGTGGTGGCAAGCCCGTAGCAAGACCCGTTCTGCAGGCGGCTGCGGTCCTGCGCCCGCTGAAACGGATTTGGCGACTCCGCCGTCGAAAGGCTCAGCATGAACAGGAACACGGCGACGTTCATGAGGATGAGGGCGTAGTTCACCCACGGGGTGCCGCGCCCCTCGGTCGAATCGCCGATCGGGATCAACGCCGGACGCCATGAGGCGGAGCGGCGTCGAGCTGGCTCACTTCAGGCCCACAAGGTGAGCGGTGTCGTTGAGGCGCACGATGATCGGCGTTGTGCGCCGCATGACCACCTCGGAGAGGCCGCAGTTCGCCACGTCGAAACGGAATGTGTGTGAGGGTGCCATCGCGAGCGTCTCGGCGAGCATGCAGTTGATCGCGGTGCCGTGGCTCACGATCAGCACCGTGTGGTGGGTATGGACTTTCGCTATCCGCTGCAGGGCGGCGAACGTACGAGCCCGGACCATGCCCGTGGTCTCGCCGCCCGGGGGCTGCCATGCGGGGTCTTCAGCGCGCATCAGACGATGCTGCTCGGGGTAGCGCTTCGCCACATCACGCTCTTTTTCAAGCTCCCATTCGCCGTAGTGCAGCTCGCGCAGCTCCGGGTCCACATTGGGCGTCAGGCCGCGGCCTTCGAGGGCGATGGCGGCGGTGGCGATGGCGCGAGAAAAGTCGCTCGTGTAGACGGCATCGATGGGTATCCCAGCGAGCCTCTGGCCGAGGGCAGCGGCCTGGCGGCGGCCAAGATCCGTCAGGTCGGTCTCGGAGTGGCCGCAAAAGCGTCCCTCCCGATTCGTCACCGTCTGACCGTGGCGGGCGATGAGGATGCGCGTTGGGGGCCGGCGAGGCAATCGAGGCATGCGCGGATTGTAGAGGAGAACGTGAGTGCCACCCTGAAGCACTCCTTCAGTACCGCGACCGCGATACTGATTCATCCGCTGGCGCGCCACCGCCCGGGGCCTGCGGTAATCGTCCAGCGGAATCGCTCGGTTGCGGCGTCGCGGTACTGCCATCGTCCACTGCCAGTAAATTCTCTGTAAATCGAGCCGTGCACCGGTTCCCGGTTAGAGAGCAGCCGGATACGGTGTTGGGCGTTGCCCTGGAAGTGTTCGAGCGGTAAAGAGAGGGTCATGTCGCGACGAAGGATTCCGGTTGCGTTGTTTGGCGCCGCGTTCGGCCTGCTGTTGTTGGGCGCCGGGCTGTTTTCCTGGAACGCGGGCGGCCCGCTTGCGGCGCATGCGCTGACGAATTGCGACACGAGCGAGGCGGGCGTCAACGCTCAGGAGCAGGCGATGCTCGACCTGTTCAACCAGGTGCGGGCGCAGAACGGCGAAGGCGCGCTCAAGTTCTCCCCGAACCTGAATCGGGCGGCGGCGTGGAAATCGGCCGATTCGAGCGCGCTCCCGCCGTACTTCTCGCACACGGACTCGCTCGGCCGGGATACGGTCTCAGACCCGCCGAACAACCGCGCCCTGGACTGCGGGTACGCGAGCTGGGCGGCGGAGAATGTGGCCTACGGGTCGACGCAGGCTTCGGACATCTTCACGCTCTGGATCAACTCTCCAGGGCACCGGGCAAACATCCTCGATAGCACCATGGTCGTCGTCGGGATCGGGCAGCATGGCATCGCCTGGACGGCCGATTTTGGCCAGGTTGATGACAGCGGCGGTGGGAACCCCGGCCCAACCTCCGTCTCGACGCAGCCGATCGGCGGCGGAACGGCGACCGCGACGAGCACGCCGACTTTGACCGCCACGGCCAGTCCCACCGCAACGCCATCGCCCACGCCATCTCCGACACCCAGCCCAACGCCTTACCCCCGAGTTGGTGCATCGGTGAACCTTTTCGCCGGAATGAATCTCGTAACCTACGCGGGGCCGGAGCAACCGGTGATGTCAGCACTCGCTTCTGTACGCGGCATGGTGATGAGCGTCTATGCGTGGAATTCGGCGAACGGTGTGTGGCAGGCGTTCGCTCCAGGGCTGCCCGGCTATGCGGAGGGATTCCTGACCTTGCAGCCAGGCCACGTTTACTACGTTCAGCTCTCGACATCTGCGGTATGGACATACTGAACCTCCGTAAGTAAAGTCAGATGCGGTCCGTTCTAGCGTTTGTGAAGTGGGGGTAAATCCCTATATCGACGGTAAAGCGCGCCACGTAGTATCCGCGAACCTATTCGGCGGGATTTTCCACGAATTCGAGAGCGCGAACCGGGGTTATTCTGCTGGCGGCGGGGGAGACGCTGTTGGAGAGGATAGCGATGGGTGGTGGCGCCGCCCCTCTTGCTGATGCTGGCGCTGCGCGAGCCGCAATCGCCGCCGCCGGTGCATTGCCCGAACTCGATAGCGCCCTGCGGCGGACCGCGGCGGTCCTCGTGGGACGGTTCGCCGCGACCCACGCCGCGGTCCTCGTGCAGCCGCGCGACGACCGGGCGCATGCCGTAGCCGTTGATGCGGCCGGGGTCGACAACGAACACTTGCGCCGCTGGCTGGTCCGTTCGGGAAAGCTCTACCGGGGCCCCGTAACGTTCGAGTCGGCTGCCATAACGGGCGACATTACGACGCTCGAGCATGCCGCCCTCAGTGATGACACGGCCGCCCCAACGATCGGCACGATCATGCACCTGCCGCTGCACGATGAGCACGGCGAAACGATCGGCATTGTCGCGGCAATCTCGGACCGGCGGGAGGCGTTCGGGGAGAGCCAACTCGAAGAATTCCGTGAGCTCGTCCGCATCCTTTCTGGGCTCGTCCGCCGTTCGCTGTTGCTCGAACAGGTTGTGAGAGAGCAGGCGTTGCTCGCGCACGAAGGGGCGCTGATGACGGAGAT
>DATKQX010000073.1:0-24046 GCA_035532495.1 Saccharimonadales bacterium (SeqCode)
TCAAGACTGACATGGGTGACATGCGCATACACCCCAAGCGTGGTGGCGACGGAAGCGTGCCCGAGCATCGCGGCCACGACGTGCGGCGAGATGCCGTCCTCGAGGGCGAGCGTCGCCGCCGTGTGCCGCAAGGCATGGAAATGGACCGGGCGGATGCCGGCTCGCCGACGCATCGCCGCCCAGCGCGTGCAGAACGATGAGGCGGGCATGGGGTCGCCCCCGGATCTGGTCCGCAGAGCCCCTTCCTTTCTTCCTGGTGGTGAGCGACAGTGATGCGTCCGTCAATGGGCGCAATGCGAAGTGTCAGACGCGCGCAGGCCCTGCGCGCGTCGGCTCCTGGCGCGCCACCGCGCTCCGCGCAACACCGAGCGCGGAGCAAGAGACCACGGCGAGGAAACCGAATGCCAACGTGAAGCTGCCCGAGAGGCTGCGCAGGACACTGACAACGAACGGTCCGGTGGCGGCGAGAAGGTAGCCGTAACACAGCGTCGTCGCGGTCAGCCGCCGGGCCTCATCGACCGTGGCTGTGACCGCCAGGGGCACCGTCAGGGCCAGGGTGAAGATGCCGCCGGCGCCAACCCCGAGGACCGTCGCCCACAGCCAGGGAGCAGACATCGGCGTCAGGGCGACCAGGAACAGACCAAGAGCGGTTGCCAGCGCGGTGATTCGCAAGCCCGCGACCAGCCTCCCGGTGCGCTCGACCGCAACTGAGGCCGTCATCGAACCGACGATCTGAGAAGCGGTGAACAGCGCGAGCAGGAGGCCCGCCTGCGGCTTCGACCAGCCTCTGTCCTCGTAGAGGGGAGCCAGCCAGGCCAACACCCCGTAGTACACCATGGACTGCAGGCCAAAGAAGAGTGCGACCAGCCATGCGTTCGCGCTCCGTCGGGACATTCCCGCCGGATCCCGCCGTTGCTGCGTGCGGGTCTTTCCGACGATCAGTAACCAAGCCAGCCCCGCAAGGACGCCGGCGGCCGCCCACACGGCCAGAGCTCCTCGCCACGTTGGGCCGGCACCCTGAGCAAGCCGGGGAGTGATCAGCGCGGCACCGGCCGCCCCGATGTTGATGCCCACGGTGTACAGCCCGGTCATCAGGGCCAGATGGTTCGGAAAGTAGCGGCGAACTATCGCGGGTAGCATGGTGTTCCCGGCGGCGATCCCTGCCCCGAGGACTAAGGCGCTGAGCAGCAGCAGGAATGCGTTCACCGCCCACAGCCTCATCAGCGTCGCCACGCTGACGACCGTCAGTGCGCCAATAACAGTCCACTCGACACCGAAGCGCTCGGCGATCCGACCGCTGAACGGTGAGGCGATGCCCATCATGATCACTGGAGCGGTGGTCAGCAACGAGCCGAACACGACACTCGCGCTCAGGTCGTGAAGGACCTGTGGCAGTACTGGTCCGATCGATGAGATTCCCAGGCGCAGGTTCAGGGCGAGCAGAAGCATCGCTGCCACGCCCAGCGCCGGGGAGATGCGTGGACTCCCGCCATCGGGCTCCTCGAGGGCGGTGACGTCACCATCCGGTTGTCCGGACGCCCGCATGGTCACCCCCCAGATCGCTGCTTGTCGTTCGCGGTGGCGTTGTCACACAGCAGATCTTGGCCGGCGCCGGACACCCAGGAATCCTGCTGCGCGGTGGGCGTGGTGAAGCCGTCAACACCACGGATGGATGCATCGAAGCTGCTGAGGGCCGGAGCGACAGCGATCGGGCGCTTCTGCCGCCTAGAACTCGGGGCGGAAGCATTCATCCGGCACCACCTCCCGAATCGCCGCGTCATCTGCCCCAAGACCGTGACGTCCGGATTGCCGGAGGCGAACGCAAAGGCGAAGGCCAGGGTGGTCAACGCCGAACCTTCAGGAGACGCCGACCGCGGAGAGCCACGCGCGTCACGGGATGCGGGCGATGTCTGAGCTCCGGCGCCACGGTGTCCTGGCCACGAGGAGGGCGAGCACGACATGCTCATACAGCAGATCGTCCAGCTCGACTAGTGCGCGACCAGAGGTGCGCGCAGTGCGCCGTCGGCGCCCCATATCGCTGTCCCGGCGGCGACCAGCGCAACACCGGCGACACGAGCCGTGATGGTGATCACGCGCGAGCGGGCGGCCTGTGCCGACACTCATCGGCGGGCATGATGTCAGACCGTGGCTGCCCCGCGATGTCGCGGGCTATCCTTACGGCAATCCTTTGCCGTCGTCAGTTGTTACTTGGAATTCGGAGGGTCTCCCATGCTCCGTCTCGGCTACAAGGCCAGCGCTGAGCAGTTCGATCCGCAGACCCTGCTGCGCTACAGTGTCCTCGCGGAGGAGGTGGGCTTCGACTCGGTGTTCGTCAGCGATCACCTACAGCCGTGGCGACACACCGGGGGCCACGCACCGTTCGCGCTCTCATGGCTGGGGGCGCTCGGCGCCAGCACCGACCGAGTGCTGCTCGGCACCAGCGTGCTCACGCCGACCTTTCGCTACCACCCTGCCGTCATCGCCCAGGCGTTCGCCACGCTCGGCTGCCTCTTCCCGGACCGCGTGCTGCTCGGGGTTGGCACCGGTGAATCGATGAACGAGGTGCCACTGGGCATCGCGTGGCCGGACCAGAAAGAACGATTCGCACGGCTCAAGGAGGCGGTCGAACTGATCCAGCGCCTCTGGCAGGACGAGCGCGTCACTTTTTCCGGCATCTACTACAGCACCAACAACGCCACCATCTACGACCGACCGGCGCGGCCGGTCCCGCTCTACATCGCAGCCTCGGGGCCCGCCGCGGCGCGCCTCGCGGGTCGTATCGCTGACGGGTTCATCTGCACCAGCGGCAAAGCGCCTGAGCTCTACGTGGAGACCCTGCTGCCCGCCGTCGCCGAAGGGGCGGATCGCGCCGGCCGCTCGGCAAGCGGGCTCGACATGATGATCGAGATGAAGGTGTCATTCGACAGTGATCGGTCGCGAGCGATGGAGGACACGCGTCACTGGGCGGCCCTGGCCCTCTCACCCGAGGAGAAGACGGGTGTCGAGGATCCGCTCGAGATGGAGCGTCGCGCCGATGCACTGAGCGCGGAGCGGTCGGCGAGCCGGTGGATCGTCTCCTCAGATGCCTGCGACCATGTCGCGGCCATCCAGCGCTATCTCGACATTGGCTTTCGACACCTGGTGTTCCACGCGCCGGGCACCGACCAGGAGCGCTTCCTGCGCACCTATGCCGAGGAGATCCTGCCGCGATTGCGCGCCGCGGTCCCTACCGATTGACGGGGAAGCCGTAGTCACGGCCCCCGGGTCCAGGGGCCGGCCAGCTGCTGGTCACCGCCTTGGTGCGCGTGTAGAAGTGGATGCCGTGCACGCCGTGGACGTGGCTGTCACCGAACAGTGAGTCCTTCCAGCCTCCGAACGAGTAGAAGGCCATGGGCACGGGAATGGGAATGTTGATGCCCACCATGCCGACCGTCACCTCGTGCTGGAAACGTCGCGCGGCGCGACCATCGGTGGTGAAGATGGCGGTGCCGTTGCCGTAGGGGTTGCGGTTGACCAGGTCGAGCGCCTCCTCGAAGGTGTCGGCGCGGAGGACCGAGAGCACGGGTCCGAAGATCTCGTCGCGATAGATGGACATCTCCGGGCTCACACGGTCGAAGACGGTGGGTCCGAGCCAGAAGCCGTCGCTCGTCGGCAGCGCGGTGACGCGACCATCGAGGACCAGTTGGGCACCGCTGCTGACGCCGGCGTCGACGTAGGACGCCACCCGATCGCGGTGGGCGCCCGTCACCAGCGGACCCATCTCCGATGCGTCCTCGGTGCCCGGACCAACGACCAACTCCCGGGCGCGCTCGGCGATCCGATCCACCAGGCCGTCACCCGCCGCGCCCACCGCCACCACTGCCGAGATCGCCATGCAGCGCTCACCGGCAGACCCGAAGGCCGCACCGACCAGTGCATCGGCGGCCGCGTCGAGGTCGGCATCCGGAAGTACCACCGCGTGGTTCTTGGCGCCGCCGAGCGCCTGCACACGCTTGCCGTGCTGGGTGCCCTGCTCATAGACGTAGCGCGCCACCGGTGTCGACCCCACGAAGCTGACCGCGGCGATCCCCGGGTGCTGCAGGATGGCGTCGACCGCCACCTTGTCGCCCTGGACCACGTTGAACGCCCCGCTCGGCAGCCCGGCCTCAGCCCAGAGCTCAGCGAGAAGCCGCGACGCCGACGGATCCTTCTCGGACGGCTTGAGGATGAACGTGTTGCCGCAGGCGATCGCCACCGGGAACATCCACATCGGCACCATCGCCGGGAAGTTGAAGGGGGTGATGCCGGCGACGACGCCCAAGGGCTGCTGGATGGAGTACGCGTCGACCGAGGTGGACACGTTCTCCGAGAAGCCGCCCTTGAGGAGGTGCGGGATGCCACAGGCGAAGTCGACGACCTCAAGCCCACGGGCCACCTCGCCCCGCGCATCCGCCAGCACCTTGCCATGCTCGGCGGTGATGAGCGCCGCGATGTCGCCGAGGTGCCGGTCGACGAGGTCGCGAAACGCGAACAGGATCCGCGCGCGGCGCACCAGCGACGTCTCCGCCCAATCGCGGAAGGCCTCGGCGGCGACGCGCACGGCCCGATCGACCTCCGCGGTGGTCGCCAGGTCCACGTGGCCGGTCACGGCCCCGGTCGCGGGGTTGTAGACGTCGCCGCGCCGCTCCGCATGCGCGGAATCGGCGGCGCCTCCGATCCAGTGACCGATGCGCCCGGGGGCCACTCGCGTCGCCTGATCCGCCTGACCGATCTCCAGCGCCATGGCTCGTCCTCCGCACCAGCCAACAGGGGTTACCCGCGGTCATGATGGCACACGGCGACCGCGCCACGGCCCCCGAAGGGGAACGATTGCCATAGGCATCGCGACCGCTCCGAGGACCGCTACAGTGGGTTCGGTGCAGCCCACTCCGCCGGTTGACGCGGCGCCTGTCGCCGTCGAGATCCTGCCGGTGCATTTCGATGCCGAGATCGAGGCCGGCGACGACCTCGCCGGCCTGATCCGCACAGCTGCCCCCGAACTGCGCGACGGCGACGTCCTGGTGGTCACCCAGAAGGTGGTGAGCAAGGCCGAGGGCCAGGTTGTCGACCTCGACACCATCGAGCCCGGCGCCCGCGCCGTCCAGCTGGCTGGCGCACACAGCGACGCGCGCGTTGTCGAGGTCATCCTCCGCGAGAGCGTTCGGGTTGTCCGCCAGCGCGGTCCTCTGCTCATCACGGAGACCCACCACGGCTTTGTCTGCGCCAGCGCCGGGGTCGACCGGTCGAACGCACCGCGCCCCGACAGCGTGGTGCTGCTGCCCCGCGATCCCGACGCCTCGGCGGCGCGGCTGCGGTACGACCTGGAGACCGCCACGGGGACGCGGCTGGCGGTCATCATCGCCGACACCATTGGTCGGCCTCTCCGCGAGGGCATCATCGGCACCGCCATCGGCTCCAGCGGCCTGGCGCCACTGCGGGATCTCACTGGGCTCGTGGATCCCAACAATTACGAGCTGTCGTCCACCATCGTCGCCATCGCCGACGAGATTGCCAGCGCCGCCGACCTGGTGATCGGCAAGTTCAGACGCGTGCCGGCCGCGCTGTGTCGCGGGCTCGGGGTGAGTGGCGACGGCACGGCCCGCCGCCTCATCCGCGACCGGGCCACCGACCTGTTTCTCTAGGGCTGGACGACGGCCACAATGGAGCGTGAGCAGGCGTGGGCACTTCTCGACCGTGCCCGCGTGGCCATCCTCGCCACGCTGCGCGCCGACGGCTCACCGCGACTCGTCCCCTGCGTCCACGCGGTGCACGGCTCGACCGTCTACGTCCCGGTGGACGCCAAGCCCAAGCGAACCCGTTCGTTGGCGCGGCTGAGCGACATCCGTCGAGACCCGAGGGTCGGCCTCCTGGCACATGAATGGAGCGAGGACTGGGCCCAGCTCTGGTGGGTTCGCCTCGACGGCCGCGCCAGCCTCGCCGCCGGCGAGGAGCTGAGGCTGGCTCGGGCGCGCCTGTTCGAGCGCTACCCGCAGTACACCGACCCGGCCGAGCTCGACCCTGTCATCACGATTACGGTTACCGCTTGGCGAGCCTGGCGCGCTGTCGAGCCTCCGCCATGAGCGAGCAACCGCTAGTGGGACGCACCGCGCTCGTCACGGGCGGCACCTCCGGCATTGGCCTCGCCGTAGCCCGCCGCCTGGCGCGCGACGGCGCCCGGCTCGTCATCGTGGCGCGAGAGGCGCCGATCCATCGCGCCAACAAGCTGCTCGGTGCCTGCTGTGCGCCTCCGCTGCTGTTCGAGGCCGATATCGGGCGGCGTGACCAACTCGAGGGCGTGCGAGCAGCGCTCGAGCGCTCCGCGGTGGAGCTGAGCATCGTCGTAGCCAACGCCGGGGTCGCCCGCCGCGACGACGCGATCGAAAGCCCGGACGAGGACGTGCGCCTGATGCTCGACACCAACCTCTACGGGAGCTTCGTCACCCTCCAGGTGTTCGTCCCGATGGTGGCGCGGCGCCCTGGGGGCCGGGTGGTGGTCACCAGCTCGGTCACCGCGATCCACGGCATGCGCCGGCGGGCGCTCTATTCGGCCACTAAGGCGGCCCTCAGTGGCCTCGTGCGCAGCCTCGCAATCGAGTGGGGCGAGCTGGGGGTGTCGGTCAACGCGGTAGGCCCGGGAATCATCCGCACGCCACTGCTGCGGCCCTATGTCGCGGCATACCCCGAACGCGTGGCTGCGGCCATCGCAGCCACGCCACTGCGTCGCCTGGGTGAGCCCGAGGACGTCGCCAGCGTTGTCGCCTTCCTGGCCTCGGATGCTGCGGCGTTCATCACCGGGCAGACACTCTTCGTCGACGGCGGGATCAGCGCCGGTGACGCATGGTGGTGAGCGGCCGCTCGCGGGACTGACCGGCGCTCACGCCCGTGCTCGGCTGGCACGGCGCAGGCGCGGCGCCGAGGTGCTGTCGCGGACCACCAGCTCGACTGGGTGCACCCTGACTCGCGGCCTACCCGGCTTGCCATCGAACAACCCAAATAGCCGGCTCACCCCGGCGGCACCGATCGCTGCCATGGGCACGCGCACCGTAGTTAGGCTGGGGTGGACGAAGTCGAGCCCCGGGATGTCGTCGAAGCCTGCCACTGAGAGGTCGTCGGGAACATCCACTCCCCGGCGTCGCAGCTCGCTCAGAGCCCCGAGCGCCATGCTGTCGGTGGCCACGAAGACGGCGGTGGTCCGCCGCTCGCGGCGGGCCAGCACTCGCTGCATAGCCGACGCACCGCCCGAGCGACTGAAGTCGGCGGTGGTCACCCAGGGAGCAGCCCCAGCCGCCTCCATCGCCGCGCGATAGCCAAGCTCGCGCTCACGGCTGGTGCGAATGTAGGGAGGCCCACCGATCATGGCGATTGAGCGATGACCAAGCGAGAGCAGGTGCTCGGTGACCATCCGAGCCCCGCCGCGGTTGTCTGGGATCTCAGCGGCCCAAGCCTCCGCGCGAGGCGCAAGAGCGACGATCGCACCCCCGTACTCGCCGATGCTCTGCGTGTAACCGCGCAGTTCGCGTCGGTAGGCTGGTTCCTCGAGCCCACCGCCGGCGAAGAGCACGCCGGCGACGCGGCTGAGGCAGAGCATCTGCACGTACCGAAGTTCGGTTGCGGGATCCCGGTCGCTGTTGCAGACAACGGTGAGGAAACCGTGTGTCGATGCCGCGTGGGTGGCGCCGCGAACGATCTCGGCGAAGTAGGGATCGCTGACGTCGTGAACCACAACTGCGATCGTCGGCGAGCGCCGAGCCCGCAGGGCGCGCGCCATCGGGTTGGGTTGATAGGCAAGTCGTGCGGCAGCCGCCTGAACGCGCTCGCGGGTGTGCAGCTTGACGGGGTGCTCGCTGTTGGGATCGAGGGCACGCGACGCGGTGGTCATGGAGACGTGCGCCGCGGCCGCGACGTCCGAGAGGATCGGCGGGCGCGGCGTCGCCGTATCACTCGAGACACGGGGAGTGACTGGGGCTGCGGTCCGCTTTGCCTCGGCCATGCAGCGGAACCTAATACATGACGAGCCCGGCGGAGACATTCATGTCCTCGCCGGTGATCCCCGAACCTGCGTCTGTGGCGAGGAACACGCAGGCGGCGGCCACCTCGTCAGCTCGAGTCGGGCGCTTGAGCGCGGCCGGATCACTGAAGCGCCGCAAGGATTCTTCGCCACTGATGCCCAACGCGTCGGCTTGCTGCGCCACCACCCTGTCGAGCCGAGCGCCGGCGACCGCCCCTGGGCAGACGCTGTTGACGGTGATCCCGTATGGTCCCAGCTCCAGAGCTAGGCTGCGCACGAGGCCGATCACCCCCATCTTGGCCGCGGCGTACGGCGTGCGACCGGGCAGCGGCCGCTTCCCGGTCATGGATGATAGGGCGATGAGGCTGCCTCCCACACCTCCCGCGATCATTACTGGGATGAATCGGCGGAAGGTGAGGTACACGCCGTCGAGGTCGACCGCGATGCATTCGCGCCACTCGTTATGAGTCAACTCGTGCATGGGGCGGATCGCTCCGGCTATCCCGGCATTGGCAACCACGACGTCGACCCGTCCGAATCGAGCGAGGACCGTCTCCGCCATCGCGTCGGTGGAGTCAGGGTCGGCCACGTCGCAGGCCAGCGCCACACAGTCGGCGTCGAGCGCCCGGATCTCGTCGGCCGCGGCGTCGAGCGATGTCTGGGTCCGCGCGCAGATCGCCACTGCGGCACCCTGCGCCGCCATGGCTCTGGCGATGGCCAGCCCGATGCCTTGGTTTCCACCGGTCACGACAACGACCTTTGCGCTCAGGCTCCCCATTGCGCTCCTGCGTTCCGCCGCTCGCGCACGCTCGCTGCGGTCATGACGTGGCCCTTTCCGCCGTCAGCCTCTCGAGCCACCCTGACACGTAGGCGCAGAGCCGGTCGCTCATCTCGGTCAGCAGGTGTACGCCCTCCTGCCTGGTGCCCTGAGTTGCATAGCCCCAGACGCCGGTCGGGGTGAAGTCGGAGATGGGCCGGTTGGTCAGCTCGCTGCGACTCACGTTAGGCGGCACGCAGTCGACGGCGCTCTCCATGCGCACTGCCTTCTCCCGGAGCGCGAGTATGAGCGACGTCTCCCAGCGGCCGGCATGGAAGTCGGTCGCGCTCATCGACTCGCCGAAGAAGGCGAGCTCTGGCACCAGCACGACCTGGCCGTCAGGCCGGCGCGCGTTCAGCGACCGTACGCACGGGTTGAGGATGAAGTTGCCGCCGTGGCCGCTTAAGACGAAGACGGTCATGACGTGGTGGGAGTAACAGGCAGCCACCACGTCACTGACAATCGCCGCCAGGGTCGCCCACTCGAGCGTGATCGTGCCCGGAAACGTCCGATGAGTGAACGATGTTCCGTACGGGATCGTGGGGAGCAGCATGCCCCCGAGACGGTGCGCGACCTGCTCGCCCGCCCATGCCGCCACCAATGAGTCGGTCGCCAGCGGCAGATGCGCGCCGTGCTGCTCATGGGCGCCGACGGGCAGCACGGCGAACGCGGGCGCCCGGGTGATCACATCGCTGGTCGTGGCATCGAGGCCGCAGTACGCCGCGTGCTCAGGGTTGATCAAAGCTGCTCCAGTCCCGGGCAGAACCGTGGCAAACGGTTTCCGTCCGCATCGAGCATACTTTGCGGGTGGCCGCCACACCATGTCAACCCCGGCCCGCCGCGGGTCGCATACGACCCCGACGCTAGTGTGAGCACTCTCCACCACATCGGTTGGGTGGTCCGCTCGATAGACGCGGCGCGCTCACATTTCGAGCATGAACTCGGCCTCGAGTTTCGCAGCGACGAGGTTTTCCCCGACGTGCGGACCGCCTTCTTCGGGGCCGGGGCGTCGATGGTCGAACTGCTCGAACCGCGTACCAAGGACTCGGACATCGCCCGCTTCCTGGCCCGCCGGGGCGAGGGCATCCATCACCTGGCACTGCGAGTGCAGAGCGTCGCCCGTGCACTCGCCGACGCGCCCTCGTGCGGGCTCCGTGCCATCGACAAAGCACCGCACCCCGGCTCACGCGGCACCCTGGTGGCCCTGGCAGACCCTCGACGCGAGGGCGGCATCCTGGTGCAGTACGTCGAGGAACGCTGAGTGAGCACGATGTTGACCACGCTGGTCGGTAGCTATCCAATTCCGCAGTGGCTGGTCGCCCACCCGGGAGAGCAGGCGCTTACGGACGCGACAGCCGTGGTCCTTCGCGTGCAGGAGCTGGCCGGCATCGACCTCGTGGTGGACGGCGAGTTGTACCGGTTCGATCCCGATCATCCTGAAACCAACGGGATGATCGAGTACTTTGTTCAGCCGATGGCCGGGATTCGGTCGGCGATCACCCGCGCGGACATCGAGCTGTTCCGATCGAAGTCGCATCTGGGATTCCGCCGCCGTCCCGCCGGGGTGGTCGAGGGGCCGCTGGGCGAGGGGACGCTCGACCTGGTCGAGGCCTATCGCCGGGTGTCCGCACTGACCCACCAGCCATTGAAGTTCACGCTCACCAGCCCGTACATGCTTGCGCGGATGCTGTTGGACACTCATTACGGTGACCTGAGCGCGTTGACGCTGGCCCTGGCGGACGTCATGGCAGCACAGGTCCGGTCGATCGACGCCGCCGTGATCCAGGTCGACGAGGCTAACCTGCCCGGACGTCCGCAAGACGCCGAACTCGCTGCCGAGGCGGTCAACCGCATCCTCGACGCCGCACGGGGCAAGCCCGCCGTCCACCTGTGCTTCGGCAACTACGGGGGGCAGCGGGTGCAGCAGGGGACATGGGCGCAGCTCATCACGTTCTTCGAGCGCGTCCATGCAGATCATCTCGTGCTCGAGCTCGCCCGCCCCGGCTACGGCGACTTGGAGCAGCTGCGCGACCTGGATCCTCGGCTGCGCTTCGGAGTCGGAGTCATCGACGTCAAGACCACGGTGGTGGAATCGCCCGACCAGGTCGCTGCTCGCATCCAGACGGCCACCGCGCTGCTCGGCGATTCCTCGCGCATTGCCTACGTGCATCCCGACTGCGGATTCTGGATGCTGGCCCGATCCATCGCAGACGCTAAGATCCGCGCGCTCGTCGCGGGCCGCGATCTCTTCGAGGGAACAGCGACACCGACCGATCACGAGGACTGACCAACATGAAAATCGATTTCAAAGGGCTTTTCCCAGCGACGGTCCTGCCCATGACCGGCGACGCGCAGATCGACGAGCCCGGGTTGCGCAGGTACATGCGCCACATCGCCGACACGACGATCCATGGGGTCGCACTCAACGTCGACACTGGTGAGGGCGCGCACCTCACCCATGCCGAACGTGTCCGTGTCGTCGAGATCGTGGTCGAGGAGATCGGCGACCGACTCCCGGTCATCGCGGGCCTACCTGCCCAGTTCACAGAACAAGCTGTCGCCTTCGGGCGGGACTATCGCGACGCCGGCGCGTCCGCTCTGCTCGTCTTTCCGATCTCGGCGTACCAGGGATTGCCGCTGGACCCGGAGCTGGTCATCCGGTACCACACCGCTGTCGGAGACGGGGTCGGTCTCCCGCTGGTCCTGTTCAACCTGGTCCCGTCGCTCGGCGGTGTGCTGCTCCCGCCTGAGATCCTCGAGCGGCTCTGCGATCTTGCCCCTGTGGTTGCGATCAAAGAGGCTTCGTTCGACGCCAAGGTGTTCGTGGAGGTGGTCGCGGCCGTCCGCGGCCAGCGCCGCTCCGTGGCCATCCTGACCGGGGACGATCCCTTCATTTACGAGTCGTTCGTGTGCGGAGCCGACGGCGCGCTCCTGGGGTTTGGCGCCGTGCCCGCACGGCGGCTGGCCAACATGGTGGACCTCGCAGTCGCCGGCCGCCTCGACGAGGCCAAGCAGCTCATGGATCGCCTAACCCCGCTGCAGCGGGCGCTATTTGCGGAGCCGGTGCGCAACTACCGTGCCCGGTCGAAGGAGGCCCTCGTCATGCAGGGTATCCTCGAACGCGCCACGGTACGCGAGCCACTCCTGCAGGTATCAGCGGAGGACAGGGCGGCCGTTCGCCACGCCATGGTCGAGGCCGGCGAGCTCCAAGAGCGGGTGGGCGTGGGGTGAAGTTCGCGATCTGGCTTCCATCGTACGTGTACCGTGACGCGTCGCTGGACCACCGTCAGCGGCTCCGCGACTGTATCGCGGCCGCGGAGGAGGCGAAGCTCGACATCTGGGTGATTGATCATTTGCTGACCGCGCCCGGCCTGTACGGCGTGACCTGGTTGGAGCCGATCAGCGTCCTCACCTACGCCGCCGCGCTCACATCCAAAGTCCGGCTCGCCACCGGCATCCTCGTCCTCCCGGTCCGCAACCCGGTGATCCTGGCCAAGGAGATCGCCACGCTCGACTACCTGTCAAGCGGCCGCTACATGTTCGGTGTGGGAACGGGCTGGTACGGCCCCGAGTACGAAGCCACGGGCAGCCGGATCGAAGAGCGCGGCGCACGGACCGACGAGCTCCTGTCGGCGGTCCGGCGCCTGCTCACCGAGGACTCGGTCACCTTTGAGGGCCGCTTCTACTCCTTCCGCGATGTGACCATCGAGCCGCGTCCGCCGAAGATGCCGCCAGTGTGGGTGTCGGGAGGTGGGCGTGTGCCCGATGCCGCCTCGCCGGACACGGTGGGGATTGCCCCCAAGGTGTTGGAACGCATCGTGCAGGCGGACGGCTGGCTGGCGCGCAGTGCAGCCGACATCGCGATGATCATGAGTGATTGGGCCACGATCCGTGCCGAGCTCCTGCGCCAGCGAGGCACGCTCGACGGCTTCACGTTCGGCCACGCTAATTTCATCCACGTCGTCGAGACCGACGACGAGGAGGAAGCGTTGCGCCAGCAGCGACCGCATTTCATGGACGTCATGGGCAGCCACCGGTCGTTTGATCAGCTGCGCCGCAGCTACCTGCTCGGGACACCGTCGCAGCAGGTTGCCCGCCTGACAGCGCTGCAAGAAGCCGGGTGCGAGTACGTCGTCCTCGGTCCCACCTCGGACGATCCGCGCCAGATCGACCTGATGATGCGGCTGGTCGTCGATCCCGTGGCAGCGGCGGCGAGCGCGTCGCGCACTGACCTGACTGCCCGAGCTTGACAGGCGTTCGGACCGCGGTGCATTGTGGGGCATCCCTCTAAAAGGAAATGGATTTCCCAAACGGCTCGTAACCGCCGCTGGCCCCCGCGATGGAGTGGAACAACGACTTGCATCACGACGCGAACGAGACGATGAGCCCCGGACGATGAGCACCTTCACTCACGTGGTCGGATTCGGCCTGGTGACGTCCGCAGTGATCGCCCTATCGGCGGTGGCCCTCTCACTCCAGTTCAGCGTCAGCAACATCCCCAACTTCGCTCATGGCGAGTTCCTCACGCTCGGTATGTATGGGGCACTGGTCACGCAGCGCCTCACCGACAACATATTCGTCGACGCGCTCGGAGGTGCGGCTGTGACCGCGGTGGCCGCCTGGGCGATCAATCGCGGCATTATTGAACCATTCAATCGCCGCGGAGCCAAGGTCACGGTCCTCTTCGTGATCACGATCGCGCTATCGCTGATGATCCAGAACGGCCTGATCGTCTTCTTCGGCGGGACGACTCAAAGTCTGGTGGTGCCTTCCTACGCAGTCAACCAGGTTGGACCGTTCCTTTTCACCGCCGCTGACGAGGTGGTCATGGTCGTGGCCGTCGTCATCATGGTTGCGCTCCACCTCGTGCTCCGCTACACCAAGTTCGGTAAGGCTCAGCGCGCGGTCGCCGACAGCCGCGAACTCGCCAGCGTCACGGGGATCAACATGCCTCGGGTGGTGGCGCTGACCTGGCTCATGGCGGGAGCCATCGCGGGCCTGGCTGGGGTGGTCATCGCTTTCCAGGGAGGCACATTCAACCCGCTCACCGGGTACACGTTTCTGCTCGTCACCTTCGCGGCAGCTGTCGCTGGTGGCCTCGGACGGCCCTACGGCGCCATGGTCGGTGCCCTGATCCTGGGTCTGGCCACCGAGGTTAGCGGCGGGTACCTCGCTGCCAGCTACAAGATGGTGATCGCGGTCGGCATCCTCGTGCTGGTCTTGCTGGTGAAGCCCTCTGGCCTGTTCGGTGCCAAGGAGCAGGCCGCCATATGATCGATTACCTCGTCTCGGTGCTCACCCTGGTGTCGATCTTCGCCATCCTGGCGATTGGCCTGAACGTGCAGTGGGGATGGACGGGCATGCTCAACCTCACATACATCACGTTCGTGGCAGTGGGCGCCTACGTGTCGGCCGGACTGGATGTCGGGCCACCGATCTACGCCGGCCAGCAGACGTACATCCTGAGCCTCTCACTGCCCTTCCCAGTGGCCGCTCTGGGAGGGACGCTGGCCGCCGGGGCTGCCGGAGCTTTGATCGGCGCGATCGCGTTGCGCCGGCTGCGCGCCGACTACTTCGCGATCGTGACACTGTCGCTTGGCCTGGTCGTCTACCAGGTCGTCGCCCAGAACCTGGGCCTCTTCGGCGGCCAGGTCGGCATGTTCGGCATTCCCCAGCCATTCGCGAACAACCTGCCGTTCAGCCCGGAGGAATACACGTTCTTCTACCTGGGTCTGTGCCTCTTCGCTCTCGCCTGCGTGTATCTGCTCGCACGCCATCTCTATCGCAGCCCGTTCGGTCGCACGCTGAGGGCGATACGCGATGACGAGGTCGCGGCACAGGCCTTCGCCCGGCCGGTTTTCTGGTTCAAGTTGCGGGCGTTCATCCTCGGCTCGCTGATCGCGGGTTTCGGTGGCGCGCTGCTTGCCCACTTCGTCGGCGCCTTCAACCCGGCGGGGTGGACGCCGGGGGAGACCTTCTTGCTCTACACCGCGATCTTCCTCGGCGGTACTGGCAACAACCTCGGCGCCATTCTCGGGGTGTTCCTCTTCACCGGAGTGATTTCGGAGGCCACCCGTAATTTCATCCCGATGATCCCCGGCAATCCGGACGCCAACGAGGCCCTGCGTGGTGTGGTGGGCGGGCTGATCATCATCCTCGTCCTCCGCTTCCGCCCTCAGGGAATCCTGCCCGAGCCGCGCGACAAGGACACCGACAGAGACAAGGACAACAACGCCAGTGCTTCATTGCCCGTGGCCCCGGCCACACCGCAACTCACATGACAGCTGCGTCGATCCTTGAGGTCACCGATCTGTCCAAGAGCTTCGGTGGGGTCGAGGCAGTTCGCAAGTGCTCCTTCACCATCGAGCAGGGGTCGATCACAGGCCTGATCGGCTCCAACGGCGCGGGCAAGAGCACCACAGTCAACCTTCTGTCCGGCTTTCAACGGGCCGATTCAGGCGAGGTGCGTTTCGCCGGTGAGTCGATCATGGGACGCCCGCCTCACCAGGTGGCGGCCCGCGGGTTGATTCGCACGTTCCAAACGGCGCGCGAGTGGGGGTCGCTGAGCGTCATGGAGAACATGCTGGTGGCGGCCCGTGCGATGGGTCGCGACGCGGCATGGCGCTCACTGTTCAGACCACGGCGGATCGCCACGGCTGAGCGAGACGACCGGGAGGCCGCGCGCGGCATCCTCGCGGACCTCGGCCTGGTCGCGCTGCGCGACGACCGCGCTGGTGAGCTCAGCGGCGGCCAGAAACGGCTTCTCGAGTTCGCCAGGATCGTGATGGCGCGGCCGCAGCTGGCGCTGCTCGACGAGCCGCTGTCCGGAGTCAACCCGGTGCTGGTCGCGCGCATCAGCCACGCAATCGAGTACCTGCGCCAGTCTGGCATCACGCTGGTCATCGTCGAGCACAACCTGACGTTCGTCGAGCAGGCGTGCGACACCGCCATCGTGATGGCTCTGGGGACGGTCATCGCCAGCGGCACCATGAACGCCCTCCGCAAGGACCCGGCGGTGCTCGACGCCTACCTGGGGGTGGATACCAGTGCCCTGGGAGTGGACACCAGTGCATGATGCGGGCGCCGTTCTCGTGGTCGAGGGTCTCACCGCCGGTTACAACAGCGTTCCCATTGTCAAGAACGTCAAACTTGTCGCTCGGGCGGGGGAGATCACGGTGCTGGTCGGCCCCAACGGGGCGGGGAAGTCCACCCTCCTCAAGGCTGTCGCCGGTGTCATCCGTCCGACCGACGGTCACGTCATGCTCCGCGGCGTCGACGTGACCCGTCAACCCGCCAACCGGTTGGTCCAGCAGGGCCTCGCGTACGTGCCTCAGCTGGCAAATGTCTTTCCGTCACTGACGGTGATGGAGAACCTCGAGATGGGGGGCTTTGTCCGGCGGCACGGCGTCAAGGAGAAAGCGGAGGCGTTGTGTCAGCTGTTTCCCGATCTTCGCATGGCCTTGAAACGGACGGCTCGCACGCTCAGCGGCGGCCAGCGAAACATGCTCGCCCTCGCCCGAGCCTTGATGGTCGACCCGGCGGTACTGCTCGTTGACGAGCCCACTGCGGGACTGTCGCCGCGATACGAGCACGTTGTCTGGGAGCACATCCACAGCATCAAAAACACCGGGGTCGCGGTCGTGCTCGTCGAGCAGAATACGCGTCGCGCCCTAGCCGAGTGCGATTGGGGCTACGTGCTCGTCGTGGGTGAGAACCGTCTCGATGGGCCGGGACGGGACATCCTCAACAACCATGAGATCGGCGAGTTGTACATCGGCAAAGCCGCGCCTGGAAACGAGGATGGTCAGGTGACGAGGGAGGTGCCCGAATAGCCAAGAGAGCCTGTATGCGCACGGCGTCGTAACCAACAGTGGAACCCTTTCCAAGTGGAACCCTTTCCAAGGAGAAGAGTATGAGTAATCTACGAAACACCCATTTGCGCACCGTGATCACAGCAGCTCTGTGTTCAAGCGCACTGCTCCTAGCCGCCTGCGGGAGCGGCAGCAGTAATGCTGCCGTCAAGGGACGCCTCAGCGCACCCGTGATCCTTGGCGATCTGGCAGGATTCACCGGCGCCGAGGCATCGTTCGGGCAGGCGTTCAATGAGGGCGTGCAGGTCGCTCTCAGAGAGATCAACGCCAGCGGCGGCGTCCTTGGCCAGCAGGTGCAGGTTTTCAACGGTGATGAGCTGAGTGATCCAATTGACGCCGTCGCCGCGGTGCAGCAGCTCATCAACCTCGATCATGTCGTCGGCATCATCGGACCGCAGACTCCGGAGATCGGCGCCGTCCAGCCGATCATCGACCGCTACCACATCCCGGACATGTTCCAAGGCGGCTCGACCAGTTTCGACCAGCTCACCGACCCGTGGATCTGGCGCGGCAGCGCCTCCGACTCGCAGGAAGCGGTGGCAATGGCGCTGTACGCGATCGACAAAGGTTACAAGAATGCCGCCATCCTGTTCACGACCGAAGCGTCCGCTCAGACACTGCAGCCGGTCCTCGCGAAGACCTTCGAGAAGCTCGGCGGCCACATCGTGGCCACCGTCGACATGGCGTTAGGACAGTCGTCCTACCGCTCGGAGGTGGCGCGGGTGATCAACGCCCACCCCGACGTCATCTTCACCCACGAGGATCCCGCCACCGCGGGGACTCTCTTTTCCAACTTCCGCGAGGCGAACAATTTCGCGATCCCCTTCGTTGGGACCGACTCGACGACCGGGAGCGACTGGTTCAAGGCGGTTGGAATCCCGGTCGATAACGCGCACCTCGTGTCGCTGGTCGGCGGATCGGAGCCCGGTGGAGGCGCTGATGTCTACAACACCTGGTACGCCAAGACATACAATCATCAGCCGCTGTCGAATGCAAACTACGCGTACGACTCCGTGATGGTCCTCTGCCTCGCGATCGAGAAGGCCGGCAGCACTGATCCGCAGGCCATGGTCAATGCCATCCCGCAGGTGTCCAACCCTCCCGGCGTCAAGGTCTCCGACTGGGCCACCGCGCTTGCCGATCTCAAGGCCGGGAAGAAGATCAACTACGAAGGTGCCAGTGGCCCGATGGACTTCAACCAGTACCACAACGTGTTCGGGCCGTTCGACGCTGTGCAAGTGGATCTGCAGGGAAACTATCAGATCCTGCGGACCTTCAGCGCGGCTGAGCTGAGCACCGCCACGGGGTAAGACCCAGGCTGGATTTGCGGGCCCGGGGGCGTTCGCGACCCTGGGTCCGCTCCGCGACCGGACAGGAGGATTCCATGAAGCTTGATCTCGGGGGGCTGATTCCGGCGACGGCCCTTCCCATGACCGTTGACGCCCAGATCGACGAGCCCGTGCTCCGGCGGTACGTCCGGCACGTGGCCAGCGCGAAGCCCAAGGCGCTCGCCATCAACGTCGACACCGGTGAAGGACCGCACCTCTGGCCGGAGGAACGCCTGCGTGTTCTGGAAGTAGTGATCGACGAGGTGGGCGACCAGCTCCCTGTCATCGCCGGGTTGGGGGCGCAGTTCACCCAGCAGGCGGTGGCCACGGCGCGCGACCTCCGCGCAATCGGCGCGGCCGGGCTGCTCGTCTTCCCGATCTCCGCGTACCAGGGTGCGCCGCTGGATCCCGAGCTTCCGGTGCGCTATCACGCGGCGATCGGGGACGCGACCGGCCTCCCGCTCATCCTCTTCGTTCTCCAGCCCTCACTTGGCGGGGTCAACTTCGAGCCGGAACTGCTTGACAGGCTCTGTCGGGTCACCGAAGTGGTCGGAATCAAGGAGGCGTCATTCGATCCTCAGCTCTTCGTGCGAGCGCGCGATGCCGTGAAGGCATCCCGCCCCGACTGCGTGGTCCTGACCGGCAACGACAACTTCATCCACGAGTCCTTCCTCCTCGGCGCGGAAGGAGCGCTGATCGGCTTCGGGGCTCTTGCCACTAAGCAGCAGGTCGATCTCATCGAGCACGCGCTCGCCGGGCGGCACGCCGAAGCGCGCCGGATCATGGATCGACTGACACCGCTGGTCAACGCGGTCTTCGCCCCGCCGGTCCGGAACTATCGAGCGCGCACCAAGGCTGCCCTAGTCATGCAGGGGATTCTAGAGCGCGACACCGTCCGGGAACCGCTCCTGCCGATATCGGATGAGGAGCGCGCGCGCATCCGGGAAGCGCTCGTCTTCGCCGGCGAGCTTCCGGCGGCACCGCGCGTGGCTGAGGCGGCGCGGTGAAGGTTGGCGTCTTCGTTCCGTCCTATCTGCTCCCCGGTCAGGCCGCCATGCATGGCGAGCAGATCCGTCGCTACGCCTCCAAAGCCGAAGAGCTCGGCTTCGACTCGCTCTTCATCACCGACCATCTGCTCACCGCGACGCGCTTCTACCGGGTCAGCTGGACGGAGCCGATGATCACCCTGGCCTACGTCGCCGCGGTGACCGAGCGGGTCATGTTGGGAACCTCCGTCCTGGTGCTACCGACCCGGCAGCCCGTGGTGTTGGCCAAGGAGATCGCTACCCTGCAGCATCTGAGCGGTGGCCGGTTCATCTACGGCATCGGCACCGGTTGGTACCCGCCTGAGTTCGAGTCAACGGGCGGCACACGCCAGCAGCGAGGCGCGCGCACCGACGAGGTCCTCGAGGCATCGATGCAGTTGCTCCGGGGCCGCAACGTCACCTTCGAAGGCGCTTACTACACCATGCGTGACATCACCGTTGAGCCGCAGAGCCACGTGCCGCCGGTGTGGGCGGCGGGCGGTCAGCAGCTGGCCCATGAGGCCTCGCCGGACCAGGCCAGAATGGCGCCAAAGGTGCTCGATCGGATCTGCCGCTGGGACGGCTGGATCGCCCGCCCCACGGCGGAGCCGCGACAGATCGCCGAGGATCTTGCGGTCATCGACGAGGATCTGATCCGGCGCGGCCGGGCCCGCGCCCGGACCGGATTCGCCGTGGCCCACGAGAACTTCTGCTGGCTGACTGAGCAGACCAACCGGGACGAGGTGATCACGGAGCAGCAGCGTTACCTGCTCGGCGTGGTCTCAGACGAGCGTCCCTGGGATTACATTGAGACCGTGTACCTGACCGGCACCATCGACGACATCCAGAAGCGTATACAGCAGCGCGTGGACGCCGGCGTGGAACACATCTTCTTGCACACCATGACCGCCGATCTCGAGCAGCTGGATCTGTTCGCCAAGCACATCCTCGAGCCCTTCAAGAAGGTCGACCCCCCGAAGGCACCAGCCGCATGAGCCTGAGCGGGCGCAGAGCGCTGGTCACAGGGGGGACCCGGGGCATCGGGCTGGCGATCGCCCGGGCGCTCCGCGCCCAGGGTGCCGCGGTGGTCGCGGTGAGCAATGCCGAGGATCAGATCGCCCAGGTGCGGAAGGACTTTGCGGCCGACGAGGGGCTGACGGTTGAGTTCGCTGATGTTCGCGACCGCGCCTCCCTGGAAGCTGTGCGGGAACGGGTCGGCGAGCTCGACATCCTGGTCCCCAACGCGGGCATCAACACCCGCTGCAAGGCGCTCGATCTTGGCGACGCGCAACTGCGCGACATGATCGAGACCAACGTCTATGGAGTGTTCGTCACCTGCCAGGTGTTCGGCCCCCTGCTGTTCGACCGCGACTGCAGTCGGGTGGTGGTCACCAGCTCAGCGGTGGCCATTCACGGGATGGACCTTCGGGCCGCGTACACCGCTACCAAGGCGGGGCTCACCGGCCTGGTGCGCAGCCTCGCTGTTGAGTGGGGACCGCACGGTGTCAACGTCAATGCCGTTGGGCCGGGAATCATCAGAACCCCACTCACCCAGGCGTACATCGACCAGTACCCCGAGCGTGCCACGGCCACCGTGGAAAATACCCCCCTGCGCAGGCTTGGCACGCCCGAGGACGTCGCCGACGTGGTCACCTTCCTCGCCTCGGACGAGGCTCGCTTCGTCACCGGGCAGACGGTCTACGTCGACGGCGGCATTACCGCCGGGAGCGCATGGTGGTGAGCGAGTACCCTGCCGCCGCTCCGATCGGCGCGACGAACACCGTGGGTATTGGCGACGTGCCCATCGGCAAGCGCGTTGTGGTCAGCAAGACCGTGAGCGAGTCCGACGTGTACCTGTTTGCTGGCATCACCGGCGATCTCGACCCCAACCACGTCGACGAGGAGTACTGCAAGGGAACGAGCCTGGGGCATCGGATCGCCCACGGGGCGTTGGTGGTCGGATACATGTCCGCTGCTTCCACGCGCATCCTCGACGACTTCGAGCGGCCAATGGTATCGCTTGGATACGACCGGATCCGCTTCATCAAACCGGTGTTCTTTGGAGACACACTAACCATCGCGTACGAGATCACCTCCATCGTCGCTGAGAAGGAGCGTACGGTCGGCACCATCGAGGTCACCAACCAGCGCAGCGAGGTGGTGGCTGTGGCCACGCACATCATGCAGCTGATCACGTAGATGGCTGGCACCTCTGGCGGTCTGACCCTGCTCGACGGCATCCGGATCGTCGCTTTCTCGCAGTTCCTGATGGGGCCGGCAGCGTGTCAGTACCTCGCCGACATGGGCGCGGACGTGGTCAAGGTGGAGCAGCCCGGCCGCGGGGCCTGGGAGCGCAGTTGGGCCGGGGCCGACACGTTTATCAATGGCGTCAGCGCCTTCTTCCTCCTCGGGAATCGCAACCAGCGCAGCGTCGCCCTCGACCTCAAGAGCCCGGCGGGTGTCTCCGCCGCGCGCCGCCTCATCACCCGCGCCGACGTGATCATCGAGAACTTCCGTCCGGGGGTGATGGACCGCCTTGGCCTCGGCTATGAGGAGGTCAGACAGACGAACCCACGGGTCGTCTACGCGTCCGGCTCGGGCTACGGCAGCGAGGGTCCCTACCGCGATCTCCCCGGTCAGGACTTGCTCATCCAGGCCCTCTCCGGGCTCGCCGCCAACACCGGCAGCGCCGAACAGGGCCCGACAGTTGCGGGTGCGGCGGTGGTGGACCAGCACAGCGCCAGTCTGCTGGCCATGGGCATCCTCGCTGCCCTGGTCCACCGTGAACGCACGAGTGAGGGCCAGCGGGTCGAGGTGACGCTGATGCAGGGGGCGCTGGACTTGCAGACCGAACCTGTCGTGTACCACCTCAACGGCGCCCAGCTCGAACGGCCCCATTCCCAGCTCGCCGATACCTTCCACGCCGCTCCGTATGGCCTCTACGCTACCGCGGACGGTCACGTCGCGATCTCGATGACGCCGATCGCGACGCTTTCCGCCGCGGTCGGTGACCCCGATGAACTCCAGCCGTACCAGGATCCAACCGTTGCGTACACGCATCGTGACGAGATCCGCCGGATCCTCGATCCCCTGATCCGCCAGCGCACTACCGCGGAATGGGTTGCCTGTCTGCGCGAGCGCGCCATTTGGTGTGCGCCGGTCAATGAGCTCGACGCTACCTTCAAGGATGAGGCGGTGCGCTTCCTTGACCCGGTCCTCGAATTCGAGCATCGAGAGGCGGGCACCGTGAGGGTCCTCCGCCACCCCGTCCGATACAGCTCCGGAAGAGCGGGGCTCACTCGCCAACCGCCAGCGCTCGGCGAACACACGGCAGAGGTCCTCGAGGAGGTAGGCTGCAGTCCGGCGGAGATTGAAGCGGTGATATTCAAGGAGGGCGGGTGACCGCCGGAATGATGCGGGCGGTGGTGCTTGACTCGCCGCGCGCGGAGCTGCGGGTCGAGGAGATCCCCATCCCCCATCCACACTCGGGTGAGGTGCTTGTCAAGGTGGCCGGCTGCGGGGTCTGCCACACCGACCTCCATGTGATCAAAGGCGAGGTTGCCTTCCCCACGCCCTGCGTACTAGGTCACGAGATTTCTGGCGTCGTTGCCGAGGTGCCCAGCGGCACCGACGCGCCAGAGGTCGGATCGAATGTGGTGGGCGCCTTCATCATGCCCTGCGGGTCTTGCCGCTTCTGTGCGCGCGGCCGGGACGACCTCTGCGAGCGCTTCTTCGCCATGAACCGGCTGAAGGGCACCCTGTACGACGGCACCACGCGCCTTTATCGTGCCGGTGGCGATCCGCTCTGGATGTACTCGATGGGGGGCTTGGCCGAGTACTGCGTGATTCCCGCCACCGGTCTGTTCCGCCTCCCCGATGGCTTGCCACTGGTGGAATCGGCGGTCTACGGGTGCTCGATCCTCACTGCGTTTGGAGCTGTGCGCCACGCCGGCGATGTCCGCGTCGGTGAAACCGTTGCCGTGGTCGCCATCGGCGGTGTCGGTCTCAATCTCGTCCAGCTTGCTCACGCGTTCGGGGCGGCGCAGATCATCGCCGTCGACGTTCGTGAGGAGGCGCTCCGAACGGCCGTCGATCTGGGTGCGACGGACGTCGTCAACGCCGGCGAACAGGACGCCGTCAGCCGGGTGCGCGAACTCACCGGTGGCGAGGGAGTCGATGTCGCATTCGAGGCGCTGGGCCGACCCCAGACGTTTGAGCAGGCTTTTGAGCTAGTGCGAGACGGCGGTCGCATGGTCGCCATCGGGATCGCGTCCGGTCAGGCGACGGCGGCGATCGGTATCACTCGCCTGGTCCGCCGCAGTATCCGCATCACCGGCTCGTACGGGGGCCGGACGCGCGCCGATATGCCAGAGATCCTACGCATGGCCGCCGCCGGCGCGATCCGCGCCGAGCGCATGGTGACCCAGCGCGTCCCCCTGAGCGGCGCTGCCGCGGCGTATGCCGCTCTCGATGGCGGTGCCATCATCGGCCGCGCCGTCGTCACGCCGGACACCTGACAGACACGCCGGGGTACGCGGGCGCCAGGAGCTCGAGAGGCCGCGTGCTGCCGTGGCGAGCGCGGAAAGCCCCGTGGACGCCGGCGCTCCACTGTCGTTCGATCGACTGGCAGCCGAGTTCAGCATGCGTGCGGTCGCGGCGCTGCACGATGTGGGCGATATGGGCGTTGAACGAGCTCGACGGTTGACGGCGGAGCTCACGGCGGTCATCGCACCGCCGCAGACGGCTACTGCTCATCAGTCGAGCGATCGTCGGTGGCTCCGAGAAGCCAGAGCCGCGACCTCGGGCGCAGGGCGTCAGCGCTCTAGGGTCAAGTCCCGCGTAGTGGTGTGAATTCGGTGGAGTTCTCACAACGTCGGTGAGCTACGCGACCAGTCCCTCCGTGAGCGGGTTGGTGAGCAAGGGCGGACCGTCGGGGTGCATCACGCGAGCCATCGACTGCTGACTGAAGTGGCGACGTC
>DATKQX010000074.1:0-151730 GCA_035532495.1 Saccharimonadales bacterium (SeqCode)
AGCAAAGAAGTCCTGCTCGCCCTCAGTCCAAATAAAGTCGACGCCGCAATCGCGGCAACGTAGGGTCTGGTCTACCGACACGCGCCTTGTTCCTCCGTCCGGCGCGTATTGATAACGGCGCCCGGGTTGGTGATAGTTACCCGTAACAGTACACGGTCCGAGTAGGCCTCGCCAAGGGACAATCACGCTGTTACGATCCCTCCGATCCCCGGACAGGAGCAGGCCGGAGCCGCACAGGGCGGCTCGGTGGCTGCCGGTGGGGTGGAGGATTCTTCCAGATGCCAGCAGTACGGCACCGTCTGTTCACATCCGAATCTGTCACTGAAGGTCACCCCGACAAGGTCGCCGATCAGATCAGCGACGCGGTCCTTGACGCGGTGCTCGGCAAGGACCCGCTGGGCCGGGTCGCCTGCGAGACCGCACTCAGCACGGGGACCGTGCTCGTCTTCGGCGAGATCACGACCCAGGCGTACGTGGACATCGCCGGGCTGGTCCGCCAGACGATCAAGGAGATCGGCTACACCAGAGCCAAGTACGGGATCGACTGGGAGACCTGCGGCGTCCTCGTCGGCGTCAACGAGCAGTCGCCCGACATCTCGCTCGGGGTCAACCACGGCGGGGCCGGCGACCAGGGAATGATGTTCGGGTTCGCCTGCGACGAGACTCCCGAGTTGATGCCGGCGCCCATCCAGATGGCGCATCAGCTCGCTCGTCGGCTCGCGGTCACCCGTCGTGACGGCAGCCTGCGCTGGGCCAGGCCCGACGGCAAGACCCAGGTCACGATCGAATACGACAACGAGGGCCGCCCGCGTCGCGTCGACACCGTGCTGATCAGCGTGCAGCATGGCGAGGAGGTCACCCAGGAACAGATCTTCGACGACGTCCAGAAACAGGTCGTGGAGAAGGTGATCCCCGCGGAGTGGCTCGATGCCGGCACCAAGCGGTACGTGAACCCGACCGGGCGGTTCGTGATCGGCGGTCCCATGGCTGACGCCGGCCTCACCGGGCGCAAGATCATCGTCGACACGTACGGCGGGTACGCCCGTCACGGTGGTGGCGCCTTCAGCGGTAAGGACCCGTCCAAGGTGGACCGGAGCGCGGCGTACGGAGCACGCTGGGCCGCCAAGAACGTCGTCGCAGCGGGCCTGGCGACGAAATGCGAGATCCAGGTCGCCTACGCGATCGGGGTGGCAAAGCCCGTTTCGGTGTTCGTCGAGACCTTCGGCACAGAGAAGGTGCCGACCGACACCATCGCCGCTCTGATCGATGAGTACATCGATCTCTCACCCTTCGGGATCATGAGCGCGCTGGAGTTGCGCCAGCCGATCTACCGCCAGGTCGCCGCGTACGGACACTTCGGCCGGAGTGATCTCGATCTCCCGTGGGAGCGCGTCGGACTCGCCCACCAGTGGGCCGAGGATGCGGGGACCGAACCGCTGCTCGCCGCGGCCGCGACGGCCTAGTCGTCCCGCGCGAATCGAGGCGTCAGCCCAATGGGTCTGCATATCCTCGTCCTCGCGGGCGGCAGCGGCACCCGGCTGTGGCCGCTGAGCCGGCGATCGACGCCGAAGCACCTGCTGCCACTGGCGCCAGGCGGCGAGACGCTGCTGCGAGCCACGCTCGAGCGTGTGATCGGTCTCGGCGAGAGCGTCCGGGTCGTCACGGCCGCGGCGCAGGTCGATGGCTGCCGCGCGACCCTCACTGCAGTCGGACTGTCGGGGGATGCGGTCATCGCGGAACCTGAGCCCAGGGGGACAGGGCCGGCGCTCGGGCTGGCGGTTGGGCTCATCGCCCGCGAGGACCCAGACGCGCTGATCGCCAGCGTTCACGCCGATCATCGTGTCAGCGATCCCGGAGCCTATCGCGCCGCGGTGCTGGCTTCGGCGGGATGGGCGGCAAGCACCGACGGGCTCGCGACAGTCGGCCTGGTGCCGGCGGCGCCGGTGACCGGGTTCGGCTACATCGAACTCGGGGCTCCGCGCGATCCCGGGGTCTGGCGGCCACCCACGGGAAGCCCGTCGGCTGCGGCCCGCGCTGCCGGAAGGCTCCGCGCGTTCGAGGCCACCGGATTCACCGAGAAGCCGACGGCCGAGGTTGCGCGGGGCTACCTCGACGGTGGGCGGCATCTGTGGAACCTGGGCCTCTTTGCATGGACGGCGCGGCGTTTCCTCGCCGAACTGGAGGCGGCCGACCCGGAACTCGGATCAGCGCTGACCTCAGTGACCGATGCGTGGGTTGCGGGCGATCACGCCACGGCTGCCCGGCTCTACGCAGCCCAACGTGCGCAGGCCGTGGAGCCGCTCGTCCTCGAACGCACGCGGCGCCTCACCGTCGTGCAGGCGTCATTCGGGTGGTCGGACCTCGGGTCCTGGACGGATGTCCGCGATGCCCGGGTCACCGACGGCGAGGCGGGCGAGGACGGCAACGTGGTGGAAGGCGACGTGGTCATCACCGCATCGCGTGACTGCACCGTGGTCGCCCGCTCCGGACGGGTCGTTGCGGTTGCCGGCGTTGAGGGGTTGGTCGTCGTGGATACTCCGGATGCGGTGCTGGTCGTTCCCGCCTCGCGTTCCCAGCTGGTCAAGGAGGTCGTCGAGCACCTCAAGGCTGACGGCCGCGACGAGGTCCTCTGATCGCGGGGCTCCGAGCAACGCGGCTTCCCTGCGCCGGCACCCCCGCATTTGGCCGGGACCGCTGCGTCTAGAATGAGCGCGATGACGCCGAACCCGATCAGGTTCGGGACCGACGGATGGCGAGCCGTGGTCGCGGATGACTTCACCTACGCGAACGTGCGCGCCGTCGCTCAAGGAGTGGCGTTGTATCTCGGCAACGAGACACGTCCCGTCGTCGTCGGCCACGACTCACGCTATTGCGCCGAGATGTTCGCGCGCGAGGTTGCACGTGTCCTCGTCGCCAACGGGCAAACCGTCGTCCTGCTCGACCGGGTGACCCCGACCCCGGCCGTTTCCTGGGCGATCACGCAGCAGCACGCGGCAGGTGGTGTCGTCGTCACCGCGAGCCACAACTCCGCCGAGTTCAACGGCATCAAATACAAGCCTGACTTCGGCGGCTCAGCCCCTCCGGAGGTCGTGGCGCAGATCGAACGCCACACCGTTGCCGCGCTCGAGTCGGGCGTCAATGAGATGACCTACGAGGAGGCCGTCAAGACCGGCCGTCTGCAGGTCGTCGATACCCTGCCGAGCTATTTTGAGCAGCTCGGTCGCATGGTCAACCTGGAAGCCCTGCGTTCTCACGGGCTCCGTGTCCTCCACGAGGCGATGTACGGAGCAGGTGCCGGCCTGATCGCGCGTGCGCTCGGAGGCGGCTCGACAACTGTCACGGAGTTGCACGGCGAGCGAAACCCCGGATTCGGCGGTATGCATCCTGAGCCGATCGACCGGTACATGCCGGAGGCGATGGAGCGGATGCAGTCAGGTCAGTTCGATCTCGGCATCGCCAACGACGGCGACGCGGACCGAGTGGGCATCATCGACGAGCGCGGGACCTACATCAACCAGTTGCAGGTCATGTCGCTGTTCGCGATGTACCTGCTCGAAAAGCGCGGACTGCGCGGCGACATCG
Source organism: Saccharimonadales bacterium (SeqCode) (assembly GCA_035532495.1). Classification (GTDB taxonomy): domain Bacteria; phylum Chloroflexota; class Dormibacteria; order Aeolococcales; family Aeolococcaceae; genus Palsa-851. Next base: position 3,583 of record DATKQX010000074.1, read on the forward strand.
TGCGCTCGATCACGACGTCCGGAATGCTTGATGCGCTCGGCGAGCGCTTCGGTGTCACGGTGCACGAGATGCCGGTCGGTTTCAAATACATCGGCACCAAGATGATGGAGACGAACGCGCTGCTCGGCGGCGAGGAATCCGGCGGGTATGCGTTCCGAGGCCACGTGCCGGAGCGCGACGGCATCCTCTCCGGCTTGATGATGGCTTCGATGATCGTCGACTACGGGCAGCCGCTGTCGCAGCTCCTCAAGCACCTCGAGGACCTCGTCGGCCCGCACGCATATGACCGCCACGACATCCGGTTTCCACGCGACGGCTACGAGGAGCGGAAGGCGCAGGTGTACGCGCGTATGCAGCGTGACGAGCCGACGGCACTCGCGGGCAGCAAGATCGTGCGCACGCGAACGGACGACGGATTCAAGTTCTACATGGACGACGGCTCCTGGGTGTTGATGCGCATGAGCGGCACCGAGCCGTTGATGCGGGTGTACGCCGAGGCGACCACGCACGAGCGCGTCGAGGAGTTGATCACCGCGCTCGAACACCACAGTGGTGTTTCGGACCGCGTCGCGGTCGGAGCGAGCGAATGAGCCAGCTGGCGTCGCCCTCGGGATCAGTCCAGGCGGCGGGCTCGGGCCGGGTGGACAAGCCCTGGGGGTACGAGCTTCGGTGGGCGCTCACCGACCGCTACTGCGGCAAGGTCATCCACATCGATCGCGGAAAGTCGTTGAGCCTCCAGTACCACGTCCAGAAAGACGAATGGATCCACGTCGAGTCCGGCGCGCTGGACCTCCAGCTCGAGGACGACAACGGCGTGATGGAGACGCACCGGCTGACCCCGGGGATGAGTGCGCACGTCCGCCCCGGCCGGCGCCATCGTTTCGTCGCGATCGAGGAGACCGATCTGATTGAGGTTTCCTCGCCGGAGATCGACGACGTGGTGCGCCTCGAGGACAGTTACGGACGGGCCGGCACCTCGGCGGACTGAGCCGAGGTCTGCCGAGTTCTCCACCGTTTCCACAGGCCGACGTGGATAATCGAACAGGTTTTCGCCGCAGGGGTCACGCCTATCTCGCTGACCAGGCGCGCAGCGCGCTCGGTATCACCGGCGAGGTGCGGGTGCTCGCCGAGATCCCGCTGCCGATGGTCCACACCGCGTTCGGGATCGCGGTCGCCGCTGCCGAGGTGCTCCTCCGTCCTGAAGCCGTCGGGCTCACGCGGAGCGCGCTCAGCGACACCGGGCTCGCGCTCTTCACAGGGTTGTTCCTGGTCGCGTACGACTTCCTGATCTACCCCTCGGACTCGCGCCCGGGTCCGGTCGGGACGGCGCTGCCGATGGCTGCGGTGCTCTCGTTCGGGACGCTCCTCGCCATCGCCGTGCTCCCGCTCCCCATCCGGATCGGCAGCGGGGTCATCGCCGCGGTGGTGATCGGCGGCGTGCCCCAGCTGGCCGGCCGCCGCGCGCTCGGCAAGGAGGGATGGTTCACGCGGCTCATTCGGGACATCTCCGGGATCGCCGTGCTCGCTCCGGTGCTCCTCGGTGGCGTGTCGCCGACGCTGCCACTCCAATTCCGGCTTCCCGCGGTGTTCGTCGTGGTCGTGCTCGTCAGCCTCGACGGGCTCCGGACGGAGCACCTGCCCATTCTCTGGACAATCGCCTCCGCGCTCGTGGTCGGCGTGCTGGTCGCCGGCGCCGCGGTCCTCGTGGGTGCCGACTCCGCGCACGCGGGACTTCGTGCAGCGATCCTGCTCGTGCTCTGGTACGGCGGTCGCGGTGTGGCCGGGGCGATTGGAGCTCGCTCGCGCAGCAAGGAGGTGATCGCGGAATACGCGATCTTTTTCGTGGCCGCGCTCGCGGGCATGGTCTGGATCAGGCTCGCACACCTGTAGCCGGCTGACGAGCGGCGGTCAGGAGATACGCAGAGACTGGCTCGGCGTCGAGATACGGGGCGGTGTCGCGTCGGCGGAATGGAGACGCTCGACCTGCGCCTGCGAACGCTCGACCTGGTCCGACAGATCGCGAACCGTGATCTTCATCGCTTCCAGCGCCCGCAACTTGTAGGTGTCGATCTGGTCGAGAGCGGCGAAAACGTTGTCCCACGCGCGCTGGAGTGATCCCATGTCGATGCCTGGGCTCGCCGCCTGACTCTCAACGGTGGCGGTCTGCTCGCGCAGCACCGACGACGTGCTCTCGATCATCGCGCTCGTGGTCTCGTTGACGGCCTTGACCTGCTCGCTCACGAGCTTTTGGTTGGTCAGCGCCTGCGCGACCATCACGGCGGTCCGGAGCGCGGCAACGGTCGTCGTTGTCGCCGTGCGAACGGCACGTACCAGCTCGCGATTGTTCACCTCGACGACGCGCAGTGCGGCATAGCCCTGCACCGCGACCGCCAGTTGGGTGAGGATCTCCTGACGCCGGCGCCGAACGGGGTAGAGGATGTCCTCCTGGAGCACTTTGGCGCGCTCGGGGTCGCCGATCGCCATGTGATTGATCTGGGCTTCGAGGCCCGTGTCGAGCCTCTCCGCCATGTACGTGTACTGGCGCAGCGTCTCCATCTGGGACCACAGTGCCTTCTGCTCCTGGGCGATGGACGCGTTGTCCTTCTCGAGCTCCGCGCCACCTTCGCGCAAGGCACCGACGATGCCCTCGATGTGGCTCTGCGACTTCTGGTACTTCGCGAAGTACGCTCGAACCCGGTCCCCGAAAGGGAGCACCCCAAGCAACTTCCGCGAGCCGCCCTGGGTGAGATCGTGCTTGGCGGGATTCAGTTCCTCGACCGAGCGACGCAGGTCGAGGAGGCTCTTGGCGATCGGGGCGTCACCCTTGCCGAGTCCGTTCATGGCCCGGGTGGGCCGGTCGAGCAGGCGGTTGCTCATGTCGGACGTGGTCCGGATCTCACGATCCGCCAGGCTGTCGATGTCGTCGACGCGCCGCCGGTAGTCGTCGCCACGGACATCGATGCCTCGCAGGCCGTTGACGAAGCCGGCGACCATGGCATCGATCCGCTTGGCGGCCTCCGGGTCGATGCTCACCTCGCGTTCTGCCTCCGCGGGGGCGACCGTCGTGGCCGCCTCCGGCGGGGAGAGCGAGAGCGAGACCGCGTCGGCCGCGGTCTCGGAGTTGTCTGTTGTCACTTGGTCGGATGCTCCTCGCTGGCGTCGGTCCCGGCGGGGGCCGGGTCGCTGATCGTGACAGGAGTCTGCTGCCTGCGCCGCCCGCTGTGGTCTCCGTTTGGATACGCAGTTCCGCGGCGCCCGCCGTTCAGGTGCTGTGGCTCCGGGGCGGTCGCCGCCTTCGTGATCGCCGGGAGCAGGGAGTTCCGGGCCATTCCGGTGAGTGCACCGGCCTGCTGGATGATCTCTGCCAGTGCCCCGGTGACGCCCTGGGCGCCGTTCAACACGGTGAACTGACCGATATGCTCGAAGGGCGATGCAGCTGCCGCGACGATCTCGGGGAGCTTCTCGGCGATCTGCTGTGCGATGACCGCTTCCTGGTTCTGGCTCATCGCCGCCGCGCGGCGCTCGATGCCGGCGGCCTCAGCCTCCATGCGGGCGCGGATCGCGTCAGCCTCGGCAAGGCCTCTGGCCTTGATGGCGTCCGCCTCTGCCTGACCGGTGAGGCGCGTGGCGTCGGCTTGCGCGGTGGCCTGCATCTTGAGAGCGGCTGCCGCCGCCTCGGCCTGCACCTTGGTCTGCGCCGCGACCGCCTCGGCCCGGAGGCGGACCTCCTGCGCCTCGGCTTCAGCCTGACGGATGCGCACGTCGCGGCCCGCTGCCGCAAGGGTGGTCTGGCGGTACGCCTCCGCGTCCGCCGGCCGGCGGACGTCGACCTGGAGCTGCTGCTCCTTCTGCTCGGCCTGCAACTCGGCGACGCGGGTCTGCTCGGTGACGACGGCCTGATGCGCTTTCGCCTCCGAGAGCGGCCCCTGTTGTCCGGCAAGCTGGGTCGCCGTATCGACCTCGGCCTGGTATCCGGCCTTCTTGATGTTGGTGTCGCGCTGGGACTGCGCCATCTGCGCCTGGGCGATCTGCTCCTGTCCGACCGCGTCGCGTTCGGCGTTGGCTCGCGCGATACGCGCATTGCGCTCGACCTCGGCTTGGTGAGGCGCAGCGAGGTTCTCGATGTAGTTCGAGGGGCTCGTGATCGACTGGATCTGGAAGCTGTCGATGACGAGACCAAACGACTCCATCTCCTGCGAGCAGCGGTCGCGCACCTGCTGCGCAAATTTGTCCTGGTCGCTGATCATGTCCTCGACCGTCATCGACCCGGCGATGGCGCGGAGGTGACCGACGAAGACGTTCTGCACCTTGGTCTCGAGCTCCGCCGCCGGGCGGTCGAGAAAGCGCCGCGCGGCGTTGGCGATCGAACGGTAGTCGTCACCCACCTTGTAGACGATCACGCCGCGAAGGTCGACGCGGATCTTCTGCTGCGACACGCACGGAACGCCGATCTCGCTCTCGTGCGCTTCGAGCGAGAGGCGGCGGACCTTGGTGATGCCCGGAGCCACCAGGCGTCCGCGACCCGTGACGATCCGGAAGCCCATGCTCTCGCCGACGCCGTCGGGGCGCTGGCTGCTGCGGAAGCCCGAGATGATCAGCGCCTCATCCGGCTCGGCGACGCGCCACGCCGCGCGAAACAGCAGTACCAGCAGCAGCAACGCGCCGAGAATGATTCCCAGGAGCACGTATGCCAGCGTCGTCATCGGGGCAACCTCATGGTGTCTGTCGGCGCCACCTCAACGGTGCGACCGCCCAGGCTACCCACCACAAGGACCTGGGAATGCTTGTAGATCGTTGACGTCTTGTCTGATGCGCAGGCCAGGAATCGCTCGGTGCCTGCGCGGACCTCGATGACCACCTCGCCGAGGTGTCCGGGGGTGATATCGGCAGTCACTCTCGCCAGCTTGCCGACCACGTCGATGGCCATTCGTCACAGCTCCTTCGCCAGACGATCCTACCCGCGCTGACGGGTCTCAAACTCCTCGCGCGCACCCGCGTCACCCCCGGCCGAAGCGGCGAGGAGCCGCTCAGGCGCGGGTCCGGCGGCGCTCGGCGTAGAGGGCGGTGTCGGCCTTCGCAACCACCGACTCGGCGCTGTCCGTTTCGTCGACCGTGGCGACCCCGGCGCTGACGGTGTGGCCATGCGTCTTGATGGTGTACCGGCGCCGGATGTCGGCCAGCGTACGCTCCGCATCCGGGAGCGCTGCCTCGACGAGGGCGCAGACGAATTCGTCACCCCCATAGCGCATGACGAGGTCGTACGAGCGCACGCGTTTGCGGATCGCCGCCACGACATCCACCAGAAGGCTGTCACCCGCCGCGTGTCCCTCCGTGTCGTTGACGTGCTTCAGCCCGTCGACGTCGAGAAAGATGACAACGATCCCGGTGCCGCCGGCGCGTCGCGACCTGTCGATCTCACGCTGCAGGGCGGACAGGCCGGCGCTCCGTCGCAACGCCCCGGTGAGGTCGTCATGCGATGCGAGATCGGCCAGCTTCTGGGTGAGCCCGGCCATCGCGCGAAGCCGGTCGAGCGCTGTTCGCAGCTGTGTCGCATCCAGAGCCACCAGCGCCTCGGTGGTGAGGCCGAGGGCCGTCGCCAGCAGCCTGCGGGTCACCACGGCCGGCAGCCGGCGAGTGTTCCGGAACTCGGCCTGCCGCGTCCAGCCGATGAGATCGCGCGTGGGCGTCTCTGACTCGAGCGCCGGGCTCATCGTCCCCGGGGACGGGCTGGTCTCGCGGGTCGGTGCCATCACTTCCTTAAGACGTCAGAAACGCGCGTCGGTGTCCCGTTCGGGTAAGCGTTACATACCGAGATAGGCTCGCTGGATGTCGGGCGACGCGATCAATTCCGACGATGGCCCGGAGAGCGCCACCTCGCCGGTTTCGAGAACGTAGCCCCGCACGGCGGTCTTGAGGGCAAGGAGCGCGTTCTGTTCGATCAGCAGGATGGTCGTTCCTTTGGAGTTGATCTCGCGAATGACTTCGAAGATCGCATCGACGAGGATGGGCGCGAGGCCGAGCGACGGCTCGTCGAGCATCAGCACCTTCGGATTGCTCATCATCGCGCGGCCGATCGCCACCATCTGCTGCTCGCCGCCGCTCAGGCTGCCGGCGAGCTGAGCGGCGCGCTCACGAAGCCTGGGAAACAGTGTGAAGACCCGCTCGAGGTCGGTCCGCATGCCCGCCCGATCGCTGCGAGTGTATGCGCCCATGTCGAGGTTCTCGCGAACCGTCATGCGCTGAAAAAGCCGCCTGCCCTCGGGCGCGTGTCCCACGCCCAGCCGTGCGATCTTCTCGGCTCCGAGACCGCGAGTCGGTTTCCCGAACAGGCGCACCTCGCCGCTCCTGGGTCCGATGAGGCCACTGATCGTGCGCAGGGTTGTCGTCTTGCCCGCGCCGTTACTGCCGATGAGTGCGACGATCTCGCCCTCGCGAACCTCCATTGAGACCTTGCGCAATGCGTTGACGCGACCGTAGAAGACGTCGATCTCGCGCAGTTCAATGACCAGTGCCCCAGCCGCCGGCACCGCCGTGCCGTGCTCACTCACGCTGTGCGCATCTCGTCGTTCGCACCGGTGCCGAGGTACGCCTCGATGACGCGAGGATCCTTCCGGACGTCGGCGGGACCGCCCTCGGCGATCTTCTCGCCGTGATCCAGCACGACGATGCGATCGCTCACCTCCATGACGAGGCGCATATCGTGCTCGATGAGAAATATCGTCAGTCCCTCGTCGCGAAGCCGGGAGATGAGTTGCATCAACTCCCGCTTCTCCCCTGTGTTGAGACCGGCGGCCGGCTCGTCGAGCAGCAGCAGACGCGGCTGAGTCGCCAGCGCTCGGGCGATCTCCAGGCGACGTTGCAATCCGTACGGCATCTCACGGGCGTAGGAACCGGCGTACCGTGCGAGACCGAGATGGTCCAGGAGGTCGAGCGCTCGCGCTTCGACCGATCGCTCTTCCCGGCGGGCGCGGCGCGTTTTGAGGGCACCGTCCCACACGCGCTCTTTCATCCACCAGTGGGCCCCGACCATCACGTTGTCCACCGCCGTCATGAACGCGAAGAGCCGGATGTTCTGAAATGTTCTCGCGATGCCCATCTTCGTTATCCGGTGGGGGGGAAGACCGGCAATCGACGCCCCGTCGAGCGTGATGGATCCCGAGGTGATCGGGAAAAGCCCGGTCACGCAGTTGAAGGCAGTCGTCTTGCCCGCGCCGTTGGGCCCGATCATCGACAGGATCTCGCCCTTGTCGAGTTTGAAGCTGACGCCCGAGACGGCGAGCAGACCGCCGAACCGCTTGGTGACGGTGTCGAGCTCGAGGAGTGCCACCTCAGGCGATTCCCTGCACGGCGGCGAGTGACTCGGATTCCCCCGAACTCTCCAGTTCGATGCGGCGCGCGCGGCTGGGGAGCAGGCCTCCCGGGCGTAACAGCATCATCAGGATGAGCGCGATCCCATACAGCGGGTATGTGAACGAGCTGAAATCGATGCTCGCCAGTGCCGGCACGTGCACCGTGTGACTGACGGTTGTCGCCCAGGCATTCATGTCCGGCAACACCCAGAAGATGACGAAGGTCAGGATGAAGCTGCCGAGGATGACGCCGGTGATGTTGCCGATACCGCCGAGCACGATGATGCTGAGGACGGCGATCGATACCGGGAAGGCGAAGTCGTCGGGCGTTACGATCCTGACCAGCGAACCGTAGAAGGCTCCGGCGAGACCGCTGACGGAGGCGCCGATCGCGAAGGCCAGCAGCTTGGTGGTCGTCGTGTTGATGCCGGTGGCGGCGGCGGCGACCTCGTCCTCACGCAATGCCACCCACGCTCGTCCGACTCGTGAATGCTCGATGTTGCGCAGGAGCACAACCACGGCGAGTACCACCAGGAGGATCGCCCAGTAATACCAGCGCGGACTCTCGCTGAAATCGATTGGGCCGAAGTGCGGCTGGTCGATTCCCGATATCCCGTTCGCGCCGCCCGTGAGATTGAAGGCGTTGTTGGTCGCGAGGTCGGGCACGATCTCTCCGAAGCCGAGGGTCACGATGGCGAGATAGTCGCCGCGGAGGCGGAGTGTCGGCGCTCCGAGGACGGCGCCGAACATTGAGGCAATCCCGGCGCCAAGGAAGATGAGCACCCACAGGGGCAGGTGGATGCCGTGAAAGGGCGATGCGAATGATGCGCAGGCGTAGGCGCCTATGGCGAAAAAGGCCGCATAGCCGAGGTCGAGCAGCCCGGCGAAGCCGACCACGACGTTGAGGCCGAGTGCAAGCAGCATGTAGATGGCCAGTGACCCCGCAGCCCAGAGCAGGAAATCCGGGGCCTGGTGAAACATGAGGGGCAGGAAGAGCCCGAACGGCAGCGCCGCAACCCCGAAAGCCAGCGACTGACGTCCGACGACCCAGGAACGCGCTCCGTAGACGAGCGATCCCAGCGCGAATCCGTACATGGTCAGCCACACCGCGGAGTCGGTGAATGTGCCGGGAGTGAAGGATCCGAACAACGGCTCCTCCTGAACGACGCTGTAGAGGAACCACACAACGGCGGTGAGGGCCAGTCCCACAAGACCGGCAACAAGTCGAATCCGGTCCGCACGGTGGCTGAAGGTCGTTCCTCTGAGGCGAGCGGCGAATTCCGCGAATGGCGAGAGCAGCAGGATCAGCATGCAGACGCCGACGATGTACATGAGGATGGTGCCGATCCCGGTCGGAGGAGAGACGACCGCGTCCTGTGCGCTGTATCCCACCCCGGCATCGAATGGGCCGACGAACCAGGGCAGCAGCCAGCCCATGAGCAGCAGGGCTGAAGCAGTCGAGGCGAGGATCCAGAACACGGTGGTGCCCTGATTTCGCTGCCCTGTGCCGGGATCCGACCGGAGGAAGGACCTGAGACGATCAGGCACGAGTGGTCACCTCGACCCCGAAAAGCCCGACCGGGCGGAAGGTCAGGATGAGGACGAGGATCGCGAAGATCAGGGCCTCGCTCCATTCTCCGCCGAGGAGCGACCCGCCGAATACGTAGATGATGCCGATGAGGAACCCGCCCACACCGGCGCCGACGATGTTGCCGATGCCACCGAGCACCGCCGCGGTGAACGCGATGATGCCGAGGTGAAAGCCGACGTTCCATTTGAGATCGCCGTACTCGATGCTGTAGATCACCGCGGCAGCCGCGGCAAGCGCGGAGCCGATGAAGAAGGTCGCCGAGATCGTGCGATTGATGTTGATGCCGCAGAGCAAAGCTGCCGTGCGGTCCTGCGCGGTGGAGCGCATCGCCTTCCCGAGCCGTGTGCGCCGCACGAAGGCGCCGAGCGCGAACATGAGCAGCAGCGCTGAGCCCACCACGAAGATATCCGTGTAACCGACACTGACGCCGCCGATCGCGAATGCCTGACCATTGATCCACGACGCCATGTGCGTGGGGACATTGTCCGGGCCCTCGCGGATCAGCATGACTCCCTCGATCAGGAACGAGACGCCGATCGCCGTGATCAGCGGAGCAAGCCGTGGCGCGTCACGAAGCCGCCGGTAGGCCACGAACTCGATCGCCACCCCGGTCAACCCGGCCGCGATCATCGACAGCGGAAAGATGATGGCCAGGGCCAGCAGGAGGCCCCCGAAGTTATGGGTCGCCAGCGAATCGAGGTGCAGCCTGTCGGCGATGAAGATCGCGTAGAACCCTGACACGGTGAACACATCGCCGTGAGCGAAGTTGATCAGCTCGATGATGCCGTACACCATCGTGTAACCGACAGCCACGAGCGCGTAGATCGCTCCCAGAACGAGCGCATTGTCGATCTGGTGACCCATGAGCGTTGCGCCGCCCTGGAAGTACGTTCCCACGATCGACGCCACGATCACGAGCAGCAGCAGCAGCGCGAAATTCTGCGAGATCCAACCGTAGGCGCGGCGGAACGACGGCCCGACTGCTCGTGCGATATCGCCCGCTTCGACCGAACGCGGTGCCAGTCCCACCTGATCCACAAGGGTCGACGACGACGCTCGCGCGGCGGCACCACGAGCCGGTGGCGTCGGACGTGCGTCAGGTGGCCCGCTTGAGTCGCTCATCTCTGTCCCCGGCGCGAAAAAGACGAAAAGGGGGAGAGCGCTCGGCGCTCTCCCCCTGATCGTTACATGTCGTCGATCAGCTCTTCAAGGTGACGTTGCCGCTGGTGTCAACGGCGTAGGTGCCGTCACCCGTCCAGTTGCCACTCGAAACCTTGTACAAGGTGAAACCGGTGTTGGTCGTGTCCCCGTTTGTGTCGAACGTCGTGTGACCGAGGGCGCCGTCGTACGACGTCTGGTGCAACGCGGCGACGACCGCGTCCCGGAACGCCATGGTTCCGGCGGACGGCGGCTGGCCGCCGTTGGCAACGAGCACCGAATGGATCGCCTGCAGCAGGATGTTCATGGCGTCGTAGCCGTACGCCGTGTAGGGCTCCTTGGTGCCGTCGTTGTAGGGCGCGGCCTTGCTCGCGTACGCCGCGGCATACTGGGAGAAGAAGGTCGCAGAACTCGAGAGCTTGGTGACGTCAGGGGCGCTGGTGGCGTAGCCGCCTTCAGCCTCGGTCGTGTTGGCGCCGGAGTTCGCGTCGGTGATGAACTTCGTGTCCTGGCAGCCGTCGCCTCCGAGGAGCGGAATCTTCAGCCCGGCCTTGCCCATGTCACGACGCACGAGACCGCAGCCGTTACCGCTGGTGCCGCCGAAGAAGATGGCCTGCGCGCCATCGGCCTGAGCGTTGCTGATCTGAGTGGCGAACGTGGTGGTGGAGCCGGGAAGGCTCGCAGAACCGGCAATGGTGCCGCCGTCAGTCGTTGTGAAGGCCTTTGTGAAGATGAGCGCAAGACCGCGGCCGTACGCCTCCTGGTCGTCGATGACGTACACCTTGCTCGCGTTGAGCACCTTGGCAGCGACGTACGCATCGATCTCGCCCTGCTGGATGTCGCTGGCGATGACCCGGAAGTAGCTGTGCGCGCCGGGGTACAGCGAGGCTGTATCGATCTTGATGGTGGGATCGCTGCACACAGCCACCACCGCGGTGAGGCAGGGGTTGGTGTTCGAGGGGCTGATCAAGGCCAGGTGGTCCTGCGATGCCACCGGGATCTCGGCCAGCGCAACGTTGGAGTTGAACGGTCCGACCACTCCCATGACGGTGCCGTCCGATGCGAGCGCGGTGATGTTCGCCGCTCCCTGCGCCGGATCGTGTCCATTCTTCAGGACTGTGGAGTCATCCTTGCTGATGTACTTGAGGGTGCATCCGCCCATCAGGTGATTGGCGTTCGCCTGCGTGACTGCGAGCTGGGCGGCGAGTTGCGGGAACGGCCCGTCGGTCGCGTCACCGCCGGTCAACGGCAGATCGGTGGCCACGGTGATGGTTCCCTTGCAGCCGGCGATACCGGAAGCGCCGGTGGTTCCGGATGTGGTGGTGGACGACGTACCGCAGGCGGCTAGCGCCCCAAGTGCGGCAATTGTCGCAATCGACAACAACCCTTTTCTGGGTGTGACCATGTGCTGGGTTCTCCTCTCTCTGCGAGGCATTGCTGGTGAGGCCCCCTTGTGTACACGCGGAAGTGTTCGGTTGTCAATCGCCCATTGGAACGAGCCGCATCGCCAACCGCGGTGTCGCGCGGCACGATCCAAGGAGGCTCTCAACCTCGCTACGATCCTCTGCATGGTCTTCAGCGCCATCGCGAGTGTGTTGAGTGCGGCGTTTGCCGTCGTGGTGTTCCTCCGCTTCAGGAAGAGCCGGCGGCCGGCCTTCGCGGCCTGGACACTTGGCCTGCTGCTGTTCGCCGGCGCCGCCGCCTTCCAGGCGGCAGGCGAGACCGGGGGCTGGACGCCGATCACCTTCCGCGGCTTCTATCTGCTCGGCGGTGTGCTCGGCGTGATCTACCTCGCGCTGGGCACCATCTTCCTGCTCACGCCCCGTAGGTTCGCGTGGGCGTGCGCGATCGTGCTCGGCGTCATCACGATCGTGCTCGCTGTCGATGCCGCGGTGATCCCGGTCGACGCGGCGAAGCTGACCACGGCCAAGGGGGTGCTCGGTGACGCCATCCAGCAGGGTTCTCTGCTCTTCATCGGCGTCGTGTTCCTGAACATCATCGGCACGCTGGTGTTGGTCGGCGGCTCGGGGTGGTCCGCGTACCGCTTCATCCGGGATCGCGCAGGTATCGACCGAGTCATCTGCAATGTGCTGCTCACCGCGGGGGCTTTGATCATCGCGGTCGGTTTCTCCGCGGCGAAGACCGTCGGCATCGGCAACCTCGACATCCTCGGCGTCTACGAGACGGTGGGGATCGCCATCATGTTCGCGGGCTTCCTCGCGCTCGGCCGCGTCGGCGTTCGCCACACGTCAACGGGGCCTGCGACGGTCGCGTCAGGGTCGTGACCGAATTGCTCGCGGCCGCGGATGCGGCAACGTGGCGTGACCGCGACGCCGAGCTGATCTCGCCGGCGTATCACCGCTACTCGGATCTTGTCGTCGAGAGCGCCGAGGGCGCGCATCTGCACACCGTCGACGGCCGCGACGTGCTCGACTTCGGGTGCGGCATCGGCGTCACCAACCTCGGACATCGCCATCCCGCCGTGGTCGCCGCTGTGCATGAGCAGGTCGACCGTCTCTGGCACACCTCGGTGACCGCCTACCACCCGCAGATGATCGAGGCGGCAGCAGCGCTGGTTTCAGTGACCCCGCCCGGCCTGCACCAGGTCTTCCTCACCAACAGTGGAGCGGAGGCAGTCGAGGGTGCGATGAAGCTCGCGCGGCGGTCGACCGGGCGCAGCGAGATCATCGCGTTCGTTGGTGGATTCCACGGCCGAACCTACGGAGCCCTCTCCCTGACGGCGAGCAAGGCGTCGTACCGGCGCGGCATTGGGCCGTTGGTCCCCGGCATTCACCACATCCGCTATCCGTACTGCTTCCGCTACTGCACGCATGCGAAAGGTGCCGCGTGCGACCTTGTTGAGCGCGAGCTGCAGCTGCTCTTCTCGACAAGGGTTGCTCCCGACACGGTGGCGGCGATCATCGTCGAGCCGGTGCAGGGTGAGGGCGGCTACATCGTGCCGCCCGCTTCGTTCATGCCCATGCTGCGCAAGGTGTGTGATGAGCACGGCATCCTGCTCGTCGCCGACGAGGTGCAGAGCGGATTCGGCCGCACCGGCCGCATGTTCGCGGTGGAGCATACCGGCGTCGAGCCGGACATCATGTGCCTCGCGAAAGCGCTCGGCAACGGCATGCCGATCGCCGCCTTCGTCGCCCGCCATCACGTCATGCAGGCCTTTCATGAAGGCGAACACGGCACGACCTATGGCGGCAATGCCGTCGCGTGCGCGGCGGCGGTCGCCGTCATCGCGACGCTCACGCGCGAACATATTCCCGAGCGTGCGGACCGGCTCGGACGCACTGTGATGGAGCGCGCGCGCGGGTGGCAGGCCGATGTCCCGGCGCTCGCCGACGTGCGCGGCCTGGGCATGATGATCGGCCTGGAGTTCATGCGGGATGGCGCCCCGGCGACAGACCTCGTCAACAGGATCTCGACCAACGCGCTCGCGCGCGGCGTGCTGCTGCTCTCCTGCGGCATCGACGGCAACGTGATCAGGCTGATTCCCCCGCTGACGATTCCGGAGTCGGAGCTGGACGCCGGCCTCGACATACTCGAGGCAGCAATGCGGGAGGAGGTCGCCCGGTGACCGCAGTCGGGGAGGCCATCGAGACGGGCAACCTCATCGGCGGCGCGTCCCGGCCGTCAGCGACCGGTCGCACGTTCGAATCACGCAACCCGGCGCACACCGATGACCTCATCGGGGTCTTTCCGCGCAGCGACGCCGCCGACGTGGACCGCGCGGTCGCGGTGGCCCGCACGACGTTCGACAGCTGGCGGCGCACGCCGTGGCCGACTCGCGCGGCGATCATTCTTCGCGCGTCGGAGCTTCTTGAATCGCGCAAAGAGGAGATCGCCCGCCTGATGACGCGCGAGATGGGCAAGGTGCTCACCGAGGCGCGCGGTGACGTGCAGGAAGCGATCGACATGGGCAAGTTCATCGCGGGCGAAGGCCGCCGGGCGTACGGCGAGACCGTGCCGAGCGAGCTGCGTGAGAAGTGGGCGATGACGATGCGCCAGCCCTTCGGGGTGATCGGTTGCATCACGCCCTGGAACTTCCCCATCGCGATTCCGTCCTGGAAAATCTTCCCCGCCGTGATGGCGGGGAACACCGTGGTCCTGAAACCGGCTGAGGATACACCGCTCTGCGCGCTTCGATTCGTCGAAGTGCTCGAGGCGGCGGGACTCCCGGCTGGAGTCGTCAACGTCGTCTTCGGATTCGGCGAGGAGGCAGGAGCCGCGCTCGTGGAGCACCCGGACGTCGCCGCAATCTACTTCACCGGAAGCGTCGCCACCGGCCGGATCGTGTCCGAGACGTGCGGGAGGTTGCTCAAGAAGTGCTCGCTGGAGCTCGGCGGCAAGAACGCCATCGTCGTGCTCGAGGGTGCCGACGTCGAGCTCGCCGTCGACGGCGCGTTGTGGGGCGCATTCGGGACTTCCGGCCAGCGCTGCACCGCATCGTCGCGTCTCATTGTCGAGCGTGGTGCGCTCGACGGTTTCACGTCGCGCCTCCTCGAGCGTGCGTCAGCGCTGCGCCTCGGCGATGGGCTCGATCCCGAGGTTGATGTCGGTCCTGTCATCAACGAAACCCAGCTCAACCGCATCCATTCGTACACAGGGATCGGTCGCGACGAGGGCGCGTCACTGCTGCTCGGCGGCGAGATTGCGTCCGACGGGGAGCTCGCCAACGGCTGGTTCTATCCGCCCACGGTCTTCGCCGACGTGCGCTCGACGATGCGGATTGCGCAGGAGGAGATCTTCGGTCCGACCACGGTGATCATGCCGGTGACGTCGGTCGAGGAAGCCATCGCCGCCGCGAACTCGACGCAGTACGGGCTGAGCCTGAGTGTTTACACCAACGATCTGCGCACGGCCTTTCACGCCATCCACGAGCTGCACTCGGGCATCGTGTACATCAACGCCCCGACCATCGGAGCCGAGATCCAGCTCCCATTCGGTGGGACTCGCAACACCGGCAACGGCCATCGCGAAGCCGGCGGTCACGTGCTCGACGAGTTCAGCGAGTGGAAGTCCATCTACATCGACTACAGCGGACGCCTGCAGCGCGCTCAGATCGACACGGAGTGACGGTCAGCGTGAACGGACTCGAGGAGCGGTTCACGAGGCACGAGGGCAGGCCGTTGCGCTACCTCACCGGCGGCACCGGCCCGGCGCTCCTGCTCTGTCACGGTTTCATCGGCTCTGCGGAGAACTTCTCCGACTGGTTCGACGTCCTGCTGTCTCGCCGCACGATCATCGCGCCGGATCTCCCGGGCTTCGGGCGTTCAGCGCCGCTCGCCGGCGGCCACACGGCACCCGCCCTGGCGCGAGCCGCGCTGACCGCGGCCGCCGACGTTGGCGTGGACCAATTCGATGTTGCCGGGCTGTGTCTCGGGTCTCCGGTGGCGCTCGCCGTGCAGCGCGCACGACCGCAGGCGACACAGCGTCTGATCCTGCACACGCCGCTCGTTGCTCCTCGGCTCATCCGGCGCCGGTTTCACCTTCAGGTGGGTTTCATGCTCGCGCCCGTCGTGTATCCGGTGATCGTGTGGCTCGGGCATCAGCGCACCACCAGCGACATCTACAAGCGCTTCATGGTTGAGGGCAAGGACGTCGATCCCGTTGCCGCGAAGGCGAACTTTGACAACCAGATGCTTGCGAACCCGCGCGCGGCGCGCGAGTGGCTGCAGGACGTTCTGCACCGAGACGATCTCGCGCAGGTGCGCGGCTCCGGCCATGCCACCCTGATCCTGGTTGCAGAACACGATCGCATCGTGAACGTCCCGCGACTCGGAGCCGCCGTCGCCGGTGTTTCCGGGATGTCGTTCGATGTGATCCGTCAGGCCGGACATGCGTGGAGTCCGGAATTGTCGCGACGCCAGCGGGAGATGATCGCGGCATTCCTTGACGACCTCCCGATTCCCGCTTCGACGGGAGCCACGGTCGTTGCGGCCTAGAGGCGCTCACTGAAGAAGGGTCAGGCGAAGGTGGCCGCGGCCAGTTGCACGGCGGCGTTGTGCACGTGTCCGGCCGGGTCGAGCCATCGCACGGAGACATAGTCACCGCCCTGGTGACGCTGGAGTTGATCTCGGAGCGCGACGACCGAGTCCACGCCGACGTTGTTCACAGCGACGATGACGTCCTGCGCGACCATGCCCGCAACCTGCGCAGGCGTCCCCGGTTCCACGGAGATGATCAGCGCACCCGGCGGGCTCACGCTGTCGTGAATCTCGATGCCGAGATAGGCGCCGTGCCCCTGGAGGATCTCCGGGTTCGGTGTGTGGCTGTTGACGTCGTGGACGATCGACATCACGAGGTTGATCGGGATCGCGTATGAGACGCCAGACGTTGTGGTCGCGCGCCGCTGCGCGTCGGAGACGTTCAGCCCGATGAGGTTGCCGGACGTGTCGACCAGCGGCCCGCCCGCGCCGTCTGCCGGCAGCGGTGCGCTGTACTCGATGAGGCCGTTCAGCGCCGCCGAGCTCGCGCCGTCAGGGTCGGATACCACCGACGTCTGCCCAAGTCCGATGATCGCCCCCTGCGAGTCCACCGGAGCGCCATAACCGGAACCACCGATTGCGGTGACATGGTCGCCGACGGACACGCGTGACGAGTTGCCGACGTCTGCACTTGGAAGCCCTTTCGCGCCCAGTAGCTGGAGGACGGCAACACCGTCGGTTGGACTGAGCGCGAAGGTCGTTGCCGCGTAGCGGGGTCCGCCGTTCCCGACCGCCGCGGCGATGCTGACGGCGCCGTTGACGACGTTGTAGCTCGTCACGACCTCACCGGACGTCGACACGATCACCCCGGTCCCGGCGACGGTGGCGCCGGTGTCGAGCGTCGTCGTCAGCGCCACGGCCCAGTGCCCGGCCACCGCGACTCCGCCCTTCGGCCCGAGCGTCGTGACGAGATAGCCGGCCGCCGCACTCCCAAGGACAAGCGCGCCGATCGCCGCTGTGAGCGCCCTGCTCCGTCCCAGCGGACGCTGCCGGGTGTCGACCGTGGCGTCCATCGCACCGCTCATCCTGCCACCAGCGGCGCGAGCCATGGCCACCGAAACCCGCGTGGCTACTATATCGTCGTTGCCTCGAGACGGTCTCTACTCGACGTTGTGGCGGACTCCGCCAATCCGAGGGCAGGCGATCCTCGGCCTCCTTGCGCAACTCACCCAGGGTGCGGGGCCGATCAGCATCGTGCTTGTCACTCGAGCTTCCACCGGGTCGCTGGCGATCGCAGGCGCCGTCACGGCGGCGATGTGGATCGCAGTGGCCGTCGCGCGACCAGTGCAGGGGCGTTTCATCGATGCCAGCGGCTCGCGGCTCGTGATGCTCGTGTGCGGTCCGGTGCACGCGGCTGCACTCATCGGGCTCGTCGTCGCGGCGCAGGCCCGCACCGGCGCGTGGCTGCTCATCCTGCTGAGCGTCGTCGCAGGCCTCGCACTCCCCCCGGTCTCCGCGGCCATGCGGGTCGAGTGGGGAAAGCGCCTTCCGCCGAGCGAGCGCACTGCGGCGTACAGCCTCGTCTACCTCACCCAGGAGATCGCGTTGCTGACAGGGCCATTGCTCGTCGCCGTGCTCATCGCCATCGACTCGGCCGGGCTGGCGCTGTCGGTCGCGGCGGGGATCAGCGGCGCCGGCTCGATCGGTTTTGGGGCACTGAGCCGGGCCGGTGGCCGGAGCGAGGAGCCGCGGGTCCCAGCTCCGCGCGCAGCGTCGGCGGCGATGCCCGCGCTGCTCGGGGCGACCTTCCTTGTCGGCGGGGTCCTCGGCGCGCTCCAGGTAGCCACACCGGCGCTCGCGCTGTCTCGTGGAGCTCCGGCGCTCGGCGGTGTGCTCATCGCCGCGATGTCGGTCGGCGGCATCACCGGGGCGCTGATCTACGGGGGGCGGCGCTGGACGGCTGATCCATCGGTCCGACTCCTGAGCCTGCTCTGCATCGTCGGGAGCGCCGCGACGCTGCTGGCCCTCGGGCCGCCGCTGCCGGTCGTCGGGGTCGGGCTCGCGCTTGTGGGCGTGGGCCTGAACCCGGTCTTCACAACGGCATCGCTGCTCATCGATCGGCACAGCGGGCCCCGTGCCGCGGAGTCCTTCGGCTGGATGTCGACCGCGGTGGGAGGGGGCACCGCACTCGGCAGCGCAGCAGCCGGCGCCCTGGCGCAGTCGGCCGGTGTCCTCTCAGCCTTTCTCGCCGCCGCGATCGCGGCGTACGTCGCGGTCATCATCGCGGCGCTCGCGCGCGGCCGGCTCGGCCGGCTGCCGGCAGATCGGAGAATGAGCTCCACCGCCTCTCGGCTCTAGTGTTGTCGTCCGCATGACAGGCGATACCGAGCACACCGTCGACCTCGGGGCCGACCCCGCTGACTCCGACGTCTGATCCGGTCGGGGCCCGAGAGCGGCGCTGGCCACCGCCGGCGTTGCGCGTGCGACCATTTCGCTGGTACTGGGCAGCGCAGTGGCCGACGCTCCTCGGGACGTGGATGCAGGTCGTCGCCCTCGGCTACCTCGTGTACCAGCGAACGGGGAGCCCCACGGCGGTGGCGGCCGTGGCCGCTGCTGACGGGATTCCCTCGGTGATCCTTTCGCTGGCCGGCGGCGTCCTCGCGGACCGTCTGCCGCGGCGACGCATCCTGCTGGTCACGCAGTCGCTGCTCGGACTCAGTGCCGGGACGCTTGCCATCCTGGTTGCCACCAACCATGCGAGCTTCACCGCCATCCTGGTGGTCGCGATCGTCTTCGGCGCCACAGACGCGGCAGACCTCCCGACTCGTCAGGCGCTCGTCGCCGACCTCGTTGATCGCCACCTCGTCGTGAACGCGGTTGCACTGGGAGCTGCCGCGATGAGCGCGACGCGCATCGTCGGTCCGTCGGTCGCGGGCCTCCTCATCGGGCTTGCCGGTCCCGCGGTGTGCTTCGGGTTCCTCGCCGTCGCCTACCTGGCGCCGATCGTTGTGCTGCTCGCCGTGATCCCCGACGTTGCGCCCCTGCCGCGACTGAGCGGCACCACGGCATGGAGTGAGCTGGTCACCGGGCTTCGCACCGCGGGTTCGGATCCGCTGGTGCGGGGTGTGGTGATCGTCGCGGCGGTGCTGGCCTTCTGCGGTGTCTCCTACATGCCGTTTTTGCCGGTGCTGGCGAGAACGCAGCTGCACGTCGGCCCTCAGGGGCTCGGCATCATGTACAGCGTCGGAGGTGTCGGCGGGCTCGTCGGCGGTCTTGCGATCGCGTCGATGGGCCGCGGCGCCGGACGGTTGCAGCTGATGCTCGTCGGCGGTGTCGTCTACGCCGGCAGCCTCTTCGCCGTGGCCCACGGGCCTGTGCTCGGCATCACGCTGCCGGCGCTCGTCGGCATCAGCTTCGCATTCGTGGCCGTGAGCACCTCGATGACGACGCTGCTCCAGACGGACACCGATCCACGGCTGCGAGGCCGTCTGCTCGGCATCTACGCGACCATCTTCGCGGGATTGCAGCCGCTGGGCACGGTCGCGTACGGACTGCTCGCGCACCCGGTCGGCCTCTTCAACGCCATCGGCATCGGAGCGCTGCTCGTCGGGGCCACGACGGTCGCCGTGGTGATCACACCATCGTTCCGGGAACGCGTGGCAGGGCTGCAGACGGCCGCAGCCGTGGCGGCAACGGCCCCCGATACACTGGCCTGAGGATGTTCCAAGGACGGCGGGGGGCGGTTGCAGTCGTATGCCTGCTCTTTGTCACCGGCTGCAGTTCGAACAAGGCGCAACCGGCCACGAAGCCGTCACCGGTGATCGCGCGCGTCGCCGGGGACACCATCACCCTGGCTCAGTTCAACATTCGTTACAACAGCACGCTGGTGAGCATCGAGCAGGGAGGTGGCCCGAAAAACAACGCGACCCAGACCACCCAACTCCGAGAGAATGTCCTCGGCTCGCTCATCATCGACACCGTCATCCGTCAGGAGGCGACCGCGCTCGGCCTCGAAGCCACGCCAAAGGAGATCCAGGCGCAGGTTGCGGCGGACGCGAAGAGTGACGGAGGCATGAGTGCGCTCGAGACCGACCTCGCGGGCGCCGGCGGATCGATTGCACAGCTGGAGGACGAGATCGCGTCCGACCTGAACGAACAGCGTCTGGAGGACAACTTCGCCAAGGCGCGCGCGGCGACGATCGAGCAGATCCTCGCAACCGGTGCCCCGTTCTCGGCGACGAAGTTCATCGCCACCGCCAAGACATATTCCGATGACACCGGCACCGCTGCGAGCGGCGGTGACCTCGGCATCCTCACGAAGACCCAGCTGACGACGTACGATCCCGCGTTCGCCGCGACGGTGGAGGGACTGGCGGTTGGCGCGTACACGACGACGCCCGTGCACGACGCCGGCGGCTACGACATCCTGATGCTGTACGCCGAGTCGTCACGGGGCTTTGGTGTTCGCCACATCCTCGTGTACGCGGCGAATCCGTACAACGTGATGGACCGGCCGAACTGGTTCGCCGAGTCCCTCTTCGCCCAGATTGCCACGCTCTGCCAGCAGAGCAAGATCGAGGTGACGCTCGCGAACGCAGGTGGCTCTCCGTGCACCCGTGCCCTCCAAACGCCGAGCCCGGCAGCCGCCACGCCGAAGGTGAGCCCCAGCCCGTAGTGCTGAGGTGTTTCCTCGCCGTCCCGGTCGCTGAGCCGGCACTTGCGGCGGCGCAACAGGTGCGGGATGCGCTCACGGAGCGCGTTGCTGAGGTTCGCTGGGCGAGTCCCGAGACGCTGCATCTGACGGTGCATTTCTTTGGGTCGATCGAGGATGAACGAGCCGCCGCGGCAGTCGACGCCGTGCAACCCATCGCGAACCGAACAACTCCCTTCGATGTCGTGCTGGATCGGCTCGGCGCCTTCCCTCCGCGAGGGAGTCCCCGTGTTCTCTGGCTCGGACCTGCGCGCGACATCGCACCGCTCACGGCGTTTGCGCTCGAGTGTCGCGACGCTCTCGCGGCCGCCGGTTTCGATGTCGAGACCCGCAAATACCACGCGCACTGCACGCTCGGCAGACCGCGGAGGCCCTGGAGCGAACCGGCTGCTGCCGCGTGGGATGCGTCTGTGACCGCGGCTGCGGGTCAGACGGAGATTCGCTTCACCGCGCGGCGACTCGTGCTCTACGAATCCCGCTCCGCTCCCGGCGGTGCCGTGTACACCGAGCACTCGGTGCTGCCGCTCGGCCCGGCCTGACGCGCACGCTCAGCGATAGCGCGGGTCGGCGCCCTCGGTGTCGATCGCGTAGTGCTCGAGCGCGGCGGCGACGACGTGACGGGGGAGGCGATCCTGCTGCGCGAGCCCGTCGAGAACGGCGACCGCAATCGATCCGGCGTCGACTTCGAAATGCCGGCGCAACGCGACGCGAGTGTCGCTCCGACCGTAGCCGTCGGTGCCGAGGGGGATGAACGGCCCGGGCACGAACCGGCCGATCTGGTCCGGCACCGCCTTCATGTAGTCGGTGACCGCGACGATCGGTCCGCCATCGCCGCCCAGCTGCTCGTCGACGTATGACACGCGCGGCTCCGCATCGGGATGCAAGCGGTTCCAGCGCTCGACTTCGAGCGCGTCCTGGCGCAGGAGCTGGAAGCTCGGCGCGCTCCACACCTCGGCGGCGACATCGTGCTGCTCGAACAGTACTGCCTGCGCCTCGAGCGCGGCCTGCATGGCACTGCCGCTTGCGACGATGCGCGCGCGGTGCGTTCGCTCGCCTTCCGGCATGCGATACAGATAGAGACCACGCAGGATGCCGTCCTCGCAGCCGTCGGGCATCGGCGGCATCGGGTAGTTCTCGTTGTACAGCGTGATGTAGTAGAAGATGTCCTCGCCGTCGACGTACATCCGTCGCATGCCGTCGCGGATCACCGTCGCAAGCTCGTACGCGAACGCGGGATCGTAGATGCGCACGTTGGGGATCGCGCTGAACAGCAGTGGCGAATGGCCGTCCTCGTGTTGCAGTCCCTCGCCGTTGAGCGTCGTGCGTCCGGCCGTGCCACCGAGCATGAAACCGCGACCTCGCGAGTCGCCGAACGCCCAGATGAGGTCGCCGACTCGCTGGTAACCGAACATCGAGTAGTAGATGTAGAAGGGGATGACCGCCTGTCCGTGCGTCGCGTACGCCGTGCCGGCGGCGGCGAAGCTGCCCATCGATCCCGCCTCGGTGATCCCCTCCTCGAGGATCTGGCCGTCCACCGCCTCGCGATACGACAGCAGCATTCCCGCGTCGACCGGCTCGTAGCGCTGCCCGAACGGCGCGTAGATCTTCATCTCGCTGAAGAGCGCATCCATGCCGAAGGTGCGCGCCTCGTCGGGGATGATCGGCACGATCCTGCTGCCGATGCCCGGGTCACGCAACAGGTTGCGCAGCAGGCCGGCGAACACCATCGTCGTCGACGCCGCTCGTGTGCCGCTTCCGGAGAGGAACTCTGCATACGGCGCGTCGCCCGGGAGGTCGAGCGGCTTGGAACGCACGACACGCCGTGGCAGTAAGCCGCCGAGCGCGCGCCTGCGCATGAGGAGATACTGCACCTCGTCGGAGTCCGGGCCGGGATGGTAGTAGGGAGGTTTCGCCTCCGCGAGCCGCTTGTCGCTGATCGGCAGTTCGAGCAGGTCGCGGAACGCGCGCAACTCGGCCTCACCGATCTTCTTGATCTGGTGCGTGGAGTTGCGCGCCTCGAACCCTGTGCCGAGCGTCCAGCCTTTGACCGTGTGCGCGAGGATCACCGTCGGCGCTCCGCGCTGTTCGGTCGCGAGCTTGTACGCGGAGTACACCTTGCGGTAGTCGTGGCCCCCACGACGCAAATGACGGAGATCGTCGTCCGACAGGTGCTCGACCATCTTGCGCAGGCGCGGATCGGGCCCGAAGAAATGCTCACGGATGTATGCGCCGCTCTCGGTCGCGTACTTCTGAAACTCGCCGTCGGGGACGCGGTTCATCTGGTCGACGAGCACGCCGGAAACGTCGCGAGCGAGCAGCTCGTCCCACTCCCGGGCCCAGATCACCTTGATGACGTTCCAGCCGGCGCCACGGAAGATGCCCTCGAGCTCCTGGATGACCTTGCCGTTGCCGCGCACCGGTCCATCGAGGCGCTGCAGGTTGCAGTTGACGACGAACGTGAGGTTATCGAGCTGCTCGCGCGCGGCGAGCGAGAGCGCACCGAGCGTCTCCGGTTCGTCGCACTCGCCGTCGCCGAGGAAGCACCACACGCGGCTCTCGCTCGTGTCGGCGATGTGGCGGTTGTAGAGGTAGCGGTTGAAGCGCGCCTGGTAGATTGCGTTGAGCGGTCCGAGTCCCATCGACACGGTGGGAAATTCCCAGAAATCCGGCATGAGGCGCGGGTGCGGGTAGGAACTCAGCCCGTTGCCGCCGGTCTCCTGGCGGAAGTTGTCGAGTTGCGCCTCGCTGATGCGGCCTTCGAGGAACGCGTGCGAGTACATCCCCGGCGCCGCATGGCCCTGGTAGTAGATCTGGTCGCCGGCATTGCCATCGTCCTTGCCCTTGAAGAAGTGGTTGAACCCCACTTCGTACAGCGACGCGGCGGAGGCGTACGTCGAGAGATGACCGCCAATCCCGTCACTCCGCTTGTTTGCTCTCGTGACCATCGCCGCGGCGTTCCATCGAACGATGCGACGGATGCGGCGCTCCATCTCCTCGTCGCCGGGGAACCACGGCTCCTCGCCGGGAGGGATGGTGTTGATGTACGGCGTTGAGACGAGCGACGGCACCGGCACCTGCAGGCGACGGGCGCGTTCGAGGAGCTTGCCGATCACGAATCGGGCGCGGACGGTGCCCTCAGCGGCGACCAGCGCATCGAGCGACTCGAGCCATTCGGCGGTCTCTGCGGCGTCGGCGTCGGGGAGTTGGTGGAGGAAGGCGTCAAAGGTCATGCGGAACTGAGGATATACACCAGTGCGCTCCGGACCGGACCGTTAGGGCGATGTGAGCACCAACCTGTGGTACTGTGTTGACAAGTGCTCGCGCATCGGCGAGCCATGCCTCTTGGTGAACCCTCTCTCCGCCGGTCATCGGCGGGTCTCAAGAATCCGGCACATGACACTCGAGCGAGGGATTCTGGGACATCGGAGCATCCGATCCCGAGGTAGGCACTGTGACAACGTTTGAATCCATCGGCGTGCGTCCGCGCACGTCGGCCGTTCTCGATCAGAACGGTTTCAAGGAACCCAACACAGTCCAGCAGGAGGCGATTCCGCCACTGCTCGGACGCCAGGACTGCGTCATCGAGGCGCCGACCGGGTCGGGCAAGACGCTCGCGTTCGTGGTCCCGCTCGTCGAGCGACTCGCCGGGCACCAGGGCCACGGCGCCCGCGCGCTCATCGTCACGCCGACTCGCGAGCTCGCCACGCAGGTGAACTCGGTGATCCGCAAGGTCGATCCGGCGTTGCGCACCGTCATCTGCATCGGTGGCGTCGGCTACGGACCGCAGACCGGCGGTCTGCGCAACGCTCCCGACGTGATCGTGGGGTGTCCGGGGCGCCTGCTCGACCTCGCCAGCAACGGCATCGCGCGCCTGCGCGACATCGAATACCTCGTGCTCGACGAAGCGGACGAGATGTTCGACCAGGGCTTCGCGCACGACGTCGAGAAGATCATCGGCATGTGCCCGACGTACGAGAGCGCGGCGCGGCGCCAGACGGTGCTCGCCTCGGCGACGATGCCGGATTGGGTGCAGCGGATGATCACGAAGCACCTGCATGCGCCGGCGCGCGTTCGCGTCGTCAACGAGCAGGTGCCGTCGCTCGAGCACGGCGTGATGAATGTCGTGAAGTCGCAGAAGATCGACGCACTCTCACGCCTGTTGCGCCGTCAGCGCGCGACGGAGCTGAATCAGACGATCGTCTTCCATCGCACCAAGCACGGCGCCAAGAAGCTCGTTCGTGACCTGCTCCGGATGGGTCACACCGCGGGCGAGCTCCAGGGCAACCTGTCGCAGAACGCTCGGGACCGGGCACTCGACTCATTCCGCGCCAACAAGACCGAGGTGCTGGTCGCGACCAACGTGGCTGCGCGCGGCATCGACGTGGTCAACGTCGGCCTGGTCATCAACTTCGAGCTGCCCGAGACGCCCCAGTGGCTCACCCATCGCGTGGGCCGCACGGCGCGCAACGGCAATGAGGGCAAGGCGATCACCTTCCTCAGCGAGGAGGATGGCGATCAGTGGCGCAAGTTGCGCCGGCTCGGCGCTCCGGCGCTGCCTGAGATCGACGGCACCCTCCTGCTCACCACGGGTGAGTGGAAGCTCGGAGCGCCGCCGCGCGAGGCTACCTCAGCGCCTGCTGCAGGTCGGCAATCAGGTCGGCGACGTCCTCAATACCAGCCGAGAGGCGTATCAGCCCGTCGCTGACGCCGACGCGCCGGCGCATGTCGGCGGGTATCGACGAGTGCGTCATGATCGCGGGGCTTTCCGCAAGGGACTCGACCGCGCCGAGTGACTCGGCGAGCGTGAAGACGCGGAGCCGCTCCAGGCACGAACGGGCGGCCTCGGCAGACGAGACCTCGAAGGAGACGACGCCGCCGTAGTGGCCGCCCATCTGGCGCTTCGCGAGCGCATGTCCGGGATGGCGCTCCAGCCCCGGGTAGTGAACGCGGACGACGGTGTCCTGTCCCTCGAGCCAGCGCGCTATCGCGAGCGCGTTGTCGCATTGACGGAGGACGCGCAACTGCAGTGTCTTGAGACCACGGAGCAGCAGCCAGCAGTCGAACGGTGACGGCACGGCGCCGGCCGCGTTCTGATGAAAGCGCATGCGCTCCGCAAGCGCATCGTCGGAGGTGAGCAGCGCCCCGCCGAGCACATCGCTGTGGCCGCCGAGGAATTTTGTCGAGCTGTGCATGACGATGTCCGCGCCGAGTTCGAGCGGACGCTGCAGCACCGGGCTCGCGAAGGTGCTGTCGACGGCCATCAGCGCTCCACCGCCGTGCACGATCTCGCTCACCGCCGCGAGGTCGACGACACGGAGCAGCGGGTTGGTGGGGGACTCCAGCCAGACCAACCTGGTGCGAGACGTCATCGCCCCGGCGATCGCGTCCGGATCGGTGGGGTCCACCGCAGTGAAGGTGAGCCCGTATCGCTGGAAGACCTTGTCGAAGAGCCGGAAGGTGCCGCCGTAGACATCCTCGGTGAAGACCACGTGATCGCCGGGCTCGAAGAGGAAGAGCAGCGTCGTCGTTGCGGCCAGACCTGACGCAAACGCAAGGCAGTGCTCGGCGCCCTCGAGCGAGGCGAGGCACTCCTCGAGGTTGGAGCGCGTCGGGTTGCCGGAGCGGGTGTACTCGTAGCCGCGGTGTCGCCCGGGGGATTCCTGTGCGAACGTCGTCGCCAGATGGATCGGCACCACGACGGCGCCGGTCGTCGGATCGGGGCCCTGGCCGGTGTGCAGCGCGCGGGTGGCGAGCCCGTGGGTCCGGCGCGGTGTGTCGGTCAACCGCGTCCGCGATGGGCGACGAACTCGAGCAGGTCGCTGCGCGTGATCACGCCGACGGGCTCGTCGCCATCGACGATCATGAGTGCCGGCTCCCCGCCGAGCAGTGCCTCGAACGCCTCCTCGATGGGCGCACCTGCCGCCACCCGAGCGAATGGCGGGTCCATCGCCGTCGACACCGGCGTGGTGACGACACTGGGGTCCCGGTAGATCCGATCGAGGAGCGTGCGCTCCTGAATGCTGCCGACCACGCCGTTGAGTGTCGTCTTGCCGTTCTCGGTGACGAGCAACTGTGAGATCCCGTACTGCTGCATGAGGTCGATGGCCTCACCGACAGTCTTGCCCGCACCGACGCTGACGAGCTCGGGGACGTGGTCGGTGTGCGCGGCGTCGATGACCTCACGGACGCGCGCCGGGACGAGCCGCTGCAGGTAGCCGTTCTGGCGCATCCACTCGTCGGAGAAGAACTTGCTCAAGTAGTTCCGCCCCGTGTCCGGTAGGAGGACGACGATCACATCGTCGGCCTTGGAGTCGACGGCGACCTGGATGGCCGCGTGGAGCGCAAGGCCGGCAGACCCACCGACGAGGATCCCCTCCTGGCGAGCGAGCTTGCGGGCGGCCACGAAGGACTCGCGGTCGGTGACCTGGATGAACTCGTCGACGACGTCGCGATCGAAGCTGCCCGGCCAGAAATCCTCGCCGACTCCCTCCACCTTGTACGGAGCGATATCGCCGCTGTAGATCGAGCCCTCCGGGTCGGCGCCGATGATCCGGACCGCCGGGTTCTGCTCCTTCAGGTATTTGCCGACACCGCTGATCGTGCCACCGGTGCCGACGCCTGCGACGAATGTCGTGATCCTTCCCTCGGTCTGTCGCCAGATCTCGGGACCGGTCGTACGGTAGTGAGCCTCGGGGTTGCGCGGGTTGAAGTACTGGTTGGGCTGGAAGGCGCCCGGCACCTCGCGGGTGAGCCGGTCCGAGACGGAGTAGTAGGACTGCGGCGAATCGCGCTCGACGTTGGTCGGGCAGATCACCACCTCAGCGCCGTACGCGCGCAGGAGGCTGATCTTCTCCGCGGACATCTTGTCGGGCATGACGAAGATCATCTTGTAGCCCTTGATCGCGGCCGCCATCGCGAGCCCATGGCCGGTATTGCCCGACGTCGGTTCGACGATGGTGCCGCCGGGGCGGAGCAGACCGCGCTGTTCGGCGTCCTCGAGCATGGCCAGGCCGATGCGGTCCTTGACGCTGCCTCCAGGGTTCAACTGCTCGAGCTTGGCAAGGATGATGGGACGGAGCCCCTCGGTGACCTTGCTCAGCCGGACCAACGGGGTGTTGCCGACCAGGTCGAGGATGCTCTCGACGTACTCCACTGCCAGGCCATTCTAGACATGCCGGACGGCCAAACCCAATCGATGACGGGCCGTTCACAGGCCCGTATCCAAAACCGTCCGTTCAGGCGAGCATGGTCGCGGCATACTGCACCCGAATGGAGCAGTCCGGCAGCCAGGACATCTCAGGGTCGCGGACTCGCGTGCAGGGATACATCCTGGATCGGGGGATCAGCGTCGACCGCTCCGGCGCGCTCGTCGCGGGTCGCGATGTCGCCACGGGGTCGCCCGTGACCATCCGGCTGCTCAGCCCCGCCCTCTCCTCTGACGCCGCGTACCGCCGTCAGGTCCGTCACGACATGGGCGTGCTCGGGTCGCTCCGCCACCAGCACCTCCTCGCGGTGATGGCGTTCGACGATCGCAGCGCGGCGGTCGTCTTCGAATCCGTCGAAGGCGTGACGCTCGGGCACCTGGTCGATGTGAGCGGCCCGGTGCCGCCGGCGGCTGCGCTCGTGGTGTTCGACGACTGCCTGTCCGGACTCGAGGCGCTCCACACCGCCGGCGTCGTCCACCGCGACGTTCGCCCCGACGCTGTGCTCGTGGACAGCGGAGGGACCGCGATCCTTCGTGACGCCGGTGTGCCGGCGCCGCCGCTGCGCCATGGATGGCGCGCAGGGACGCCGCAGTACATGGCGCCCGAGTTGTGGGCAGGCCGTCCGCACACGGTCGCAACGGACCTCTACGCGGCGACCGGTGTGCTCGTCGATGCGCTCACAGGCCAGCCGCCGTATCTGGGCACGGATCTGACCGGCCTCGGCGTACAGCACACCCAGGGAGCGTTGCCGAGTGAGGCGGTGCCCATGATCGCGCGCGCGCTGGTGGTCAGAGGTCTCGCCAAGGACCCGCACGATCGGCCCGCGAGCGCGGCGCTGTTCCGGCGCGACGTCGAGGTTGCCGGGACCGCGTTCCTCGGCGCTGCGTGGCGCGACAAGGGACGGGGGTGGCTCGCAGCCAATGTCACCGAGCGCCTCGCCGACCCATCCCCGGACCTGCTGCCCGTTGCGGAGTTCGTCGACGAGGACGACGGCGTCCCGCTGACCGGCATCGCCATCGACATCGCGTCCGACGAGCGACCTCCCGGCGGGGTCGGGTGGAAGACGTGGTCGGTCGCGGCGGCGGCGGTGATCGTGCTGTTCGTCGTCGTGTTCGCCACGGTCAATGCGCTCGGTGGCTCCGGGGTCCAGATCTCTCCGACACCGCCTGCGGGCGGCGCTGCGCCGCTGTTCACACCGTCGCAAGCCCCGTCCATCGACGCAGGCCTGCCCATCGACACGACCACAGCCGCGCCGACGACCACAACGCCGTCGCCAACTGCGGTGCCGACACCGACGCCGACCGCACCACCGAACACCGCCCCGGTGACCGTTGCGCCGACATTGACACCGACGTCCGCGCCCACACCCACCACGGCGCCACCAATCCCGACCCCGAAGCCCTGACGCAGCTCCGCGCCATCGGCGACCGGATCAGCGCGCCGGTGTCAGCCCGTAGATGTCGCGGGAATAGTCCTCGACCATGCGAGCCGCGGAGTAACGCGGTCCGTTGGTCCGCAGCGATGCGCGAATGCGTTCGACCCAGCCGCGCGGGATGCCGTGCTCATCGCGCTGGTAGAACAGCGGGATGATCTCGTGCTCGATGATGTCGAACAGCGTTGACGCATCGCGCGAGTCCTGCATCGCGTGGTCGAAGAGGATGTCGCCGGGCATGGCCCAACCGTTGGTCCCGTCGTACGCCTCGGCCCACCAGCCATCGAGGACCGAGAGATTCAGGCCACCGTTGAGCGCGGCCTTCATGCCGCTCGTGCCGCTCGCCTCGAGCGGCGGCCGCGGCACGTTGATCCAGACGTCGCAACCGGCGACCATGTCGAGGGCCGTCGCGAGGCTGTAGTTGTCGAGGAAGGTGATGCGGCTCGCCTCGGCGGGGTCACGCTTGAACCCGAACAGTCCCTGGGCGGCGCGCTTGCCCTCCTCATCCTGCGGATGTGCCTTGCCGGCGAAAATCATCTGCACTGGACGCTGGTCGTTCTTGAGCATCGACTCCGCGCGTTGCGGATCGAGCGTCAGCAACTGGATCCGCTTGTAGCCCGCAAGGCGCCGCGCGAACCCGAAGGTCAGCGCGTTCTCGTCGAAGCCATGCTCCGCGGCCTCGACATACCAACGCGGTTCGTCGCGCGCGAGCCGGCTGGCAACACTCCGCTCGCGCACCTGCTGGACGAACTCGGCGCGCAACCCGTTGCGCAGGTCCCACAGCTCGGCATCCGGAATGTCATCGACGGCAAGCCACGTCGCGGGATCCGCGGCGCGCGACTCCCATCCCGCGCCGAGGTGGCGATTGAGCATCTCGCGCATTCGCGGCGCCATCCACGTCGGGACGTGGACTCCGTTGGTGACGTGTCCGATCGGCACTGTGTCAGCGGGCCGCTCCGGGAAGAGCGATTGCCACATCTGACGGGCGACCTCGCCGTGACGCCGGCTGACACCGTTGCGGGCGCGGCTCATCTTGATGCCGAGTGGGGTCATGACGAACTGCTCGTGGGGGTTGTCGGGACGGGTGCGACCGAGGTGGAGGAATCCCTCGAGGTCGAGACCGACCTGTTCCGGATAATCGCCGAGCACCTCGACGATCTCGCTGACGTCGTACCCCTCGTTCCCCGCGCTCACCGGCGTATGTGTGGTGAACACGGTGCGCTCGCGGGCGGCCGTGAACGCCTCATGCCGGGAGCGACCCTGCGCCATCTCGCGCCGGGCCATCTCGAGCGGCGCCAGCGCGCCGTGACCCTCGTTGAGGTGCACAACGCACGGATCGATGCCCATCGCCTCGAGCGCGCGCATCGACCCGATGCCCAGCAGCGCGTATTGCGCAAGGCGCGTCGGGCGGTCGGCCACGTAGAGACGGCTCGTGATCCACTGGTCGATCGGCGAGTTCTCGGGGCGCTGCGCGTCGAGGAGGTAGAGCGGCGTACGTCCGACATCGAGCCGCCAGATCTGGACAACGACGTCGCGACCGCGGAGCGGCACGGTCACCGTCAGGGGTCCGTTGCCGTTCGTGACAAGAGCGGCAGGAACGTGCTCGGGGTCGACCGGCAGCCAGTACTCGTGCTGGTAGCCCGACTGATCCATCCGCTGCTGGAAGTAGCCCTGGCGGTAGAAGAGCCCGACGCCCACCATGGGCAGCGCCATGTCCGACGCCTCCTTGAGGATGTCGCCCGCGAGCACGCCGAGGCCGCCCGCGTAGATGGGCAGCGAGCGGTGCACCGCAAACTCCGCGCAGAGAAACGCAACTGGACGCATCGGTGTCGCACGGCCCTCAGCGGCCGGCCTGCCGAGTTCGTGATCGACTGCGTCGAGCACTGTCCGGATGCGCTCGAGCAGACCGGCGTCACCCGCTGCGCGATCCAGCGTTGCGGACGTGGTCTCGTTGAGCAGACGGATCGGATTGTGGTTGCTCGCCTCCCATCGGACCGGGTCTACCATCCGGAACACGTCGTCCCCGCCCGGCCACCAGGACCAGAGGTAGTTGAAGGCCAGTCGCGCGAGCGGCTCCAGTGGCGCGGGCAGCCGCGCGGCGAGGTCGGCGGCCGCGCTGTCGATGTCCCCGCTGCCGTCAGCGAGGGTTGCGGTGGCCAGCTCGGTCACGCCGCCGGGCCTGTTGCTGTGATGGCGGCACGGATGGCGGCGACGCCGGCCCGCGCGCCGCCGGCGTGTCCGAACACGGCGGTTCCCGCGACAAGGACGTTGGCGCCTGCTTCGACGCATGCGCGCGCGGTGTCCGCGTCGACGCCGCCGTCAACCTCCAGCTCGGTCTCGAGGCCCTGGTGCTCGATCTCCCGCCGGAGTTGCTCAACCTTGCGCAGGGTGCGCGGGATGAGGCGCTGGCCTCCGAATCCGGGGTCGATGGTCATCACGAGCGCAAGGTCGCACGCCTCGAGCACGTCCTCGAGCATGAGCGCCGGTGTGCTCGGGTTGATCGCGGCACCGGCCCGGCAGTCGAGCTCGCGGATCGCGGTGAGTGTGCGATGGAGGTGCGGGCACGCCTCGTAGTGGACGGTGATCGCGTCCGCGCCTGCGCTCGCGAAGCTGCTCAAATGCCGGTCCGGGTCGACGATCATCAGGTGCACTTCGAGCGGCAGCGCCGTCTCACGGCGGAGCGAACGGATGGTCTCGGTGCCGAAGGTGAAGTTGGGCACGAACCACCCATCCATGACGTCGACGTGGATGCGTTCGGCACCGCTGCCCTCGAGGTCGTGCGCTGCCTGGGCAAGGTGTCCGAAATCGGCGGCGAGGAGGCTCGGCGCGATCCGGACCGAATCCCGGCACGGGGGCCATGTGGATCGCGGCATCCGCGGATTCTGCCAGAGAGTGGTCCTGACGCCCGCGCGATTCATGAGTTCGTCATCGGACCCGTCAGATGCCGTCGGGGTGGCCACCTCGGCACCTCAGCGCGTCATGAGGCTGCGGCGGCGTCGAGAAACCAGACGAGGACCCCGTCCACAGGGCTGACGCGCGAGGCGGGCACCTCACCGCGGGCGGTAGCCGCCAGGGCTGGCACCTTGGCCGGCCCTGTGACCATGAATCCGACGGCAGCCGCCGCATTGATCGCCGGGTAGGTCAGCGTCATACGGTCGTACGGCACGTAGTCCGCGAGTCCCCGCGTCGCCCATCGATCGGTCACGTCGAGCGCGTGCGTGCCGGGAAACAGCGAGGCCGTGTGTCCGTTCTCACCGAGACCGAGGAGCACAACATCCAGTCGGGGTGCCCCATTCGCATTGGGGGAGAGCGACGCCGCGAGGAGATCCGAGTATTCGATGGAGGCGGCATCGAGATCCGCGCTGTCCGCCGGCATGCGGTGGACGCGAGCCGGATCGATGGACACGCGGCTGAGCAATGTCGTCTCCGCAAGGTGATAGTTGCTCGATGGGTCGCCGGCAGGGCAGGCCCGCTCATCGCCGAAGAACACGTGCCACATTGGCCAGTCAACTCGATCGCGCCACGCGGGACCCGCGAGCGCGTCGTAGAGCAGCCGCGGTGTGCTCCCACCCGCGAGCGCGATCGAGAACGATCCATGGTCGTCGACTGAGCGCTGCGCCAGGTCGGCGACCCAGCGCGCAACCTCGCTCGCCACGGCCTGGGGGTCCTCGCGGACCACGCGCTGACCGAGGAGGCTCACGTTACGGGTGGTGCCATGCCCGTCCATCGCGGGCCATGAACGCATCCGACTCCTCGGGTCCCCACGTTCCCGATTCGTAGTTCGGGCTGTGGACTCGGTCGGGGGGATGCGCGCGCCAGCCGTCGAGAATCGCCGTGCAGAAACGCCACGCTTCCTCGACCTCGTCCTCGCGGGCGAAGAGTGTGGCATCGCCGAGCATGCAGTCGAGCAGCAACCGCTCGTAGGCGTCCGGGGACTGCTCGCGAAAGGCCGTCCCGTACGTGAAGTCCATGTTCACCGATTCGATCCGCAACGCCTGGCCGGGGATCTTCGCACCGAAGCGCAAGGTGATTCCCTCATCAGGTTGGATGCGCAGGACAAGCAGGTTCGGCTCGATCCCATCGGTCGGAACCTGTCCCGATGCCAGGGGGACGCTCCCCGCAAACGGTGAATGGGGGACGCGTCGGAACTGGATCACGATCTCCGTCGCGCGCTTCGGCATCCGCTTGCCGGTTCGCAGATAGAACGGCGTTCCGGCCCAGCGCCAGTTGTCGATGTCGACCTTGAGCGCGACGAATGTCTCGCGCAGCGAGTCCGGCGCGACGTCACGCTCCTCGCGATAGCCGGGGACGGGCACGCCGCCGACGACGCCGGCAGAGTACTGACCGCGCACCGAGTGCGAGAGCGCATCGTCGGGGTGAATCGGGCGAACCGCGCGGAGCAGCTTCACCTTCTCGTCCCGGACCATCTCGGCCTGGAAGTTCGACGGTGCCTCCATGCCGACGATCGCGACGAGTTGCATGATGTGGTTCTGCACGATGTCGCGGAGCGCGCCGGCCCCCTCGTAGTACGAGGCGCGGCCCTCGACGCCGATCTCCTCTGCGACCGTGATCTGCACATGGTCGATGTACTGGCGGTTCCACAGCGGCTCGAAGATGCCGTTCGCGAAGCGGAACACAAGGAGGTTCTGCACGGTCTCTTTACCGAGGTAATGGTCGATGCGATAGATCTGCTCTTCGATGAACGCCGTGTGCAGTCTTTCGTTGAGCTCGCGCGCGGTGACGAGGTCGCGTCCGAACGGCTTCTCGATGATCACTCGAACTGCGGTGCCGGGTGGTTGCGCCGTGAGACCCGCGGCGTTGAGCCGGTCCGCCAACGGCATGACGGCGCCGGGCGGTGTGCTGAAGTAGAAGAGATGGTTGCCGCCCGTCCCGCGCTCGCGATCGACGGCGTCGAGGACGTCGCGCAGCGGCTCGAGTCCGTGCCCCGCGTCGTGGTCATAGGTGACGTAGCGGAGACCCTCTGCGAAGGTGTGCCACGTCTCATCGCGTAAGGGCACGCGGCCGTACTCCTGGATGCCGAGGTGCATCTCCGCGCGAAACTCGTCGTCCGTCATCTCGCTGCGACCGGCGCCCACCACGGTGAATCCGGCGGGGAGGCTGCCTGCCGCGGCCAGCGCGTAGAGCGCCGGCACGAGCTTGCGTTTGGTCAGGTCGCCGCTTGCTCCGAAGATGACCACACAGAACGGGCGCGGCGTGCGCGCCTCACGGCGGCGCTCCTGCAGCGGTCGGTCCGTCGTCAGAGTGATGGTGATGCTCCAGGAGCTGATTCGACCTTCACCGGATGGCCGCCGAGCTCATCGCGCAGTGCTGGGGATTGCGTCAGTGAGGCTGGCAAGCCCCGCACCGAGGTCGCCGGCGATGTGGACGCGGATCACGCGCCGGCCATGGTTGCGCAGTGACTGCAGGTCGCCTGCAGCCTGGGCGCGCTTGAGAACCGAGAAGGTGAACGGCTTCCCGGGAATTGGCACATCGGTGCCGTCGTCCGCCGTGATCTGGATGTAGACGCCGGTGTTCGGACCACCCTTGTGCAGCTGTCCGGTGCTGTGCAGGAAGCGTGGGCCGAACCCGAGCGTGGTCGCAAGGCGGCGCGTGTCGCGGATGGCGACGCGCAAAGCCTGGAGCGCGTCGTGGTTGGCGTCATCCGGGGTCACGTATGCCATGAGCGCGACGTAGTCGCCTGAGTTGGCTGTGTCGAGATGTTGCGAGAGCGCGCCGGATGCACTGCTGCCGGTGACGTCGCCGTAGACGCGCAGCGCACCGTCGGTCACCGCAGCCGCCTCATCAGGAAGCGCACCCGTCGTCTCGTACTGCTCCAGCACGGCGTTGGTGTTGTCCTTCGATTCCTTGACGTTCGGCTCGTCGAATGGGTCGATGCCGAGGTGCGCACCCGCCACCGCCGTCGCGAACTCCCAGCGGAAGAATTCCGCCGCCAGGTCGTACGTGTCGGCGAGGTCGAACACGACGACCGGATGGCCCGCATTGCGGAGCGCTTCGATGGAAGCGTCGAAGCTGGCGTCTGTTCCGATGCGGAGTGCGACGAAGAGACGATCGTCGGAGTACACAGCGGGGACGCCGAGCGGTTCGTCGCCGATCGGGATGATTCCCTTGCCCTCCTTGCCGGTGCTCTCCGCGATGAGTTGCTCGGACCAGAGCGAGAACGCCTCGACGCTGCGTGGGGCGAGAATCGTCACCTTGTTCCGTCCCGCGTCGTGGAGCGCGCCCATGACCTCGCCAAGCGCCAGTCCGCAGTTGATGTCACCGGGCACGCTTGGTTGGCATGTGCGGCGCATATCCGTCGCGCGATGCAGCAGCAGATCGATATCGATGCCGATCACCGCAGCGGGGACAAGTCCGAACAGGCTCAGCGCCGAGTAGCGCCCGCCGATGTCGGGCGGGTTCTTGAAGAGATGCAGGAAACCGCGATCGCGCGCGATGTCGGCGAGCGGCGTTCCCGGGTCGGTCACCGCGACGAAGTGCGCGCCCGGCTTGTCCGTGACCGCGGCGGTCATCTCCCAGAAGTGCGCGAGCTGCGAGAGCGTCTCCAGCGTCGTGCCCGATTTGCTCGAGACGATATACCCGGTTGCCTTGGGATCGATGGCACGACTCACCCTGGTGATGGCGAGCGGATCGGTGGTGTCGAGCACGTGCAAGGTGGGCTGGCCCTCGGCGCTGCCGAACGAGCTGCGCAACACCTCGGGGCAGAGGCTCGAGCCACCCATGCCGAGGAGCACGCAATCACGCCATCCAGCCTCGCGAGCCTCAGCGGTCAGTGCCGTCAATGACGCAAGCTGCTCGCGCATCGCGCCGACGACGTCGAGCCAGCCGAGGCGGTTGCGGATCACCGCTGCGTGGTCGGCATCGCCGGGCTTCCAGAGGTTGGGATCGCGGTGCCAGATGCGGTCGGCGATCTGCGTGGCTTCGGCCGTGTCGAGGGTCACAGCGGTTGCGCCGGGGTCGATGTGCTGCCGTTTGGCGTACCCCGACCCCATCGAGTCGACCTTCTCCGCGATGCCTCGCATCAGCGCGTTGTACGAGTCCGCGAACGTCCTGACACCGTCGTCGAGCAATTGCTGAGTCACCGCGTCCATGTCGATGCCCGCCTGCGCAAGCTGCTCCATGATCTGGTGCGCACCGGCGTAGTCGGCCTTCACGGTGTCGGTGCTCACAACGCCGTGGTCGAGGAACGCTGCGATGGTGGCCGGTGGCATCGTGTCAACGGTGTCGGGACCGATGAGCGCCTCCGCATAGAGGACGTCGCGGTAGTTCGGATTCTTGGCGCTCGTGCTCGCCCAGAGCGGCCGCTGCACGTGCGCTCCCGCGCGGCGCAGCTCGGCGAAGCCGTCCCCGAAGCGCCGCTCGAACAACTCATACGCGAGCACGGCGTTGGCGATTGCGGCCTTCCCGAGCAGGCTCTCGATCAGCGCGTTGCCGGGGTCGGCGGCAAGCTTCGCGCCGAGGAGCTTGTCGACGAGCGTATCGACACGGCTGACGAAGAACGACGCGACGGAGTGCACGTCGAGCAACCGCCCCGCGCTGTGACGAGTCTCGAGCGCGCCGAGGTACTGGTCGATGACGCGTTCGTGCATCGCAATCGCGAAAATGAGCGTGACATTGATGTTGCGACCGTCGGCGACACTCCGGCCGATCGCCGGCATGCCTTCGAGCGTCGCCGGAATCTTGATCATGACATTCGGGCGGTCGACTCGTTCCCAGAGCGTGCGTGCCATGGCGATCGTTCCGTCGGTGTCATGCGAGAGCGCCGGCGACACTTCGAGGCTCACGAATCCGTCGGCGCCCGACGTCCTCTCGTGGACGGGGCGGAGGATGTCAGCGGCATGTTGGATGTCGGTGATCGCAAGCTCGGTGAAGATGTCTTGAGGATCGTCGACGCCCGAGGCGAGCAGCCCGCGGATCTGCTCGTCGTACATCGAGCCTTCGGCGATCGCCTTCTGAAAGATCGTCGGATTACTTGTCATGCCGGTGACGTTGTCCTCGGCGATCATGCGCTGCAACTCACCCGACGTCAGCAGGTCGCGGCTGATGAAGTCCAGCCAGACGGACTGCCCGTGCTCGCCGAGTTGTTGCAGCGGCGTGGTCATCGACCGGCACCCGCTGATGCGCCGACGAGCTGCGTCACGGCGGCGACGATGGCGTCGGCATCGATGCCGGCTGTCGCCATCAACTCCTCGGGTGTGCCCGAGCCGGGCAGACTGCGGACTGCCAGGTGCGTCACGCGCGGCGGTGTCGGCTCGAGCGCGAGCGCTTCCATCACCGCCGCCCCAAGGCCGCCCTGCGGGTAGTGGTCCTCGACGATCACAAACCGCCCACCGGTATCGGCGCTTGCCTCGCGCAACGTCGCGGTGTCGATCGGTTTGACCGAGTAGAGATCGATGACCCGGCACGCGATGCCGTTGCCGGACAAACGGTCCGCGGCGTCAAGGCACGCATGCAGCGTGACTCCCGCGCCGATGAGCGTCACGGCATCCGCGTCGCTGCGGCGCAACACCTTGGACCCACCGACGGGGAACGCCTCGCTGTTGTCGTAGAGCACCGGATACGCACCACGCGTGGTGCGGACGTAGCTGATGCCCCTCAGATCCGCCATCTGTGCCACGAGCTTCGCGGCGGAGACGGCGTCACTCGGATACAGCACCGTCGATGTGTGCACCGCGCGCAGCGACGCGATGTCCTCCAGCGCCATCTGTGACGGGCCGTCCGCGCCGATCTCGCACCCCGCGTGCGAGCCGGAGAGGCGGATGCTGACCTCGGACACACCGCACATGCGGATGAAGTCGTACGCGCGTGAGAAGAAAGCGGCGAACGTTGATGCGAACGGGATATAGCCGCGCACCGACAGCCCGACGGCGCTCGCGACCATCTGCTGTTCGGCGATGAACATCTCGAAGAAGCGTTCGGGGTATGCAGCCTTGAACTCGTCGGCATGCGTGGAGTTGCTGACCTCACCGTCGAGGGCCACCACATCGTGACGCGCGCCGAGTGCCTTGAGCGTGTCGCCGTACGCCTTGCGAGTCGCCACCTTGTCGCCGATCGCGTATGTCGGCAATGCAACGGGCTTGTCCGTCTCGCTCGCCGATGCCGACTCCGCGCCATCCGGGGGCCGCACGTGGATCCGCAGGTCGCGGATGCCGCCCAGCTCGGCGATCGCCTTCTCGGCGAGGTCGGGGGGCAGCGCCTTCCCGTGCCAGCCGTCCTTGTTCTCGATCTCCTTACAGCCCTTGCCCTTGATGGTGCGAGCGATCACGACGGTCGGCCGGTCGCCGTCAGCGCGAGCCGAGGTGAACGCGTCGTCGATCTCGTGGACATCGTGACCGTCGATGACGATCGGCCTGCATCCGAAGGCCTCGACACGACGCTTGTAGACATCGAGGTGCCACTCGTACTCGGTGGGACCCCGCTGTCCGAGGCGGTTGACATCGAAGATCACCGTGAGGTTCGACAGGCCGTAATGACCGGCTTTGTCGAGCGCCTCCCAGACCGAGCCCTCGGCAAGCTCGCTGTCGCCACACAGGACCCAGACATGGAAGGGAAGCTTGTCGAGGTACTTGCCGGCAAGCGCAACGCCGACGGCGATCGCGATGCCCTGCCCGAGTGACCCGGTGGCCACGTCGACCCAGGGGATCAGCGGCGTCGGATGACCCTGCAGCCGCGAGCTGTGGGTGCGGTAGGTCATCAGCTCCTCATCGGTGATCGCGCCCGCCGCCTTGTACAGGGCATAGAGGAGGGGCGAGGCGTGGCCCTTGGAGAAGATGAGGTGGTCGTTGTCCGCCAGCTTCGGCTGGTCGAAGTCGTAGCGCAGATGGCGCGCCGCGAGAACGGTGATCAGGTCGGCGGCCGACATGCTCGAAGTTGGATGTCCGGAGCCCGCTTTGGTGCTGCAACGGATACCGTCGACGCGAATCTGCTGAGCGACTTCGCCCACGAAGTCGAGCGCGGGAAGCACTCCCGTCTCGACGCTGCCGGTCACCGCCATGGACTGCACCTCCAACGAGCCTGCTGAACTTGAATCATGCCGCGATGGAACCGTGGCGCGCCGTCCGGTATTGGCTCCGGCCTCATGGGTTACAGTCACGGATCGAGGCGCGCGCCTATAGCTCAGCCCGGATAGAGCGTCTGACTACGGATCAGAAGGCCGGGGGTTCAAATCCTCCTGGGCGCACCACTCCTCCATTTCGCGGCCACGTCCGGGCCCGCCGTTCAGCCTCCGGACACCGCAGGTGCGACAAACACCTCAGCGCCGTCCGGCACAGGCGTGTCCATCGCTGCGCCCGTCCGAACGCTGACGCCGTCGACGAACACGAGCACGTGCGGGCGGAGCTCCCCGCGCTCGTCGCGCAACTTTCGCTCCAGCTGCGGATTCCGTTGCGCGAGATCGTCGAGCGCGGCACCCAGCGTGCTGCCGGTGAGCTCCACCTCGTTCCGCTCGTCCGCATAGCGGCGCAGCGCGGCCGGAAGCAGCAGGCGCGACGTCACGCTAGCTGCGCGACCCTCACGGACAGAATGTCGGGAAGATGGCTTGCGATCATCGTCCAGCTGTCACCATCATCTCGACTGGCATAGACCTCACCGAGCCGGGTCCCGAAATACACTCCTGCCGGATCTGACGCGTCAGCGACCATCGCGTCGCGAAGCACTGCCGCGTAGTACGGATCCTCAGGGAGCCCTGCGGAGAGCGGCTCCCAGTGGTCACCCGCGTTCTCGGTGCGGTAGACACGACACTTCGCCTCCGGTGGAAATCGCTCCGCGTCAGCCCGGAGTGGAAACGAGTACAGGGTGCCCGGTCGGTGCGGATGCACGATGAGCG
This sequence comes from Saccharimonadales bacterium (SeqCode), assembly GCA_035532495.1. Lineage (GTDB taxonomy): Bacteria > Chloroflexota > Dormibacteria > Aeolococcales > Aeolococcaceae > Palsa-851. Next base: position 43,808 of record DATKQX010000074.1, read on the forward strand.
AGAAACCGAAGTTGCTCGGCAGCCCGGATTCGATGGGGGTCCAGGAGTCGCCGCGGTCGTCACTGCGGTACACACCGAAATGGTTCTGCGCGTAAAGGCGATCCGGCCGACTCGGATGGAAGGCCACCTTGTGGACGCATTGACCGAACTCCGGGAACCGTTGATCCTCGGGGAGGAAGGCTGCCTGAATGCCGCGATTCGCCGGAGACCACGATTCGCCGCCATCCCGGGTTCGGTAGACACCCGCTGCCGACATCACGACCATGACATCCTTGGGATCGGTCGGATGGGGAAGAACGGTGTGCAGGCAGGCGCCGCCGCCGCCGGGCATCCACTCCGGCCGATGTGGATGCTGCCAGAGGCCTTCGACGAGCGCGAAATGCTTGCCGCCATCCTCGGAGCGGAAGAGCGCGTGGGGCTCCACTCCGGCGTAGACGACGTCTGGCTCCAGCTCGGTCGACGGCTGAATCTGCCAGACGCGGGCGACGGAGGCATCGCTGCCGGCGGGGAACCCGATCGGCGGCTCCTCCGGTTCGGACCATGTGGCGCCCAGGTCGTCCGAATACGTCAGCAGCGGCCCCCAGTGGCCCGTCCCAACCCCGGCGAGAATGCGGGGCGTGTCGCGACGGAGGTCGGCTGCAACGGAGTACACCTCCTGGTTGCGGAACAGGAAGTCGTCCGCCGACCAGGTCCTGCGGTCATCGGTGCTTCGGGCGATCAGCAAGCCCTTGCGGGTTCCGATCAGCAGAATCGTCAATCCCACGGAGCACCTCCTCTTGTTTCCGAACCGCCGCGCAGTCTATTCCTCTCCCCAGGCTGCTCGACGCACCGCTTCGTTCGATCTAAGCTGCATCCATGCGAGGGAATAGCCGGCGATGATCGGTCTCGGCGGTCACGCGGTTCTGCTCCTCATCCCAATCCTGTGGCTCGCCTCCGTTGTCTACTGGATCGTCGCGATCGTCGAGGTGGCGCAGACACCTGTCTGGCAGTTCAAAGCTGTCGGGAGCGACAAGACGGTGTGGTTGCTCATCGTGGTGCTGCTCGGGATCATCGGCGCGCTGATCTGGCTGTTCGCCAAGCGGTCGTCTGTCCAGGCCGCTTCGCATTCGATCCCGCCACCACCGCCAGGGTGGTATCCAGAGCCGGGCGTCGGTTCGCTGCGGTGGTGGGACGGCGTCCGCTGGTCTGACGCGCGTCACTTCCCGCCGCCACCCGCCTAGCCCACCGGGACCCCGTTCCGCACGTAGAAGAGCAGTCCCCCGGCCTGGACGAGGCGGAAGTGCGTGGCGACGTATGAGGTCAGTGCGGGGTCAGGAGGGATGTACCACGTCGCGAACAGGATGTTCGTGACCAGGTAGTCGGCGTGCTCCACCGCACGCATCCAGAGTTGCTGTGCGCCTGCGGAACGGTATCCATAGGACAGTGTCGCGCCCTGTGAGTCCGTCATGTCGGTACATCCGGCGGCGCTCGCCACGAAACGGTTTGTCGTCACCAGGTTCGACGGCGCGTCCGACACCGCGCAGCCGCCCGGCGGCACGATCGCATCGACAGTGGCGGCGACGTCCGGCATCGACTCTCCTTGCACGAGCACCACCTGAGACGCCAGCAGCACTGCAGCACCCGCGGTCGCGATCGCTATCGCAACGCGCGGTGAGCGGCCCTCAGTCAGCCGAGCCATCGAGATGGCGAGCAGCATCCCCAGAAACGGCGCGATGAACGCCGCGTACTGCTCGTAGTACCAGGCGGGCCAGAGTTGCGCGACACCCGCGAGCACCGTGGCCGCGATGGCGAACCACTCGAGGCGAGACGGTCTGCGCCGTGACACCACGAATGCTTCGATCACGAACACGGCCAGCACCACGGTCGCGATGACTGCCAGCGCATCACTCCCTCCACCCACGCCGGTCAGGTCACCGAGACGCACGGGGATCGGCACCCGATCCGCCGCGGGGATCCGTCCAAGCTGCGTCCCGATGACGTCGCGAACGAACCCGGACGGCGAGATGAGGAAGAACGGGAGCGTCGGGATCGCGAATCCCGCGACCACGCCACCGGCGAACGGGAGCAGCCGGAGGCGTCCCTCGGGAAGGCAGAGGGCGGCGACCACCAGCACGGGAATGATTGCGGGCGCCTTCACCGTCCCGGCGATCCCGAAGGCAAGTCCGCCGATGACGACGCGCCGCTTCGACGCGGTGAATCCATCGCCGTCGAAGATGAACGCCGCGCCGGCGAGGCAGAAAAAGTTAACCACCGGCTCGAGCAATCCACTGCGGATCGCGTACAGCTCAGCGGGGAAGAACGCCATCACTCCGCAGGCGACGATCAGCGCGGCACGCCCGCGATGCCGGACGACCCTGCCGATGAGCAGGACATTCCCGGCCGCGAGCAGCGGCGTACAGCAACGCAACACAGCGAGCGCGTTGCGCGTGCCGATCGGCTCCGAGAGGAATGCAAACGGGCTCGCGAGCAGCGCGAATCCCGGCGGCTGCGTGAGGTCGAAGTCGCGATAGGGGATCGCGCCGTGGACGAGGCGGATCGACCCACCGAGCCATGCGGAGATGTCGGGCGTGATGCCGAAGAGGAACCCCGGCCGCGTCAGCTGATAGACCGTGAGCCCGGCGGCCAGCGCAGCTGACACCGCGATGATGTACGCGCTGCCTCGGTCATGTGCGCGTGGCCTCGCCTTCATTGCCCGGCGCCACCCTCCGGGAATCCGTTGCGCACGTAGAAGAGCAGCCCCCCGGCGCGAATGAGTCGGAAGTTGGCGGCGACGTACGACTGGAGCGGCGCCTCGGGTGGGATATCCCAGTGGGCAAAGGGGGTGCTCGTCACCAGGTAGTCCGCATGCTCGACTTCGATCGTCCAGAGCTGCTGCGCACCCATCGAGCGGAATCCGTAGGCGAGTGTCGCGCCCTCGGGATCGATCATGTCGTTGCAGGTGCCCGGATCCGCGGCGACGAACCGGTTGGTGGTCACCAGCTTCGACGGCGCGTCGGACAGCGTGCATGACCCGACTGGCACCACCGAGTCGACCACCGAGGCGATGTCGACGACCTTCGACGTGCGGATGGCGTTCGCCTGAGTCGCGAAGACGACGAGGACGCCGGCTGCGGCGACGGTGAGCGCGATCCTCGGCAAGCGAAGCGTGAGCAGGCGCGCAAGCGCGATCGCAAGGAGCAGGGCCACGAAGGGAGCCATGAAGGCGGCGTAGTTCTCGAAGTAATACGACGGACCGAGCTGCGCCAGCGCCCCAAGCACGGTGGCCGCAATCGCGAACCATTCGAGGGGCGCGGGCCGCCGAGGTGGCACGACGAAAGCCGCGATCACGATCACGACGATGAGCACCGTCGCGATGACTGCGCCGCCGTCGCCGACACCGAACGCGACGCTGCCGGTGATCGCGCTCAAACGCTCACCGGTCGGCACCCGGTACGGACTGGGGATGCTGGCGAGTGGGCTGATCACGTCGCGGATGAACGACCTCGGCGCCAGGAGGAAGAAGGGAAGCGTCGGAATGCCGAAGCCGGCGACGACACCGGTGAGGAATGGCACCGCGCGCTGACGAAACTGGGGCAGGCAGAGCACCGCGACGACCACCACCGGCACCACGGCCGGTGCTTTGACACAGCCGGCGATGCCGAACGCGATGCCGCCGAGGAGGATGCGGCGGCGCGATGGCGAGAACCCGTCGCCGTCGAACACGAGTGCGAGCGCGGCCACGCAAAAAAAGTCCACGACGGACTCGAGAAGGCCGCTGCGCAATGCATACACCTCGGCGGGATAGAACGCCATGACACCGCATGCGACGATTGCGGCTGCCGGGCCGCGGTGCCGGATCACCCTCCCGATGAGCAGCACGGAACCCGCTGACAGCAAGGGTGTGCACAGACGCAGCGCCGCAAGCGCATCACGCGTTCCGATCCACTCGGACAGCAACGCGAACGGGCTCGCCAGCAACGTGAACCCCGGAGGCTGCACCAGGTCGAAATCGCGATAGGGGAGCGCGCCGTGGATCAGGCGGATCGACCCACCGAGCCACGCCGAGATGTCCGGGGTGATGCCGAAGAGAAACCCCGGGCGCGTCAGTTGGTAGCCGGTGATCCCGGCGGCGAGGGCGGCCGTCGCCGCGATGATGACGCTGGTGGTTCGATTGCCCTTCATCACTCGCGCCAGTATCGGGGCACGGCACCGGCGCGGACGGCGTAACCAGCCGGCCGGCGTTACGTTTGTATGTGCGCTCCTGCACACATCAACGGAGGGATCGTCGTGACCCGGGTCCTCAAGCTCGCGGCAGCCGCCACCGGCGCCGCAGTCATCGCACTGGCAGCCTTCCTCCTGCATCCCCGCTCCGGTGCGCGCCGTCGCGCCGCAACCAAGCGCGCGACAGTCGGCTTCGCCTCCCTCGTCGGTTCCGCGGTCCCCATCCGGCATCAGACCGAGGCGTGGGACGACACGCTCGCCAATCGCGTCCGCGTGGCCCTGTCCCTCGGCTTCGGCGACCTCGCTTCGGGCATCGGCATCCGCGCCAGCCGCGGTGTGATCACGCTCCGCGGCGAAGTTGACGAGCTCTCGGACATCACCCGCTTCGACGCCGCTGTTCGCGAGGTCGGCGACGTCGTCGACGTGGACAATCTCCTGCGCCTTCGCGTGCGCGAGGGACAGCGGCCGCACGTCCTGTCCGCCTAGCCGGAACGTCCCCCGATCGGCGACACTCGTGCGCGTGTCGCTGCCTTTCGAACCACCGCTCGAGCCCATGCTGGCTCGCGCCGCGCCCGACATTCCCCGCGATGGCGCCTGGCTCTACGAGCCGAAGTGGGACGGCTTCCGCGCCATCGTCTTTCGGGATGGCGACCGGGTCCACATCGCGAGCCGCAACGCGCTTGCGCTTGAGCGGTACTTCCCCGAGCTGATCGGACCGCTGCAGGCGGCCCTGCCGGATCGATGCATCGTCGACGGCGAGGTTGTGATCGCCACCGACCACGGACTCGACTTCGACGCGCTGCAGCTGCGGATCCATCCCGCCGCTTCCCGTGTCCGCATGCTCGCGGAGCAGACGCCGGCGTCCGTCGTGCTGTTCGATCTGCTCGCACTGCGCGCGGATGACCTCCGCGAGCGCCCGCTCGCCGATCGCCGGCAACGGTTGCTCGGAGCGATCGCGAGCAGCACGTCCGTCGGCGTGACTCCCCAAACCACCGACGCAGATGAGGCGACCGTCTGGTTCACTCGCTACGAGGGCGCAGGGCTCGACGGGGTGGTCGCGAAGGATCCCGCGGGCGCATACAGGCCCGGACAGCGGCTGTGGACCAAGATCAAGCATCTTCGGACCGTCGACTGCGTCGTCGGCGGCTACCGGATCGCCAAGGACGGCAAGGGGATCGGTTCCCTCCTGCTCGGCCTCTACGGCGACGACGGCTCGCTCCATCACGTCGGTCACACATCGTCCTTCGATGCCGCCGAGCGGCGCGCCATCCTCGAGCGACTGCAGCCCATGGTCGGCGCCGAGAGCTTCGGTCATGGCCGGACACCAGGTGGTCCGAGCCGCTGGGCGCGCGCCGCGGACACAGCCTGGACCTCGGTCAGCCCTGATCTCGTCTGCGAGGTCTCCTTCGATCACCTCCAGAGCGGACGCTTTCGGCATGCGTCACGATTCCTGCGCTGGCGTCCCGACAAGGCGCCGAAGGACTGCACGTACGATCAGTTGTCGGCGCCCGACGCGTTCGCGCTGTCGGACATCCTCGTGACCCGAGGCGACTGACGGTGGCCGGCACCGATTACAGCTCCTACCTGCGCATCGACGAGTTGCTCGACCTGCAGCACCCCCTGACCGCGGGAGCGCACGACGAGATGCTCTTCATCGTCATCCACCAGGCATACGAGCTCTGGTTCAAGGTCATCATCCACGAGCTCGACCGTGCCGTCATCGAGCTTGCAGCCGGGCGGCCACAGGCCGCGATGGCACCCCTCCATCGCACGACCCGCATCGACGAGCTCCTCGTCGCCCAGCTGCGAGTTCTCGAGACGCTGACCCCGGAGGGCTTTCTGGAATTCCGCGATCCGCTCACGCCGGCCTCGGGCATGCAGTCGGGACAGTTCCGTTCCATTGAGATGCTCGGCGGCCAGAAGGGGGCCATGCCCGATGCCGCCGTGCCACTCTCGGAGCGTGACCGCCAGGAGCTGCTCCGCCGCGCCGGTGGTCCGAATCTGTACCAGGCGCTGTGCGCCTGCCTCCGTGCGCACGGCTTCGACGCACCTGACGGCGCGGCCGCAGATCTTCGCGATCGCCGTGTCGCGGCGCTGGCCACCCTGTACCGCGATCATGCGACAGCCGAGCGTGCGATCCTGCATCACGTGTGCGAACTGCTCCTCGACCACGACGAGGCGATCGCGCGCTGGCGCTTCCATCACGCGCGAATGGCTGCGCGAGAGATCGGATCGAGACAGGGCACGGGCGGCAGTTCTGGTGCCGCATACCTCGAGAGCACGATTCCGATCCGATTCTTCCCAGATCTCTGGGACGTGCGCAGCGCGCTGTGACGATGCAGCTTCCTGACAATCTCGACCGTAACTCGTGCGTCGCGATGGATGTGGCGGATCCCATCGCGGGGTTCCGTGAGCGGTTTCTCGATGACGGCTCGACGATCTACCTGGACGGCAACTCGATGGGCCGTCTGCCCAAGGCCGCGTTGGCGCGCTTGCAGGAGATGGCCGAGCACGAATGGGGGACGATCCTCGTGCGCGGCTGGACCGAGTCGGGTTGGATGGAGTCGCCGCTGCGTGTCGGCGATCGAATCGGCGAGTTGATCGGTGCTGCGCCGGGAGAGGTGATCATCGCCGACAGCACGTCGGTCAACCTCTTCAAGCTCGTCACGGCAGTCCTCAGGGCGCGCCCGCAGCGGAACGTCGTGCTCACGGAGGGAAGCAATTTCCCGACGGACCTCTACATCGCGCAGGGAGTCGTCGACATGCTCGGCTGCGAGTTGCGCGTCGTCGAGCGCGCTGCGTTGCGTGATGCGCTCGACGAACGGACGGCGCTGCTGTTCCTGACTCACGTCGACTTCCGCACCGGCGAGCGCCACGACATGGCCGCGATGAGCGCGGCCGCGCACGCGGTCGGCGCGCTGACCCTCTGGGACCTGTCGCACTCCGCGGGTGCGGTGGAGATTCAGCTGCAGCGTGATGGTGCCGACCTCGCCGTGGGGTGCGGGTACAAGTACCTCAACGGCGGCCCAGGATCGCCGGCATTTCTGCATGTCAGCACGGCATTGCAACGCGACTTGCGCAACCCCATCCAGGGTTGGCTGGGGCACGCCACGCCGTTCACGTTCCAGCCGGACTACCGGCCCGCCGCCGGCATTCGCGGGTGGATGAGCGGGTCACCGCCGGTGCTGGCGATCGGGGCTCTCGCGGTGGGTGTCGAACTCCACCTCGAGGCCGGCCCCCGGGTTGTCGGCGAGAAGGCTGCGCAGCTCACGGAGGTCTTCATCCGTCTCGCTCGCGCGCGGCTGTGCCCGCTCGGCTTCGAGGTCGCAACACCCGACGACCCGGCGAGGCGCGGCGCCCAGGTTTCAGTCCGGCACCCCGAGGGGCTCGCGATCGTCCGCGCCGCCGGTGACCGCGGCGTGATCGGTGACTTCCGGCCGCCGGATGTCTGCCGCTTCGGCCTCGCTCCGCTCTACACGCGATTTGTCGACATATGGGAGTCGGTCGAGCGGATTGCGGACGTGGTCGAGCGTGGCACCCACAAACTGCCGCGGTACCGGCAGGAGGCCCCGATCCCCTGACTGAGGCGCGCGTCACTGCTCCTGGAGCTGCACAGGGCCGGTCTGGAGGACGATCTCGACCACCGCTCCGAGTACCACCGTGACCTGGTTGGTGGTTCCCGGCTCGATGATGATCGTCCCCCCATCGTTGATCGTGACGTCTGACGGCGCGAGAGCGGGGGTCGCCGGCGGGGGCAACGGCGGTGGTGCCGGATGTGTCGCATAGAGCACGACGGTGGCGAGGGCTCCGAGCGTGACCGGAACGAGGACGGCCGCTGCCACGACGAGCCAGCTCCGCGGCGTGGGACGCGGTGCGGCGCTCAGCGCCTCGTCGTCTGCTCGCTCGGCGCGCGCCATGCCGACCAGAAGGACCACGCGAAGATGAGCACCACCATCGCAACGATGACCCAGAGCGCGTAGTTGCTGATCGTCTGCGCGACGGTCACCGCAGGCTGACCGATCATCCAGCCGGCGCCGACGATGAGCCCGATGTAGATGAGCGTGCCGACAAGATCCGCAAGGATGAACAGGAGGAACGGCATGCCTGCTTCGCCGGCAGCCATGTAGAAGAGCGGCGACGGGACCGGAAGAATCGGGGCGAGCACCACCGTCCATACCCCGTACTTCTGGAAGAACCGCTCACCGCGCGCGGCGCGCCGCCGCCAGCGCGGGTCGTTGGTGCTGAGGTAGTTGATGAGGCCTCGCCCGTATCGCTTGCCGGCCCAGAAGAAGAACGGGTCGGTCATCATCGAGATGGGGATCGGCGCAATGAGCGCAAGCACGAGCGGCACCTTTCCCACCCTGGCGAAGGCCCCGGCGGTGACCATCGAGGCGATGGTCCCGCGCAACGCGCTCAGCAGCAGCGGGTTCCGGCCGAGCAGCAGCGGCGTCAGCGGAATCCCCGCGTAGTAGTAGATCGAGTTGAGGACGATCGGTCCGACGCAGAGCACGTCTTTGACGCCGATGTGGGGCCGCGGGCCTCTTGGCTCTGCCGCGGCGTCGACGATCAGCGTCTCGCTGTCCATGACCCCATTGTCGCCCCTCTTCCTGACGGGCGCGGTCAGGCCACCTCGCAGACGGGCGTCTCGAAGGTCGCGGCGGGCTCAGGTTTCGAGCGCGATTGCCCGACGAGGAGCAGGGCAACCGCGCCAACGATCAGCGCCGCGGCGACAAGGGTCAGCAGCGTGATGGATTCCCCGAGCACGATCGCTCCGAGAGCCACCGCGACCACCGGATTCACGAAGGCATACGTCGATGCCGCCGTCGCCGACACGTGGTGCAGCAACCAGATGTAGGCGACGTAGCCGACCAGCGCGCCGATGAGGATGAGATAGACGAACGCGGCGACCGAGGAGAAGGAGATGGTGGAGAGATGGACGTGACCCAACTCCCCGTCCGCGACGCCGGCAAGGATGAGCAACACGCCGCCCGCGACCATCTCCATAGCGATCGCGGTCAACGGTTGCTTCGGTGCTGGGGCGTTGCGCGCGTAGAGGGAACCGATCGCCCACAGCAATGGCGACAGCAGGAGCACGAGCGTCTGCCAGTGACTCGCACCCTCGCCGCCGGGTCGCACCAGCAGGATGATCCCGGCAAGCCCGATTGCGATGCCGGCACCGGCCATCCAGTTGATCCGGCGGCCGCCGAACAGGGGCGCGAGCAGGGCCATCCAGAGCGGGACCGTGGCCACGATGAGCGCCACGAACCCTGAAGGCAGGTACTGCTCTCCCCACGAGACTCCGCCGTTTCCGAACAGGAGGAGACATGCGCCGACGATGACGGCGGATCGCCAGTGCACCCGCGTCAGACGTTCCTTCGGCTGCCCTGGGCGGCGCGCGAAGGCGTGGAGGATCAGCCCCGCGATGATGAATCGCGCTCCCGACATGAGGAACGCCGGCAGCGTCTCGATTGCGATGTGGATCGTGAGGTATGTCGATCCCCAGACCACATAGACAAGCGCGAACGCCACGATGATCTGAGCACGAGAGGCTCGATGGGCAGAAATCTGCAGAGTGGACACGCTCGAAGTCATTTGTTATGGTACAAAGCAGTGAACGTACCGATACGTTACCACATCACCGGACGTCGGGCCTCGGAGATTGCGGAGAGCATCGAGCGCGGCATCCGCGAAGGTGATCTCACCGCGGGCACTCGTCTGCCGACCGTCCGCTCGCTCGCGTCGCATCGCGGCATCAGCACGGCGACCGTCGCATCCGCCTATCGGGAACTCCGCCGCCGCGGTCTCGTCGCAGGTGCGGGCCGACTCGGGACGAGCATCGCCCCGCGCGTGCCGCCGTCTCCGCGCGGCAGGCCGATCGTCCCGCAGGGCGTCACTGACCTCCTCTCCGGCAACCCCGATCCGGCCCTGCTTCCCGACCTGGGACCGGCGCTCGCGGCGCTGCCGCACGAGCCGGTGCTCTACGGCACGCCCGGATCCGATCCCGAGCTGCTGGCGCTCGCCGCAGCGCGGCTGGAGGCCGACGGCGTCTCGAGCGAGCACATGACCGTCGTCGGCGGGGCGCTCGACGGCGTCCAACTCGCGCTGACCGCACATCTGCGCCCGGGCGATCGCATCGCCGTCGAGGACCCGTGTTACCCGGGAATCATCGACCTCGCGGCCGCGCTGGGCCTCGCCGTCCTCCCGATGGCGATCGACGATCGCGGTCCGACCCCCGAGGCGCTGGCGCGTGCGCTGCGCGCCGGCGCCGCAGCGTGCGCACTGACTCCACGCGCGCAGAACCCGTTCGGCTCCGCGGTGGACGCTGAGCGCGCGGCGGAGCTTCGAGCCGTGCTGGACCGCCACCCCGGCGTGCTCGTCATTGAGGATGACCATGCTTTCGATATCACAGAACGGCCCTGCCACACGCTCTGTGAGCCGGGACGTGCGCGGTGGGTGCACCTCCGCTCGGTGTCGAAGTCGCTCGGACCCGACATGCGCCTTGCCATCCTGGCCGGCGACGCGACGACGGTCGCGCGCGTCGAGGGCCGGCGGCTCCTTGCGGCCGGATGGGTGTCGCATCTGTTGCAGCACCTGGTCGTCGCACTCTGGAGCGACCCTGGCGAGGCGGCGCGTGCGGATCTCGTCGCCGAAACCTACTCACGCCGCCGCGAAGCGCTCATTACGGCGCTGAGAGCCCGAGGCATCGACTCCCACGGCCGTTCCGGTCTCAACGTCTGGATTCCCGTCGCACACGAGGACGCAACCGTCGCCACCCTCCAGGAACGCGGTTGGGGCGTGCTCGCCGGGGACCGATTCCGCATCGCCAGCGCGCGCGGCATCCGTGTGACGACCGCACGTCTCGCTCCCGAGGATGCGGTTCGTTTCGCAGCCGACCTGGGGGCGGCACTCACACCACAACCGTCGCGATTGAGTTGAGCCCTGAGCAGCCGCTGTACGAGAACCGGCAGCGAGCGCTCTCCTTCGGCGGTATCGCGATGCAGTACGACCGCGCGCGGCCGTCGTATCCGCCCGCGCTCATCGACCGGCTCATGGAGTGGTCACCCCATCAGGTCGTCGACGTCGGCTGCGGAACGGGCAGGGCCTCTCGATTGCTCATGGCGCGCGGCTGCGAGGTGATCGGAGTCGAACCCGACCCATCCATGGCGGCGATCGCGCGGAGTCACGGCGTCACCGTTGAGGAAGGCACGTTCGAGGACTGGGATCCGCGGCAGCGCAGGTTCGACCTGGTGATGTCGGGTCAGGCGTGGCATTGGGTCCAACCCGAGGCAGGGGCTGCCAAAGCCGCATCGGTGCTCCGCCACGGAGGCCGCCTGGCAGTGTTCTGGAATCGCGGCCGTCATGATTCGGAGACCGGCGCGGCTCTCGACGCGGTGTACGCGCGACTCGCCCCGTCGATCGCCCAGAGGTCCGCCGACCTTCGGCCTCCGATGGAGGTCCCCGCCGACCGGGTCGAGGCGCTCCGGAACAGCGGACCGTTCTCAGATGTCGAGACCGAGGAGTTCATCTGGGAAACGGTGTACGACCGAGCCGCCTGGCTCGACCTCATCGCCACGCACAGCGATCACGTGACGCTGCCCGACGCGGTGCAGGCCAAGCTCCTTGACGCCGTCGGCGATGTCATCGAGAGCCGCGGCGGCAGGATCCCGTACTCCTACTCGACATTGCTGGTCGTGGCCACACGGCGTCCGTGACGCTCGCCCTACCATCGGAATGATGGCCTGCGCGGAAGCCGTGTTGCTCCCCGAGAACCGGCAACGGGCGTCATGACCAGCCGTCCATGAGCTACGTGGCTGAGCAGGCGCGGGCGCTGGGCATGCGCATGCTCTCGAGGCGCTATGACGATCCGCCGCACAGCATCGTGAGCATCGACGCCGCGTTTGAAGAACTTGCCGCGCTGCGGCTGGTGGCTGTCGACTCCGAGGACACGCAGGCGCTCGACGAGGTGCTCGGTGGGTTCACCGAGGTCCGTAAGCGTCTCGATTCATGAACCCGAAGCTTCGTCACCGCGGCCGGGACTGACGGCGACATACCCGTCGCACCCGAAAACCGGAAGCGCAGGGTAACGGACGAATCGCCGGTCCGTGTCGGCGAGACCGCAGCGGAGAAAGCTCGACCGAGCGCCGGGAACGAGGCGAGCGTGCGAGCACGATGCGCAGAGTCCTGAACGCGCCGGCGCGGGAACGGGCACGCGGACATCGTGCACCTCCTCGCCATGCGAGCGCTTACCATGCGCGAGCCATGTCTGCAAAAACTGTCACCGAGCACATCGACAAAGCCATTCGCAAGATCGACAAGTCGAAGAACATCGATCACTGGGACCGGAACCTCGGTCGATACGACGCCGAGGAGCTGATGGCCGAAGTGCTCGGCCGGAAGCTCACGCCGAAGCTCTTCGACACCGTGCTCGATTCGACCGCGAAGCAGCGATACAGGGCAATGGTGGATCGACGGGTCAACGGCGAGCCGATCCCTCGGATCATTGGTCACTACACGTTTCGCGGCCTGGACATGCTCGTGAAGGACGGCGTCTTCGTGCCGCGCGCGTCGAGCGAATTGCTCGCCGCGGAGGCGGTGAAGGCGATGCGCTGGCGCAGAGGCCCCAGGGTCGCGGTCGACGTCGCGACAGGGGCAGGTCCCGTTGCGCTCGCCATCGCCAACGAGGTGCGAGGCGCCGCAGTCTGGGGCATCGATATCTCCGCAGAGGCGACTGCGCTCGGCCGCGAGAACGCGCGCCGTCTTGGGCTGCGCAGCATCCAGTTCCGCAGCGGCGACATGCTCGCTGCGCTGCCACGCACACTCCGCGGCGAGATCGACCTGTTCACGATCCATCCCCCGTACGTCCTGCACACGGAGTTGAACACGCTGCCTCGCGAGATCCGCGAGTTCGAACCGCTGCAGTCGCTGACCGACAACTCCGACGACGGACTCGGTTTGGTGCGGCGGCTTGCGGCTGACGCGCACACGTGGCTCAAGCCCGGGGGTGTGCTGCTTGTCGAGGTCGGCACCTATCTCTCGCGGCGCGCACAGTCGGTGCTGCGCGCGGCGCAACTGATCGATGTCACCTGGGCGAAGGACTCGCTCGGGGTGACGCGAGTCGTGTCGGGTCGCACACCCCGGTAGCGCTGCGAGCGCGACGCCTGCCGCTACGCGCGGTTCCCCCGACGTCCGTACGTGACGCGGCACATGGGTACCCGATGCTTGATCGTGCGACCTCCGCCGCGCCCGGGGATGTCGTGGGTGATGAATGGCGCGGTGACCGATTCGGAGGTCACCCAATAGCCAAGCGCCTTCAGGCGTTGCGAGTCGCGGACGTAGTCACTGGCACGCCAGTATTCACGCTCGACGGCGTCGGGACACGGCCGCTCGCCGGCGAGCTTGTTCGCGGCTCGCGCAAGTGCGCGGTCGCGGAACGGACCGGCCAGGTCGATCGTGTCACCCGAGCGGTACACCATGGTCACGACACCAAGGAGGGCGAATGCAATCAGGAAGACGAGAGCACTCGTGAGCGTCATCGCCAACCGAGTCTACTCCGGCGGATTTCGCGCGTTCCGGTCGTCCGACGGTGATCCAATCACCTGCGATGTTCAGGGTCGGCAACGGGGCCGACGAACCACGAGCGCACGGGCCGTCGGCACATTCCCCATCCGCAGGCTATTTGCGGAGCTCAGTCTCAGCCGACGCTGGTTTGTGCTGCATATGTTGCATTGATGAGCGTTGCCGTACCAGACGTCGCAACTGCATAGGTCTTGTCAACACCGAATTCGGTTGCGATCAAGATGTCGTCCTGTGTCCAGACCGTCGGTGCCAGGTTGCTCGCACCGATGACAGTCACGACATGGCCGCTCGCTATATCCAGCAGCACGAGCCGAGGACCCCCGGTGTGGCAGAGGAGGGACACCGCCGCGAAGCTGGCATCGGGTGATAGCTGCACCCCTCCGTTGATGCATTGCGGTGACGTCAACCCCGGGATGCTGTGGTCGGTCTGCTTGCCGTCGGACGCGATGACCCGAATCGCCGGTACAGAACCGTGAAGTGCGCAGGCGATCGTCCCGTCGTCGACGATGGCTTCGAAGTCGCAGTTCGTTCCGATGCGAGGTGCGAGACCGGTGGCCGCGCCCGTGGCGGGATCGATGATGATGGCCGGTGAGATCACCAATGTCGAGGGGTCGGCGGGACCGCCGCAGCTGTTGTCGCCAGACGCCACGATGCCGGCAGCCGTCCACGCCACCAGACTGACATGCGTGACCCCTGCGCCGAAGGACGCACTCCCGATCTTCCTTGCTCCATCGCCGTCGTCGGTGAAGATGTCGAACGCAGCTCGAGTGGACGTCCCGCAGGCCGGCGAATTGGTTTGCACCGCCCACGCCCACGCCTGACCATCATCGCGTCCGACCACTGATGGAGAACCGGCAACGTTCTGTTCCAGCGTGGTGATGGTGCCGTCTGACGATACCGCGACCATTGACAACGGTCCGCTCGACGAACCCTCCCGGCCGTCGGTGCCGATCAATCGAGCGCCGAGCGTGCCGGAGATCGTCAATGTCCCGTAACCGCCGATGATGGGTCCCGAGGGCATCGGAGCAGTCGTCTGTCCGCTGGCCAGCATCAACATCCCCGGACCGCTCGAGCCTGCGCTGAACGCGACGAGGAGTGGCTCGAACGAGGCCTCTGCCTGCGTGGGGGAGGCTGTCGACGCCGGTGATCCCGTGGTCGGAGAGATCGGCGACCCCGTCGGTGACGGCGTCGCCGCTCCGCAGGCTGCCAGGGCAGCTGCGCCGGCCACTACCAGAGCGGTTCGTTGGACCCGCATCGCGTGGTTCCTTTCGTGGGTCGGAGCATATGGATGGAACACCGACCTCTTCGTTTGTGTTACGCGACTGACGCGTTCGCGAGCCCGGCACGGCGGTCGCCGGGCACCTCACGCCCGCGCGGCCAACTCCTGGTCGGCGGCAGACTGAACGCCGTTTCAGGACCGGTGCACCAGGGGTGAAACCGGGTCCAATGCTCGTGGTGCACGGCGGGCGCGTGGTGCTTGAGGATGGCCACCTCGCGCTTCAGGTCGTCGACGAGGAGGTCCGACAGGTCACGTGAGCATCCGTTGCGCACCACGACGCGGAGGACCGAGATGTGCTCGAGGTTCGCGCACAGGGAGTAGGCGGGAACCTGCCAGCGAGCACCGCGACGAGCCCGATCGTGTTCTCATCGCAGAGCGGGACGGCCGTCTCGGCGGTGAGATGACGGCGCTCGCCTCCACCATCGCGTAGCGCGGCTCGACGTCCCGGTACCGGCAGAACCTCTCCCAGCAGCCCTGCACGTTGATGCCCAGGACGAGGTTCGGACGGTCGCCCGCCGGCGCCGACGCGCGCCGCCGCTCGCGCCAGCGCCACTTCAGCGCGAGCCCCGCGAGCATCGCCGCCTCGCTCGACCCCGTGGTCGAGCAGCCCACACCGGCGTGGCGTCCGGGGGCGTGCCAGAGATGGAGGCAGCTCACCTTTGGGGAGGTGCAGCTTGGGCACTACATCTGTGGCGCGCCGCCGCGGGCGTCAAGCGGGGTGATGTCGATGGTCGCGTCAGCGTCGTCGTGCGCCCGGTGGTGCAGCGCCATCGTCAGTCCCCCGTTATGTGCTGATGTCGGTCGCGTTCGGGGCCGCAGCATCGCTGCGTGACGGTGCCGGACGGCCGGTCAGCTCTGTTGACGCGTCGACGACGCCGCGGAGCACGGCCAGCTCGGCTTCAAGTCGGTCGCTCCGGTCGGTGGACATCATCAGCTGATGACGGAGCGCGTCCATCTCGTGCTCGAGCGTGACATTGGAGTCGATGGCGCGCAGCAGCTCATCGCGCAGCAGCGAGGCCTGTCGTATGGGGTCGGGATCGCTGGTGATCACTCGGATTCGATCGACTTCGCGGTCGCGCCATCGGGTCGCGAGCAGTGTCAACGTGCCCTCCGGTGGACGGTAGGACCGCGCCCCGGCCTCGACCACCCGGCGGATGATCGCCGGGCCGCTGCCGGTGTTGAGTCGCTGACGCAGGTGGAGAGGATGGCGCGGCGGGGGGTCGGTCAGGCGCAGTCGTGGCCAGTAAATGCGAACCGCGCCGTCGTAGACCGACAGCATGTGCAGGCGTTTGGTGAGTCGATGCGAGTCCTCGACGCGGGGCATGACGTAGATGTGCGCAAGACCGCAGAGCTCGCGAGCGGTCAGTGCCGGGTCGCCCGCGTCAGGGGGATACGTGCCGTCCTGCTCCTTGTTGGCGCTGAACAGGACAACAGGAAGCCGCCGGCCGGGGTCCAGCAGGCACCCTTGGACAAGGGCATCGATCTGCTCACTGCCCACGACGGACTCCGTCGTGGAGTGCACGCGCTGTGTCCCTGCCGTTGCGCCGCCCGCGACGAGATCATGCAGCAGGTCCACGAGCGGTGGATGCAACGGCGAAGGTGGTACGCGATGGTGACTCATGTCCTGCTCGACGGAAACACCGACTTCCACCGAGTCGTCGGTGCGGACGATGTCCACGGTGGTCAGCCAGAGCGTCGATGGATCCCACGTGTCCGGGCGGTGCACGGCGATTCGACACAACGATCGGTTGCCCGCATCACAGCGCAGAGCGTTGACGCTGACGCCACCTTCCTGCACCTCGCCCTCTGCAAACAAATCCGTTGCAGTCTTAAGACCTGTCGTTCCCCAGAGCCAGCTTCGTTGAGCCGTCGCTTCGAAAAGCGCAACTCCGGACACCCTCTTGTGGTCGAGGGTGAGTCTCGCCCCGAGGGCGCGGAACATTACGCGTCATCCTACATCGTCATCCATGGCATGGCGGAGGGCATTGATGACTCCACGCGCATGACGTTGCTCCTGTCGAAGGTTGCCAAAGGCAATGCGGATGGCATACGCATCATGCAAACGTGTGTGACTCAGGAAATAGCGTCCAGCTGTGTTGATGCGCTCCAGAACTCGTTGGTTCAACGTGTCGAGCGTTCCGGGATCATCGAGTCCGCGAGGATGGGCACGCAGGCACACGACACTCAGCGGTGCCGGTGCAAGCAGCTCAAAGTCGGGTTCGTGCTCCACCCACTCCACAACCGTCGACGCCATCGCGCAGTGCTCGCGAATGCGCGCAGCGAGTCCTTGGGTGCCGAAATGGCGGATCACCATCCAGAGCTTCAGTGCGCGCATGCGCCTGCCCAGCGACGTCCCGTAATCCATCAGGTTGGGGGCCTCGTCGTCCGATCCCTGGTTGCTCACGAGGTATTCCGGCACGATCGAGAACGCGTTGCGGAGCACCTCCGGACGCCGCGTCCAGAGCACGCTGCAGTCGATCGGCGTGAAGAGCCATTTGTGCGGATTCAGCACTATCGAGTCGGCGCGCTCGGCGCCGTCCAGCACCCATCGCAACTCCGGTGCCACCGCCGCGGCGCCGCCATACGCCGCGTCGACATGCAGCCAGAGACCGTAGTGCTCGCAGATACCGGCGATCGCCGCCACCGGATCGACGCTCGTCGTGGAGGTCGTCCCGGCGGTCGCCACCACCGCGAAGGGCCGAATTCCCGCCGCAATGTCCTCGTGAATCGCCTGGCGCAAGGCGGCGGGATCCATGCGGAACCGCTCGTCGACCGGGATGCGGCGCAGGCCGTCGCGTCCGATTCCGAGCACGACGCCGGCCTTCTCCACCGATGAGTGCGCCTCGGCGGAGGCGTAGTACCGCAACCGGGGAAGATCCGGCCGTCCCGCCATACCCAACTCCCGGATGCGCAGATCGGCCTGTGCCTCGCGGGCGGCAGCGAGCGCGTACAGGGTGCTCGAGGACGCCGTGTCGTTGATCACGCCGAAGAGCGGGTCCGGCAGGCCCACCATCTGGCGCAGCCAGTCCAGCGCCACCTGTTCGAGCTCGGTTGCCGCGGGAGCCGTCCGCCACAGCATCGCGTTCACGTTCAGCGCTGCCGCGAGCGTCTCTCCGAGGATCCCCGGACCCGACCCACTCGAGGCGAAATACGCCATGAACCCCGGCGACTGCCAGTGGGTCGTCGCGGGGAGCAGCAACGCATCGAGATCGCGGAGCACCGCGTCGAGCGACTCACCCGATGGCGGTGGGTGTGCCGGCAGCGCGTGCCGCACGTCTCCCGGCGCCGCCGGCGTCAGCACCGGGAACAGTTCAACGTCGCGCAGGTAATCGGCGACCCAGTCAGCCACCCGCCGGGCATCGTGACGGAAGGCTTCGAGGTCCATGTCGCCCGTGGAGCGAGGGTCGACGCTCATGTCCCCGGATCGTGACGCTCGGGCGACCTGGCGCGCTCGGAGGTCCCCACCGCACACAGCGCTAGACTGGAACCCGTGACCGCTTCACTGACCGTCGCGGACGTGATGCACAAGCCCGCCGTGGTGGTGCCGGACATCATCACCCTCGCGCAGGCATCGGTCATCCTCGACGCAGCCAACGTGGGGGCGGCCGCCGTCCTCGACTCCCAGGGCCGGCTGATCGGGATGGTCAGCGAGCGCGATCTCCTTCGCTCGGTGGGACATGGCGTCGACCCCGCGATCACGAAGGTGGACGAGGTCATGACCAAGGACCCCGTGACCGTTTCGGTCTCGGACACCGTGGAGCACGGACTCGAGGTGTTCCGCGAACGCCGCTTCCGCCATCTCCCCGTGATGGATGGCGATAAGGTCGCCGGGATCCTGTCGATCCGCCATGTGGTCCGTGTCGCGCATATAGAGGAGGTCCAGCCGGCGGGATCCGCGCCTCCCGGTCTCGCGCCCCGTGGGCTCGAGGGGGTGGCCGTGGCCGAGACGTCGGTGGGCGACGTCCGCGGCGAGGAGGGGTTCTTCCACTACCGCGGTTACAACGCGACCGAGCTGGCGCGCAGGTGCTCCTTCGAGCAGGTCTGGTATCTGCTTTCCGAGGGTGAGTTGCCCGACGACGCGCAGCTGAAGGCATTCACCAAGCTTGCTGTCGAAGCCCGGTCAATTCCCGAGCAGGTCGCGGACCTCCTCCCGAAGATCGCGAGCCTGCCCGGGTACACGCCGCTCATGGCACTCCGCTCGGCGGTGTCGCTCGCCGGAGCCGCTCTCGAGCAGCAGCCGACACTCGACATCCCCGCCGATGAGGTCCGCAGGGAATGCCTGAAGATGGCGGCGATCGTCCCGGTGCTGCTGATGCGCCTGCATCGCCATCACCTCGGTCTCCCGCCCGTCGAGCCGGATCCTGACCTCGGGTACGCAGGGTCCTACATCCAGATGCTCACCGGCCAACGCCCGAATAACCGCGAGATCCGGGCGCTCGAGCAGTACCTGATCCTCACGATGGACCACGGGTTCAACTCGTCGACCTTCACCGCGCGGGTCATCACATCCACCGGGTCGGACATCGGATCTGCGCTCACCGGTGCCATCGGCGCGCTGGCCGGACCGCTGCACGGCGGCGCACCCTCGCGGGCGCTGGCAATGCTCGACGCCATCGGCACGCCGGACAAGGCTGAGGCCTACCTCCGCCACGAGATCTCGTCTGGCGAGCGTCTCATGGGTTTCGGCCACCGGGTCTACAAGACTGACGATCCCCGTTCCACACTGCTCCGCGAGGTCGCGACCGAGCTGGGCGGCGCCCAGGCCGAGTTCGCCGTCCAGGTCGAGCGGACCGCGCTGCGCGTGCTTAATGAGCTGAAGCCGGGCCGCCGCCTGTACACCAACGTCGAGTTCTACGCGGGCGTGGTCATGAACAGCGTCGGCATCCCGCCCGACATGTTCACGCCGACATTCGCGTCGAGCCGGACGGTGGGGTGGACCGCGGCGATCGCCGAGCAGGCGGCCAACAACCGCCTCATCCGCCCATCGGCGCTGTACGTCGGGCCGCAGCCGCCGCGCGCGCTTCCCGAAGGATATGGCGCCGCGCTGAAGAGCGCTGAACTCGCTCGCTGAGGCTTCGGTAACGCCGGGGTAACGATCGCCATTTCGTTGCCCCTGCAACGGAACAAGCTCGTCACCCAACCACAACGTCGTGGGCCTGTGTGTGACGGATGCTGCGTCAATGATCCCGGCATTCATCCCCGCGTTGGTGGCCTCGTTGCAAGCGATGCTCGCCCCCGGCAAGGGACGCGATAACGAAAGAGGACAAGGGCTCGTCGAGTATGGCCTGATCGTCATCCTCATCGCCATCGTCGTCATCGTTGTCGTCGGCGTCGTCGGACATCAGGTCAACAACGTCTTCTCAAACGTCAGCAACGGCCTGAGCTCGTAGAACGATCGCGATCCGTGCACGGGTGCACGAATCGCGACTCGCTCTCGTGGTTGGCCCGGCGCTACACGTATGGTTGCCCGCAGTGGGCTCAGACGACGATCTCCACGACCCCGCAACGCCGGCACCGGCACTCGCCGGCGTGGTGCTCTGCGGCGGCCGCAGCGTCCGCATGGGCGTCGACAAGGCGACGATCGAGATGGGCGGCGCCACGCTGCTCGACCGAGCGGTTTCCCGCCTGACTGAGGTTTGCGATCCCGTGCTGATCGCCCCGGGCGGCCTGAGCCTCAGGGTCGACGCACGCCGCCTCATCCCCGACGCGCTGCCGGGAGCCGGCCCGCTCGGCGGCATCGTCGCCGCGCTCCACCGATCCCCGCATTCGCTCCTCGCGGTCGTGGCGGTCGACATGCCATGGCTCGACCCCGCTCTGCTCCGCCTCCTTGCGGCCCGCATCGGCGACCACGACGTCGCCTTGTGCCAAACGCAACGCGGGCTTGAGCCGCTGCACGCCGTCTACGCGCGGTCGGCGCTCCCGGTGGCCGAAGCCGCGCTGCACAGTGCCGACCGGTCCTTGCGCGGCGTGATCGCGCGGCTGCGAGCACGGACAATCGCCGAGGAGGACTGGCGCACCGCCGGATTCTCCGAGCGCTTCGCGAGCAACGTCAACACCCCGGCCGACCTGGCAGGGATCAGTCCGGAGACTCTCCGACCAGCGACGTGACGATCGCTGCCGCGCGGGCGAGCGCATCGGGCTCGGACATGCCGGCGGCCATGCTCGACTGCACGAATCGGCCGATCAGATAGGACGCCAGCGGGGCGTTCTGGCGTTCGGTCGCGTGGGCCACATTGCGTGCGATGCGGAGCAGCAGCGCACGCTCGTGGGGATCGAGCGATTGCAACGCCGTCGTTGATGCGCGGGGATCGCCCAGCGCCGACGCCAGTTGCGAGAGCAGATCGGAGTCCGGGGTGGCGCCGTCCATGTTGCTAGAGTGATCTTGCGCTATGGCCGGCACACCTCGGAATCCGCACCCCACCCCGCGCGCATGACCTCGCGCCACCGGCGCGTGATGCAGCTCGCGGCCGGCGGTGCGGTGACGTGGCGCAGCGACGACGTCAGCATCGAGGAGCCGCTCGAGATCCGTGTCGGGGCGGTGCCGCTGTCCGTGACCATGCGTACCCCGGGGGATGACTTCGACCTCGTCGCGGGATTCCTCGTCACTGAAGGAATTGTCAGCAATGCCAGCGAGATCGACGCGATGCGCATGTGTCCGGACGCTGCGGCCGAGACCGGCGAGCTCAATGTCGTCGAGGTGATCCTGTCGCCGAGCGCTGCCTCGCGCCCGGTCACGCCACGCGCCTTTTTCATGACGTCGTCGTGCGGCATGTGCGGGAAGGCGAGCATCGAGGCGGTGCGGACCACGACATCGTGGGAGGTTCGCGATGATCCGCTGCGCGTTTCGCCGTCAATCCTCTTCGGCATGCCCGAGCAGCAGCGTTCGGCGCAGCGCCAGTTCTCGCGCACTGGCGGCCTGCACGCTGCAGCGCTGTTCGACTCAGAGGGTGCATTGCTCTGCCTGCGCGAAGATGTCGGGCGTCACAACGCGTTCGACAAGGTGATCGGCTGGGCGGCGACGCAGGGGCTCCTGCCATTGCGCTCGCACATGATGCTTGCGTCCGGACGCGCGAGCTTTGAGCTCACCCAGAAAACGCTCATGGCGGGCATCCCGCTGCTGGCCGCGATATCTGCGCCTTCGAGCCTCGCCGTCGAGCTCGCGGCGGCATCCGGGATGACGTTGATCGGGTTCCTTCGCGGTGAGCGGATGAACGTGTACGCCGGCCACGAAAGGATCGCGGCGGCATGAGCGTGGATCCCGAAGCGCGACGGTGGCGGGGTGCGGAGATCACCGTCAGCGACAGTCGCCGCGGCGTCGACAGCGACGATCGCAGCGGCGACGTGATCGTCGCGCGGTTCGCGCTGCTTCCTGCGGACGTCGTTGCGCGCAGCAGCGTCGCCGATGACATCGAGGAGATACGCGCTGCTGTGCGCGATTGCGCCGGCCGGACAGATGTGATCATCCTCACGGGTGGGACGGGACTCGGGCCACGAGACGTCACTCCGCAGGCGCTGATGCCACTGCTTGATTACGAGGTGCCGGGGATGGCCGAGGTGATGCGCCGGCAAGGGCTGCAGTCAACGCCGCACGCGATGCTGTCGCGCCAGATCGTCGGGGTTGTCGGCGGATGCCTGGTGCTCTCGCTGCCCGGGAGTCCGCGAGCCGTCGCCGAGTGTCTCGACGCCGTGTGGCCTGCACTGCCGCATGCGCTCGACCTCCTGGCCGGCAACACGCGACATGCCGAGGTGGAGTCCCCGCCGCCCGTGATTTAGGGCGTCGCCGGGCGATCCAGCGTGCCGCTGCGGCCGCCTTCCTTGTGGACCAGCGTGATGTCGGTGATCGACGCCCAGTGGTCGATGGCCTTGATCATGTCGATGGCCGTGAGTCCGGCGATCGCGACGGCGGTGAGCGCCTCCATCTCCACACCGGTCGCGCCCTCGACGCGCGCGGTTGCCTCGATCACGATGCCCGGTGTCTCGTTCTCGTCGAGACGGAGGTCGACGTCGATGTGACGGAGGGCGAGCGGATGGCAGAGCGGAATGAGGTCGGACGTGCGCTTGGCACCCATGATCCCGGCAAGCCGAGCGGTATCGAGCACGTTCCCTTTGGCGATGCTGTCATCGGCGATGCGCTGCACCGCCTCCTGGCTGCAGTTGACGCGTCCGCGCGCTGTTGCGCTTCGCCGGCTGACTGCCTTGTCGCTGATGTCGACCATGTGGGCCCGGCCTCGATCGTCGACGTGCGTCAGACGTGTCTCTGTCATGACTGGGGATCGTCGAGCGCAGCGTGGCGTGCATCGACCCAGCGGGCGCCGTCGGTCCGGTGCTCGCGCTTCCAGACGGGTACCGTTCTCTTGATCATCTCCATCGCCTCCTGGCACACCGGGAATGCCGTGTCGCGATGCGGCGCGGCCACCACCACGATGACGCTCGCCTCGCCGACGAGCAGCGATCCGGTTCGGTGGACGATGGTGATCGTGCTGACGCCACCACGTTCGTACAGCTCCTGGCCGATGCGCCGCATCTCCACCTCGGCCATAGCAGCGTAGGCCTCGTAGTCCATGCGATGCACGGCGACGCCGTCGCTGCTGTCCCGCACGCGACCGACGAAGGTCGCAACCGCACCATCGCGCGAGGATCCTGCGCTCGCGATCACCGATCCGACGTCGATCGGCGCGTTGGTGACCCAGACACGCACGGCCGAGCGATCCTCACTGCCGCCGGCCACCGGCGGGATGAACGCGATTTGGTCACCGGTCTCGACCACGGTTGTCCAGTCGCAGTAGCTGAGGTTGCGTGCCGCGCGCACCGAAGCTGCGTCGACCCCGGCGGCGGGATGACGGCGGACGACCTCGTCCCACACGTCCTGCACCGTCGCGCCGGCCACCTGTATCGCGTCGACTCCGACTCGCTCACGCAGCGGGCCGAAGACGAGCACGGTGACGTCAGCCATCGGTCACCCGCCGATGTACGACATCTCGATCCGCTCGCCGTCCGCGACGCCGAGGCCACGCAACTCCGAGTATCGATCGTCGCGCCGCCTCCAGCGGTCGGCGATGATGCGCTGCAAGTCATCGTCGCTCGCTCCCGTTCGGAGCGGCTCACGCAGATCGATGCCTGTGGTGGCGAAGAGGCACGTGTAGAGCTTTCCGTCCACCCCGAGACGCGCGCGGGTGCAATCGCCACAGAACGGGCGGCTGACCGACGTGATCACACCGAGCTCCCCGCCGCCGTCCGCGAAACGATAGCGGCGAGCGACCGCGGTGGGGTCGGGCTCGTCCTCGACGAGCGGATGGGCCTTCGATACCCGCTCGAGGATTTCCTCCCCGCTGACGACGTCGGCCATGCGCCATCCGTTGGTGGCGCCGACGTCCATGTACTCGATGCAGCGAAGGCTGAGGCCTTCGCTTCGAGCGAAGTCGACGAGGTCGAGCAGACCGTCCTCGTTCACTCCCCGTTGCACAACGCAGTTCAGTTTGACCGGCGCGAGTCCGGCCTCGCGTGCCGCGGCGATGCCATCGAGCACCTCGCCCAGCTCGATGCGCGAGTCGCTCATCGCCGCAAAGACGGCGGGGTTGAGCGAGTCGAGGCTCACCGTCACGCGGTGCAAGCCGGCAGCACGCAGTCGTCCGGCCCAGCGTCGCAACAGCGCGCCATTGGTGGTCAGCGCGATGTCCTGCATCCCGATGGCGGCGATACCACCGACGATGTCGGCGAGATCCGCGCGGAGGAGCGGTTCGCCGCCGGTCAG
This sequence comes from Saccharimonadales bacterium (SeqCode), assembly GCA_035532495.1. Lineage (GTDB taxonomy): Bacteria > Chloroflexota > Dormibacteria > Aeolococcales > Aeolococcaceae > Palsa-851. The sequence goes on from DATKQX010000074.1 coordinate 68,614, forward strand.
GCGGATCTTGGTGACGCCGGCTGACTGGAACACCGTTGCGAGGCGCACGATTTCCGCCGCGTCGAGTGCTTCGGCACGCGGGAGGAAACGATGCCCCGGCCCGAAGCGCGCCTTGGGCATGCAGTACGGACAGCGGAAATTGCACTTGTCGGTGACGGAGATACGCAGGTCGCGGAGGCCGCGTCCGAGCTGGTCGGGTCCGACAGCGACGCCTGGAGGAGCGGAGAGCGCACTCATCGCAGAGGAATCGCCTCGACGACCGCACCGGTCGGGAGGACCTCGACGCCCACCGGGAGCACGAGGAGGCAGTCCGCGCGAGTGAGCGACTGCAGCATCGACGAACCCTGGTCTCCGGAGCTCGTCGCGGACGGCAGGTCTCCGGTGGTCTCCCGCAGGACCGCCCGCGCGTACGTCTCGAGCGCTTCCGGTTTGGTCATGTCCTCGCCAAGTCGGACCTGCATGCGTCGTCTGTGCAGCTGGTGCGCGCCCTGCATCTTCCGAATCACCGGACGTGCGAACAGCTCGAACGTGACCGAGCTGCTGACGGGATTCCCTGGGAGGCCGATGAAGACCGCGTCGCCGATCCGTCCGGTGAGCACTGGCTTGCCCGGCCGCATCGCCACACGCCAGGTTGAGATCGTCCCCATCTCGGTGACGACCTCGCGCACCCAATCGTGGTCGCCGACGCTGACCCCCGCGGAGCTCACGATGAGGTCGGAGCCGACCGCTGTCTCGAGCAATGCCCGAAGTGACTGCTTCGAATCACGCCCAATTCCCAGGAATTCCGGCTGCCCACCAGCCTCCCGCACCGCCGCCGCGAGCATCGGTGAGTTCGAGTCGACAAGCTGCGCGGGGCCCGGCGGCGTTCCCGCCGCCACCAGCTCATCTCCTGTCGCGAGCAGGGCAACCCGGGGACGCGCGCCGACCATCAGGTGCGCATTGCCAAGAGCCGCGGCGACGGCGATGTCGATGCTCGTCAGTTCCAGCCCCGCGCGAAGCACGGTTGCGCCGGCATGCATGTCCGCACCGCGCGGGCGAACACTCGTTCCCATCGCGGTGGCGACCTCGATGAGGACGTCCGCACCGTCGCGTGCAGTGTCCTCCTGGCGGACCACGGTGTCGGCCCCGGCGGGCATCGGTGCGCCGGTCATGATCCGCATCGCCGTCCCGGGTTCGAGGGCAACCGGCATTGCGCCGGCACGCGATTCGCCGACGACGGGGAGGCGTACCGGCGCTGTCACCGTTGCAGACTCGATCTCATTGGCGCGGACGGCATATCCGTCCATTGCCGAGTTGTCAAACCCGGGCAGGTCCGATTGCGACGAGACCGCCTGCCGGAGCACTCTCCCGAGCGCGTCGTTGAGGGCGACCCGCTCGGCTGGGAGCACGCTGACGCCGTCGAGCAATCGCGCCTGCGCGCCGGCGACTGACTCGAGTTCGGGAGAAAGGGCAGGCGCCAGCGTCATGCAGTCCTCATCCTCTACCGGCGATGCGGTTCGCGACAACCATCATAAACGTGGGTGACCGGCCGGTATTCGCAGCCTATTCGAGCCGTCACCGACAGGCGTACTCTTTGCGCTGTCCACGGGTGGACCAATTGAGAGTTGTCGGCCTCACGACCCGGAGGGTCTTGGATGTTCCCTGCCGCGTTCGACTACATTGCGCCGGCGTCGCTCGACGAGGTGCTCGACCTCATGAGCAAGCACGGTGACGATGCGAAGGTTCTTGCCGGTGGCCAGAGCCTGATTCCCCTGTTAAAACTGCGATTTGCAACACCTGTGGTGCTCGTCGACATTGGAAATATCGACGGACTCGAGGGAATTCGCAGAGAAAACGGGCATGTGCGGATTGGAGCTCGCACGCGCCATCGCGATGTGGAGAGCGACACCGACCTTCGGGGCACGCTCGACGTGCTCCTTGATGCGGCGCCGCTCATCTCCGATCCGCTCATCCGCAACATGGGGACCGTCGGTGGCTCGCTCTGCCACGCCGACCCCGCCGGGGACTGGGGAGCCGTCATGCTCGCCGTCGGCGCCGAGTTCGTGCTTCGGTCCTCCGCAGGGGAGCGCGTGGTCCCGGCGGATGGGTTCTTCGAAGGTCCGTTCACCACCGGTCTGCGTGCGGACGAGGTGATGACCGAGATCCGGGTGCCCGTCACCACGGGCCGCTCGGGGGGGACCTACCTCAAGCTCGAGCGCAAGGTTGGGGACTTCGCCAGCGTCGCCACAGCGGTGCACGTCGTTCTCGATGACGACGGTCGTGTCGCATCTGCCGGCATCGGACTGTGCGCGGTCGGATCACACAGCATCAAGGCGAATGCGGCGGAGGCGGCTCTCGTGGGCCAGACGCCGTCGGACGACGTCATCAGCGGCGTCGCGCGGATGGCGGCCGACGCAGCAGAACCCAAGGCAGATATACGGGGGAGTGCGGAGTACAAGCGCGACGTCGCGCGCGTCTTCGTGCAGCGCGGACTGCGCACCGCCGTCAACCGCGCGCAGGGAGCATCGGCATGAAGGTCAATTTCGAGATCAACGGAGTCGCGAAGACCGTTGACGTCGAGCCGCGCACGCTCGTCGTCGATCTCATTCGCACCAAGCTGGGCATGACCGGAACGCACATCGGGTGCGACACCAGCAACTGCGGTGCCTGTACGGTGTTGCTCGACGGTCGCCCGGTCAAGTCCTGCACCGTGCTCGCGCCGATGCTCGAAGGCAAGAAGGTCACGACCGTTGAGGGTCTCGCGAAGGGCGGCAAGCTCGATGCGATCCAGGAGGGTTTTCACGCCGAGCACGGGCTGCAGTGCGGGTTCTGCACTCCCGGCATGATGCTTGTCGGCAAAGCCCTCATTGAGGCGAACCCGCATCCCACCGAGGACGAGATTCGCTGGGGCATCAGCGGCAACATCTGCCGCTGCACGGGCTACATGAATATCGTCAAAGCGATTCAGCACGCGGCCGCGGCAAAGTCCGAAGCCGCAGGAGTAGCGTGATGGCAGTCGACACGACGGAAGCCGCAGAAGCCGCACGCCAGGCGATGGGCGGGATCGGCGTCTCGCTCCCCCGTAAGGAGGACGCGCGGTTCCTCCACGGCCAGGGCCACTACGTTGACGACGTCGTGCTTCCCGGCATGCTCCACATGGTCATCGTGCGCAGCCCGCATGCGCACGCGCGCATCAACGGCATCGACTCCAGCGCCGCGATGGCGATTCCCGGAGTGATCGCGGTGGTCACCGGTGAATTGCTCGCGCAGCACAAGCTCGCGTGGATGCCGACGTTGTCCGGCGATACGCAGGCCGTGCTGGCGACCGACAAAGTCCGCTTCCAGGGACAGGAAGTCGCGTGCGTCATCGCTGAAACCAAGTACATCGCCGAGGACGCCGCAGCACTGGTCGTCGTCGATTACGAGCCCCTGCAGGCGATCACGACCCCGCAGCAGGCGCTCGCGCCCGGCGCCGTCGTGATTCGCGACGAGAAGGAGGGGCAGACTGACAACAAGATCTATCACTGGGAGGCCGGCGACAAGGACGCGACCGACGCGGCCTTCGCGCGCGCGGCCAAGGTTGTGAGCCTCGAGACGTTCTACCCGCGCTGTCACCCCTCGCCGCTGGAGACGTGCGGATGCGTCGCGGACCTCGATCCGGTGACCGGCAACGCGACCATCTACATGACGAGCCAGGCGCCGCATGCGCATCGCACCCTGTTCGCGATCGTTGCCGGACTGCCCGAGGAGAAGATCCGCATCATCTCTCCGGACCTCGGCGGTGGGTTCGGCAACAAGGTGCCGATCTATCCGGGGTACGTTGTCGCCACCGCGGCGTCGCTGTTGATCGGCCGTCCCGTCAAGTGGATCGAGGAGCGCACCGACAACCTCATCTCAACCGGTTTCGCACGCGACTACTACATGGACGGCTCGGTTGCGATCGATGAGAACGGGAAGTTCATCGGACTTCGCGTGAACCTGCTCAGCGACAACGGCGCGTTTTTCGCGGACGCGCAGCCGAGCAAGTTCAAGGCCGGGCTCTTTCACATCGTGACCGGCTCGTACGACATCCCCGCGGCGCACATCGTCGCGAACGGGGCGTACACCAACAAGGCACCCGGCGGCGTCGCATATCGCTGCTCGTTCCGCGTGACCGAGGCCTCGTATTTCATCGAGCGGCTTGTCGAGAGCGCCGCCGTCGAGCTGGGGCAGGACCCCGTCACGACGCGTCTCAACAACTTCATCCAGCCCGAGGCGTTCCCGTACAAGTCCGCAGCGGGATTCGAGTACGACAGCGGGGACTACCCCGCCGCCATGAAGGTCGCGCTCGACATGCTCGGCTACGACGAGCTCCGCAAGGAGCAGACCGAGAAGCGGGCCAAGGGTGAGCTGATGGGCATCGGCGTCGCGAGCTTCACCGAGGTGGTCGGGGCCGGCAAGGGCAAGGACTACGACATCGCCGGGCTGCGCATGTTCGATTCCGCCGAGCTGCGCGTCCATCCGACCGGCAAGGCGATCCTCAAGCTCGGCGTGAAATCGCAGGGCCAGGGCCACGAGACGACGTTCGCGCAGATCGTCGCAGAGGAGCTCGGCATCCCTGCATCGGACATCGAGGTCCGGGAAGGCGACACCGACAACACGCCGTTCGGGCTTGGCACCTACGCGTCGCGCTCGACGCCGGTCGGCGGGGCGGCGACTGCGGTGGTGGCACGCAAGCTCCGCGACAAGGGGAAGATCATCGCGGCGCATCTCTTTGAAGCTGACGTCGCCGACATCGAGTTCGACCACGGCAAGTACAACGTCAAGGGGTCGCCGGACAATGTCAAGACGATCCAGGACATCGCGTTCGCGGCGTACACCAACATCCCGGACGGCATCGAGGCAGGGCTCGAAGGGGTGACGTACTACGACCCGCCGAACATGACCTTCCCGTTCGGCACGTACCTGGTCGTCGTCGACATCGACAAGGGGACCGGCCAGGTGAAGGTGCGGCGCATGGTTGCCGTGGACGACTGCGGGGTTCGCATCAACCCGATGATCGTCGAGGGCCAGATCCACGGTGGGCTCACCGAGGGATTCGGCATCGCGTTCATGGAGCTGATCACCTTCGACGACGAGGGCAACTGCATCGGCTCGAACTTCATGGATTACCTCATTCCCACTGCGTGGGAGACGCCGCGGTTCGAGCTCGGGCAGACGGTGACGCCGTCACCGCACCATCCGATCGGCGCCAAGGGTGTCGGCGAGTCGGCAACCGTCGGCTCACCCGCTGCCTTCGTCAACGCGGTCATCGATGCGCTTTCGCATCTGGGTATCACCAACATCGACATGCCCGTCACCTCCGACAAGGTGTGGGCGGCGCTGCGCGGTGCGGGGGTGACCGAATAGACGACGCGCTGCTGACCCTGCTCGCCGAGAACGCCGCCGCCGGGCGTCCATGCGCGCTCGCCACCGTGGTGCGCACGGAGTCGCCCACGTCCGCGCATCCCGGCGACAAGGCGGTGATCACTGCCGACGGCGACCTGCACGGCTGGATCGGCGGAAGCTGCTCGGAGCCACTCGTGCGTCGCGAGGCGCTGGTGGCGATGAGCGACGGACTTCCGCGACTTGTGCGCATCCGGCCGGATGTCGAGGCGCTTGAGACGCGCATTCCAGGAGCGTTGACCGTGGCGACAACATGCCCGAGCGGCGGAACGCTCGACATCTTCATCGACCCGCACCTCCCCAAACCGCTGCTCGTCGTCATCGGCGAGAGCCCGGCGGCACGAACCCTGACCGCACTCGCGCGCGTCATGGGGTTTCGCACCTGCGGGGTGCACACGCGGGCCGTCGCCACCGACTTCCCAAGTGCCGATCGGGTGCTTGATCAACTCGAGCTCGGGTCACTCGCCGGCGAGACCGATTGTTGGGTCGTCGTCGCCACCATGGGCCATTACGACGACGACGCGCTGGCCGCTGCGCTGACGCTGCCGAACGCCGATATCGCCCTCATCGCCAGCGAGCGCAGGTCTTCGGCAGTACTCGCGACGTTGCGAGCGCGCGGCGTTGCCGAGGAGCAACTCGCCCGCGTTCGTGCACCCGCGGGAACGCAGCGCGCGGGGGCGCAGGAGGAGATCGCACTCCATGCGCTCGCCGAGGTGGTCGCGCTCCGCCACGAGCGGATCACCGCACATCCGGTGGCACCGGCAGCGGTGATCGCGGGCTTTGAGGTCGACCCCGTCTGCGGCATGACCGTCGACACCGCCGGAGCCGCGCACACCGCCGTGCACAACGACAAGACGTATTACTTCTGTTGCTCCTCCTGTCAGGAGCGCTTCGTCGCCGATCCGGCACCGTTTCTGCCAACACCTGCCGGCTGAGTGACCACCGCCAGCTCGGCGGGTGTGATCCTCGCCGCCGGCGCATCGCGGCGCATGGGGGAGGCGAAGCAACTGCTGCCGCTTCGCGGGCGGCCGCTGCTCGAGGTTGCGGTGGCCGCCGCGTGCGAATCCACGCTCGACGAGGTGGTCGTTGTCCTGGGGGCGAGCGCTGATGCGATTGCCGCGCGCGTCGATTTCGGCCGTGCGCGTCTCGTCGTCAACCCTGCGTACGAGGAGGGGATGAGCACGTCGCTTCGTGCAGGGATCGCCTCACTCGATTCCGACATCACGCGAGCCGTGGTCATCCTCGGAGACCAGCCGGACATCGACGCCGCACTCATCAACAGGCTGCTCGACGCTCACGTGGCATCGGGGCTGCCGGCGGCGGCGCTCAGCTTCGATGGCCTGCTGCATCCTCCGGTGGTGCTCGCCCGTTCGATGTGGACATCGCTCGATGCCATTGCGGGCGACGTCGGACTGCGCGCGCTCATCCGGTCGCATCCGGAGTCGGTGTTGGCTGTGCCCGCAGAGCGTCCCGGCGCGCACCCCGTCGACATCGACACCCGCGGCGATTTCGAGCGACTGACCAGGGACCCCGGCTGAGCCGCTCTGCGAACTCGGCCGTCCTCGTCGCGATTCGGAGGTGTGTGACGCCGGCACTCAGGGCTCGTCGGGGTCCTCGTCGAGAGCCGCTTCGTAGGGCGGGATTCGCCAGGCCGCCTCTTTCCCGAGCAACCCGCCATGCCCGAGTGAGGCAAGGTAGGCGGCATCGAGCGGCAGGCCGGCGTGGAGACGCGCGAGCAGCAGGTCGAGTGCGCTACGCCGGGAGAACATGCCGCACGACGCGACCCCGATGACGGGCCTGCCGAGCAGCTCCGCGATCCAGTAGCTGCTCCCCGGATGCATCGGCAGGCCGCGGCGCAGTGACGTCGCACCGGCTGCGATGAGGCTTTGCCAGGTCACTTCGAGTGGGTCGACCGACGCGACCCCGACGGCAAGGACCACGTCGGCGGATGCGACCGCCGACCTGAGCGCCTCCTGCACCTGGTGGGCGTCGCCGTCGACATACCGGACCGGCAGCACACTCCCGCCGTACCAGTCGCTGCGCAGACCAAGCGATCGCTCGAAGCGTGCTCGCGCGTTGTCGGTGAGTTGCTGGCGCACGATCGCGGCGAGACGCAGCGGAAGGAACGGACGGACGCTCAGGACCTTCTCCCCACTCGATGATGTGGCAGCCGCCAGTTCGGCCGCGACGACCGCTGTCTCGGCGATGGCGAGCGGCGTGACCTTGACCCCGGCGAGGGTGCGGCCTGCGTCGACCGGCAGCCCGTCGGGCGCCGTGAACACGGTCACCCCATCGATGGAGTTCACCGCCGCCAGCGTCGCAACATCGACCTGGACAAGCCCGCGCCACGCGGACACGAGCCTCGCCTGAGACTCGACAGGCGGGCGCGTGGTCGTGCCCCCACCCGCCACGGCTGCCGCGACCCGGATTGCAGCAGCGTCCTCACCAAGGTCGCCGTCGTCAAGCCATAGCAGATGCAGTTCGCGCGGCTGTGCGGCATCGATGATCGAGGCGTCGCCGGCGACGAGCACCGTACCCTTGGTCAGCACCGTGCGCCCGCCCGCGCCGACGACGTCCCGGCAGAGCACCGCTCCCGACCAGCGAGCCGGAGTCCCGTCGATCGCTGAGCCGGGGAGGACCTCCAGTCTCACGCGGCCGGTGTGACGGGCATCTTCGACATCGATCCCGCGTCCTTGCCACGGCGGACCGCAACGATCTCGGCGAGGATCGCGATCGCGATCTCCTCGGGTGTCTGCGCACCGAGGTTGAGCCCGACAGGGCTGTGAATCCTGGCGATGTCCGCGTCCGTGAAGCCGGCCTCGTGGAGCCGCACGACACGTTTCGCGTGGGTCCCGCGGCTGCCGATGGCGCCGATGTAGCCGGTCTCGGTGCGCAGCAGCGCCGAGAGTGCGGGGTCTTCGAACTTCGGGTCGTGGGCGAGGCAGACGGCAGCATCACGCGGGCCGAGATCGAAGCGTGGCAACGCCTCGTCGGGCCATGCGGTGACGAGACGCTCGGCATTGGTGATCCGCTCCACATTGTTGAACGCCGACCGCGGGTCGACGACCGAGACGACGAAGCCCGCGGCAACTGCCATCGTGGTCAAGGGGATTGCGATGTGCACAGCGCCGATCACCACGAGCTGCGGTGCCGGCACGATCGGGTCGACGAAGACGCGCACACCGGCGATCTCCTCGACGCCGGGCAGGCCCGAGGCGAGGCGCGGTCGGGCTGCCGCAACCGTCTCCTGCTCCGTGACGGCGCCACCCAGATTGCCGACCAGACCGCCGCCGCCCGTCGCGGCCGCCCGGCCACCCGTGAACTCCCCGTCGAGCACCGTCAGCAGCGCCACCGGTCTCGAGGTCTCGATGGCGGTGCGAACCGCCTCGATCACCGGGTCGGATCCATCACTCTCGAGCGTCTCGACGAAGATGTCGACCTCGCCGCCGCAGGACAGTCCGACCGCCCAGCCCATCTCATCGCTGATCCCGTAGTGGAGCAGGCGCGGGGGCGCGCTGCCCTCGATCGTCGCCTGCGCCTCCAGCACGACGGCGGACTCGAGGCAGCCGCCGCTGACCGATCCAGCCATCCGGCCGTCGCGACTGACTAGCAACCGCGCCCCCATCGGACGCGGCGTGGAGCCGGAGGTGCCGACGACGGTCGCGATGGCGACAAGCGGATCGCCCTCGCTCCATTCGGTCAGCGTCGGGAGCAGGTCTCGCATGTCCTGAGTATCCGCTTCCAGGCAGTTCCCGGACAAGCCGCGCGCGTTGTCGGGCGGTGCACAATGCCTGGAATGCACATCACGAACTCCTTCGCCGTCAAGGCGTCTCCGGACGTCGTGTACGAGTTCCTGCTCGACGTCAACAACGTCGTCGGCTGCGTCCCCGGCGCGGAGCTGTCCGAAGTGGTCGATCCCGATACGTTCAAGGGCAAGGTGCGAATCAAGGTCGGCCCGGTGACGGTCAGCTACAACGGCACCGCCCGTATCACCTCGCGTGACGCCGAGACACGCAGCGCAACGCTCGAGGCCGAGGGCAGGGAGACCACCGGTTCGGGATCAGCGCAGGCGACCACCGTCATGTCGGTAGCGGCGGACGGTGACGCCTCAACCGTGACACTCGCAACGGACTTCACCGTGGTCGGACGGGTCGCGCAGTTCGGTCGCGGGATCATGGAGGACGTCTCGCGGCACCTCGTCGGCCAGGCGGCCGAGTGCATCCAGTCCAAGCTCGAAGCGCCCTCGGTTGCCGCGGCTCCGGCGGACGGCGCCGCAGCGAATGGCGCAACCGCCGCGGCTGCGCCCGCACCGACCACGACGCCGTCCCAGCCGGCCGCACTCGATGCGCTCGCGCTCGGACGCGCCGTGGCCAAGGAGCGGCTCAGCCGTCTCAAGGTCAGTCCGCAGACCATCGCGATGGGGCTCGGTGGGCTCATCAGCCTCCTGTTGCTCCGGCGCTGGCGGCGAGCTCGGCGCCGCCGCCGCGCGGCGAACGGCTAGCCCGCCGGGGAAGGTCGGCGAGGAGCCTGCCGAGCGTGTCGAGCGCATCGATGCTGTGGGCGCTCAGGAAGTCGTCGCAGTGCGGTAGTGCTGCGGCCATGCCGCGCGTCTCCGGCTGATATGCGCTGCTGCCGAGGAGGGGGTTGAGCCAGATCAGGCGGTAGCAGGTGCGGCGAAGCCGGGCCATTTCGCGCCCCAGATGATCGGGGTCACCGCGGTCCCACCCGTCGCTGATGATGAGCACGATCGCACCGTGTCCGAGCACGCGTCGCGCATGCACCCGCTGAAAGGTGTGCAGTGCGTCGGCAATGCGTGTGCCGCCACCGATGTCGTGCACCTGCTCGGCGACGTGATCGAGCGCTGAGTCCATGTCACCGTGACGCAGCAGGTGCGTGATTCTGGTCAGGTGTGTCGAAAACGCGAAGGTCTCCACGCGCTCGCGCCGGCCGATGGCATGCGCGAACAGGAGCAGGTGCCGAGAGTATCGGTCCATCGATCCGCTCACGTCGCAGAGAATGACAATCGGACGGCGCTTCTTCCGGGCGCTCGCGCGGGCGAGTTGGTGGGCGTCCCCGCCCTGCCGCGCGGCTGTGCGCATCGTCCGTCGCAGCTCGATGCGACCACGACGATCCGCGCGCAGGCGGCGCGTTCTCCGCTCGGCGACCCGCCATGGCGCCTGACGGAGCAGCCGGCGCACCGCTGCGAGCTCCTCCCAGCTCATCTCACGGAAGTCCCGCCTGCGCAGGAGTTCCTCGGCGCTGTAGCCAGCGCTCGACGCGGGCGGTCCCTCCACCTCACGTGCAACGCTTGGGGCCGACATCCCGAGTGCGTCCATCCAGGCTCTCGCCTGTTTCGGATCGAGCGCCAGAGGACGGCTGCGTCCGGGGACCGAGCCGCTCTTGCCTTCACCACCGGGTCGCGAGAAGAAGATGTCGAACGCCGCGTCGAATATCGCCCCCTCCTCGCGGCGGGTGACGAAGACCGCGCGCAGCGCGAAGCGGACCTCGTCCGGTTGAGCGAGATCGATCGCGAGCAGCGCCTGGCACGCGTCCTGCACGCGCTCGGGCCCGGTGGTCAGTCCGGCGTCGCGGAGGAGTCGCGCGAAGAGCGTGACGCTCTCGACCGGGTCAGGGACGTTGCCGATCACCGCCCTGACGGAAAGGCGATCGCCTCCTCGCTCCGCTCGAGATCCTCCTGGTGCTTGATCGCGGCACCCATGGTCTCGCGGAGCGCGGCGGGCGTCGCCTCGGTGTGCCCGAGCGCCGCGAGCGCTCGCGCCCAGTCAACTGTTTCTGCCACGCCTGGCACTTTGTAGAGGTCGAGCCCTCGCAGTTTCTGGGTCACCTCGGCGACCTGACGGCCGAGGCGCTCGGACACCTCGGGCGCGCGCACACGCACGATCGCGACCTCCCGCTCGAGATCCGGGTAGTCGATCCAGTGATACAGGCAGCGACGCTTGAGAGCGTCGTGAACCTCGCGCGTTCGGTTCCCCGTGAGGATCACGAGTGGCGGACGGCGCGCGCGGATCGTGCCCAGCTCGGGAATGCTGATCGCGAAGTCGGCGAGGATCTCGAGCAGGAACGCCTCGAACTCCTCGTCAGAACGATCGATCTCGTCGATGAGCAGGACGGGAGGTACCGTGTCCGCGTTGTCGATGGCGTCGAGCAGCGGGCGTCGCAGCAGGAAGTCCGAGCCGAACACATCCTGCTCGGCACGGGCACGATCCGCGCCCTCACCAAGCAGACGGATGTGCAGCAACTGACGCGCGTAGTTCCACTCGTACGCTGCGTGGGCGAGGTCGATCCCTTCGTAGCACTGGAGCCGGATCAGGCGCGCGCCGAGACCTGCGGCGAGCGCGCGGGCGGCCTCGGTCTTGCCGACGCCCGCCTCGCCCTCGAGGAACAGCGGCTTGTTGATCCGCATCGACACGAGGATTGCCGTGGCCAGACGCCGGTCGCAGAGATAGTCGTGCGCGCCGAGGAGCTCGACAACAGCGTCGACCGATGCCGGCTGCGCGGCATCGGCGGGGGTGTTCACCTCCCCAGCCTGACGGGTCGGCGGACCACTGGTCAAGCTCGCCACCCTCAGATCGAGTAGACGTCGACCTCCGTCGCCTTTACCACCGCGAACACGTCGCCGCCTTCGGCGAGCCGGAGTGCCGCCGCGGCAGCCGGCGTGACCTCCGCCACGAGTGGGATCGTGCCGGCGAGCCGGATACGCCAGCGATCACCTTCGGGGTCGATGCCCGCCACCCCGAGCTTGAAGACGTTGCGAGGGCTGCCCTCGGGCGCCGTGCGATACAGCGCAACAGCGCGCGGATGAATCGTTGCGAGTGCCGGTCCCGTGACGTCAGTGGCGACGACCAGCGTCGAGCCCCCGTCGATGGTGAATGACGTACCGCCGACCGATCCCCGCAGCAGGTTGAGGCCGGCCATTGTGGCAATCCACGGAGAGCGCGGTCGTGATGTGACATCGGTGAATGACCCCTCCTGGGTCACCCTTCCATCCTCCAGCACCACAACTCGCTCGGCGAGCGACGCGGCCTCGAGCGGATCGTGCGTGATCAGCAGGCGAACGCCGGGGAATCCTCCGAGGTGCTCACGGAGCGCGCGGCGCAACGCGAGCCGGCCGGAGGCGTCGACGGCGGCAAGCGGCTCGTCGAGCAGCAGCGCCTGCGGGTCGGTGACCAGCACACGGGCGAGCGCGGCGCGCTGTGCCTGGCCGCCGCTCAGCGCGGACGGCCGGCTCGACGCATACGCTCCCAGCTCGACTCGCTCGAGCCACACGTGTGCGCGGGCATTCGCAACGCGCCGCTCGAGACCGCGAGCACGCAAGCCGAACGCGACGTTGTCGAGCACGCTCAGATGCGGAAACAGACCGTGGTCCTGAAACACGAACCCGACGCGGCGCGCCTCGGGAGTCATGTGCGCACCTGTCGCCGAGTCGTCGAACACGACTCCATCGACCTCGACGTGTCCCTCCCCGACGGGGACGAGGCCCGCGATCACGCGCAGCAGCGTCGTCTTCCCGGCACCGTTCGGACCCAGCACGGCAACAGTGACGCCGGCGTTGGCTACCACGTCGCAGTCGAGGTGCAGCGTTCCCAGGTGTGTGCTCACCCTCGCCCGCAGCGTCATCGCAGGGCACCGAGCCAGCGGTCACGCAGGACCACCAGGACGAGGATCGATATCGTCAGCAGCACCAGCGACAGCGTGACGGCGGTGGCGACGTTGCCGGATCCCTCGAACGAGCTGTACGCGGCGATCGGGAGCGTCTCCGTCGTTCCCGGATAGCTCCCAGCGAACGTGATCGTGGCGCCGAACTCGCCCAACGCTCGTGCCCAGCAGAGTGCAGCTCCTGCCGCGATCGACGGCGCGGCCAGCGGAATCGTCACGCGCCAGAAGCGCCGCCACGGACGCGCCCCGAGCGTCGCTGCCACCTCCTCGAAGTGCTCGTCACGCTGACGGAGGCCGGCCTCCAGCGTGATGACGAGGAAGGGGAATGCCACGAACGCCTCAGCGATTGCGGCGCCGGCGGTGCTGAACGGAAGGACGACGCCGAAGTGCTGCAGGACGGTGCCGATCGGCGTGGTGGTGCCCAGCGCGGTCTGCAGCGCGATGCCCCCGACGACGGGCGGCAGCACGAGCGGCAGTGTCACGAGGCCGCGGATCACACGGCGGCCCGGAAGCGATGACCGCGCGAGCAGATACGCCAGCGGCACGCCGATCACCAGTGAGATCGCGACGGCGATGATCGAGCACTCCAACGACAGGCGCAACGCGGTGAGGACATCCGTCGAGACGAGTTGCGCCGGTAGCGTGCTCCAGTCGACATGGGCGAGCAGCCCGATCAGCGGGACGGCGATGAACAGGACGGCCACCGCCGCCGGAAGGACGAGACCGATCAGCGGGCGTCGCGTGACGCCCCCAGTCACGACGCCGGCGGGGGTAGGAAGCCCGCGGTGATCAACGCAGTCTGGATCGGGCCGGAGACCGCCGCGGTGACGAAGGCCTCAGCGGCCGCGAGGTTGCCGCTTGCCGAGACCGCCGCGATCTGGTACGTCCCGATCTTGTTCTGCGCATCGGGGATTTGCACGCCGCTGACCTTGCTCCCCGCGCCCATGACGTCGGTGACAAAGACCAGCGCCGCGTTGGCGTCACCCGACTCGAGCTGCTCGATCACGGCGGCAACGCTGAGCTGCAACGACACCGGCTTGAATGTGATGTTGTTGGACGTCTCGATATCGGCGACGTACGCGCCGACCGGGACGCTGGGGTCAGCGATGACCAGCTTCACCCCGGGTTTGTTGAGATCCACCAGGCTGGTGATCCCCAGCGGATTGCCCGGAGCGACGGCGATCTCGAGCTTGTTCTGGCAGAACGTGACGGGCTTCTGGACCAGGTTCTTGGCGGTGAGCTGCGCCATCGTGCTCGTGTCGGCGGTCGCGATCACGTCAGCAGGTGCGCCGTTGATGATCTCAGTCACGAGCGTCTGCGAGCCCGCGAAGGAGTACGTCGCCTTGAACCCGGGGTTGGTGCTCTCGAGCCCCGTCTCGGCGGTGTTGAACGCTGATGTGAGCGACGATGCGGCAAGAACGGTGATCGCTCCGCTGAAGGGGTCGGGAGTGGCGGTTGGCGTTGCGCCCGGAGCCGTCGGTGTGGTTGTCGAGGAGGTGCTGTCACATGCGGCGAGCGCGAGTGCGGCGGCTGCTCCGACCACCATCGTTCGTGGGCTCATCCGCATCTCACTTGCTCCTCATCTGTGTGTCTGTCGAAGGTGGGGGCAGTTCGATGACGACGTTGGTCGCCTTCACTGAGGCCACTGCGAGCATCCCCGGCTCGAGGCGCAATTCGTCGACGGCCTCGCGGCTGATCAGCGAGCTGATCCGGAAGGGACCGGCCTGAAGCTTCACATGTGCCATGACGCCGTCCTTGACGACGTCAGTGACAAGACCGATGAAGTGGTTGCGGGCCGACTCAGTCACCGGAATCGTCGGGTGGGTACTCGCCAGTTCGACCGCGAACTCAGCGAGAGCGACCCCATCGATGAGCCGGTGGCCCCCAGCAGTCCGGACCGTCTTGATGCGGCCGCCGTCCGCCCAGCGGCGAACCGTGTCCACGCTGACTCCGAGGAGATCGGCGGCCTGCCCCATCTTGTACGTCGGCACGGGCACGAACGATACCGCATAAGCAGCGTTCTCATCAACTATAGCTAGCGTTTGCGCGGTTTCTCTTCGTTGCCTGATACGATGGCGAGCGACTGGAGTCGAGCGTATGCTCGCGGCGTGATCGCGCATCGCCACACGAGGGTTTTGGCGTCGGGCAGTGTGCTGCTCGCGTTCATCGGACTCTGGGTGGGGCACACCTTCGAGTACCTCCGTGTGTGGGGTGGGGTCGGGTTCGTCAGTTCCCTGACCAACCCGGTGCACGCCTACATGCTTCCGCTGGCAGGGTCGCTCGTGGTGCTCGGTGCCCTCTTCGCACTCAGGCTCCGGCGCGCGTGGCGTGCACTGAATACACGTCTGGAGCGTGCGGCGGCAACCCTGCGCAAGGTGTGGCGAGGCCGCGTTGAACACGTTCCGGACGCGCCGCACCGCACGCCCTCGCCGAGCGCACGTCTCGTGGCGATCTGGTTGCCGCTCGCGGCAGCCCAGACCGTGCTCTACGTCATCCAGGAGAACATCGAGGCGATCGCTCGCGCGCAGCCCGCCCCCGGGTTTGGGGCGATCACGGGGATCCACTGGGCGGCCCCATTCGTCCATCTCTACGTCGCATTGCTCCTCGCATGTGGAACCCGCATTTGCCAGGTTCTGCTGCATCGCCGGGCAGTTGTTGTCGAGCACGTCGAGGCGTTCGTTCGCGCCGCGATCGGGCGCCGGCGCGACCTGCCAAGTTCTGTGTCTGCACCCGGTGGATTCAACGCCCGCCCGCTGGTCGACATGCTCGGACGCGATCTCTGGCGGAGGCCGCCACCGCTGCTCCTCGACGTCTGACCGGCCGTGCGTGAGCTTCGGCTCACCTTCGTTCGTTCACAACCGAGGAGTCATCAGTTGCTCAGAACCCGCTTTCGCGCATCAGCCATTGCGACGGGCGCCGTGCTCGCGCTGGCGACATCGGCCATCGCCGCCTCAGCGCACGCCGTCTTCACCGCCGGAGAGTACCGAGTCGCGATCGGATGGCAGAACGAGCCGTCGTTCGGCACCGACACCTTCGTCGGCGAGCAGAACGCAATCCAGGTGTATGTCGACATTGCATCGGCCGGCGACCCGAAGGGGACACCGGTGAGCACGCTCAACGGCGACTGCACGCACCCTGACTTTCAGGTCACCGTCACCGTTGGGAGCACGACGAGCAGCCCCTTCTGTCCCGCGCCGGTGTATGACGGAGACACCGGCAACGGACGCCTCGACGAGTACGACTACCCGATGATCCCGACCGTCGTCGGCGCGTACATCTTCCACATCTTCGGCACCATCGACGGGACGCCGATCGACCAGAGGATCACCTCCGGGCCGACGACGTTCGACTCCGTCGCCGACTCCACCTCTGTGGAGTTTCCGGTCGCGGTTCCCGCGGTTGCTGCCCTCTCAACCAAGGTCGGTGCGGTGAATCAGCGCGCCGAGCACGCACTGGCGGCCGCGCAGTCCGCCGCCGGCACGGCCGGGAGCGCGAAGACGAGCGCAGCGGGCGCCACGCTGCTTGCGGGCATTGCGATCGTGGTGGCGGTGCTCCTCAGCGCGTTGAATGTGGGGATCGGCTTGCGCCGCCGGAGGCCGTAGCGTTGCTGCGGGGTCGATCCCTCTGCGCGGCGGCATCAGCTGCGGCCGCGGTGGCATTCGCGCTGCCGCTGTCCGTTGCTGCACATGCGCTGCCGCAGAGCGCGGTCCCCGCCGAAGGTGCAGAGCTGCAGGCGGCGCCGTCGGTCGTTGAGATCACGTTCGGGGAGAACCCTGATCCTCGACTGTCCAGCATCACCGTCGTCAATGGCTCGGGGACGAACGTCGACGCCGGTCCGACGACAGTCGTGCCCGGACATCCGCTCGAGCTCGAGGTGACACTCAAGACGGTCGGCAACGGCGTGTACACCGTGACGTGGAAGACCGTGTCCGAGGTCGATGGACATCTCGCAACCGGGGCGTACGCGTTTGGCGTGGGCGTCTCGGCCGCAGGAGCGAGCGCGCACGCGGCCAGGTCGGTGACGTCGCCGCCGCCGTCGATACTCTCGGTGGTCGGTCGCTGGCTGTTCTTTGTGGGTCTGATGGGCATCGTCGGTGTCGCATCGACGTGCCTCATCGCTGTGCGATCGGTCCCGCGGTTCGCGACGCGCGCGTTGGTTGTCATGCTCGCAGCTGCCGCCGCCGGCATCGCCGGAATCGTTGAGGCAGAACGAGAAGCCACGGGCGTGAGCTGGAGCGCCCTCTTTTCCACGTCGCTCGGAACGACTGTCGTCGCGCGACTGATCGCGCTGGGGGTAACCGGACTCGGCGTGGCGGTGGCATCTGCCATCTCGCGCCCGGTCGGTCGCTGGGGCGTTGCGCTGGCGGGCGCCGGCGCTGCCGCATCGATGTGGGTGGACGTCGCCGCGAGTCATGCCGGCGCGCAGGCCCCGGTCGCGATCAATCTCGTTGCGCAGTGGGCACACATCGTCGCGGGCGCCGTGTGGATCGGCGGCTTGCCCGTCCTCCTCCTGGCTGTGCGCGGCCGGCCGTCCGATGTCACTGGGCGCGCGGTCCGCCGGTTCTCAACCACGGCTGGAATCGCGATCGGCGTCGTCGCGTTGACCGGAACGTTCCGCGCCGTCATCGAGATCGGATCGATCGGCCAGCTCTTCGGCACGGCATTCGGTGTTCTCGTGCTCGTCAAGGTCGGGCTTTTCGTCGTCCTGGCCGCTCTCGGCGCCATCAACCGATGGGTCAACGTCGCGCGCGCGTCGGTGCTGCTGCGCGGACTGCGCCGTGTCGCGTCCACAGAGATCGTCATCGGGATGGCTGTGTTGCTGGTGGCCGCCGCGCTTGTCAACGTCGCGCCACCAGTGGCGTCGGCGTCCACGGCCAGTGCCGCCGCCGTGAGTGAGCTCGTGGTCAACGGCAGCGACTTCGCCACCACCGTCAAGGTGCGGCTCGCCATCTCACCGGGCACCGCCGGCTTCAACACCTTCACGCTCCGTGTCACCGACTACGACACCGGGGCTGCTGTGCACGCCAGCTCGGTGGCGCTGGAGTTCACGCAGCCGCTCAGGCCGCAACTCGGGGGGTCGACGCTGACGCTGCGGCGGCGCAGCGATGGAAGCTTTGCGGCACGCGGCGGCAACCTTTCCATCGCCGGCATGTGGACGGTGGCGGTGATCATCGAGAACGGCCAGAAATCCACCGAGGTGCATCTGCAGGTGACGACGATCACCCCCGCGCCGATCGTGACAGCGACGCGCTTCGCGGGTCTGCCGACGCTCTACTCGATACAGCTGCAGGACGGCTGGCTGGCGCAGGTGTACGTTGATCCCGACAAGGCGGGCGCTGACGAATTCCACGTGACCTTCTTCGCCAATGCCACCGAAACCAGCGAGCTGCAGATGACCTCCGCGACCGTGGGGATGACCTTCGCCGGCGGCACCCCGACGATCCTCGTGACCAGACGCCTCGATCCCATCGGGCATTTCGTGGCGGACGCCACGGTGCCGGCGGGACCGACTCGCTACGACATCATCGGGACGACGCAGTCCGGGCAGACGATCTCGACCTACGTGGTGATCACGCCGGGATCCTGAAACCGGTCAGCGCCGCGACGAGCTGATCAGCTCCGCGATCATGGCCGGGTCTTCGAGGTAGGGCATGTGCGCCATGCCGGGAAGAACGTGGTGTTGCGAATCCGCGAGCCAGTCCGAGAGCTCCTTGGAGCGTGAGACGACGAACGGAAGATCGAGGTCGCCGCAGGCCACGGTCACCGGCATCGTGATCTCCTCGAGGCGTGACCACGCGGTGAGACCGCTCTTGCCGGACTCCTCGGGCATCTCGTTCTTGAGTGCGATCGCATTCATCCGCAGCGCCAGAGCCCGGGCTGCGCCGGACACGCGGCCCTCGGGCGCGCTCGGTCCGTCAAGCCACAGCCACATCTCGATGCGGTTGATCTCGTCGAGGTCGCCCGAGGTCTGCGCCGCCTCCCAGAGATGCACGAGCCGCTCCGTCGGGGCGTCGAACTCCGTGGGTTCGGGCGCGCCGCTGACGGACGGCGCCAGCAGCACGAGCCCCGCGATCCGATCCGGGTACGAGAGGGCCGCATCGATGGCAAGCCCGCCGCCCATCGAGCTGCCGACCAGCCAGACGGGACCGGTGGCCACCTGGTCAAGGACGGCGCGCAGGTCATCGAGATGCGTGAAGCCGTACGTTGCAGGGGTCGTCTCGCCGTACCCACGCATGTCGTATGCGACGACGCTCGTCCGTTGCTGGAGTGCATCGGCGACGGCGTGCCAGCTCCGCCGGTCGGCGACGCCGGCATGAAGCAGGACGACAGGCTGCCCCTCGCCCGGCCATCTCTCTGCCGCGAGGGCGGCGGTCCCGCGATCCACGGTGAACTTCTCGGATGGCACTCGCCCATTCTGACGGGCCATCCGCGGAGTGGCGCGGATCGATGTGGCCGGCGGGTTCAGCCGGCGTCGCTCAGGATCGTCCGCTGCGTGGCGTCAGTGCCTGAGTTCCGCGGCGGTCTGCGGCCGAAATATGCGTTGTCCAGCATCTGACGCACGGCCGCCTCTTCGCGCACGAGCGGATCGTCCTGGGGGGCCTCCCAGACACGATGCGCGGCCTCGTCGAGGCCGTCCTCCGGCATGCCCAGCTCGGAGAGCGCGACGGGGAGTTTCAGGCGCTGCAGCAAGGTAAACAATGCATCCGCCGGATGTTCGGCGCCGAGCATGCGCGCCGCATGCACCATCGCCTCGGGCGCGCGCGGCGCAACCATCGCCGTGGTCTGCGGCAGCAGCACTGCGTGGGTTTCCGCGTGCGACAGCTTCCATCCACCCCCGAGCACATGCGCCGTGCGGTGGTGGATGGCCATGCCGACCTGCGCCATCGCCAGTCCTCCGAGGCATGCGCCGACGAGGTTGGCGCCATGAGCATCGACGTCATCGGCGTTCGCGACCACGCGCGGGAGACCGTCGACGAGCATGCGGCCACCATCGACTGCGAGGGTGGTGGTGATGGGGTTCGCGCCGGGAACCCAGAGCGCTTCGATGCAGTGCGCGAGCGCGTTCATCCCCGACGCGGCGGCGAGGCGCGCCGGCATGCCCACGCACAACTCCGGGTCGTAGATGACGGTGCGCGGGAGGACGCGGATGTCATAGGCGGTGTGCTTGCGGCCATTGGTCGTGCGACCCCAGACGGCCGTCATCTCCGAACCTGAGTACGTCGTCGGCACGGCGATGAGCGGGAGGTCGCACGTGGCCGCGAGGACTTTGCCGAGACCAGTCGGTGAGCCCCCGCCGACGCTCACCACGATGTCGGCATTCACCTCGCGCGCGGTGCTTGCAGCGGCGTCAGCGACGCCGGCGGGAACGTGCTGCGTGGAGCCTCCGGCGACGCCCGCGACGAAATCGCCGAGCACGACACGCGCGCGCTCGAATGAGGCGCTCGTCGACGCGCCGCCACCGACGAGCAGGACCCTCCGGCGCTCGAGTCGCGTCACCTCGTCGCGAAGCCGGCTCACAGCGCCGGGGGCGAACACGACCCGCGAGGGCAACGCCGACCATGTGAATGCCCGGGTCACCGCCTGCGGTCCGACCCGGTCCTCAAGTTCATGACGCGATCTTGACACCCGGCTTCGCAGGCTTTCCATCCTCTTCTCAGCCTGGTGACAGAGGAGTCGCCGGGTGGATCCGACCCGGGAGGCGCGCCTAGAGTGGCCCAGTGCTGGATTGGACGCTCATGGGTGTGTGGGCCGCCGCGGCCGGCGCCCTCCTGACTGCGTGCTTCACGTTGCTCGCGTATCAACACAGCCGCGCTGTCTCAGGCCGGCGAAAGCCGATCGTGATCAAGCCATCGAACGGGCGGGAGGTCTGGTTGACCTCTCCGCTCGGCAGTCACGAGCCTGGTGAGCATCCGAGAACGGCCTGGGTTCGGATGTTCAATCAATCGGCGGTGGCCCAGGGCTTCATCATCAACATCGCCGAGTCGGTCGTTCTCGCACCGAAGCTCGAAGGGCCGCAACCGTTCTTCCGGTACCAGGTGATCGATTTTCCGCCCAATGAGGGTGGCAACGTCTCGCTCGTCGTGAGCCATGCGTACGGCGAGTGGCCGGACGACATTGATCCGATCACGGGGGAGACGCGCGAGCCCTACCGCATCCGTATCGTGGGGCAGACGAAGAGCGGCCGCCGATCGCGTTGGGAGGGGTCGCTGCGCCTGCAGGATCCGTTCTGGGAGCCCGCGCAGGACGAGCGTTTACCATCACGGTGATGGCATCAGACGTGATCGGGATTGTCCAGCCGAATCAGGGCTGAGGCGGAGGGATCTCATGCCGGAACGCGACCCGGTGATGCGGACGTACTGGCCCCCGTCACGCCCGTGGCGATACTCACTCGACTTCCACCGACAGGAATCTCCGAAGTGGGGGGTCACGTTCTACGAGGCCAGCGAGCCCGTCTCCGAGCAGCGCTGGGCTTTGGAACCCGCAGCTGTGACGACGAAAGCGCTTCGCGAGTGGCTGGAGAGTGTGACCGCACCTGATGCTGCACGAGCGATGGTCGAGGGGGTGTTCGCGAGCCGGCCCTTCTTCTTCGTCGACCAGCAGCACTGACTGCGTGCCAGTGTCAGGGGTGGGCCAACGCCAACTCGTACAACACTCCGGTCCGGCCCTCGATCTGAGCCGGTCCGATGACAACGAACCCGCCATTCGCCAACACGCGCTGAGACGCGACGTTCGCGTCACTGGTCGCGGCCTTGAGCATCCGCAGCCCGCACTCGCCAGCAGCGATGCGGCACAGTTCCCGCAATCCTGCGGTCGCAACGCCGCGGCCGGCGGCGCGCTGCGCAACGCGATACCCGACCTGCGCCGTCCCGTCCACGATGTCGTAGAGGTTGAAACGGCCGGCAACCGTACCGTCTTCCTCGATGCGCACGAAGAAGGCGCCGCGCCCTGCGTCTTGCTCGGTCAGCATCGCGCGGTGCCGCTCCGCGAAGTGCTCGAAGAAGTCGTCGCCACGGTCGGTGATGGACTCGGCAAAGTACGCGCGGTTCGCCCGCTCGAATTCGAGGATTGACACCTCGTGGTCAAGGCGAAGACGTTGCAGTTCCATTCGTACCACCTGACGTTTGACTGAGTGTAATTGCATGGCACTGTGCGTCGAAAATGGGTGGAAAGACGGCGAGTGGGTAACGCGTCACGACCATGCGAATCAAGAATGAGCGACGGGATGATCCCCTTCGACCTTGGGCTAGACTTCCGCTGCACGTGGACTTCTTCGTACTCAGCCGAGATGCGGCCGATGCGGCAGCTCTTCGCGCCGACCAGAAGCTGCTGGAGGAACACTGGTCGTATATGGACGGCTTCGCGGCGACGATGGTCGCCCGCGGGCCGACGCTCGACATGGACGGCGAGACCGCGACTGGGAGCCTCCACATCCTTGCACTGCCCAGCGTTGAGGCGGCGCGCGAATTCGTTGCGCTCGAGCCGAACAACCGCGCCGGCGTCTACCGGGAGCACCTCATCTGGCGGTTCGAGAACCTGCTCGGACGCTCGATGTGGGAGTTCGCGGGCCAACCGGAACAGTCGCGGTTCCTGATCGTCGGCCGTTCGCATCTTGGTTGGGACGTGTCGGCGGAGACTCTCCCACCGGAATTGCTCGACCGGCTGATCCTCTACGGAGCGCTCACGACGCTCGACGGTGCCGAGCCGATAGGCGTGGCCTGGGCCATTGAGGCAGCGGATCGCGAAACTGTCGATGCGCTCATCGAAGAGCGACGCACGGGGTTTGGCGCGTTCTCCGAAATCGAGGTCCATACCTGGGAGTTCGGCGGGCGGCGCTGAGAGGCACGGCTCATGCGGCGGTTGCGTTCAACGGAGCCGCACCTCGACGCAGCCAACCCTCCCATGTGCCAGCGTCCGCAAAAAAAATTCTGAGAGGCTCGCGTCAGCCCCGAGGCGTTGGCACCCCTCTGATGCGTGGTAGCCGGCCGTTGTGGCGCCTAGTGGCGAGCTGGACGGCCGGAACCCGCGCGCGGGTTGATGGGTGCGTCGTTCGTAACTCGGGGCAAACGGCGCAGCGAGCTACGTCTTCGAGCGTCCTCGCATCAGGTACCAGCCAATGATGGCGAGCACCACGATGACGATCACGTAGACGACGATTTCCTTCGTACCGAACGCGTTGAAGGCGAGCACGGCGGATCTCCTTGGTGGGGGTTGGGCGCGCGGCTGTTGCCGCCGCGCCGGGGATGTGACCGCATCCTACGGTCCGGGTCCGCTGCTTTGTGCGAACGGTCAGCGCACACACTGAATCGGACCGGCGTCGACAATGGACCGGGCGGGCTCAGCGTCGCCCAGGCGACGCTTCTCTCTCCCGATCGAGACCCACTTTGCGGGAGTTCGCGGAGCCGATCCGCACCCTCATGCTCCGGTGCGGTGGCACCGAGATCTGGTTACCAGTCGAAGATGGCCTCGAGCGGAATGCCGTTGCTCATTTGGTGACTCCGGCGAGGAGTTTGCTGTGGTTGGGGCTTATGTACCTTCTCGTGTACCCCGGCCAGCAGCATGCACCGTGTATCGACCGACGCCCCACTGGAGTCCCTCTCCGAAGACCGTGCGGCCCTCGCTCAGGACGCAAACACTGCCCTGGTACCGCTGCTCAGTCACGCTTATGCGCCTCATGCGCGCGACCGTGACCAATCAACCGAAGTCCTTGGGACATCTCACCCGAAGGTGCGGGACACATCACCCGGACCCCTTCAGGGACGCATCACCCGAATAACACACCAACACGAGCCGACGGGGAGATTCGAACTCCCGGCCAATGGTTTACGAAACCATTGCTCTACCACTGAGCTACGTCGGCGTGGAGTTGAAGCCTACCAAGGGTCCACGTGACCACCGCGCCGGCCGTTCCAGGAAGCTGCCGATTGAGGCCACCTCACGGCCGATCGCCGGATCGGCACGGCGGCCGATGCGGTCAAAAGGCATCACTGTGATCTCAGCATCGCGTGACTTCCGATCCAGGCGCCAGCCCCCGGAGATCCAGCCGTCCACCAGCACCACCGGGCGGATCCAGCCGCCGCCTCCGTCGTGGATCCACGCTTCCGCCTCCGCACCCCCAAGGTGCTCGCGCCGGCGATAGCCGAGCAGGAACGTATCGAAGTGGCCGAGCAGACGCACTGCCGGCCCCGCGATCTCGGTCTGCTTCTCGATGGGACCGAGGGTCCAGAGCCCGCGCGTCGCTCCCGGAAACTCCACGAGCCTCGAGCCGATCGCAGCCATCGCGGGGCGGATCACCGAGCGCCGCAGCCCTGACCACGCCGCGAAGTCGGCCTCGCTCGCAGGGCCATACGCCCTGAAGTACCGCAGTGCCACCTCGGCGAGCGCTGCCGTACCACGCGGACCGTTGTCCGGCGCGACCCAGTCGTCGATGAGGACAAAGCTGTCGTCGCGACCCATGCGCGGGCCGCTGCACACCACGCCGAGCGCAGCTGCGTGACAGATGAGATGCACCAGCGTCTGCCCGACCGGCTCTTCAAGCACACCGGCACTGACGAGGTCCTCGCGAATCCGGCCACGTGCAATGGGACCGTTCGCAAGCACCTTGCGTATCACCGCGACGCCGCGCGCGCAGGTCGCATCGTCGAGGCCGAGATTTCGCCGTCGAGTGGCAGTCATGTGGTCGATGGCAGGCCCGAAAACATCGAGCAGCCAGCGCAGATCCTCTGCCGCGCAGAGATGCAGCGTTCCGCGCATCAGCCACGTGCGCACAACCGAGCGTTCCACCTCGAACGCGCGATCGACGGCGCCGGCCGTGAGTCCTTCGCTCCGCACGCGCACCTGATGACGCGCGGCATCAAACGCCTGCGCCTGGAGTGCGAACACCGACGCGGTGATCCCCGCAACATCGGCAGCGAGCCGCGTGTCATCGGTCAGGTGCTGCGATCGCAGGCGAGCAAGCCGTAGTGGTAACAGTTCGTCCCGCATCGGCGCGATCTTAGTGCTCCCGCCTTCCCGCAGCGTGGCCGATCCGCTATCGTCGATCGACAATGTCAAGCGACGAAGGCAAGATCCAGATCCTCGTGATCATCGGGAGCACACGGCAGCATCGCTTTGCACCCACGGTGGAGCAGTGGTTCATGAGCCGGACAGCGGAGCGTTCGGACATGAACTTCGCTGTGGCGGACCTTCGCGACTGGATGTTCCACTACTACGATGCCCCGCTCCCTGCGTCGAGAGCGCAGTACGACGACGAGTCACAGCGGTGGGCGGAAGTCGTCGGTGCGTCCGATGGCTTCGTCATCGTCACGCCCGAGTACAACCACGGGTACCCGGCGATCCTGAAGAGCGCCCTCGACGCCGTCTATCACGAGTGGGTGCGCAAGCCCGTTGCCTTCGTGAGCTTTGGAGGATGGTCCGGCGGGGTTCGCGCGGTGGAGCAACTGCGTCAGGTTGCCGTGGAACTGCAGATGGCGCCCACTCGCGCCTCGGTGGTGATCCAGTTCGCACCGCGCGTGTTCGATGCAGACGGCACGCTGCAGAATCCCGATCTGCTCAACACGAGCGCGACCACCCTCCTCGATGACCTGTCGTGGTGGGCGCACGCGCTCCGCGCGGCTCGCGCAGCGACGCGGTAGCGCTCAGAAAAAGTCCGGAATCCACGGGACTCCACCTGCAATCTGGCCGTCCATGGCCGTCCGGACTCCCCGAGTCCCACTCGACGCCCAGCCACCAGTCCGGTCTGTCCAGCGGACCGTCCCAGCGCGGCAACTGCGAGCGTCGCAGGGCCTCGACCGATGCTCTGTCCGGGTGCGCGCGTACGGTCCCCGCGCCTCGAAACCCACTCAGCGCTCGAGTCCGCACGATCTGACGGAAGGTTTGCGTGCAGACCTCCCATCCCCAGCGCCGGTAGAGCCGAACGGTCGCGGCAAACAGCGGCGCGAGTGCGGCGCCGCTGTCGCGCGCGGACGACACACAGTCGCGCATGAGCGCACCGGCAACACCGCGTCGACGACACGCCGCGTCGACGACCACCGCAGAGATACCCTGTGCGGGCACCGAGCGTCCACCGAAGAACTCGCCCGTCGGCAACATCATGTAGCCACCGACGATCTCCCCCCCGATGCGCGCGAGACGCAGTGTCGTATGGGGTTCGGCGGCCGTGAGCCAGCGCATGTTGTCCGCCGCATGACCGGCAAATGACTCGGCGTCGATCTCAGCGAATCGCAGCCATTCCGCGTCGTCGCGGATGTCGGAAATCTCGATGTCGCTCGATGCGTCGACCATCAGGCGCCCGAGTGTACTCGCGACACCTCTGACGCCCGAACCACCCCTGATACCTTCCCGGCGCGCATCCGGTGCGACGGGATCAGTGAGACGGAGGAACGTGCCGATGACGCCTCCCACGATGGGCGAGCCGGTTGGGCCGATCTCGGGAGCTCGGATGTCGATGCGTCGCACACGTTCTACACGACCCTGTTCGGCTGGACCGTGGACGTCGTCCCCGACGGAGGCGGGTACGGGATATTCCACCTCGACGGCAAGCAGGTCGCGGGGGGCGGCCCGCGCACGAGCGACGAAGGACCGGCCGCCTGGACCGTGTACGCACTCATCGACGATGCCGCCGCCTCATCAGCCAGGGTGGCCGAGGCAGGCGGCACGGTGATCGCCCCGACATTGGAGGCGATGACCGCTGGGACCATGGTGATCGTCCACGACCCCCAGGGTGCCGTCTTCGCGGTCCTCCAGAACGCACGGACCGCAGGCTCCTGACGCCGGCTCCGGATTGGTCGGGCAGGGAGTCGGGCTACCCTTGTTCCATGGACGCCGAGCCTGCCGCCGCGCACGCTGATCCGACGCGCCTCGACGCGTTTGACCACACGGCCGTGGAAGCACGCTGGCGGCGGATCTGGAGCGAGCGTGGCGACTACCGGACGCAGCTCGATGACCCCGATCGCCCCTTCTACAACCTGATGATGTTCCCGTATCCCTCCGCCGAGGGATTGCACGTCGGCCACATCATCCCGTTCGCCGGCGGGGATATCTATGGGCGCTGGCGGCGGCTCATGGGTGACACGGTCTTCGAGCCGATGGGCTTCGACGCGTTCGGGATCCACTCGGAGAACTACGCGATGAAGATCGGCGAGCATCCGGCCGTCGTGATGCGCCGCGCGGTGAACAACTTCCGTGAGAACCAGCTCGCGCGCATCGGCTCGATGTTCGACTGGAGTCACCAGGTCAACACCGCCGACCCCACCTACTACCGCTGGACGCAGTGGCTGTTCGTGCAGCTCTTCAACGCAGGGCTCATCGAGTGGCGCGAGGGAGCGGTCAACTGGTGCCCGTCATGCTTGACCGTCCTGGCCGACGAGCAGGTCGAGCAAGGACGCTGCGAGCGCTGCCACACGATGGTGCAGACGCGGTATCTCCGCCAGTGGTGGATCAAGATCACGCGCTACGCGCAGGAGTTGCTCGACGCGCTCGACACCCTCGACTGGTCGGAGTCGACCAAGACGATGCAGCGCAACTGGATCGGGCGCAGCGAAGGCGCGACGATCCTCTTCGACCTCGAGGGCTGCCGTCGCAAGGACGTCACCGTCTACACCACACGGCCGGACACGCTGTTCGGTGCGACGTTCCTCGTGATCGGTGCCGACCATCCCGAGCTCGAGGAGTTCGTGCCACCCGACAGGATCGGCATGGTCAACGCGTGGCGCAACAAGTTCCCCCCGACGGCGGGGGAGCCGGACTTCTCGGTGGGCATGGAACTGGGGTCGTCTGCGATCCATCCGCTCACCGGCGCGCGACTTCCCGTCTGGGCGGCGCCATACGTGCTCGGTGGCTATGGCACGGGGGCGATCATGGCGGTGCCCGCGCACGACGGACGCGACTGGGCGTTCGCGCATGCGCACGGCCTCCCGATCGTCGACGTCATCAGCGGCGGTGACGGCGCGGAGGCGCCGCACTCCGGAGACGGCGTGATGGTCAACAGCGGCGAATTCGACGGTGTGACCACCGGCGAGGGCAAGCGTCGCATCATCGAGCGGCTCACCGAGCTGCGCCGCGGCGAGACCAGCGTGCAGTACAAGCTGCGCGACTGGCTCATCTCACGGCAGCGGTACTGGGGACCGCCGATCCCCATCATCCATTGCCCGAAGGATGGCCCGGTCGCGGTTCCGGAGGAGGATCTGCCGGTGCTGTTGCCGGAGGTCGAGGATTTCCGTCCGCGCGGGACAGGCGTTTCGCCGCTCGCGATGGTGGAGGACTGGGTGAATGTCACCTGCCCGAAATGCGGCGGCCCGGCGCGTCGGGAGACGGACGTCAGCGACACGTTCCTCGACTCCGCCTGGTACCACCTGCGGTATCCGTCCACCGACTTCGACGACGTCCCCTTCGACAAGGGACGCACGGACACATGGCTTCCGGTGGACATGTACATCGGCGGCAACGAGCACGCGGTGCGGCATCTGCTCTACGCGCGCTTTGTCATGCGCGCGCTCCACGACATGGGACTGGTGCCCGCGCCCGAGCCGTACACACGGTTCCGCGCGCACGGCATGATCATCATGGACGGGGCCAAGATGTCGAAGAGCCGTGGCAACGTGCTCAACCCGGACGAGTACATCGACCGGTACGGTGCCGACACGGTGCGTCTGTTCATGATGTACCTCGGCCCGTACACGCTGGGCGGCGATTTCCGCGACAAGGGAATCGCCGGGATGACACGCTTCCTCCATCGCACGTGGCGCGCCACGCAGCTCGCGACCCGCGACGACCTCGACGGCGACGAGGTGTTGGAGCGACGCCGGCACCGCCTCATCCAGCAGGTCGAGGACGACATCGGCGAGCTCCGCTACAACACCGCGATCGCCTATCTCATGGAGTTCGCACGCGCTCTCGACCATGAGGTGTCGTCGGGAGCAGGCAGGCGTGTCGACGCCGAGACGCTGCTCAAGCTGCTCGCCCCGTTCGCGCCGTTTGTCACCGAGGAGATATGGGACCGGCTCGGGCACGAGACATCGGTGCACGAACGTGGGACGTGGCCTCCGTACGATGCCGCGCTTGCGGCGCCGCAACGCGCGACGATCGCGGTCACGGTGAATGGCAAACGTCGCGCTGAGTTCGAGGTTGACGCAGGCACGTCTCAAGAGGCCTTGACTGAGCTCGCCCTCGCGCAGCCGCGCATTGCCGATTTGCTCGGCGGTCAGTCTCCGCGCAAGGTCATCGCGGTTGTCGACCGCATCGTCAACATCGTCACCGCCTGACGTCCAGGCGCATCGGCGCGTGCTCGATGCCGTCCTCGATCCATCGCGCGCCGTGCTCCTCGAAGCCGAACGTCCCGTACCAGCCGACGAGATATGCCTGCGCGCCCAGCACGATCGGCAGCGCTGCCAGCTCGATCGCGCGGCGCATCAGAGCGCTCGAGTAGCCGCGCCCGCGGGAAGCCGCATCGGTCGCGACACGCCCGATGCGATGCCCGCCGCCGGCATCGCTCATGAGACGCAGCGTGCTGACAACGACGCCGTCCGCATCCTCGATCCAGAGATGTCGTGTGTCTGCAGCGGCGTCGCTTGCGTCGATGTCCGGATAGACGCAGTTCTGCTCGACGACGAAGACGGCTTGCCGGACGGCGAGGATGCCGAGCAGCGCGCGCGGGGTCAGCTCGTCGAGACGAGCGGCGTGGACCTCAGGGAGTTCCGGGTCGCTCAGCTCGCGGCCATCGGCTCGACGGCCGCCGTGCAGAACGAGCACCGCTTCGCCGGCTTGGGAATGATGCTCAGGCACTCCGGGCATGCGCGGGTGTTCGATTCGGTCGGCTTCGCGAGGCGCGCCTGCATACGGTTGTACGGCACCACGAAGAAGAAGTACACACCGGCCGCGATCAGGATGAACGCGATCACCGCGGTCAGGAAGCTTCCGTACTTGATATGGCTGCCGTTGATGGTCAGGACGAGCGAGTTGAAGTCCGGCTTGCCGAAGGGGATCGCGATGATGGGGTTGACGAGGTCGGCGACGAGCGCGGTGACGACAGCACCGAATGCGCCGCCGATGACGAACGCAACCGCCAGCTGCACGACGTTGCCCTGGTTGAGAAAGTCCCGAAAGCCCTTCACCTGCCGTCCTCCTGCCCCGCGGCCTACGTTGCATTCGCGCCCGAGGCGCCGCGCCCTGATGGGGTCAGCATGGTGACACAGACGCCAGTCCAACAGCGGGTGCTGCGTGCCCAGTATCCGTCGGGATCGGGCGGTGGCGGATCACCCCGCTCGAAGACGTACCAGACCGTCTGCGTGGTCGGCGAGGGCGCGGGCATAGACTGCAGCACGGCACCTGCCGGATAGACCGCCGTCCCCCAGAACCACGGCACCACCGACGCCATCGAACGCGTGCGCACGTCGATGGCGTGATCGCCGTAGTAGAGGACGAGGAGGTACTCGCTCGGATATGCGGCGATGACGTCGTGCGGCCCGGCGGACTTCTCGATCAAGGCGATCGCCGCGGGCGTGTCCGGGTTGGTGACCGTGGTGACGGTGGCAAGCGCGACCACGGCAGTCACCGCCGCAGCCGCGAATGCCGCCTGTCGCCACGGGATGAGCGCCAGTCCGGCGCCGACGAGCGGGAAGAGCGGCGCCCAGGCGGTGCTGAAATAGCGCCCGTCCTCGAGCGGGTGCCAGAAGCTCACGAGGATCACCAGCGCGACCGCGATCCCACCGATCAGTCCGAGCACCGTCGCCGCCTCCGCCTGATCGCGGCCGAGCCGCTTGCTGGAGAGCGCCACCGCCGCAAGTGCCGCCACTCCGGCGACGATGCTCGCGCCCTCGATGAGGCGGAGCACGGTGTAGCCGGTCACCCATGTGCTGAGCGGTGGCCCGATGAAGAACTGCACGAGCCCGCCCGACAGGCTCACGACGCTCAGCTTCGGCACCCAGAAGCCGCCGGCGCCGTGACTCAGCTGGCTGCTCGCCACAACCAGCCACGGCGTCAGGCTCGCCAGCGTCACGAGTCCGAGGCTGCCGACGAGCAATGCCGTTCCCGGGTGGCGGCGCCCGTACAGGATCACGACTGCGATCACCTGCGCCAGCACGGCGAAGAGCGCGAAGTACACCGTGTAGACGGACAGGATCGAGACGCCCGCATAGAGCACCCAGCGCAGCACCGATGGTCGCTCGAGGGCACGCGCGAGGCAGAGCGTCGACGCGAGCACGAGCGTTGTCGCCGGCATGTACATGCGCGCGTCGAGTGAGCTCACCAGGAGCGCCGGGGCGACTGCGCCGATGACCGCCGCCCATGTGCCACCGGCATCCCCTGCGACCCGCCGCCCGAGCGCCGCGATGATCGGGATCGCTGCCGCGCCGGCGAGCACCGGAAGGAGGCGCAGCGCGGCAGGGCTGGTCGAGACGACCGCGACCAGCCGCTCGATCAGGTAGAAGAGGGGCGGTGCACTGTCATGGCGGACGACGGTGAGCATCGAGCCGAGGGGACGCTGCACGGCCAGCGCGGTGAACGCCTCGTCTCGCCACAGCGGCTGATATCCGAGCAGCGCGATCCTGACCGCCAGTCCGGCGAAGGTGATCAGCCAGATCCTTCCTGCGTATCCCCGCGTCATCGACCCTCACGATAGAGCGCCGGTCCGCAGTGGGGGCGAGTCTGCTTGATCAGCCGGTCCGCGTCGGCTCGGGGACCACTTCGAAAGCGACCGGCGTGCCGCTCGGGTCGGTGGCGACCACGTGCGCTTCGGCTGCAAGTGGCGCACCCACGGCCGCGGCAATGTCCGCCACCGACGGCGCCACCACAAGCGTGTAGACGGCCGGGTTGCCCACGGAACGCATGGGTTCGATGATCGTCGGTACCCGGCCGGCGTCCAGGAACTGCACGTCCATCGCGTCGTAGCTATCGAGGATGAGGAGCGTCGACGGACCCCCGTCGGTCGCGTTGTTCACCGCGGCACGGGCAAGAGCCACGTCGGCGAACGTGAAGGGCGAGTAGCGGTCCTCAATCGGGCGGTTGACGTAGGTCACGGCTGATGCGATGCCGACGCCCGTGACCGCGAATGCACATGCACACCAGGCGATCCTGGTGATCGTCGGTGCGTCGACGCTGGAGAGCCGTGGCGCGAAACGGCGTGCGATGTCGACGGCTTCGACACAACCGAGACCGATGCAGGCGGCGACGTACGGCGCGAGCCCGAGTGAGCGCAGGAAGTGCGGTGCGAAGCCCTCAGTTGCAAGCAGCGGAGGGAGGAGGAACACGACAAGTCCAAGCAGCACGAGCGCATGGCCGTGGTCGTCACGACGTCGCCAGCACCGCCATATCCCGAGGGCGAACGCGACGAAGAGCACTGGACCGAGCAGCGGCAATGCATGGACGTCGTGCCGCTCATTGGGATCACCGGTGATCAGGAACATCGCCACGGTGCGGAGGACGTGCACCGGGTAGCTGTCCGGCGACCCGGCGCCGGCGAAGATCGCCGAGACCGACGCGGCGCGTCCGAAGTAGCCGGACGTGTCGGTGATCGCGGTCACGATCATCGGCGCGGCCACCACGAGGAAGGCCACGGCTGCCCAGCGCCACGTTGCCAGCACTCCGCTGAATCGTTGGCGATCGCGCGCGCGGATCCAGAGCAGCCAGAGAATGGTGAGCACGGGGAGCAACTTCAGCGGTTGATAGGTCCAGAACCCGAGCGCGATCGCCGCGCCCGCGAGGACCGCAATGCCCCGGCTCGGACGATCTCCCCAGCGCAGCAGCAGCGCCAGTGCGGCGGCGCCGACAAGCACGGTGATGATGTTCCGGAACCCGTCGCGCGAGACGGCGATCATCCAGAGCGACCCGGCCGTCCAGAGCATCGCAAGCAGTGCCGGTCCGCGGCCGAAGCGTCGCACCGCGAAATAGGTTGCGATCACTCCCATGACACCGAGGGCCGCCGCAGTGCCCCGCAGCGTCAGAACGGACGAGCCGAACACTCGGAAGACCCCGGCGACGATGTAGGCGTAGAGCGCCTCTCGCCCGCCGTCGCTGTTGAAGAAGACGGGGTGGTACCCCGGCATTGTCAGCAGATTCTGAGCGCTGACCCCCTCGGCAGCCTCGTCGGGGTAGAGCCCTCCAGGCTGCGAGCTCAGCGCCCAGTACCGGACGACGATCGCGGCGAAGGTGATCAGGACGGCGGCAGTAGCCTCAGCTGCGGCCGCCGTCCCGAGGCGCCGTGCGCCTGTTATGCGGGTGATCCGGCCCCCGTCAACTCGAGGGTGGACCGGTGCAGGAGCGTCCTGGTCGCCGAGATACGGCAGGCCAGCATCTCCAGAACGTCGTCGAGCTGGTCCCGCAGCGCGGTTTCCAGCTCGATTGGATGGTTGTCGATCTCCCGCAGCAGCGCCGACAGCCGGAGCGCTTTCTGATCAATCTTCGCAACAACCTCCTGCGGCGCGGCAGTTGCGGTCAAGTGATTCGGCTCCATCCAGGTCCTCCGTCAGCGGTAGGTGGATGCCACCAGCGTAGGCAGTGGGGTGGTGGATGTCCAGCGATGATTTCGTCTCAACTCATCGACCAATCGGCGCGCGGACCAGCCGCTACGCCCCGAACCAGCGCCTGATGCGGCTGGCCTCGAACTCGACCTTGTCAGCGGCCAGCGCGCGCGACGGTTCCTCGTAGCCTCCGAAGGGTACCTGGCCCTTGAGGAACGTCACGTCGACACGGGCGACCTCGTCATTGCCGAATGCGAGGTAGCACATGCCGTTCCCACCGTACGTCGCAGACGCCGCCGTCCCTCGGATCACGGCCGCGATCCGATCGGCGACCACCGCCGCCTGGCCCTCGGAGAACACACCGGCTTTCGGGGTACCGACACTGGTGACGTCGCCGACCGCGTAGACCCCGGGGAACGCGGTCTCGAGGGTGAGGGAGTCGACGGGAATCCAACCGTCATCCGTCATCCCGGACTCTTCGACGACCGCCGGCACTCGATGCCGGGGAATGCCAAGGAACAGGTCGTACGGCAACTCCGTGCCGTCGCTCAGGACGGCGACCTTGCGCGCGGGGTTGGTCTCGCGCACCGCCCGGTCCGGGTACCAGTCGATACCGCGTTCCTCGAAGGCGACGAGCAGTGCCGCGGAGGCGGCCGGCGATGGCGGGATCGGCACCCCCAAGGGTATGGCCAGCGAGATCGTGGAGCGCTCGCGAAGCCCTCGTTTCGTCAGGAAGTCGTGCATCATCAGCGCCGTCTCGCTTGGGGCGGGCGGGCACTTGAACGGCGCCGACGTCACGCCGACGACCACTCGTCCGCCTTCGAACGCATCCAGAACGCCGCGAAGCGCGAACGCTCCCGCCACTGTGTAGAACTCGTGGCCACCGGCGACGAGCCCCGGGGTCGCTGCGGGGTCAAGGTCGGCGCCGAGCGCCACGACGAGGATGTCGGCGTCGAAGGCCCCGGCGTCGGTCACGACGCGTCGCGCCGCGGGGTCGATCGACCGTATGGTCGACTGCACGAACCGAAGTCCCGGTTTGACGATGTCGCGGTATGGATGCCGCACGCCGGACGCCGGTGAGTGCCCGAACATGACGTCGAGCTTCGAGAAGCCGAAGATGAACGCCTCGCTCTCGTCGATCAGGATGACGTCGGCGTCGTCGCCGAACTCGGCGGACAACCTGGTCGTCAACTCGAGGCCGGCAAACCCGGCACCGAGCACCAGCACACGCATGGGCGCGAGGATAGCGATCAGATCACTCGATCAGGTGTCACGGTTTGGATGCCGCTCGCCGGACGCCGCTGAATGCCCGAACATGACGTCGATCTTCGAGAAGCCGGAGCGGCGACACCACCAGATCCTCCGAATGCGCCCTCACCCGTATCCCAGAGGCCCGCCGGTGCGACTTGAATTCGATGAACCCCTTGGAGGCGGCGAGACACTGGCTGATCCCAACCGCCTCAGTGAAGCCGTAGAGGCCGCGCAGCGCGGCGACGCACGTGGGTGGACGGTGCTGTTCGAACGCTTTCACCCGGACGTGCATGCGTACGCGCTCGCGCGGCTCGGCGATCTCTCGGCTGCCGAAGACGTGACACAGGACGTGTTCGTCGCCGCTGTGCCCGCGATCCGAACGCTCCGAGATCGAAAGGAGCCGGTTGTGCAGGCGTGGTTTCTCCATATCTGCCGCCACAAGGTCATGGACTACTTTCGGCTCAACAAACGGCGCGAGGCCACGTTGTTCGAGCCGGCGCGACCACCGGAACCGGATCCCAGCGCCGTCGCAGAGATGGCGGTGGAGACGGGACGGATCCGCACGGCGATGGCTGAACTCACCGATGAGCAGCAGGACATCCTCGTCCGCCGGTTCGTTCTTGACCAGTCCCTCGAAGACGTCGCCTCGACAACAGGTCGGAGCGTCGGGGCCGTGAAATCGATGCAGCACCGGGCGCTCGAGTCGTTGCGGCGCGTGCTCCAAAGAACGAGGGCCGCATGAGCGACATCGTCGAACCGCAGCTCTCGGCATCGCTGGCTGCGTGGCGCGCGGCCAGCCGTCGTGCGCCGCGTTCGCATGCCACTGAACGGGCTCGAGACGCCATGCTCGCAGCGCTGGTGTCGCCGCATGCAACGAGGCGGAGGCGATCGTGGATGCTCAGGCCGCGCTTCGCTCACTCGGGAGCCATCGCCGCAATGGCCACGGTGGTGGCGGCTGCGGGTGTCGCAGCGGCCGGATGGAACGCTCCACCCGGATCGGCGCTCTTCGTCATTCGCGCCGCCCGACAGAGCGTGCAACTCAAGCTCCCGGGCACGAACGACGCTGCCCTGCATCTGCAGTTTGCCGAGCAAAGCCTTGCCGACGCCCGCGCCCACGTGAATCCCCAGCAGAGTCTCACGGACGCTCGCGCGGAGCTCAATGCGGCCCTCCTGGAGCTTCCCACCGATCGGAGCTCGGCACTCTGGAACAGGTACTCAAACGACGAAACCACACTGGCGAGCGAGGAGTCAGGTCTCGGGAACGAGGACGGCACGCCCCCCGCGGGCTCCGGTGCTCGCGCCCCACAGGCCGGGGACACGCCCGGGAGTCCCGGCTCGTCGCCGGCGGATGACAACGAGGGCTCCCGTTCGCATCAGAGCAGCAGCTCCACTCCTTCAGCCTGGCCCGGCGGCGGCGACGGCAGCGACGATGAGTCGCCACGCCCGAGCAGCTCAGGAACGCCGCCGCCCGACAACTGAGGATCAGCGCGAGCGGTCGGTCCCGCTCGTCAGGGCCAGCGCGAGCCTCGGACACTGGGCGACCGCGCGCTCCGCAAGTCTGAGCAGCGCCGGATCCCCGAGCGGGTGCTCACTCAGGATCGGGTACCCCCAGTCATCCAGGCTCACGACCTCCGGAATGATCTCCGCGCAATACCCGGCGCCGTCGCATCGAGTTGGATCGACCCGCAGACGGGCTCCGCTGTCGCTCACCGCCAACCCCTCTGGGTCCGAGGGGGTCGCGCGAACGCGGTGCGACCCCTGTCGAGGCACGGGGACCCACGGAGGTGGCGCTCCACGTCGTCGGCAAAGACTTCGAGCGCACTTCGGACGTTGCGAACGGCGCCGTCCGGGTGGTGACAGGCTCCTCGTCCGTCGATCTGATCACACCAGCGATGGATGCGCGCAAGATCGCCTCGATCCGCACAGCCGGCTGCGAGGCGCGACATCGCCTGCGCGATGTCGGGGAGCCCCAGGAGACACGGACCGCACTGGCCGGCACTTTCTCCGGCCATGTAGGCCACGATATGAGCCGTCTCGACGAGGGCGCAGCCGTCGCGGCCAAGAACGCCGATCACGCCGCACGCGTGCGAGGTCTCGTCGGGGCTGAGCAGCACGTCTGACGAGTTCCGGGGGTCGAGCCACGTGCCCGCGTACCCTCCGATGAGCACGCCTCTCGGCAGGGACACGACGCCACCTGCGGCGCTCAGGGCATCGACGAGCCGCGACCCCAGATCCACCTCGTAGACGCCGGGCTGCTGGACGTCGCCGGAAATCGTCACCAGTCCCGTGCCCGGCGCGCTGTCGGTGCCGCGCTCCCGGAACCAGCCATCCCCGTACCTCGCGATCAACGCCGCGTGGACGATGGTCTCGGCGTTCTGCACGAGCGTGGGACGACCGAGCACTCCCCGCTCGGAGGGGTGAGGCGGGGCGAACGACGGCTTCGACGGCCCGCCGCCGATCCGGCGGACAACCGACGACGATTCGCCGGCGACATATCGATGCTTCGTGGTGACCAGGCGGACCGGCAGGTCGCGGCTGCCGCGGGGGCGGCGCTCCGCAAGGGCGTGCTGCAGTGACCGCGTTGCGCTGCGCGCCGGACGGGAGAGGTAGATCACCACAGCGTCGGCGCCGACCGTCTCGGCGGCGATCATCGCGCCGTCAAGAAGGAGGTGGGGCCGGTGCTCCACGAGCATTCGGTCCTTTGCCGACAGCGGTTCGCCCTCGGAGGCATTCACGACGACGGTGGCGGGACCTCGCTGCTGCGCGGCCCGGGCGACGCCACGCCATTTTCGGTGCGTCGGAAACCAGGCGCCGCCGCGCCCACGCAGACCGCTGCGTTGCATGACATCAAGCAGCCATTCGCCTCCGATGGGACGCCTCCCGAGCCGCCGCTCGTGATCCGCGAAGCGTTCGGCGCCGCGGTCGATGCTCGGGCCGGCGAGCAACCGCGGGCACGAGTCCGGCTCCTCGAGCGGCTCGTCGGCGGGCATTGGCAGGACCCGCAGAGTCACCGCCATCAGAGGGGACCAGAGGTGACGATTCGCGCTGTGATCGACGGGCCCGTTCCGTACAGCGTGATCACGACACGAGTGGTCCCGCAGACCGCGTAGATGGAGACGCCCACGCGAGCCGGCACCGAGGTGCAGACCGGGCGTCCACCTCGATCGACCGTCAGCTGCGGGAGTGTCTCGGTCGGGCCGGCAGGGACGATCACCACGGTGATCGCGGTGTCCACGCTGTCGCGAAGCGCGATGTCCACGGCGCTCGCCTGTCGCGTGAGCACGCCGATCATGGGATCCGAGAACCCGTGCCGCTCCCGGGCTGCGTTCGGCGTCGGGGAGGGCTTCAGGATCGACGCCGGGGTGCCGGCCAGGGCGGCCCACCCGGGCTGCAGCGGAGCTTCCACAGCCCACGCGCAGATTGCGTACGTCGTCGCGACCGCCAGGCCGGCGCATGCGAGCCGGACCGGCACTGTGCGGAACCGTCCGAACAGCAGACGCCGGCCGAGCGCCATGAGCACCGCGGCTGCGCATGCCGCGGTGATCCCGAGCATCCACGGGGTCTGCGAGTCCGAGCCCGTGCCCAGCCCATGGACGAGGGCAAGAGGCCACGAGGCGTATGCCCCCCAGTGGACGAGCCTCCAAAGCCGGGGACCGAGCCGCCCGCGGAGCAGGCTCGTGACGGTGACGGCGAGCAGGACCTCGGCTCCGAGCACGCCGAGGCCGA
Source organism: Saccharimonadales bacterium (SeqCode) (assembly GCA_035532495.1). Taxonomy (GTDB): domain Bacteria; phylum Chloroflexota; class Dormibacteria; order Aeolococcales; family Aeolococcaceae; genus Palsa-851. The sequence continues at coordinate 107,121 of DATKQX010000074.1, forward strand.
GCCACACCGTGCGATAGGCGCCGACGAACGGAATCGCCGCGTCGACCGGGCGAATTCCCGCGAAGGGGTCGATCACGGAGGTGGCAATGTGCACCGACAGCAGCAGGATCGTGAAGAGCGCGAAGTTGCGGTGCAGTGACGCGGTCACGAAACGCGGGGTTCGCCGGCCCTCGATGCGGACCGACGTCATGATGCCCAGGATCACCACGACGGTCAGGCAGACGAGCGTCATGACCCCTGCGCCGCGCGTCGCGAACCAGAGCGGGCTCGGGCCGGTCGGCACGGCCGCCACCAGGGCCCGTGTGCTCACCCCGGCCACGGACCCACGGCGAGCACGGAACCGTCGCGATGAACAAGTCGCGCGGGGAGTCCGCGATCTCGCAGCCATGCAGGCGCCTGTTCGCCGAGCACGATCGCGCACGTCGCGGCCGTGTTCGCCTCGGCGCATGTCGCCCCGGCGACGCTCGCCATCAGCCACGGCGATACGGGTGGAAGCCCCGTCGCCGGGTCGATGATGTGGTGGAGGACCTCACCGCCTCGCCGCCAGGTTCTGCTCTCCGTGCCGGACGTGGCGAGGCCGCCGTCGAAGATCTGCACGTCCTGCCACCGGGTCGCGCCAACGTCCTCCGACACCCGAACGCGCCAACCATCGATCAGCGCCGGGCCGGCGACAGCGACGTCGCCGCCGCACGCGACGAGGACTCCGGCACCGACGCGCCACGCCGCAGCGCCGGCCGCCTGATCAGCCGCCCAAGCCTTGCCCACCGCGCCGAGGTCGAGCGATGCATCCGCCGGGAGCGCGAACGTCCGGAGGTCGCGGTCGTGAACGATGCTTGCCCACCCCGGGGCGGAGCGGATGTCGACGTCGATCGAGGGCCCGTCCAGCGGCATGTCGGTGAAGGTCACCGTGTACCCGAGGCGCTCGATCAGCGCACCGATCGTTGGATCGACGAGGCCGTCGGTCGCGGCTGCCGCGTCGAGCGATGCCGAGATCGCTGCGTCAAGCAGCTCTGACACTTCGACTGGCCCGCTGCCTGAAGCGCGGTTGAGTCGCGACAGCTCCGAGTTGGACTGAAACCTGCTGCATGTCCGGTCGATCGCCGTGACCACGGCGCGCACCGTGGAGGTCGCGAGCGCAAGTGCGGCGGGGTCGGAGGCAGCGACGACAACGGTCGTCCCCATGGACTCGAAGGAGGCGCTCGTCAGCACGGATGGCTGGGCGTCGAGTGACAGACCGGGGGAGGCGGTGGGGCGGGCGGTGGGGGCGCGGAGGAGCCCGATGGCGGACGTCGCGGGGGAGTCACACCCCTCGTCGATCCCGACACGTGCGATGACGCGGGGACGTGGATCACCTGAACGATGACCACGGGTGTTGGTCGTGACGACTGCACCGGCGCGGACTCCGGCGGGATTGATTCCACAGGCGGTGCAACGGTTGCCGGCACGGCCGCCGCCGCAAACGCCGCGGCGCTCACCGCGGTGAGCGCTCCGGTGATCGCGACACCACCGGCGATCCCGCCGGACGTCCATCCGGCGATACGGCGCATTGCGCGATCACGATCAGACGGCTGGTAGGCCGGCATCTCAGCCGCCCCCCCCGCCACAGTCGTCGTCACCGCAGGGTTGCGGTGTCGGGCTTGCCGACGGCGCGGGCGATGGGTCCTCGGCTGGCGGCGTAGCCGCCGCGCGTGCCGGGGCACTGTGGGCCGGCGGCGGCGGGTCGACCACGACGAGCTGCTCGTGGACTGCCGGCGCCTGCGTCGGCTTCGGGAACAGGCTGTCGGCGCGAAGCGGGGGCAGTTGCAGGTGCGCGGCGGCCGCGCTCTGGTGGGCGACGTCGAGAGCGTCGAACGGGCCGACCCGGCTGGCGGCGGCCACCCCGGTCGCGGTCCCGGTCAGTCCGACCAGGATGACTGTGGCGAGGAAATGGGGGCGATGAAGAGGGCGCACAATGTCCTCCGGGTGGTGTTTGACAGTTCCTGTTGCGCGAAACCAAGTCGCGCGGGAGCGGCGCGGGGATACGGGCGCGGCGCCGGGTCGCGGACGGGGACCGGTCGCGCAGGCACTAAACTGGCCACTGCCGGTTGGACCGACCGGGCGCGGATGGCGGAATCGGTAGACGCGCGGGACTTAGGATCCCGTGGGGCGACCCGTCCGAGTTCGAGTCTCGGTCCGCGCACGGCCCCACCCCCCAGGCGCATACAAGATGAGCACACAGATGACCGATACACCGGGAATGACCGTCACACTCGAGCGGAAGGCAGCCTCACAGGTCGCCCTGCAGATCGAGGCGACGCCCGCCGAGGTTGACGCTGCCATTCAGGCGTCGTTGAGGCGACTCGCCTCGAGGGTCCGGATCCCGGGCTTCCGGCCGGGCAAGGCGCCGACAGCGATGGTCGAGCGTGCCGTCGGCTGGGAGACGGTCCAGCACGAGACCGTCGACCATCTCGTCCCCGACCTCTACCGGCGCGCTGTGGACGAGAGCGGCGTCGAGCCCGTCGGCGATCCGGAGCTCGACCTCGGGGAGCTCGAGCGCGACAAGCCGCTGCGGTTCACCGCAACGGTCACTGTCAAGCCGGAGGTCGACCTTCGCGACTACCTCTCCCTCCGCGTCCCGATGGAGACCACGGAGATCACCGAGGACAGCGTCGATGACGCTATCGGCGCTGCCCGTCGCAAGCACGCCGAGCTGGTCGAGGTCGACCGCGAAGCGCAGGCGGGAGACGTCATCAAATGCATCCTGGTCATGCGCCGCGGCAATGAGATCCTCACCGGCGGCGACAACGTCGAGCGCGACCTCGAGCTGAATCGCGAAGAGGTCATCCCTGCGATTGTCGACGGCGTCATCGGGCTGACCGCCGGGCAGTCCCGCACCTTCGAGACCGTGTTGCCCCAGGACTACCGGCAGGAGGAGCTCCGCGGAGCCACCGTCACCATTGACGTGAGCGTGCATGCGGTCCGCGAGCGCGAGCTGCCCCCCGAGGACGACAGCCTCGCCGTGCTCGATGGCCACGGCACGACCCTCGACGAGCTTCGCGAGCACTACCGGACAACCCTGACGACCGAAGCCGCTGAGCAGGACCGCGAGACGCACGAGGGTGCAGCGCTCGAGGCGCTTCGCGACCATGTCCGGGTCGACGTCCCGCAGGCGATGATCGATCGCGAGATCGACCGCCAGCTCGCCGACCTCGAGTACCGCCTCGGTTCACTCGGTCTTCCGCTTGACCGCTATCTGGAGATGAGCGGGTCCAACTTGGAAGCGTTGCGCACCGAACGTCGTGAGGCGGCCGCCAGCCGGGTTCGTCTGGAGCTCGCCCTCGACGCACTGGCAGTCGCCGAGGGCATCGAGGTGGATGAGAACCAGGTGCAGCGCGAGGCGCGCGCGGTCGCCGAGGGGCGCCGGATGGACGCGGCCCAACGCAACCGTCTCGAGGACATCGCTCGGCGTGACCTCCGGCGCCGAGCCGCCGGCGAGCGGCTCCTGGAGATCGTCACCCCAGAGGCTTCGGGCTTCGTCTCGACCTGACGTCTGGTGCCACGCGGGCGTGGGTACGCTTCCCGCGATGAGCCAGCCGGTGATCAGCGTTCGCAGCCTCGTCAAGACCTACGGCAAGGTCGAGGCGGTCCGTGGCATCGACCTCGAGGTCGGCCCAGGCGAGATCTTCGGATTTCTCGGGCCGAACGGCGCCGGCAAGTCAACGACCATCAGCATCCTCTGCACGCTCATCCGACCCACCTCGGGGGTCGCCGAGGTTGCCGGGTTCGATGTTCGCGAGGATCCGAGCGCCGTCCGCGCCCGGATCGGCCTGGTCTTTCAGGATCCCTCGCTCGACGGCCAGCTGACCGGGCGAGAGAACCTCGAGTTCCATGCGTACCTCTATGGATTGCCCGCCGCCACGCGCAAGCAGCGCATTGACGACGCGCTGTCAATCGTCGACCTCGCGGATCGCGCCAGTTCAACGGTGCTCACCTACTCCGGCGGTATGCGCCGCCGGCTCGAGATCGCGCGCGGCATCCTCCATTACCCGCAGGTCTTGTTCCTCGACGAGCCGACGCTCGGACTCGATCCGCAGACGCGGAACAACATCTGGGAGTACCTGCACACGGTTCGCCAGCGTGAGCACATCACGATCTTCATGACGACGCACTACATGGACGAGGCCGAATTCTGCGATCGCATCGCCATCATCGACCAGGGCAAGATCGTCGCACTCGGCACGCCGGCAGAGCTCAAGACGCGAGTTGGTGGGGACGTGGTCACCATCAGCACCCCGGACATGGCCGCGCTGGCGGACCAATTGCGATCACTGATGCAGCTCGACTCGACTCAGATCGATGGGACGTTGCGGGTCGAGGTGGCTGACTCGGCGTCGTTCGTGCCTCGTCTCTTCTCGGAGTTGAGCGTTCCGATATCCGCGGTGAGCGCACGGCGGCCCAGCCTCGACGACGTCTTTCTCAAGCTGACGGGCCGAGAGATACGCGAGCAGGCAAACACATCGCTCGATACCATGCGACGTATGGGCAGGATGTGGGGAGGGGGTGGCCGGCGATGAGTGAGCAGGCCTTGACCACAGCGACCGCCACGCACCCGCAGACCGTCAACATCCGGGGCGCGACGCTGCGCGCGATCATCATCATCTGGCGCCGCGACCTGATCCGGTACTGGCGCGATCGCATGCGTGTGCTCGGATCACTGGCGCAACCGATTCTCTTCCTCTTCGTATTCGGCAGTGGACTGAGCTCGGCGTTGCGTGGCAGCACGGGAGGGCTTGGCGGGTCAGGTTCTTCCCTCCAATACGTGCAGTTCATCTTTCCCGGCATCATCGGCATGTCGGTGCTGTTCACATCGATTTTCGGGGCAATGTCGATCGTCTGGGATCGCGAGTTCGGGTTTCTCAAAGAGGTGCTTGTCGCACCGATCCATCGCTCCGCGGTCGCCATCGGGAAGACCCTCGGTGGCGCGTCGCAGGCAATGATCCAGGGACTCGTCATTCTGGTGCTCGCGCCGATCGTCGGGGTGAAGTTGACCGTCGTCGGTGTCGTTGAACTGGTGCCGGCCATATTCCTGTTCGCATTTGCGCTGAGTGCGCTTGGCGTCGCCGTCGCGGCGCGGATGCGCACCATGCAGGGCTTCCAGGTGGTGATGAACTTTCTGATGATGCCGATGTTCTTTCTTGCCGGCGCGCTCTTCCCGCTCACCGGCAACCTCCCGGCGTGGCTGCTGGTGCTGACGCGGCTCGATCCAGCGTCGTACGGCATCGACGCGCTGCGCCGGATCGTGCTCACCGCATCGGGGCTCCCCTCGCAGGTGGTCCGCGGCTTCGAGATCACGCTCTTCGGCTGGACGGTGTCGCTCTGGGTCGAGCTGGCGGTGCTCGTCGCCTTCGGCCTGCTGATGATGGGCCTGGCGGTCTACGGATTCCGGCAGCGCGACTGAAAAGGCCTCCTATAATGGAAAACAGAATGAATCCGACGAATCTGATCCCGTACGTCATCGAGACAACCAATCGGGGCGAACGCGGGATGGACATCTACTCGCGGCTGCTCAAAGACCGAATCATCTTCATCGGGACGCCGATTGACGACCAGGTTGCAAACGTCGTCATGGCGCAACTCCTGTTTCTCGCCGGTGAGGACCCCGAGAAGGACATCTGGCTCTACATCAACTCCCCGGGCGGGTCGGTGTATGCGGGCCTCGCGATCTACGACACGATGCAGTACGTCGAGCCGCGCGTCGGCACCATCTGCATGGGCATCGCCGCGTCGATGGCCGCGATTCTGCTTGCGGGCGGCGCGGCGGGGATGCGCTTGAGCCTCCCGAACACGCGCGTGTTGATCCATCAGCCATCAGGTGGGTTCAGCGGTCAGGCGACGGACATCCAGATCCACGCGCAGGAGATTCTGCGTGTACGCCGCCGTCTCGACGAGATCCTCGCCCACCATTCCGGGAAGGCCATCGAGGTGGTCAACCACGACTCGGATCGCGACTTCTTCATGAGCGCCGAGGAGGCCAAGGAGTACGGCCTCATCGACGAGATCATCCAGGGGCGGATCAAGAGCGGTGGGTCGCCGAACGGCGAGAGCAACGGTGGCAAGCCGCCCGGCGCGCCACGCGACACGGACACACCCCAGGCGGGTGGCGGTGCAACGGCGCACGCGTGATGCCTAGGCGGGTCGGTCATGGGGACCACGTGAACAAGCAGGGGAGGTTGCCGTGACCGAGCGCGACGACCGTCGACGTCACACGCGTTGCTCATTCTGTGGCAAGGGCCAGGAGCAGGTGCGTAAGCTCGTTGCCGGGCCTGGTGTGTACATCTGTGACCAGTGCATCGATCTCTGCCAGGAAGTCCTCGAGGAGGACAACCGGTCGACGACGACAAAGCGCGGCAAGCCGGGGACGATTCCGAATCCGCAGGTCATCGCCGCATCGCTCGACCAGTACGTGATCGGCCAGGAGCATGCCAAGAAAGTCCTGTCGGTCGCGGTCTTCAATCACTACAAGCGCATCGCGCACGCGAAGACGAACAGTGACGTCGAGTTGCAGAAGTCCAATGTGTTGCTCGTCGGACCGACCGGATGCGGCAAGACATTTCTCGCGCAAACGCTTGCGCGCATCATCGACGTACCGTTCAGCATCGCTGACGCAACGAGCCTCACGGAGGCGGGCTACGTCGGCGAGGACGTCGAGAACATCCTGCTGCGCCTGATCCAGGCGGCCGACTTCGATATCGCTCGCGCAGAGCGGGGCATCATCTACATCGATGAGATCGACAAGATCGCCCGAAAGAGCGACAACCCGTCGATCACCCGAGATGTCAGCGGGGAGGGTGTGCAACAGGCGCTCCTCAAGATCCTCGAAGGCACCGTCGCCAACGTGCCGCCGCAGGGAGGCCGCAAGCATCCCCATCAGGACTTCATCCAGATCAACACGACGAACATCCTGTTCATCTGCGGCGGCGCGTTCGACGGTCTCGAGAAGATCATCGAGCACCGTCTCGGCAAGCGCACCATCGGCTTCAACAGCAAGCCGCGGGGAACGCGCACCAAGGAAACGACCAAGATGCTCCGCGAGCTCCAGGCGCAGGACCTGTTGAAGTACGGCCTCATTCCGGAGTTCGTCGGTCGCCTGCCCATCACCGTCGCGCTCGATTACCTCGACGAGGAGGACATCATCCGCATCCTCACCGAGCCGAAGAACGCCTTCGTCAAGCAGTATCAGAAGTTCTTCGCGCTCGACGACGTCGAGTTGGTGTTCCATGAGGGTGCCCTGCGTGCCATCGCGGAGCGAGCGCTCGCGCGCGGTACCGGTGCGCGTGGGCTCAAATCGATCATCGAGGACGTGTTGCTCAACAGCATGTTCGAGGTGCCGAGCCGTCCCGACATCAAACGTTGCGTCATCACCGAGCAGGCGATTGTTGACGGCGTTGAGCCTCTGCTGCTCACCGAAGAGCCCAAGCGGCGCGTCGGAGCGACCGAGGAGGCAGTCCAGGGCCGCACGGCCTGAACGTGCGGCGCAGAGCCATCGCGATCGGGGCGATGGTCGTCGTCGCCTTCTTCGCCGTCACCCTGATCACCCTCACGCACGTCATCTCGAGCGGGCAGGGAGGATGCGCCATCCCCGCTCCGGCGCCGAACCTTCCGGCGCAGCTGCGCTCACTGGGAGGCTTCGACCAGTCGTTCGACGCGAACAATCCCGAGGCGCTCGCCGAGGTCGCCGCCACGGCGGCGGGCGCCGTGGACCCAGATCTCGACGGCACGACGCAACTCGCCCCGGTGGCGGTGGCTGCGCTGGCCGCGGGACAACCAGGTGCTCTTGTCGTGCCGCTTGAGGAGCAGCAGACCAACGGAACCGGGGCGCGGGTCGCGGGGCTCGTGTCCTTTTTCGTTGGATGCGGCGGCCGCGCGTACTTCGGCTCGGTCGTGGATCTCTCTGCAGTCGGGTCCGGGACGACGCTCACCTTTCCCACGATTTCGCGGGCGGAGGCCGCGGCCCAATTGGGCACGACCGCGCCGCAGTTGGTCTATACGACGTCCCCGTTCACGCCCGAATGGCGCAATCCGCAATCCGGGATGACGATCGCCGCGGGCGAGTGACAGCCGGTCGGCCCATATACTCAATCGCCCAATGGAGAAGCATTTCGACTGGGCCGGCGTGGAGCCGCGCTGGCGCGAGCGCTGGCGTGAGCTCGAGGTCGGCCATGCCGACATCAAGAGCACCAAGCCCGTGTATGTCATCGCGCTGCCCCCACCGAACATCACCGGGGCGCTGCACATGGGTCACGCGTCGACCTTCTCGATCCAGGACACGCTGTGCCGGCAGCGGCGGATGCGGGGCTTCGAGGTCGAGTGGTGTCCGGGAACGGACCACGCCGCGATCGCGACCCAGAACGTCATCGAGCGGCAGCTCGCCGACGAGGGGACCACCAAGGAGGCATTGGGGCGTGCCGCATTCCAGACCCGCGTCGACGCCTGGTACGAGGAGTACGGCGGACGCATTTACGAGCAGATGCGGCGCATGGGGTACACCTGCGACTGGGCTCGCATGCGTTTCACACTCGACGACGCGTATGTGCACAGCATCCGTCTCGTCTTCAAGACGCTGTTCGATGAGGGTCTTGTCTATCGCGGGCCACGCATTGTCAACTGGTGCCCGCGTTGCCGCTCCGCCATCAGCGACGAGGAGATCGACTGGCAGGAGCATACCGACCCGCTCTACTACCTGACGTATCCGGTGGTGGAGAACGGCGCGCATATCACGGTCGCCACAGTGCGCCCCGAGACGATGCTCGGCGATACCGGCGTGGCGGTCGCGCCCGGCGATGCCCGCTACAAATCATTGGTGGGCAAGCACGCGACCCTGCCGCTGACGTGGCGGGTCGTTCCCATCTTCGAGGATCCCGCGGTACGGCCGGAGTTCGGCACCGGTGCGCTCAAGGTGACTCCGGGACACGACGCGACCGACTACGAGATCGGGTCGAGGCACAACCTGCCGATCATCAACGTTATCGCGCTGGACGGGACGATGGACGTGCCGTCGCTGCCGCAGTTTCATGGCATGCCCGCCGACCGGGCGAGGATCGCTGTCGCCGACGCGCTCCGGGAGATGGGTGTCCTCGTGAAGCAGGAGCCGTACCTGCACGAGGTCGGTCACTGCGACCGCTGCGGGACCGTCCTCGAACCGATCGTCAGCGAGCAATGGTGGGTCAGGATGCCATCGCTCGCGGCGCCCGGCATCGGCGCGGTTGAAAGCGGCGAGATCCGCTTTCATCCGGCGCGCCACACAGACGTGTACCTCAGCTGGATGCGCAACATCAAGGATTGGTGCATCAGCCGGCAGATCTGGCTCGGCCACGCCATTCCCGTGTCGACCTGCGCCAACGGACATCGCTTCGCATGGATCGATCAACCGACGCAGTGCGAGGAGTGCGGCAACACGACGCTGACCAATGACCCCGACGTGCTCGACACGTGGTTCAGCAGCGGGCTCTGGCCGTTCGCGATCTTCGGATGGCCCGAGCAGACCGCAGAGCTGGAGAAGTTCTACCCGACCGATGCGCTGGTCACCGGGCGCGACATCATCTTTCTCTGGGTCGCGCGAATGATCATGCTGGGCCTCAAGTTCACAGGCCGAAACCCGTTCACCGATGTGCTGATCACGAGCACCATCCAGGCAGTCGACGGCTCCCGCATGAGCAAGTCGAAGGGCAACGTCATCGATCCGCTCGAGCTGATCGACCAGTACGGCGCCGATGCGTTGCGGGCGTGGGCAGGAGCCGTGGGCACCAGTGGCCAGGACATGCGGTTCGATGCTGACCGTATTGCCTCATACCAACGCTTCGCCAACAAGCTCTGGCAGGTGACGAGCGGGTTCCTCGTGGCGCGCGTGGGGAACGGTTCGCCGGCGGAGCTCGATGTGCATCCCCCGCGACCGGAGACTCTGCGACCGGAGGATCGATGGATGCTCGGCGAGCTCGCCACGGTGGTACGCGAGTGCGACGTCGGGTTCGAGACGTTCCGGTTCCACGATGCCGTCGAGCGTCTCTACGACACCTCATGGCACACCTACTGTGACTGGTACATCGAGATGGTCAAGATCCGTCTCACCGATACCACGGACCCCGAGTCGCGACGCGCGGCGGTGTGGACCGCGGTCACGACGCTCGACGTGCTGTTGCGACTCCTCCATCCGTTCATGCCCTTCATCACGGAGGAGTGCGCCCAGTTACTGCCCAATGCGGCACCAACGTTGCAGCAGCGTTCCTGGCCGGAGGTGGACGCCCTCTGGACCGACGAAGCAACTGCGCTGGCGCATCGCGAAATCGCCGACGCGATCGAGCTCGTCCAGCGCATCCGGGCCGTCGGTCACGATCACGGCGTGCCTCGCGGCGCGAAGGATCGCGTGCGGATCATCGTCCGCTCCGACGACGGCACCGGGCCGACGAAGCACACGAGCCGTCTGATCGGCGGTCTCGTGCCCGCGACCGTGGTCGACTCCCACGAGCGCGGCGCCAAGCCGGTGGTCGTCGTTTCGGGTAGGCTCCACGCCGAGGTGGTGATCGCCGACACCGCTGCGGACGCCAACGCGACCAGACGTCAGATCGGCATGCTCGAGGCAACCGTGACGCGGCTCGAGTCACAACTCGCGAATCAGGGGTTTGTCGACGGGGCGCCCGCGAAGGTCGTCGACGAGGCACGTCGCCGGCTCGCCGAGGCGAACGCGCAGCTGGAGCTCCTGCGCCGCACCGAGTCAGGAGGACCCATCGATGTTGCTGGTTGACCTGGGAACGCTGCTGACGCTCGCGATCGTCGTCGTCGTCGCGTACCTCGCCGTGCTCTGGATCGCGCTGGCGTTCTACGTCGTCCGCGATGCGCGCCGCCGGACCACGTCGCCGGGCTTCACGCTCTTCGCGATGCTCGTCGGGTTCGTCCCGCCGTTCCTCGGTGCGCTCATCTACTTCATGGTCCGCCCACCGATGACGATGGAGCAGGTGCGTTCGCTGGCGATCGAGGAGCAGGTGCTCCTCGAGCCCCCTGCCGAGGGCATCCCCACGCGGCCGTGCCCCACCTGCGGGCGCGAGATCGAGCAGGAGTTCATCCTCTGCCCGTACTGCAGGACGCAGTTCGCGCGGCGATGCACGGGATGCGACCGGAGCCTCCGGCTCGGCTGGGGGGTCTGTCCGTACTGCGCCACCGAGGTCGGAGCGCCTGCGCTGACCCGCACCGGCAGGTAGCGCCACCATGCTGGGCGGTGGGCTCCAGCTGGCGCTCATACCCGCGCCGCTGATCGCCGCCGCGATCATCGTCTTCGCGCTGGCGCCGCGCCACGCCCGTCTCGCCCGCATCATCGCCGGCATCGGCGGGGTCGCGAGCATCACCCTGCTTGCCATCGAAGCCGGTTTCCTCGGCAGCGGAGGCCGGATCGAGACATCGCTGGGAACGCCCGTTACAGGGATCGACTACCTCCTGCGGCTCGACCTGCCCGGAGCGGTGCTCGGTCTCGCCGCGGCGGTGGTCGGCGTCCTGCTGCTGTTCGATGCCGACCGGCAGACCCGCGAGGTGAGCGCACTGCTCGTGTGCGTCACCGGGGCGCTGCTGTCGGCACTCGCCGGCAACCTGGTGATGCTCACCGGAGGAGTCGAGATTGCCGGTGTCGGGACACTCCTGATGACGAGCGCGGCGCGCGGCAGGGTCGGCAGGGGCGGCCTGATGGCGATAGGGCTCGCGCATCTCGCCTCGATCGGACTGCTCGTCGCCGCTGTGCAGCTGCTCAGCTCGTCGGGGACGACCGACTTCGCCGTCATTCCCGCCGGGGCCGTCGGGGCCGCGATCGCAGGGCCGTGGGCGGCGGCAGGGGTGGCGCGGCTCCTCGCGACGGCGTTCGTGCCTGTTCGGGGCAACCGCACCCCGACCGCCGCGTGGGCCGCGACGGGCGCGATCCCATGCGGGGCCATCGTGTTGCTCCGGCTTCGCGAGGTCGTCGACGGCCCACTGCCACAGCAGATCGCGATCATGCTGGCGGCGGTGGGCGGTCTCGCTGCCGTCTGGGCTGCCGTGCTCGCGCTGCGCTGGTCGTCGGTGCCGGCCGTCGCGGGGCGGGCGCTCTGCGTCATCGCCGCCGCGCCCGTGGTGGCGCTGTCAGGCGTGGCGAGTGCAGCCGCAGATGCGGCGGTGGCAGCCGGCATCTGTGCCCTGATGCTCATTGCCTCGCTGACCCCGGCCTGGGAACGTGTTGCCCGAGGCCGGACCGGCAGGGGCCTCGCCGTACTTGCCCTCGGCATCGCCGGCTCGCTGCCCATGGGATTCGGGATGACGGCGCTCATCCTGGAGTTGGCTGCAACCGTGTCGATGGGACGCGCGGGCGCCGCCCTCCTCGCGGCGCTGGGGCTCGGGACCTTGCTCGGCGCGGCTGCGGGGGTGCGAGCCGCATCCCGGATCGCCTTGTCACCTCGGACGGGAGACGCCGGCGAACGCCTCTCCCCACTGGCGGCCGTCGCTGCGCTCGCCTCGCTTGCCGGCGCGATCGTGCCGGGTGCCGCCGCCGCCACGGTGCTCGCTGCGTTGCGGCCCGGTGGCCTGGCGGTGCCCGTCGGTGCGGCTGCGATCCGCAGTGCCGCAGGCGATTGGTCGGGCGGGTACCTCCTGGTGGCGCTCGTCGTGATCGCCGCGGGGGTCTGGGCGTTGGTGACGCTCTGGGGGAAGACCCTGCCGACCCGTCCTTCCGTTGCCTTCGAGACGGAGCCCGTCGGCGTTCAGGCGCTCGGCCTGCGCCCGGCGCGCCGCTTGCGGCCGATCCTGCTGCGAGCAGGCACCGGGCTGAGCCAGCTCGACGAATGGCTGATCGTGCAGCCGCAACTCGCCCTGGCGCTCGGCGGTGCGATCGTGGCGATCATCGCCGCCGACGTCTTCGTCCATTGATGTTCGCCACACAGGTGCCGGCGCCGATGGGTCTCGACGGCTGATGGGCGTCTCGGCGCCGCTGCTCTCCGCGGTGGGCGTGCTCGCCGGAGTGGTCGCGGTCATGGTCGACGGGCGGCGCGCCGTCGCCATCGCCGTCGTTTTTCTCGCCGCGGGACTGATGCCGACCGCGGCGACCTTCGGCGGCGCTCCCGGCGTTGCCGTGCTCGCCGGATGCGCAGTGGCGGCAGTGGTCTTTGCCTGGGCGGGGTTCGTGGGGGGACGCCGGCTCCCGTGGGTCGCGGGACTCGACCCGACCATTCCCGCGTTCGCGCCCCCGGAGCGGCTCTTCGGGCCGCGCAGCGCCCGCGCCTTCAGCGCCGCCATCGCAGTGCCGATCGCCTCGTGGGTGAGCTTCAACATCCCGGTCGGACAGATCACGACGGCGGTGCAGGGGCTCCTGTTCCCAACCGCCTACGCCTGGACGTGCGGCGTCATCCGCCTCCTCCTTGCGCGGACCGTCGAGGATCTCGCGGTCGGCGTCGCCATGGTCTCGCTCTCGACGGGTACGGCCTGGCTGCTTCGCAGCGGTTCTGACTCGCTCCCAGGGGCGGTGATCGCGTGCGCGGCGACTCCCGTCGCCGCGCTTGTTGCGGGATGGCTGGCGGGCCGCAGCACCCGCCGCCGCCCGGTGGCTGCTGAAGCATGAATCCCGCGGTCGTCGCTGCCGTCTGGGCGGCCCTGGGCCTCGCTGCTGCCGCAGTTCTCCGCCGCCGGACCGCACGGCTGGTGGCGTTCATCCCTCTTGCCGGCGCCGGGCTCACGCTGCTCGCCACCCGATCCCTTGCGCCGGTGGTCCCGCTGGGCGGGCTCGGCGCCATCAACGGGCTGGATCGCGCCGGGCAGGGCCTGCTCGTCACCGCCGGGATCTCGATGGCGCTGGTGATCGCCCTCCACCCGACGATCGACGTCTCCATGGCGCGGACGGTCGGCGTGGTCGGGGCCTCGGTGACGCTTGCGCTTGCAAGTGGTGACCCACTCCTGACGGCCCTCGCGCTCACTGCCGCTGTTGCCACGCTGACCCTGCGCTGGATCGGTCAGGCCCCCGGGCGAGCGACGCTGGCCGCGGGACGTATCGCGGGGAGCGGGACTGCCGCGCTCATAGCTGCGTCACCATTTCTGCCGCTCTCGGGCTTCACGACTGGCCCTCGCCCCGTGGTCGTCGGCGGGCTGCTCGTCGCCGGCGTGGCCGCCCTCCTCGCCATCTACCCGCTCGGAGGGTGGGCAGCTGGGATCCTCGGCGTTCTCCGTCCGCTCGATGTCGCCCCTTGGATCGTGCTGCTCGTGCCGACCGTGCTGCTCATTGCGGAGCGCATCCCCGAAGGGGTCCTCGGAGACGGCGTGCCCGTCTACGAGCACATCCTCCTGGTGGTGGGACTCGGCAGCGCTGCGTGGGGAGGGTTCTGGGCATTCCGCGGACCGGCGCGCACGCGGTACGGGCGAATCTTCATGACCGACATCGCCCTGTGCATCGCTGCCGTCGGCGGCACGCGCAACTCACCTGCCGTCACCGGTGCGCTGATCATCGTCCTCAGTCATCTGACGCTGGCGCCGATACTGCTCCGACCGGCCGAAGCGGGCCTGGTCTGGCCGCGCCGCGTCGCCTGGGCCCTCCTCAGCGGCGTGCCGCCGTCGCCGGCCTTCTGGGGACGGTTTCTGTTGCTCGAAGCGCTCGCAGCAGGCAACGTCGACTCGACGATCGCCGCGGTCGTCGCCATGACCGGGATCTTCATCGCCACCGTGATGGCCTGCTCGATGCGAATCGCGAGGGCACCTGCGGCAGGATGGCAGGCGCGCGTCCCCGAGGCGGGAGCCTGGCTCCTCGTTGCCGCCGGGATCGCGATCGGCCTTGCTCCGCAATCCGTTTCGACGTTCGTGTTCGGAAGCTGAGCCCATGGATCCACTCGCTCTGCTCCTCGACATCGTCGCGGTCGCCGTCTACCCGGGAGGACTCTTCCTTGTGGTGCTCGCGGTGATGGTGCAGCGTTCGGGCGGCTTGCCACGGACACGGGATCTGGACGCGCGTGCGATTGTGGCCGTCATCGCCGCAATGCTCGCAGCGTCGATGTCGCCGGTTCCCGGCTCGCCGGCGGCCTCGCTGCCTCCTGCGGGCGGTGCCACCCCGAACCTGGTGGCCGCCATCCTCCTGCTCTTCGTGGGCGCTTCGCTCGCCGCCCCCGAGCCGTGGTCCGTCCGCCGTATGGTGGCCGGTGGACTGGGCGGGGCGTCGCTCGTCCTGCTCGGGCTCATCGCGGCGTCCTTCTCGGTCGCAATGATCGCCGGCGGCGCTGGGGGTGAGGGATTGACCGCGCGGATCCTGGCCGCGGCGACCGCCCTCATCGCCATGCCCATCGTCGTGCAGCCGTACAAGCGCGGCGCGGGAGCTGTCGGGCGCGTCGCGGTGGCCTCCGCCACGGTCGAATTCGTGCTGGCGCTCCTCATCCCGCCATCGCTGCAATGGCCTGCGACGCTCATTGCAGTCGGGGCGCTCGCCGGCGGAGCCGGCCTCTACGGGCTGCTGCTGCGAGCCACCCGGGCACTCACCCGCCGCGAGTATCCCGGCCTCGTCGCGCTCGCCGCAGCATGCTGTGCCGCCGCCGCCGTCGCCGCCGTGATCGCCGCTCGACCCTAGTGATCTCACGGACATGCGCGCATTGATCAACTCGGCGTCCCGTCCCGGTGCTAGCATGAGTCTCGAGTTGGCGCAAGATTCTCTGCAGTCTGCTGCGCGCGTGAAATTCGCGTGATCGGGATCGTCCTCGCCTCTCAATCACCTCGCCGTCGCGAGTTGCTGACCCGAGCCGGTATCCGGTTCCGGATCATCGAGCCGCCCGAAGACGTCTCGCTCCCCGCCGGGGTGAGCGCCGAGCTCGCGGTGCAGCTCGTCGCCCGCCAGAAGGCGGTCGCGGTCGCCAAGGTCGTTCCGGCCGGCACTTACATCCTCAGCGCTGACACGATCGTCGTCGGCCCCAGGGGGCCGCTCGGCAAACCGAAGACGCCCGAGATGGCGCGCGAGATGCTCAACGATCTGCGCGGCCGGCGCCACACCGTCCTCACGGGCGTCTGTGCGATGTGCACCGGCGGCGAACAGGAGGCGTTGGGCGTGAGCCGTTCCGCTGTGAAGTTCTGCGACTTCACCGACGATGCGCTCGAGATGTATGTCGCTTCGGGTGAGCCGCTGGACCGCGCCGGCGCCTACGCGATCCAGGGTGGGGGCTCGGACTTCGTCGAAGCGGTCGCCGGACGCATCGACACAGTGATCGGGCTCGACGTCGGCCTTGCGCTCCGGCTGCTCGGCGAGGTCGGCTACCCGGATCCATTGCCCCGCACCACCGATATCAACCTCACGGCTTCCCGGCAGCGTCGCCCTCTGGCGCCGCTTCGCACCGTAACCAGGGTCTGACCGTTTCGCGTTGCAGCCGGGTGCGGATCTTATGTTCGCGACTTGCGGTTGCGGTCGCACTCTCGGTGCTTGCACCCATCGCATTGATGGTCTCCGGCTGCAGCAGCGGCATCGGGCAGCTCTCGGTCGTGATGCGGGCCGACTGGGGGAAGGGAGCCTACACGCCCGGCACGACGCCGCCGAACTTCCAGGTGATTGTGACGAACCTGGGGCCGGGCAACGCGTCGGGTGTCGTCATCCATGCGTTGATGCCACACACCTTCGCGTTCGACACGACGAACTCGATCCAGACGACCGGAGCCGCGAGGACCACGCCGGAGGACGCCACCGCCGGGGGATCCAACCCCGAGTGGGGTGTCTGGTCGCTGTCCGCTCCCACGTCGCCGAACGGGACGATCTCCTACTCGTCGATCACCATCGACTTTGCGGCCAACATCACGGCCCCGCCCAGCACGTATTCCCTCCAGGCGCAGGTCGTCGACGACAACCTCACGTCGACAGTGGTGAGCCAGCCGCTCCAGGTTGAGGTCAACGAGGCGCCCCGGCTCGGGATCAGCGCGTCCGTCAGCCCGACGTCCGTGCACCCAGGTGGCGAGGTCACGTATCGCATCGACGTCACCAATACGGGGAGCGGCATCTCGCCGCACGTCGACGTGTTCGTGACTCTGCCGCCCGCCCTTCAATTCCAGTCGACGATCATGCCCTTCGGCGGCAATTCATCCATCGAGCAGCTGATCCTGCCGGTCAAGGGCGCCGTCGTCGCCTTCTACGGGGGCTTTGAATTACCGCCGCAAACCTCACTGGGGCCCGGCAAGCTCGTCATCCAGTTCATCGTCCAGTGTGTCCCGAACCCTGGGAAAGGCGTCTACCCGATCCAGGCACAGGTGACCGACACGCTCAACGACAGCGCAACGATCACGGGTGCGGCACCCGTCAATATCCTGTCGTCATAGCGCACACCGGAGTTCATTCCGGGCCCGCCCCTGGGCGCACGTGGTAACCTCGCGTATCGCGCCCGGTATGTGCCGGCGTTCCTCAGCGGAGTGAACCCGCTCCCGGCGAGAGAGGCAAATGTACGCAATCCTTCAACACGGCGGTCATCAATACCGAGTCGCCTCCGGCGACCGCATCCTCGTCGATCGCATTCCGGTCGAGGTCGGATCGACGGTCACGCTCGAGTCGGTGCTGCTCATCGGCGACGGCGCAGAAACCGACGTCGCCAAAGGCTCGCCGGTCGAGGCTTCAGTCACCGCCACCGTGATCGCGCACCGGCGTGGCCGGAAGATCCGTGTCTTCACCTACAAGCCCAAGAAGCGCCACCGGAGAACACTTGGATACCGTAGCCAGCTGACCGAGTTGCGCATCGACGACGTCGCGCACGGCAAGGCGGGCGAGAAGCCGAAGGCTGCCGCGAAGCCGCGCAAGGCAGCTGTGCCGGCGAAGGCCGAAGCGGTCGTGGATGCACCGGCCATCGATGAGCAGGCCCCCGAGGCGAAGCCCGCCGCCAAGAAATCCGCGGCCGCCAACAAGCCCGCGGCGGACAAGCCGGCGGCCGCGAAGCCGAGAGCTCCACGAGCGAAGAAGGATCCTGCAGATGGCGCATAAGAAAGGCGGCGGGAGTTCCCGCAACGGACGGGACAGCAAGGCCAAGCGCCTTGGCGTGAAGCGCCACACCGGCGAGGTCGTGCTCGCGGGCACAATCCTGGTCCGTCAGCGCGGCACCAAGATTCTCGCCGGCGAGCACGTCGGCGTCGGCCGCGACCACACGCTCTTCGCATTGCGCACCGGCACCGTGGCGTACGACACGACGGGCCACGACCGCACACGCGCGAACGTGCGGGCGATGGCGATCTTCTCGGTCGGCGAGATGATCGAGGAGGCTCTCGACGAGGAGCCGGTCGCAGCGACCGGCTGAAGGTACGGCCAGTCGCGGCTCCCCCTTCATCGACGAGGTCGACATCGAGGTCGCGGCGGGATCGGGCGGGCGGGGCGCAGTCAGCTTTCGGCGCGAGAAGTACGTCCCTGACGGGGGCCCCGACGGGGGCGACGGTGGACGGGGCGGGGACGTCCTCATCGTCGCCGATTCCACCGACACCACCCTCTCCGGATTCCGTGAGCGGCGCTCGTTCGCGGCCGAGAACGGACAGGCCGGCGGGGGCGCGAAGCGTTCCGGGCATCACGGAGCGGACGTCGTCCTCCACGTCCCCGTGGGCACGCTCGTCCACGACGGCGAGCAGCTGCTGGCCGACCTCGACCGCCCCGGCGCGACGGCGCTCGGCGCGCGCGGCGGCCGGGGCGGGCGCGGCAATACCAGGTTCGCGACGGCGACGCGTCAGGCACCCCGGGCGGGTGAGCTTGGCGACCCAGGAGAGAAGCGACATCTCCGTCTCGAACTGCGCCTCATCGCGGACATCGGGCTGGTGGGATTGCCCAACGGGGGCAAATCCACGCTGCTTGCCGCGCTCACCGGCGCGCACCCGAAGATCGCGGCCTATCCGTTCACGACACTCCACCCCAACCTTGGAGTGGCCGAGCTCGAGGGCGGGCACACCCTCGTCCTGGCCGATGTTCCCGGGCTGATCGAGGGTGCCAGCCAGGGCGCGGGCCTCGGGCTCGAGTTCCTGCGACACCTCGAACGGACGCGAACGCTGATCCACGTCGTCGACGCGTCGGTCGGGGTGGAGGAAGCGCGCGCCGCCCTGACAACCGTGCGTGCGGAGCTGGCGGCGTACAGCCCCGAGCTTGCCGGACGGCCGTCCATCCACGCGTTCAACAAGATCGACCTGCCGGACGGCGCGGCTGCCGCGGCCATCCTTGCCGAGGAGTTTCCAGGTTCGTTCGGCATCTCCGCGCTCACCGGCGACGGCTGTCGGGACATGCTGCTCGCCGCCGCGGCGCTCTCCGGGCGTGGCACGCGCGATCGACCGGTCCCAGCGGCGCCGGGACTGCATCGTATCTACCGTCCGCGCCCGAGGCGTCTGATCACCAATGACGTGGTGCGCGAGAGCGACGGGTTCCGCGTGGTGGGTGAGCTCGTCGAGCGGATGGTCGGCCGCATCGATCTCGAGAACGACGAGGCCGTTGCCCGGCTGCAGCGCAAGCTCGCTGCGGCAGGCGTCGACGCGGCGCTCGCGGCCGCCGGGTGCAAGGAGGGCGACACCGTCCGCATCGGAGAGGCCGAGTTCAGCTATCGCGACGAGGGCTTGTCGGCATGACGTCCGTGCTCGTCTTCGGTGGGAGCTTCGACCCCGTCCACATCGGCCATCTCTCGATCGCCGCACAGGCTCGCGAGCTGACCGGCGCCGCCGAGGTCTGGTTCGTCCCGGCCGCGGTCGCACCGATGCGTGATCACCTGGCGGCCGCTCCGGAGGACCGCCTGGCCCTGCTGGGCGCCGCAACGGGCGACCAGCCCCACACGCGCGTGCTGGACCTCGCGGTCCGGATCGGAGGGGTGTCGTACACCGCCGAGACCATGGACGCCCTGCGGCGCGAGCACCCGCTGGCTGAGCTGGCGGTGCTGGTGGGGGCCGACGCGGCGCGGACCATCCCGGCCTGGCATCGCGCGGCCGATCTGCTGGCGCTCGAGCACTTCGTGGTCGTCAATCGCACCGGCCCGCCGCCACTCGACACAGACGAGCTGAGCAGGCTCGGGTTCGCACCGTCGTCCACGACCCTGCTGAGCGTCGATTCGCCGAACATCAGTGCCTCCGACGTGCGCCGGCGATGTGCGGACGGTCGATCGCTCGCCGGCCTCGTGCCCGACGCTGTGGCGGCGCTGATCGCGGAGAAGGGCATGTACCGCTCCAATCTCGACGATGCATAATGCGAATCGGATGACATCCACCGAGCTGGCAGACATCGTCGCCGCCGCTGCCTCCGATAAAAAGGCGCGCGACGTGGTCATCCTCGACATTCGAGGCAGGACCACCATTGCCGACTACTTCGTCATCTGCGAAGGCGATACCGATCGCCAAGTTCGTGCCATCACTGAGAATATCTCAGACGTGTGCAAGGAGCATGGCGTGCGCGCGCTCGCTGTCGCAGGCCTCAAGGACGCGTCGTGGGCGTGCGCTGACTTCGATGCGGTGATCGCGCATGTGTTCCTGCCCGGTGAGCGCACCTTCTACGATCTCGAGGGGCTCTGGGGCGACCCCGCGGGGGAGGAGGCGATCTAGAGCCGCCCGCCGTTGCCCTTCAGGCCCGCGCATCAGCGCCGGCACTCGTCACGGTCGAAACAGTGGAACGCCGTGTATCACGGTCGCGTCGAGGTTGAGCAGTGCGAAGACGATCGCAACCGCGCTGAAGGCGATTGATCCCCAGAGCAGGCATCGCCCGGCGAGTCCGAGATCCTTGCCACCGATCGTCGCGAGCGGCGGCAGGAAGAGGCCCAGCAGCGCGCCGGCGATGAGACCGCCGATGTGCGCGTAGTTGTTGATGTCCGCTGAGCTGCTGAACAGAAAGGTCAATGCGACGTTGAGGACGATCACTGTCACCGCGTAATTGCGCACGGTGTGGGAGATACCCACCGGGACATTCTTCCCCTGCACACGTCCCACCATGAGGAGCAGACCGATGAGCCCCGCGATACCGCCCGACGCACCGATGGAGATGGTCGGCGCGATGGCCGGGAGCTGGAACGGCAACTGACTGAGGCCGACCCAGAAGAGACCGCCGCAGATCGCCGTGATGAGGAAAGCCCCGAGGAAGACGAGGCGTCCGTACAGCTGCTCGACGAGCCTCCCGATGAAGAGCATGGCGATGCTGTTGAAGAGCACGTGATAGACGCTGCTGTTGTCGTGCAGGAACGCGCTGCTGACAAAGCGCCACCACGCGATCGTGCACCCGGGGCTCTGTCCCAACGGCGGGTAGAGGCTCGCGTTCGGCAGCGCACCCCACGAACACAGATCAGGTCCCGTCGATGTGAGGCTGTTGGAGATCGTCGTGGACTCGATGAGCCAGATCGCGACGAAGATGCCGATGAGGGTGTACGTCAGGATCGGTTGGGTGACCATCGCGCGGCGGACCGGCGCGACGTAGCCACCGGCGACGGTCTGACGCTCGGCGAGGTCGACGGCGGCCAGCGTCGGCGCCGGCGCGCCGTCGTGGACCGCACGCGCCTTGGCGCGGAGCTCGCCGACGTTCGGCAGACCCGGCGGGATGGGCAGGATCGCCCCGGCATTGCCGTCGGCGGCGTCGACCCACGCCACGCCGAGGCGGACGGGATCGTTCGGATTGGTGGACACCGCGAGCGTTCCCGCCAGGGGGCTGAGCGCGACCAGCAGGATGTCGCACACCTGCGCTCCCTGCTGATGCATGCGGTCGAGGCCCCAGCGGCGGGCCGCATCGCAGCGATCGGCGAGGTCGCGGCCGGCGACCGTGGGATCCGACGGTCGCTCGTAGAAGGCCACGAGAGCGGCGCGTGGGCCGTTCCACATCGCGGCCGCGAGCACGTAGCTGCCGAGCAACGCCCCGAGCCGGCCGTCGCGCTGGTCGGCGAGACGCAGCCGGTACTTGGTGACCAGGTCCATGGCGATCGCAAGCGCGACCGGACTCGGCCCGGGCGGAGGAGCGGCGTGGTCGGGTGGGGCCACGTCCGTCACTCGGTCAGTCTAGCGATCGCGTCCGGGAGCACCCCCTCGTGCTCCGGCCCGTTTTCGGCTATGGTCACCCGGTGCCACCGGCGAGCAGCGCCGCGCAGACAGCGCCGACACTGACCCTTGGCGCGCTGCACCGCTCCCTGCTCGCGCAATTCGACCCCGATCTCGGCATGCGGGTTGGCATCCACTTCGAGGAGCGGACCTCGATCGTCGTCGAGCACGCTCCGCCCGGCAGCGCGCCGGAGCGCGTCGAGCGGAGAACGTTCGATGCCGATCTCATTGTTCGCCAGGGTGTCGTGGCGAGCGCGACGCTCACAGCCGGAGCCATCGATGCTCCGATACTGACCGTCCGGGTTGCCGAGGTCGACGGTCTCGGCCGGTACTCTGTGCCCGGCGCGGGCTTCGGGATGCTCAACGTGCGGCCGCACGTGTT
This sequence comes from Saccharimonadales bacterium (SeqCode), assembly GCA_035532495.1. Taxonomy (GTDB): domain Bacteria; phylum Chloroflexota; class Dormibacteria; order Aeolococcales; family Aeolococcaceae; genus Palsa-851. The sequence goes on from DATKQX010000074.1 coordinate 129,508, forward strand.
CGATCTCGTGGACTTTCAGGCCCGCCTCGATGCGGTGCCGGTCGGTGACGCCGTCGTCGACCTCGAGACACCGGGGGGCCGCGGGCGGATCGTTCTCGACGCCGCCATCGACACCGACTCGTTCGCCCATCTGCTGAGCATCTTCGGCGGCAACGAGCCCTCCCATCCAGAGTTGCCACTGCTCTCGCATTCGGTGACGCTCTCTGCCGGCGACGATGTGACCCTCGACTACTGGTGGTCGCTCCTCGGGATCGATGAGAACGAAGGATTGCCGGCGCGCAACAACGTCATCGTCTGCCATGTCGAGGTATCGGTTGCGGCGGCCCCGGACGGCGCACACACCGCAGCGGTCGAGCTGGATCCGGCACTTCGCCCGCTGGACGATCTCGACGCCGTCTGGGAGCTGGCGAGGCGGACTCGTCCCTAGCTCAGCGTGCCGCGCTAGAGCGGCGGCAGAGTCGGGCCGGGGGTGGGGCTCGGCGTGGGTCCGGGCGATGGCGACGGTCCCGTACCGGGCGGCGGTGGCGTCGGGGCGGCGTTCGGGCCCATGTATGTGCAGGTCTGCGTCGGGAGCGGGACGGGGCCGTAGTACGTGCAGTTCGTGCTGGCGCCCGGCTGGGTGCCTGGGATGTAGAAGTCATTGTTATCGTTGCCGGCCGGGCCGACGGAGATGACGTCGGCGGGCATCTTGTACCAGGTGTCCGGCACGCCCTTGAGCGCCAGGGACATGAACTTATGCCAGATCGGCGCGGCGCCGCTGTACCCCGAGACGATGCCGTCGAGGTGACCGCAGCTGCCGTTGTAGGGCTTGAGTCCGTAGTGCTTGAGGTCGTTGGGGCTGAATGGGGCGCTCGCGCTGTTCTCACCGTCGACGATGTTGCCGCGATTGATCTGCGTCTGCATGTATTTCACGTCGCTCGGCTTGAGGCAGCTCTGGCGTCCGTTGCCGACCCAGACTGCGGTGGTGAGGGTGGGCGTCCAACCCACGGTGAGGTTGTCGACGAAGTAGTCCGACGTCCCCGTCTTGGCACTCACCCGGCGGGGGTTGAGGGTCAGGTAGCCGTTGCGTCCGAACTCCCTGATGCGATTGTTGTCGTTGCTCGTGATCTCATCCATGATGTACGCGACGTTCGCGGGGATCACCTGACGCCCCGCGGCCTTGGCGTTGTACGTCCAGACCGTCTGCCCGGTTTGCTGGGCGACGATGCTGCTGACCGGCATCGGATCGTGTTGCACGCCGAGGTCGGCCAGCGTTGCGGCTCCGTCGGCGAGGTCGATGAGGTTGATGCCGCAGGTGAACGCGCCGAGGGTGGCCGCCCATTGATCAGGGGAGGGCCGGTTGTTATAGATCGGGCCGTTGTTGCCATTCGGCTGACAATTGCCGTTGATCGACTGCACGCCCATCGCCATCTCAACGTTCGTGATGTAGTCGATGCCGGTCCCGTACTCGGTCTTCACCGCCGGGATGTTGAACGAGTTGCCGAGACAGAGCTTGAGCTCGCAGATGCCGTGCGTTCGGCGGTCGTCGTCAGGCGGCCGGTAGCCCTTGGGGTTGCCCGGGATCGGGAAGGTGTAATACTCGTCGAGCATCGGCGTCGTCATCGTGAACTTCGTCGATGCGATCGCGGCCGTGTACGTGAAGAGCTTGGTGGTCGAGCCGAGCGGCACAGGCGTGTCGGCCATGTTCACCTGACCGTAGTACGGGTCCGAATAGTTCCAGGTGCCGACCATCGCCAGGATGTTGCCCGTCTGCGGGTCAAGGCTCACCAGCGCGCCGTCATGCATGTTCTCCGGACCGGCTTCCTTCGCCACCGTCGTCTGGACAGTGCTGTATGCCTCGTTCTGCTTCACCGGATCCAGAGTCGTATGGATGATGTATCCCCCGGGGTTCGCGTACTCCGGGAAATGCACGTTGAGGTAGCCCTCGAGGTACGACACGAAATTAGGGTCGAGACTCGGGTTCGACTGCGTCCAGAGGTGGAACGTCAGCGGTTCGGCGTACGCGGCCGCGGCCGCCGCCTGGCTCACGTCGTGGCTCGCGACCATCGCCTGAAGCACCTGCTTCTGGCGGTTCTTGGCCCGCGGATTCACGCTGACGTTCGAGGCGTGCGTGAGCGGGTTGAACGCGGTCGGTGACTGCGGCAGCCCCGCGAGCATCGCGGCCTGCGCGAGGTCAAGCTGGGCCGCCGGCTTGAGGAAGTAGAGCTCGGCCGCAGAGCCGACGCCGACCGCGAAATTCCCGTAGAAAATTCTGTTGATGTACATCTCGAGGATCTGGTTCTTCGTGAAGTTCAACTGGATCTCGTTGCCGAGGACGATCTCCTTGATCTTGTAGTCGATGCTCTGCGGTGGATCGGCGCCGCCGTACAGGCTGATCTTGGCGAGCTGCTCGGTGATCGTCGAACCGCCCTGGATGGTGCTGGAGCGGTGCGTTATGTCGGCGAAACCCGACTCAGCGAGGCGGGCGAGGTCCCACGATCCCTCGGTGAAGAAGTTGTGATCCTCGACCGCGACGATCGCCTCCTTGAAGAGCGGCGAGACGGCCGAAAGGTCGACGTGGATGTGACGGTACCCGGAGTTGTGGAAGACCTCGATGAGGTTGCTCGCCGCGTCGTAGACACTCGTGTCGATCTGCGGCTCCATGTTGGTGACCGTCGAGGCGTCGGGGAGCTGGCTCTTGTAGGCGTTGTAGCCGGCGAATACGGCGCCGACCGTGCCGGCTCCGATCGCGGCGAAGACGGTGATGAGGACGAGCACGATGCGCAGAACGCGGCCGCGGCGGCGCGGCCGGCGCAGGTGGCGATACGCGCTTGCCCTGCGGCGCCGGAGTTCGGCGCGCGCGGATGCCTGCGCGGCGCCGATGCCCGGGTTGGCCGATCCAGCCGTGCGAATGGGAGCCCGGGATCCGTTGGGAAGGCCTGCCCTGCGACGCCGTGCGTCGGGCGGCCCCTGGTCGAGGCTCACCGCTGAATCGTCATGTGCATATCTGAGATGGTCTCCTGACCGCCCGGCGCTGTGGCGCGAGGGCAGTGCTGCCGAGTGCTCCGGTGAAACGCCGGGGTCCGGCTCGAGTTACGCCGGCCGCATGGCCACGGCGAGGACAAAGAGCAGGGCGAACAGGACGACGATGACCGCGCCCGCGGCCAGCGCGCCAGGACCTTCCTCGATCCAGAAGGGTCCGAACCGGCGCCGGCCCGGGGCGCCTTCGTCGAGCGGAATCGCCATGCCTCCAAAGGTAGCAGGAGGTCCCCTGGAACGGACGTATGACAATCCGCCACGATCCCCGGGACCTGTCCTTGGGCCGTGACACAATCCGAAGCCGATGGCAGTGACCTTGCCTGTGTCTGCGCCTGCGGCCAGTCCGATCGCGCTTCCGCCCGCACCGCGGACAGCCGAGGAGACCGGGCTGCCATTTAGCTTTGTCTGCGATCTGGTCCTCAAAGTGCTGTATTTCAACGGCAGCATGTTGGGGCGCGACATCGCGAACCACCTGTGCCTGCCGTTCTCGTTCGTCGAGACCACGACCCGGTTCCTCGCCGACGAGGGGTACTGCTCGTCGACGGGCATGCACACCGCGGCGCTCGACCCCGGCGAGCCGATCAACGCCGGGATGCAGCACATGATCTCGACCACGGGCAGGCAGCGCGCCCGCGAGCTTCTCGAAATCAACCAGTACGCCGGCCCGGCGCCCGTGCCGATTGCGGACTACACGGCGATGGCCGAACGCCAGTCGCATGTCGACGGCCAGGTGAACCGCGCGCGCCTCCACGACGCCTTCAGCCATCTCGTCCTCTCCGAGGTCGTCCTCGACCACCTCGGTCCCGCCCTGAGCGCGCGGCAGGCCGTGTTCCTCTACGGACCTCCAGGCAACGGCAAGACGACCATCGCGGAAGCCGCCGCCTCGCTGCTCGGCGCGCCGATGTTCATCCCGCGTGCGCTCTACGTCCACGGCGAGGTCATTCGCTTCTACGACCCGATCCATCACGAGCCCATCGATCGTGATCTGCCGCCCCACGACCGCCGCTGGCAGCTCGCCAAGCGTCCGGCCGTCAAGGTCGGCGGGGAATTGACACCACGGATGCTCGAGCTGGGCTTCGACCACACACTCGGCTTCTACGAGGCGTCGATGCAGCTCAAGGCCAACGGCGGCCTCTTCCTCATCGACGACTTCGGACGCCAGCAGAACATGTCACCGCGTGACCTCCTCAACCGGCTGATCGTGCCGCTCGAGAAGAAGGTCGACTACCTGAACATCCCGCGTGCGGGCTCGAGCATCCCGGTACCCTTCACGTGCCTGGTCATGCTCTCGACGAACCTGCGTCCGCAGAACCTCATGGACGAGGCCTTCCTGCGCCGGGTGCGGTTCAAGGTCCACGTGCCCGACCCGACCGTCGATGAGTACAAGGAGATCTGGCGGCGCAACTGCGTGGACAACAACCTGCGCATGGATGAGGGCCTGGTGGACCGCCTCCTCGAGAACCACTACCACTCCAAGGGCCGGCCGCTGCACGGAACGCATCCACGCGACCTGCTCAACCACGTCATCCACGCGGCGCTCTACCTCGGGAAGCCGGTTGAGCTCAACGACGAGCTCCTCGAACTTGCCTGCGAGACCTATTTCGTCGAGGCCGACGAGTAGCGCCGTCGCGTGCGGTCAGCCCGGGGGGTGGGTCGGCGGGCGTTGCAGCAGACTCCGGACGCGCGCGACCGTGGACCGCTTGGCCATGAGCAATCGCTGCTCGAGCCCACTCACCTCGAGGAGCATGAGTCCGGACTTCGTGGGCGTTCGGCGCGGATCGCGCGCGTGTGCAAGCGAGCGAGCCCGCGTCACCGACGCACGCTGCCGCTGCAGCAACGATTCACTGCCCGCTGAGGCATCGAGCAGGCGCAGAGTCACGTAGAACTCAAAGGTGTTGAACGGGGTGGGCGAGAAGTCGGCCACCTCGAACGTGGTGAGACCAAGATGCGCGAGCTTCTCAAACACACCAAGGAACGAATCAGGCGTGAACACGTGGCAGTGCACATCGACGAATGCGTCATCGGTCTGCATCTTCCTGCATGCCTCGAGCGCGAAACGGTCCGGATCGCCGACACCTTGCCGAGTCGCCGCGCTGTAGTCGACGTCACCCTTCCACACAGCCGTCGTGTCGACCATGTCAAGCAACGCCTTCGAGTTGAAGTCGTACACCTCGCGGTAACTCGGTTGCCGGAGGCGACGGAGGTTCGCATCCACGAGATCGCTGACTTCGGTCAATGAGCGATTGACGTCGAAGCAGTAGCGCTTGTCGGGAATCACCAGCGACAGGAGGCCGCCGGGACGGAGGATGCGAGCGATGTCATCCATCCAGTCAATGGGATCGGGGATGTGCTCGAGCACGTGACATGCAATCACGTAGTCAAACGGCGCGTCCGCTACGACTGCGTTTGAGATGGTCTGCTTGTCACCGATGACGTAGTCCACATCGACGATCTCGTCGAGTCGATTCCGCATCCCCAGGTCGGTTTCGTACTTCTGCTTCAGCTCTGCGGCGCTTGCGTGGTCGAGGTAGCGGATGGGCCCTTCGCTCTTCCGAACTCTCGGCGACGCAAGCGGTCCGATCTCGAGCCCTCGCATGCTCGCGACGTCGATGCCGGCGAGCTCAGGCCGCATCGCGTCGCAACCTGTCAGCGGAGAGGGCTCGCATTGCGGGAAGCCTACCCCTTGCACGAAGCAGGCGGCCGGCACGCGCGCGGCCGGACGTTATCGGCTAGTGCGGAGTCGCAACCGAGCCCTGGTCTGCGGTTCCGCTGCCGGTCCCGGGCAGCTGCGGCCGCTTGTCGATGATCGAGTCGATCATCCCGTACGCGACGGCCTGTTCCGCGGTCATGTGGTAGTCGCGCTCGATATCCCGTCCGATCTGTCCGGCATCGCGACCGGTGTGCTTGTGGTACAGCTCGATGAGCAACGCGCGCTGACGCAGGATCTCGCGGGCGTGCACGTCAAGGTCTGTCGCCTGTCCCTGCATGCCCTGCGCCCAGGGTTGATGGATGACCACCAGCGAATTGGGCAGCGCAAGCCTGCGGCCCGGCGCACCTGCGCAGAGGAGCAGCGAGGCGCCGCTGGCGGCCATCCCGAGGCAGGTCGTTTCAACAAGCGGGCGCACGTACTGCATCGCGTCGTACATCGCGAGCGACGCGGTCATCGAGCCGCCGGGGCTGTTGATGTACAGCCGGATGTCCTTCTCGGCGTCCTCGCCTTCGAGGAACAGGAGCTGGGCGGTGACGAGGTTCGCCATGTCATCGTCGATGACGCCGCCGACGAAGATGATCCGGTCGCGCAGCAGGCGCGAGTAGATGTCGTAGGAGCGCTCACCACGGGTGGTCGTCTCGACGACGGTGGGGACGAGGGTCATCTCGAGTTCTCCACGTTGGGTGGGACGAAACCGATACGACGGCGTGCCGGCTCCGCCTGATGCATCGCAAGGAATGCGCCGAACTGCGCGACAGTCCTCAGGGAGGCCGCATCGAGGCCCGACGTGACGGCGCGGAGCTGGCGGCGCGGATCGACCTGCCCCGAGGGCTCGGCCTGCGGCCACGCACCGAGGCGGCGACCGAGGTCGGTGTACACGGTCGCGATGGGGACGGCCAGCGCGTAGGTGATCGCCACGAGGAGGTCGCTGGAGACGTCCTTGAGGCCGCGTTCGACCTCGGACAGGTAGGCGGGGGAGCAGCCGGCCTCTCCGGCGATCTCGCCGAGGCTGCGCCCCTGCCCTTCGCGATGGCCGCGCAGGACCGCGCCGAGCTCCTGACGGATCTCGTGAGGTGTTACGCTCAGAGCAGAATTCACAACGCTCAGAGCATATCACCCCACTGGCCGGGTTCGGCGCATCCCGGCCGCGAAACGCTGGGCTGCAGCTATCGTTGGACCGGCATGGCAACGCTGCTCTCCGTGAACGTCGGTGACCGAACCCCAACACGCCACAACGAGAGCGGCGTCACCGGCATCGACAAGCGGCCGTCCGCCGAGCCGGTCCTGATCAGAGACCCCGGCCCGGGAACCGGTCGGAGCGGGCTCCCCGGCGACCTCATCGGCGATCCGCGCGCACATGGCGGGACCGACCAGGCGGTCTACGCGTTTGCGCGCGAGGAACTGGACTTCTGGCAGGCCGAGCTCGGACGCCCGCTTCCCGGCGGGGTGTTCGGCGAGAACCTGACCACGCTGGGTCTTGATCTGAACACCGCACTCATCGGTGACCGCTGGCAGGTCGGTCGTGACTGCGTTCTCGAGGTCACGTCCCCCCGCATTCCATGCAGCACGTTCGCGACGTGGCTCGATGAGCAGCGCTGGGTGCGCCGCTTCACAGAACGCGGTGTACCCGGCGCGTACCTGCGGGTCATCGTTCCGGGGGCCGTGGCCGCCGGCGACGAGATCACGCTCGCCCATCGCCCGGCCCACGACGTGAGCATCGCGATGATGTTCCGTGCGCTGACCACCGAGAAGTCGCTGGTGCCGCAGCTGGCGGCGGCGGGAAACGCACTCCCCGAGGACTTCCGCCACCCACGAGATGCGTGATGAGGCTTATGGCTCGCGCGGCTTCCAGGCTCGCGATCCTGAGGGTGTGATCCGGAGCTTCGGCACCCATGCGGGCGCCGGCTCGCAGCGCAGCTGACCGGCCGGGCGGAGTACGGCGTCCGGCGGGTCACTTGATGACCTGGAAGACGGCAGCCTCCGACTGGCCCCATGGGACCGACGCAACGAGTCGAAGGTTGGGCAAGCCGGCGATGCAGCCGACATCCCATGGATACTCCGGCTGCGCAATGTGCTGACTCCCGACGAACAGAAAGTCTCCGTGCACGCGCTGTATCGACGCGACAGCGGTAGCGGGATCCGAACACGCATCTGAGAGCGCGATGTCGAGGGGGAGGCTCAACGTCCCGAACTCGAGGCCGTTCGGGACCAACGGGGTGAGGTCGGTGAGCCCGGCCAGCCACATCCCGGCGTCGTCACCGCCGTCGGTCATCACCACGGATCCGTGGGGAATCACGGCCTCCATCGTCTTCATGAGCGTGAGGTCAGCCGGGGTCACCAGGCTTCGCGTCCGCACCTCGCTCGTGTAGACGCCGTGCTCCGCGGACGCACCGACGACCACACAGAGCACGGCAATGACTCCAAGCGCGGCGCCGGCGCCGTCAAGTCGCTGCGCGGTCGTTCCCAGGACCCTGTGGATGAAGCTCGGGAGCGCGATTGGGCGCACCAGCGCGACCCACGTGACAGTCACGGCAAGCGCGGCCACCGCAACGGCGAGGAACCAGGGTTTGAGCTCCGTCAGACTCGCGAAGACACCGAGTGGATAGAGATTGATCGTGTGGGATCCGATCAGCTTCGTCCAGAGATGGCCGAGCGGATGTCGCGCGATCAGCGCGACGACGACAACGACGAGCGCCGCGATCGGTACGCCCAGTTGCCAACGGCGCGTCCGCGAGAGCGAGCGCATCACGTCGGCCAGCGCGAAGAGACCGACGGCAAGAACGAGCGGGATCAGCCAGTACTGAACGCCGAGAATGCGATCCGCGTCACCCCATGGAAAGATGAGGCGCCAGAGATGGCTGAGCTTGTGCAGAGAGAAGTCATCCACCATCAACAGCAGCAGCAGCACCTGTGCGACGAGTATCCAGAGCATCCGGCGCCGGATCACCATTGCCACGGCGCCGATCGCGTAGAGCGCCAGCGTTATCGGGCTGATGAGGTTGGTCTGTGCGATGTCCGCGAGCAACTGGTCGAGCATCACCGGTGAACTGCGCACCGGAATGATCACCTGCGACGGTTGCGTTGCCGTCGGTGTCGGGACGTGGGGCATCCGTGTGATCACGGTGACAAGCGCTGCGCCGATGAGCGTCGCGCCGATGGCGATACCGATCCGGATGAGCGCCGGACGTGGCGCTGCGCGCACCACGCGCACGATCGTGACCGCGAAGAGCGCGGATGCGACGACGACCGCGGTGAGTATCTCGAGCCCGTGGATCACCCAGATCGACGCCGTGATCGCCATGAGCAGCAATGCGTTGTCGCGCGTCGCGACTCCCCGAATCACGCGCAGTGCAACCACGATGAACGGCACGATCAGCGTCGAGTCGACGATCTCGGGAAAGCGCCCCACGATCGCCTGGTCGGACGGGAACGCCAACCCGACTGCGAAGAAGGGGACCACCGCCGCAAGTGCCACCGAGCCTGTCACCTCGAGCGTGAGCATGGTCAGCGACAGCGGGATGAGCATGAGCGTCACGGCAATGATCGGCGCCATCGACATCGCCGGCGACGGCGCGCCGAGCCACGACACGACCGCCGCCATGGCCTCGAACCCCGGGCGTGGCCTCACGAAATCGGACGCCTCGAGCGGGATTGGCACGAGCGGCAGCACGTCATGCTGGCGGGCGATCGTGTTGACGAGCCCTCCATGAGTCGCGGTATCCCAGTCGGGCGGTAGCACCTGGCCGTGTAATGCCCAGATGAAGACACCGGCGCCGACGCAGCCCACAACGAGCGCGGGTATCGGCAGCCACCACGGAGCGCCCGGAGTCGCGTCGGGAGTCGTGCGTCGCCAGCGGACGACGGCGACGGCTCCAAGCACCAACAGGAGCGGAAAGACGGTGAGCGGCTCGAATGGGATATGCACGTCGTGCATGGCCATGCCGAACACGCCGATGAAGCCTGCGGACAGGCCGGGGGCCATGGCGAGGCGCTGCCATGCCCGCCACTGCGGCGCGATGATCGTCGCGAGCGCGATTCCCGGCAGCAACGCGGCAAGCGCGACGCCGGGGAGGGTTTGCGCGAAGTTCTGCAGTGACAAGCTGGGTCGAGCTCAGCGGCCTTTGAGCGTGGCCACCGCAAACACCGTGCGCGCCATGATCAACAGATCGAGTGCAACCGACTGACGTTTGATGTAGTAGAGGTCGTACGAGAGCTTCACGGTCGATCCGTCGACGCCGCTGCCATAGCCGTAGTTCACCTGCGCCCACCCGGTGAGCCCCGGGCGAACCGAGAGTCGCGTGTTGTAGTACGGGATGCTCTTGCGCAACTCCTCGACGTAGTGTGGCTGCTCGGGTCGTGGGCCGACCACGCTCATGTCACCACGCAGGATGTTCCACGACTGCGGCAACTCGTCGAGGTGCAACCGGCGCAGGATTCCACCGACCTTGGTGATGCGCACGTCGTCCTCGCCGGTCCACTGCAGTTCCTGGCGGGGTCGCACGCGCATGGTGCGCAGCTTGAGGATGTTGAAGGGCTTACCGAAATGGCCGACGCGCACCTGCTTGTGAAACACCGGACCGTGGTCCTCGATCATGATCGCCACCCAGACGAAGGGCAGCAGGACCCCCAGGACGACCAGCCCCACGAGGCTCGCGCCGACGTCGATGAGGCGCTTGAAGAGCGCATAGACGCGCGACGTCTCACCGCGCTGTTGGAGCGAGAGGAGCCACGTCTGTCGCAGACGCTCGACGAGCAATCGCCCGGTGAGCTCCTCATAGACATCGGCGACGGAGCGCACGAGCATGCCCTGGTCATAGCAATCGACCAGGCTCTCGAACAGCTCGGTCGGAAGATCCTCTTCAGCACCGAGCACGATCTGGTCCGCTTCGTGGCCGGCAGCCGCGGCGGCCAACCGGCTTCCAGCGTCGGGATCGCCTGGATGGATCGTTCCGACGACTCGGTAAAGGCCGGCCATCTGACCATCGACGTCTCCCCAGACGCGTTCAAGGATATCGGCGTCGGCGACCAGCACCATGCGTCCCGCGAAGATGGCTCGGGCAAACACGCGGCGGTACAGCAGGCGCCAGAGGAGCACGGTGATCGCTGCCAGCACCACCCAGATGAGGATCGTCGGTCGGGTCACGCCATACGGGACCGCAAAGAAGACCGCGAGGAGCGCGATCATCTCGAGGGTGACCGTGGTCGCAACCACTCGGAAGATCCCGCGCGCGCTCACCGCCAGATGGAGGTCGTACGCATCGACGACGAGCGCGGCGGCAAGCCAGATGATTGTCACGAGCACGACGCCCAGCCAGGGGACGGTCAGCGCGTGGTGCTGGATGGGACCTGATCTCAGGTTGAACGCGAGGATCAGCGATGCTGCGACCAGGATCGTGTCGCCCGCGGCGAGGAGCAGCTTTCGCTCCGAGACGAGAATCCCGCGACGACGCGCGGTGATCGTGGCGCCCGGAACGTCCTGGGCGATCATCGTGGCTAGCCTACACGCTGATCCTGGGAATGCGCCCGTCCCCGAGCGCTCTGGTCAGCCGACCGCCACGATGATCGCATCAGCGTTGCTGAATACCACGGATCCCAGCAGCCGTACCGCGGGCGAGGCATCCGCGTGTACACGATCGATGAGGAGGAAGCGCACCGAATACTGCTCGGTGAGCACGCTCAGCGCGTCCGCGTCCGCGCTTGCGAACACGGCGTCGTTGAGCGCCTCGCGTCTGGCGAACTCCGCTCCTTCGTTGGTGGTGAGCGAGGTGCTGATCTCGTAGCGGTTCGCGTCGTAACCCTCGATGAGCACCTGCCGCTCGGAGAATGCCGAGTAGTAGTAGTAGCGCCCGTCCAGCTCGTTGGGGTCGATCCAGTGGTTGCTCACCGCAAACACGGTGTCGACGGGCGAGTGTGCGCGCAACCACAGCAGGGCGGCGAGCAGCTCTGGAGTCAGGCCGCGGACCTTCTGGGGGTCGGGCGGCGAGGTGGTGATCTCGCTCCCGGTGAGGACCCGCCCGACGGTCGGTGCCAGCTCGATCGGCGTCGCGAGCGCCGATGCGGCCAGCAGCGGAATCAGTCCGAGCGCGAGCAACCCCGACGTCGCTCGGCCGTTCCTTCCGCCGAGCACTCTCAGGACGGCGACGAACAGGGCTGTCCCCGCGCCGAGGAGCGAATAGGTGGTCACCTCGGCCGGCGCATTGCGGAGGGTGAGCGCCGTCACGGTGGCGATCAGGGTGAGTACGGCGATCCAACTGGCGAATGCCAACACGACGGCACGGCGCGAGCGCGTGATGGCGTTGCCGGCATCCACCCACGCCAGACGCAGCCCGGCTGCCGCCGCGATCGCCCCGGCAACGTACCCGGTGGTCTGAAAGTACAACTCGCTGTACCCGGTCTGGTGAAACACGTTTGCGATGAGCACCCCCGCCGCCAGCATGCAGAGGCACAGCGAGAGGGAGTGGAGGGCGTCGCGATGCCGGCGACGTAGGAGGTACAGGGCTCCGGCCAGCGAAAGCAGCATGCCCGCGAGTCCGGCCGCTTCGGCGAACGGCAGCAGGACCACACGGACCGCCAGGGGGATCGCGGGATTACTCGCATCGATCACCGGCAGGGTTCGAGCCAGAGGAGCGAGTGGATCGATCCCGGTGGCCGAGGCTCCGCCGCGATAGATGATGAAGAACGTGGCCACAAACACGACGACCTCGAGCGCGAGGATCCCGAAGGCCGCTCGCGGAACGGAGCGCCGGACGACGCGGGTGACCGCGATGTACATGGCGGTGCCCACCAGCAGCACCGGAAGGATCGTCGCCTTCGCGCCGGATGCGCCGATCATGAGCAGCGTCACCAACACCCAGTACGCCGTCCCCGTCGGGACGCGAGCAGGCGGCTCGTGGAGACGCGCCGCAATCAGGAAGAGCAGCGCAAGGAAGAACATCAATCCGAAGAGGAAGGTCCAGCTTGCCCAGAGCTGGTTGCCGAAGATGCTGAAGAACGCAGGGGCGGCGCGCGTGTCGGTGGTCAGGTCAAGTGGACCGAGGAGAAAGACGACCACGATGGCGACCACGCCGGTCCATGCAGCACCCGTCAGGGCTCGCCCGACCACCAGCATCTGACAGCCGATGACCAGAGCAGTGGGGATGAAGTTGAGTCGCAGTGCGATGGCCGGGATGCTGATGTGGGTGACCTGGCTGACGGCTGCCATGTGGAAGAAGACGAACCATTCGTAGGGCAGAGGGACGCCGGACAGGCCCGGATTTGTCGGTGGCCAGTGGAGCATGACCTCGGCGGTCTCACTCATCTGGTAGACGAAATCCGGGCTGTACGCCACCGACATCTGGCTGGACGGCATGGGCGCCTGCGGCAGAAACATGGCAGCCATGTAGACCACGCCGAGTGAGAGCGCCAGCGCTGCCCCCCACATGAGGCGGCCGGAGAGCGGCTCGGCGTCCGGCTTCGATCGCGCGGCCGCTCCGCGCTTCCAGATCACCAACGCGCTGGAGGCGATCGCCACGATGGGGTAGAGCAGATACAGGCCGCGCAGCCCGGCGGCAGCCGTGGCGCTGAACGCCAGAATCTCGAGGGCGCTGCCGATCGCGACCCCGAGGGCAACCGTCTCGAGGAGCCCGGACCTCCGGCCGCGCAAAGCCCAGAGCACGGCCGCTCCCGGGAGCGCCACGAAGCCGACCTCGTAGGCGAGAAAGAGCAGGATCTCGCCCGCGGTGACGCCGCCGACAAGCCAGATTGCGAGGGCGACCGCGATGACAAGGCTGGCGGGTGCGATCCCCCGGCGCGGCACGAGACGAGTATGCGGATTGATATGGCGTGGGGGATACGGTCGGTCGCCCCCCACGCTGTCCGTATGATTCGCCCCGTTGTGGACCTGACCCGTGACGGGCGGCGGCTAGTCGATCGGATCCAGGATCGAAGTGCCCGGATCGGCATCGTGGGCCTTGGCTATGTCGGCCTTCCGACCGCGGTCGCCTACACCGAGGCCGGCTTCACCGTCGTCGGGATCGACACGAACGTCGATCGGTGCGCAGCCGTCATGGCTGCGGAGAGCTACATCGAGGACGTGCCCGCGAGCGATCTGCAGCGCTGTCGCGAGCACGACCGGCTCACCGCGGCAACGTCATTGGAGAGCGCCGGCGACCTCGACGTGATCGACATCTGCGTGCACACGCCGCTCGGGGAGACCCGCGAACCCGACACGTCGGCGATCGAGACGGTGGGCGAAGCGGTGCTTGCCGCCCAGCGCCCAGGTCAGCTCGTGCTCCTCACGAGCACCAGCTACCCGGGGACGACCGAGGACGTGCTCCGGCCCATCATTGAACGCGCCGGGCTGGTGATCGGCAACAACGCCTTTCTCGCGTTCGCGCCGGAACGAATCGACCCCGGCAACCGCCGGTTCCAACTGCGCAACACGCCGAAGATCCTGGGTGGGGTCGACCCGGCCTCCACCGAGATCGCTCATCTGGTGCTCTCGACGATCGTCGACGTGGTGGTGCCGGTTCGCGACGCCACCACGGCGGAGATGGTGAAGGCCCTCGAGAACACCTTCCGTATGGTCAATATCGGATTCGCGAACGAGGTCGCCAAGATCTGCCGGCGCCTTGGTGTCGACGTGTGGGAGGTCATCGAGAGCGCCGCCACAAAGCCGTACGGCTTCATGCCCTTCTACCCGGGCCCGGGTGTCGGTGGCCACTGCATCCCCGTCGATCCTGCCTATCTCCAATGGAAGATGCGCAACCTCGAGTTTCCGACGCCGCTCATCGACCTCGGCAATGAGATGAACCGGAGCATGCCGGACTACGTTGTGCGAAGGGCAGGCGATGTCCTCAACGACATCGGGAGAAGCGTGCGCGGTGCTCGGGTGCTGCTGATCGGGGTCGCGTACAAGCCGAACATCGGCGACGTTCGCGAGTCACCCGCAGTCGAGGTCGCGCAACGGCTCCACGATCGCGGCGCCGTGGTCCGCTACGTTGACCCGCACGTCGCGGAGCTCATGATCAATGACGCAACGGTCCTTGAGCGTGTTGACCTCACCGTCGCCGAGCTGGAGGCCAGTGAGCTCGTCGTGATCACGACCGCACATGACCAGACCGACTGGGCACTGGTTCGGCAGCACGCGCCGCTCGTGCTGGACACGCGTGGTGTGCGCGGGCAGGGACGGCCGGGGTGGCACACGCTCTAGGAACGATCCCATGACGCAAACGTGCGTCGTAACCCTTCATCGAGCCCGACCTTCGCCGTCCAACCGAGCCGCTCACTGGCGCGAGCGGCGGACGGGACGCGTCGTCGCGTGTCCTCGAACCCGGCGCCGAAGTGCGACTCGTACGTCTCGTGCACGATCGCCGAGCGGCTGCCACTCGCGTCAATGACCTGGGCAGCGAGATCGACGATGGCAGTCTCGGTTGACTCATCGCCGATATTGAAGATCTGCCCCTCCGCGGCCGGCGCTTCCATCGCGAGCACGGTGCCGTCGATGCAATCGTCGATGTACGTGAAGCAACGCGTCTGCAGCCCATCGCCGTACACGGTGACCGGGTCGCCGGCTATCGCCTGACGGAGGAAGTTGGCCATGACGCTGCCATATCCCTGCGGATCCATGCGTGGTCCGTAGATGTTGAAATAGCGAACGATCACGGTGCGGAGCCCATGTGCTGCATACGCGAGCGCGAGATGCTCGTCCAGCGCCTTTGCCGTCGCATACGACCAGCGTTGCACCACCGTCGATCCGAGGATGCGATCATCGTCCTCATGCATGGGGACGCGAGCGGTTCTTCCATAGACCTCGCTCGAGCTGGTGATCAGCACCTTGCGATTGTGATTCGCGCACGCCGCGAGCACGTTCTCGGTGCCGCGGCTGTTCACGAGAATCGACCCAAGCGGGTTGGCGATGACGTGTGCGACTCCAACGGCCGCGGCGAGGTGGAACACGCGGTCGGCGTCGGCGATGAGGCGCCCGACGAGCGCCTCGTCGAGGATGCTGCCCTCCACGAGGCTGATGGTTGCGGCCTCGACGCTGCGCGAAAGGTTGCTGCGCCTGCCGGTCGACAGATCGTCGAGCACGGTGACCTCATCGCCCGCGTCAGCAAGGCGGTCGACGAGGTGACTGCCGATGAATCCGGCGCCTCCAGTCACCAACGTCTTCACACGACGGCACCATAGCAGCCGCATGGATCATGGAGCCGGCGCCGTACTGCCCTTCGTCAGCGTGGTCATCCCGGTTTTCAACGAGGAACGCTACATCCGGGCATGCCTCGACTCCGTGCTCGCTCAGGATTATCCGCACGACAGATTCGAGGTCATCGTCGCCGACGGTGGATCCGCGGACGGGACGCGATCCATCGTCGAGTCCGTTGCCACGCTGCATCCCAACGTGCGGCTCATCGACAACCCGGGACGCACGCAGGCGTCCGGGCTGAACCTCGCCATCCTGGCGAGCAGGGGCGAGTACATCGCCCGCCAGGACGGCCACGCCGAGTGGACGCCGCACCATCTCAGTCGCTCGATCGCACTGCTGACGGAGTCCGGCGCCGACAATGTGGGTGGTCGCGCGGACGGCGTGGGCGCCGGGGCGACGGGACGCGCGATCGCCCGAGCGATGCAGTCACCCTTCGGCGTCGGCGGCGCGCGGTTTCGGTACTCGACAGAGGCGGAGGAGGTCGCGACCGTATTTCCGGGGACGTTTCGTCGGAGCGCCTTCGAGCGCGTCGGCCTCTTCGATGAGGCGTACCCACCGCACGAGGATTACGAGCTCAACGATCGGATACGAGCCACCGGTGGCCGCGTGCTCTTCAGCCCGGACATCCCCACCCGCTATTACGTTCGCGAGTCGCTGACCGCGCTCGCCCGCCAGTACTTTCGGTACGGCCGGGCCAAGGTTCGGGTTGCGCGGGCTCGGCCGGGCGTCATCCGCCCGTACCATCTCGCGGCCCCGGCGCTCGTGGCAGCGGTGCCGGCGTCGATGCTCCTCGCGATGACCCGACGCGGACGGCGGATCATCGTCGCGGGTGGCGCCGCGTACACCGCCGCGTGTGTCCTCGCCGGGCTTCGTGCCGGGAGCGACCAGCCGATCGCTGTCCGACTGCGTCTCCCGGGCATCTTCGTGATCCTTCACGTCGCCTGGGGGAGCGGGTTCTGGGTGGGTGTCGCCGAGGCTGCGTGCGGGCGCGAGACGGGGGGCGGGTCCCCTCCGTCGCTGCCCCCGGGTTACACTCGTGGGACCGTGAGAAGGGATCCACGAGACAGCACATCACTGAAGGCCTTGTGACGGCACACGCAGAGGCGTCTCATTCCCTCAGCGCCGTCAGCGTTCGCCGTTCGATCATCGACCAGTCGAAGCGTGCGCACGTCGGGCACATCGGGTCCGCACTGTCCATCACCGACATTCTCGTCGCGTTGTTCTCACGTGTCATCGCCCCGGAGCAGGACGTGTTCGTCCTGTCGAAAGGTCACGCAGCGCTTGCGCACTATTGCGTCATGGAACAGATGGGCGCAATCACTCACGAAACATTGGACACGTATTGCGCTGACGGCAGTCAGCTCGGCGTGCATCCGGACCACACGCTGCCGGGTGTCAGGTTTTCGACGGGCTCGCTCGGCCACGGCCTCTCGCTCGGTACCGGTGTCGCTTTTGCGAAGCGCATGGCCGGCAAGCCCGGACGGGTGTTTGTGCTCATCAGTGACGCGGAGCTCAACGAGGGTTCGGTGTGGGAAGCGTTCATGTTTGCCGGGCATCACAGGCTCGCCAACCTGTGCGTGATCCTCGACAACAACGGACAGCAGGCGCTGGCCCCGACGAACGAGGTGATCGACCTCAGTCGCATCGGCGCAAGCGTGACAAGCCTCGGCTGGGAATGCGATCGCGTCAACGGCCACGACGTCGACGCCGTGACGCGTGTCCTGCAAACGACCAGCAGCGGCGGGCCGCGTTTCGTGATTGCCGACACACTCGCCGGGAAGGGCGTGAGCTTCATGGAGCGCCAGGTCAAGTGGCACTACCTTCCGCTCGACGATGAGCAGTATGCCCAGGCCATGCGAGAGCTCTCGTGAGAAAGC
This sequence comes from Saccharimonadales bacterium (SeqCode), assembly GCA_035532495.1. Classification (GTDB taxonomy): domain Bacteria; phylum Chloroflexota; class Dormibacteria; order Aeolococcales; family Aeolococcaceae; genus Palsa-851. The sequence goes on from DATKQX010000074.1 coordinate 147,296, forward strand.
AGTTTGTCGCCACGCTCACGGAGCTCGCGATTGCTGACGAACGCGTGGTGCTGCTCACCGCGGACCTGGGATTCATGGTGCTGGAGCCATTTGCCGGGCGTCATCCGGATCGCTTCTTCAACGTCGGCGTGGCAGAGGCGAACATGCTCTCGCTCGCAGCCGGAATGGCGAGCGAGGGGTACATTCCCTTCTGCTATTCCATCGCGACCTTTGCGTCGATGCGCGGCTACGAACAGTTCAGGAACGGTGCGGTGCTGCACGAGCTTCCTGTTCGCATCGTCGGCATCGGCGGCGGCTTCGCCTATGGCTCTGCGGGGTTCACCCACCATGCCCTCGAAGACATCGCGCTGATGCGCGTGCAGCCTGGTGTGGGCATCGTCGCGCCCGCGGATGATGCTCAGGTCGACCGAGCATTGCGTGACCATTACGCGCGCCCAGAGCCGATGTATCTGCGGCTCGCCAAGGAAACGGAATCGCACCCGGAGTTGGAAGGGCGTTTCCGTTGGGGCCATCTGGAGACGATCGGCGACGGCGATATCGCGATCGTCGCGCTTGGTTCGATGGCCGGCGTCGCGCTCGAGGCTCGCCGCCGTCTCCTGGCCGAAGGTGTGCGCACGGTCGTTGCAGTTGCCGCGTCGATTGCGCCCGCTCCGAGCGAGGATCTCGCAGCACTGCTGGCCACGAAGCGCGCATGCATCACCATCGAGGATCACCGCCCAATCGGCGGCCTCGGATCCCTTGTCGCGGAAGCCATCGCTGACCATGGTCTGGGGGTGCGTCTGGTGCGCCGAGGGGTCATCGATCCGATCGGCGAGACGTCGGGATCTGAAGCGTTCCTACGCCGCCGCAACGGTCTTGACGTCGAAGGGCTCATCGCGACCGTTCGAGAGGTTGGGCTGGTCCCAGCCTAGGGCCGGCAACATCATGTGCGCCGCGACGACCGAGCTGGCCCATAATCCGTCGGTGTCCGACACCCAGGAAGACCGGGAAGGTTTTACGAACCTCACCTTTGTACCGACCCACTGCGCCATCTGTGGGACCGGCACACCGTCGAAGGAGCTGTACGCAGCCAACTTCAGTGTCGACGACATCACGCCCGCCCGCTTCTCAGCCCGCCGCCTTCCCGACCGCATCCACTACCGCATGGTCCGGTGCCTGAAGTGTGGCCTCGTGCGTTCGGACCCGGTGCTCGACGAGGCGACGCTGGGCCACCTGTACGCAGAGAGCACGTTCGACTATGAGGCGGAGACCGCCAATCTCAAGGCCACCTACGGTCGTTATCTCGCGCGGGTACGCGCGCTGAGTGGACGTCAGGAGTCACTGCTCGAGGTCGGATGCGGAGACGGGTTCTTCCTCGAGCAGGCGCTGGCGCAGGGCTACACCCGGGTTCGTGGAGTCGAACCCAGCGCGTCGGCAATCGCCGGTGCGTCGCCGCAGGTACGCGACCAGATCGTCTGCGACGTCATGCGCCCCGGGCTGTTTGCCGACGGGGAGTTCGATGCCGTCTGTCTCTTCCAGGTGTTCGATCACGTGCCACATCCGGAGGTCGTCCTTGAAGCGTGCCGGGCGGCCCTCCGCCCCGGTGGGTTGATCCTCTGCCTCAACCACAACGTCGAATCGGTGTCGGCGCACGTGATGGGCGAGCGCAGTCCGATCATCGACATTGAGCACACATACCTCTACGGTCCGGACACCATGCGTCGCATCTTCGAGGCGGGAGGTTTCAAGGTCCTCAAGCAGGGTCACGTGAACAACACGTACAGCGTCGGGTATATGACGCATCTCGTCCCACTTCCCGGACGCGCAAAGGCCGTGGCACTGCAGGCATTGAGTCGCAGTCGGATCGGGCGCGTCTCAGTCCCTGTTCCGCTGGGGAATCTCTATCTCATCGGGTCGAGGTCGTAGGCGCAGCTCCTCCGCCGTCGAACGGGTGAGTCGCGAGCCACTCGGCCGACTCACTCAACCCGTCCACAAGACTGGTCGTGGCCACCCATCCCAACTCGGATCGAATCAGTGATGGATCGCCGACCCAGACGCGCGTGTCCCATGCACGATTCGGATAGTCTCCCCATCGAGGCTCCGCGCCGACCGAGAAGAGCGCAGCCGCGGTTCGCACGATCTCAGCGAGAGAGGTCTGGATACCCGACGCGACGTTGTAGATCGGACTGCGACTGGGCGTCGTTGCGGCGATCATGTACGCGTCGATGACATCCCCGACATACACGTAGTCGCGCACGACGGTGGGTGCCGCAAGCGGTGGCCAGCCGCCGGCAAGCGCGGCCCGGAGCAGAGTCGGAATGAGCCGTCGCTCCTCCTCGAACGGACCGTACGCGGAGTAGAGGCGAAGCGTCGTCACCGGGACGCCGCGCGTGCGAGCACGCTCGCACAGCCACGTCGCGGTCGCTTTGGTGGCGGCGTAATCACTATTCGGCCGCGGGGGCTCGTCCTCACGTGGAGCGTGATCACGGTCCCCGTACTCGGACGACGTCCCGGTGTTGATCATCACCGTACAGCCGTGACGCTCCGCCGCTGCCAGAATGTTCGCGATGCCGAGCACGTTGCTCCTCGCCATGCCGACGATGTTGGTTTGGTACGAGTACGCGCCATGCGCGGCCAGGTGGAAGATCCAATCGGGACGTGCTGATCGGAATGCCTGGTCCACGTCCTCGACGTCGGCGATATCGCCTTCGATCCGCCGCACATCACCGAGGCCATGCAAACGCCATGTGTCGGTGGTGGGCTGGAGGATCGCGTGCACCTCGTGGCCATCGCGAACGAGACGGTGCACGAGGTTCGCGCCGACAAACCCGCCTGCGCCGGTTACGAGGCAGCGGATGACCCGCCCTCCTCGGGTGGTGATTCAGCGGTCGTGTTGCCCCCTCCTGCATCCGATGGGTTGTTGCGAATTGTGGAGACGATGTACGGCGGCCGGCGTTTCACCTCCTCGTAGATGTGCGCGAGATATGACCCGATCACGCTCAGACACAGGAGCTGAATGCCGCCGATAAACAGGATCAGCACGATGAGGGAAGCGAAGCCTGTCGGCGCCGAGGCGGGGCTCACAAGCCGGAAGAAGATCTCAACGATGATGGCGATGAACGCAACGACCGTCGTCAGTATCCCGACGACGGTGATCATCTCGAGCGGGACGTACGAGAAGGAAAAGATTGCCTTGCGTGCCCAGCCGATATTGCGGAGCAGTGAGTTCGTGGTCTTCCCGAACATGCGCTCAGGGCGGTGATACGGAACACCGATCTGGCGGAATCCCACCCACGCGCGCAGCCCTCTCAGGAACCGGTTCGTTTCGGGGAGCAGATTGAGTGCGTCCACCACCCGCCGGTCCATGAGCGAGAAGTCACCGGCGTCGAGGGGGACGGGGACGTACGACGCCGCGCGAAACAGCCGGTAGAAGAGTCGATACGAGGATCGCAGGAAACGGTTCGCGTCGCGTGCCACGCGCGATCCGTACACGACGTCATAGCCCTCCTTCCACTTGGCATAGAATGCTTCGATCAGCTCGGGTGGGTCCTGCAGGTCACCGTCGAGCAGCACGACGGCATCGCCCGTTGCGATGCGCATTCCACTGGTGAATGCGCTCTGCGAGCCGAAGTTGCGGCTGTGTGTCACCACAACGACGTGTGTATCGCGTTCGGACAGGTCCGCAAGCACCTGCTCGGCATCGTCCGGGCTCGCGTCGTTCACAAAGATGATCTCGTATTCCACATCGATCGTCGTGAAGACCGTGACCAGGCGGTCGTACATGATCGGTATGGCCGGAGCGTCTCGATAGCAGGCAATGATTGCGCTGATCTTCCGCCGACCTTCCCGGGGCGCATCGGGCATTCCGCACATGATAGGGCCGGGGGATGGAACTCACGCAATCCGTCGGGGCTCGATCTGCTCGACGGATTGATACCCTGTCCGATGATGGCGGCGCGTTATTCCGGAGGCGAATCGTGAAGCGCCGCAACCTCGCGCTCAGATCGAGCGAGAGCTGGCGGCCACCGGCACTCCGCAAACCAACCCTGCTACGCCGTCTCGGCGATCTGCAACTCCAATCGATCTGGAGGGACCTGCGTCCGGTGCTGGCCCATGAAACGGGCGCCGTCCTCGACGTGGGGTGTGGTGAGCAACCCTACCGGTCGCTGCTGACGCGCGCCGGGAGCTATCAGGGCCTCGACATCGCCGAGGCGACCGATCGCTTCGGCTACGGACGCGATGACACGCTCTATGTGAGCGGATACCCCTGGCCGGTGCCCGATGCTTCCATCGACCTGGCGCTCTGCACAGAGGTGCTCGAGCATGTTCTCGAGCCGGAGGACCTCCTCACTGAGGTGAAGCGCTGTCTGCGTCCGGGCGGACGTCTGCTGATGACCGTCCCGTTTGCCGCACGCTGGCACTTCGTTCCCTTCGACTACTGGCGCTTCACGCCGTC